>DATMGU010000091.1:0-1712 GCA_035555315.1 Allostellaceae bacterium
CGCCACGATCGAACCGGCCGCGACCCGCATCGAGACGCCGAACAGGGCCCGGAAGTCGCCGTAGAAGGCGTCAAGGCCGTCGACTTCAAGCAGCGCCTCAGGCATCGGCGGCGATCCCCAGATAGATCTCTGCGACCTGCGGGCTGCGGATCACCGCATTGGGCTCGCCGGACTCGATGATGGCGCCGGCATGCAGGACGGCAAGGCGATCGACCACGGCGATGAGGGCGTGAACCACGTGCTCGATCCAGATAATCGATACGCCGGTCTCCCGCACCTCCCGGATCAGCGTCACCAGGCTGCCGCATTCGTGCTCGGTGAGCCCGCCCGCCACCTCGTCGAGCAGCAGGACGCGCGGTTTCGTGGCCAGCGCCCGCGCCAACTCCAATCGCTTGCGGTCGATGAGCGTGAGAGAACCGGCGAGCCGGTTCGCCTTGCCGGCGAGACCGCAGCGATCGAGAATTTCGAGGCAGGCCGCGTATACGTCGCGCTCGCGCAGGCCTTGTCCGAACGCCGCCGCCACCACGGCGTTCTCGAACACCGTCATGCCGCCGAACGGCTGCGGAATCTGAAACGAGCGCGCCAGTCCCAGCCGGCAACGCCGGTCCGGCGACAGGCGGGTGATATCAGTCCCGGCCAGCAGGACGCGTCCACCGTCCGGCGCGACGGTGCCGGTCGCAATGCCGAACAGGGTGGTCTTGCCGGCGCCGTTCGGCCCGATGATGCCGAGCGCCTCGCCCTCATCGAGCGCGAGGTTGATCTCCTGAGCCACCACGACTGCGCCAAAGCGCTTGGCGATTTTTTCGAAAGCCAGGATGGGCATGGGCTGACTGGTCACGCGATTCTATTCATCATCGAATCTTGGATCACGACTGGACTTTGTGTTTACTGAGCGCCCCCGCGCGGCGTGACAGGTCGGAGGTTGGACGACACCCCGTGCACTTGATCTATCACACAGTCGTGGAACACATCCTATGAAAATTGTCGGTTTCAGAATGGAGGAAGGCCTGCGGCTCGGCGTCATCGAGGGCGATCGGGTCATCGATCTGCAGGCGGTCGACCCGTCGGTGCCGAATGATCTCGCTGCGGTGCTGAGGCAGCACAACGGCGACCTCAGGCCGATAGGCGAGATTGCCAAGCGCGCACCGGCGTCGGCCATACGGCCGCTCGCTGGCCTCGCGTATGCGCTGCCGGTGGCGCGCCCCGGCAAGATCATCTGTCTCGGCCTCAACTATCTGGAGCACGTCAAGGAAGGCCGCTACGCCGACAATCTGCCGAAATTCCCGACGCTGTTTGCGCGCGGCCTCAACTCCGTGGTGCCGCACCAGCATCCGTTGACGCGCCCGCGTGCGTCCGAGACGTTCGACTACGAAGCCGAAATGGTCGCCGTGATCGGCAAGCGCGCCAAGCACATGACGCTCGACAACGCGCTCTCATGCGTCGCCGGCTATAGTTGCGCCAATGAGGGCTCGATCCGGGAATTCCAGCGCCATACCACGCAGTGGCACATGGGCAAGAACTTCGACAACAGCGGCAGCATCGGGCCGTGGCTCGTCACCGCCGACGAGCTGCCGCCGGGCGGCAAGGGCCTCAAGATCGAGAGCCGGGTCAACGGCAAGGTGATGCAGTCCGACAACACCTCGAACATGATGTTCCCGGTCGCCGAAACCATCGTTTATGCGACCCAGGGCATGACGCTGGAGCCGGGCGAT
>DATMGU010000092.1:0-31873 GCA_035555315.1 Allostellaceae bacterium
CACCCGACCCCGCGCACCCGCCAGCGGCACATACCGGCAGAACTGCAGCGTGTCCCCAAAACCCTGCTCCGCATGCACCAGCAAAACCCGAGCGCCCAGCGGCTCACCGGCCCAGCGAGGGTGGGCGAATGGCCGAGCGGCGGACAGGCCGACCCCCTTGAGCTGCAAGCGCCATTCATGGTCGGGCCACGCCTCGTCCAGCCGCCCCGCGAGCAAGAGCACCAGGCTGAGATTTTGATGCGCCTGGGCGAAATCGGGTTTGAGGCGGAGTGCCGCGCGGAAGCATGCTTCCGCCTCCTCGACCTGGCCGAGAGCGTGCAGCGAACTACCCAAATTGTTGTGCGCCTCGGCAAAATTCGGCCTCAGTCGGAGCGCCGCGCGACCGGACGCCGCCGCCTCCTCGAAACGCCCGGTGTCCCGCAGTGTGGCAGCCAGATTGTTATGGGCTTCGACAATGTCGGGATCGAGCAGCAAGGCGGCGCGGTAACACGCCTCGGCCTCCTCCCGCCGACCGAGGGCTGCGAGCGCCATGCCGAGGCTGACTTGCGCCTCCGGATAAACCGGCTTCAAGGTCAATGCCATCTGGCAAGCCGCCTCGGCGGCCGCGACATGCCCCAGATCTTGGAACACGTTGCCGAGATCGAGATAGGCCTGCGCGAAGTCCGGCTTCAAGTCGATCGCCGTCGCCTGGCAAAGTGCCGCTTCTTCGAGCCGCCCCAGGCTGCGCAGCACCACACCGAGATTGTTATGCGCCGCCGCGTAAGCCGGATCGAGCCCGAGGGCAGCCCGATAGCAGGCCTCCGCCTCGGCCGGGCGATCCTGATCCCGGAGCATGTTGCCGAGGTTGTTCTGGATCACCGGTGCTGCGGGTCGCAGCCGCAAGGCCTCACGGTAGCGCGCCTCGGCCTCGACCAGCCGGCCGAGCGCCGCCAAGGCGTTGCCGAGATTGCTATGGTAGTCCGCGACGAGTGGCTGGAGTTCGATGGCTTTGCCGATGGTGTCTACCGCGATGTCGTGCTGCCCAACCTGCAACGCGATGACGCCCAGGAGGTGCAGCGTCGGCGCATGCGCGGGGTCGAGCGCCAGGATCTGGCGATAGCATGCCTCCGCATCCGGCAGATGACCGGCCTGGTGATGCGCGAGGCCTTGCTGGAACAGCGCCGCGGTCGTCACGCGGCACCGCTCCTCGCGACCAACGCGGTGCGCACCGCGTCCAGCACAGCGCCCCACTCCCCCGGCTTGGTCTGCCGGAACTGCCGCAGGCTCGGGTACCAGGGACTGTCATCCCGGTTCAGCAACCAGCGCCAGCAGGTGTCGTAGCGGTTCAGCAGCCAGACCGGCTTGCCCAGGGCACCCACCAGATGGGCAACCGCCGTATCCACGCTGATCACCAGATCCAGCGCTTCCACCAAACCCGCCGTGTCCGCGAAATCGCCGAGTTCATTGGTCCAGTCATGCAACACCAAGCCGTCTGGACGAGCCTGAGCCGCAGGCTCGCCCTTCTGCAAGGACACGAAACTCACGCCGTCGATGCCGACAAGTGGCGCCAGTTGCTCCAGCATCAGCGAGCGCCGCCGGTCGACCGTCGGCGGCCCTGTCAAATGCCGACGGGCGTCACCGGCCCATACCAGCCCGACCCGCAAGCCGGGCAGCACCGCCAATCGTTCCCGCCACATCGCCACCGAGGCCGGCTCCGCCGCCAGATAGGGTACCGCGGCCGGGATCGTCTCCAAGGTGGTGCCGAACACGGCTGGCAGACTCAGCATCGGGCAATACACATCGAAGGCCGGCAGCGGATCGCCTGACGCGACGACCTCCTGCACACCTGGCAGAGCCGAGACCAACCGCACTAAGGCGCGCGGCACTTCCACCACCACCCGGCCCCGTTCCGCCACCGCCGGCAGGTAGCGGCAGAACTGTAGCGTGTCGCCATAGCCCTGCTCCGCATGCACCAGCAACACCCGATCGCCCAACGCCTCGCCGCCCCAGCGCGGTTGCGCGAAGCCACGCGGAATGATGAAGCCGTCCGCCCTAACCTCCCACCGCCCTTCGTATTCCCGCCACCCCTCGTCCAAACGCCCGGCGAGCAACAACAGCAGGCTCAAGTTGAAACGCGCTTCGGGGAAGACCGGCTTGAGATCAAGTGCCGCGCGATAGCACCCTTCCGCCTCCGCTGGCCGGCCTAGGGCCATGAGTGCCAGACCGAGGCTGACCTGTGCCTCCGGATAGTCCAGCCTCAGGCGCAACGCCGCCCGGCAAGACGCCTCGGCTGCCTCGAACTGCCCGATATCCTGCAGCACATTGCCGAAATCGACATAGGCCAGGGGAAAATCCGGCTTCAGGCGTATCGCCGTCTCCTGGCAGAGAAGCGCTTCGTCCAGCCGGCCCAGGCTGCGCAGCACGGCACCGAGATTGTTATGCGCTTCGGCATAGGTCGGGGCGATCCGCAGGGCGGCGCGACAGCAAGCCTCGGCCTCCGCGAAACGCCTGCCATCGCGCAGCACCAGCGCGAGATTGTTATGCCCCTCAGCATAATCGGGCTTGAGATGGAGTGCCGCGCGAAAGCAGGCCTCCGCCTCCGCCGTCTCCCCTTGATCGTTGAGCGCGTTGCCCAGATTGTTATGGGCCTCGGCGTAGTCCGGCTGCAGCCCCAGCGCCGTGCGACAGACGGCGACCGCTTCGTCGAGCCGGCCCAGATCCCGCAGCGTATTGCCCAGGTTGTTATGCGCCGCCGCGTAAGCCGCATCGAGCCGTAGCGCCGACCGATAGCTGGCCTCGGCCTCAGCGAGGCGGCCCTGGTCGCGGAGAACGTTGCCGAGATTGTTCTGCGTCACAGGCGCCTTGGGATTGAGCCGCAGCGCCTCCCGAAAGCACCCCTCGGCCTCGCCCAGCCGGCCGAGGGCCGCCAGCGCGTTGCCCAAATTGCTGTGATAGTCGGCGACCAGAGGCTGGAGTTCGATGGCCTTGCCGATGGTCTCCACGGCGATGTCGTGCCGGCCGACCTGCAGCGCGACGACGCCCAGCAGGTGCAACGCCGGCGCATGCGCGGGATTGCTCGCCAGAGCTCGGCGATAGCACGCCTCCGCCTCGGCCAGCCGCCCAGCATGATGGTGCGACAGACCCTCTTGGTAGGCTTCCGCGATGACCGCGTCGGACTGGTCCACTGCACCTTCCCCACAGCAGCCCCGCGTGGTTAACGCCGCGGTCGATTTTCGCCGTCTTCAGCGCGAAATCGATGCTGCTAGGCTTAATAAGTGCCAGCAAACCTCCAAAGGTTTGGTTAACGGCCGACCGCGTACCCCTGCATGCCACGGGGATTGGCCGCCGCCTTCAGCAGCGGGCCGTCCTTGGATGCCGCCGATAGCCGGCCGAGCGACCAGGGCGCGCCGACCTCGACGATATGGCCGCGGCGGCGCAGTTCCATGATCGTCGCGGCGGGCAGCCGGTCTTCCACCAGCATGACGCCCGGCCGCGCGGTGCGCGGATAGAACGAGCCGGGGAAATGCACGCTGTTGAACATCGGCATGTCGATGGATTGCTGCAGGTTCAAGCGGTGATGGACATGGCGCAGGAAGAAGACGAGCTGCCACTGGTCCTGCTGATCGCCGCCCGGCGAACCGAAGGCGATGTAGGGCTTACCGTCGCGCAGCGCCATGGACGGCGTCAGCGTGGTCCGCGGCCGGCGGCCCGGCGCCAGCGCCGCCGATGACCGGCGATCCAGCCAGAACATCTGGCCGCGGGTGCCGAGCGCGAAGCCCAGCCCCGGCACGATCGGCGAACTCTGCAACCAACCGCCGCTGGGCGTGGCCGAGACCATGTTGCCCCAGCGATCGATGATGTCGAGATGGCAGGTATCGCCGCTGGTCGCACCGCTGCGCAGGATCTTGGGCTCGGCGGCTTCCCCGCTCGCCCCCGGAACCGTCGGCTCACCGACGCCCGCGCCGGCATCGCCCCCGGTCGACCGAGCGACGAAGCCGCCATGCCCGGCGATACGGCCCGGTCGCAGCTCGAACGATGCCGTCTCGCCAATCAGCGCCCGGCGCTCCGCCGCATAGGAATCGGACAGCAGGGTGTCGACCGGCACATCGACGAAATCGGGATCGCCGTAGAACGCCTCGCGATCCGCGAAGCCGAGCTTCATCGCTTCAATCACCGCATGGACGAAATCCGGGCCATCAGGCGCCATGGCGCCGAGATCGAAGCCCTTCAGCATCGCCAGCGATTGCAGAAACACCGGCCCCTGGCTCCAGACACCCGCCTTGGCGACGGTGAAGCCATGATAGTCATAGGTCAGCGGCGCCTCGTAGCCGGCCTGCCAATTCGCCATGTCCTGGCCGGTCAGCAATCCGGTATGACGCCGGCCCGACGTGTCCATCACCTCGGCAGCACGACAGAATTCATCGATTGTTTCGGAAACGAAACCTTGTGACCAGACGCGACGCGCGGCCTCGATCTGGCCATCCCGGCTGCCCGAGGCCGCCTCCGCCTCGGCGACCACGCGCGTATACATGGCGGCGAGGTCGGGATTGCGGAACAAGCTGCCGGCGGCGGGGACACCGCCACCGGCCAGGTAGATCGCCGCCGAGCTCCGCCATTCGGTCTCGAACAGCGGCGCCATGGTCTTGATCGCGTCGGAAATCCGGGCGACCAGCGGATAGCCGTCCCGCGCATAGCCGATGCCGAACGCCAGGACATCGGCCAGACGCCACGTCCCATGGTCCAGCAACAGCCGCATCCAAGCGTCGAAGGAACCCGGCACGGTCGCAGCCAGCAGGCCGGTGCCGGGTACCATATCGAGGTCCAGCCGCTCGAACGCCTCGATGCTGGCGGCGGCGGGGGCGACGCCCTGGCCGCACAGCAATCCGATGCCGGAACCGGGACCGCCGGCATCGCGCACATCGTGGAACAGGATCGGCACCTCGCCGGCCGGCCCGTTGAGATGCGGCTCGACCACCTGAAGGGTGAAGCCGGCGGCGACCGCGGCGTCGAACGCGTTGCCGCCGCGTTCCAGCACCGCCATGGCGACCGACGAGGCCAGCCAATGGGTCGAGGCGGCTACCCCGAAGGTACCGGCGATTTCAGGGCGGGTCGTGAACACTATGCGGGTACTCCTGGTAGCTCTAATTCGACTGTAATCTTCCCCTCTCCGCCGGCGGGGTGTTCAGACCGGAGAGTGGAAGATGGAGTGCGCGATCATGGCACATTCCCGGGAACCATCGCATCCCTCGCAGGCGCGACCAATACGCCCGAAACGATGGTTCGCCGACCCTGGTTCGCAAGGCCGCGTTTCTCCTCTAGTATCAACCCAATCGAGTTCATGCCACGGCCAAGGACCGCCCGCTCTTGTCGCTCCGCACCCCCTATCTGCTGTTCCTCGGCGATGCCGCCGATCAACTCGCCGCCAAGACTGCCGCCGGGGTGGCGCATTGGCGACCCGACTGGTGCGTCGGTCAGCTGAGGCTGGAGGATTGCCACGCCGATCTCGGCCTGCCCGACCTCACGCTGGACGAGGCGGCGGCGCGCGGCGTGAAGACGCTGATCGTCGGCGTCGCCAATCGCGGCGGCAAGATCTCGGAGAGCTGGACCCGTACGCTGGTGCGCGCGATCGAGCTGGGCATGGACCTCGCCAGCGGGTTGCACAACAAGCTGTCCGACGTGCCGGCGATCGCCGAGGCGGCCAAACGCCATGGCCGGCTGCTGGCCGATGTGCGGCATCCGACCCGGGATTATCCGGTCGCCTCGGGCGTGCCGCGCAGCGGTCACCGGGTCTTGACCGTCGGCACCGATTGCTCGGTCGGCAAGATGTTCACCTCGCTGGCGCTGGAGCGGGAAATGCAGGCGCGCGGGTTGCCGGCGACGTTCCGGGCGACCGGCCAGACCGGCATCCTGATCGCCGGCGACGGGTTGTCGGTCGACGCGGTGGTCGCGGATTTCATCTCCGGCTCGATCGAAGTGCTGAGCCCGGCCGCCGATCCGGACCATTGGGATCTGATCGAGGGCCAGGGCTCGCTGTTCCATCCCTCCTTCGCCGGTGTCAGCCTCGGCCTGCTGCACGGTGCCCAGCCCGACGTGCTGGTGATGTGCCATGAGCCGACCCGGACGCATATGCGCGGGGTTCCAGGTTATGCCCTGCCGTCGCTGGAGACGTGTATCGAGGCCAACCTGGCGGCCGCGCGCCTCACCAGCGCCACGGTGCGCTGCGTCGGAGTCAGCATCAATACGGCGGCCCTGCCCGAGAGCGAGGCGCAGGCGCTGCTGGCACGGACCGCCGATCGGTTGGGCCTGCCGGTGGTCGACGCGGTGCGAACGGGAGTCGGTCCGCTGGTCGATAAGCTGGTCGCCTGAGCCGATGCGCATCCACGCAAGAGTGAGAGACGAGGTGCCGCATGTTTAACGAGCAGATGGTCGGACGGCGCCTGGCGGTCCGGTGCGACGTGCTGCCCCTCGAAAAAAGCTTCATCATCTCACGCGGTGCGCGTACCGAGGCGCATGTGGTGGTGGTCGAGATCACCGAGGGCAGCCATCACGGCCGGGGCGAATGCGTGCCCTATGCCCGTTATGGCGAAACCGTCGAGGGCGTCATCGCCGCGATCGAGGCGCTGACGCCCGCGATCGCCGACGGCCTCAACCGGCTGGGCCTGCAAGACATGCTGCCGCCCGGTGCCGCGCGCAACGCGCTCGATGCCGCCCTATGGGATTTCGAGGCGAAGATGGATTGTTCAGCGGCTTGGCAGATCGCCGGATTGCCGGCGCCGCATCCGCTGGTGACGGCCTTCACGCTCAGCCTCGGCAGCGCCGAGGATATGGGGCGGGAGGCGGCGGAGAATGCCGAACGGCCCTTGCTGAAACTGAAACTCTCCGGCGAGGGCGATCTGGAGCGGGTCGCGGCGGTACGCGGCAATGCGCCCAACGCGCGGCTGATCGTCGATGCGAACGAGGCATGGACACCGCGCCTGTTCGCCGAGTTTTCGCCCGCCCTCGCCGATCTCGGGGTCGAGCTCATCGAACAGCCGCTGCCGGCCGGTGCGGACGAAGCACTCGCCGACCTGCCTCACCCGGTGCCGGTCTGCGCCGACGAATCCTGCCATGGCCTCGACACGCTGGACGGGCTGGAAACGCGCTACGAGGCGATCAACATCAAGCTGGACAAGACCGGCGGCCTGACCGAGGCGCTGGCGCTGGCCGAGGCGGCGCGGGAGCGGGGCCTGAAGATCATGGTCGGCTGCATGATCGGGTCGTCCCTCGCCATGGCGCCCGCGATCCTGGTGGCGCAGGGTGCCGAATGGGTCGACCTCGACGCCCCGCTGCTGCTGGCCCGCGATCGCCAGCCGGGCCTCCGCTATGACGGCAGCATCGTCTATCCGGCGAACGTCACCCTCTGGGGTTAGGCGATCCCACACGACCGGTGGGGGATGCCCGGAGCCAAGCGGGCGTATGTGCAAGGGAGCGATCGGTTGGGATCGGCCCGGGCGCCGTGCATCGTGAATTTCTTTTGACACATGAAATGCCCGCCGGTTTCAGCCGTTATTTCCGCGCGCTCGTCTTGGGTAGTTTGCTTTCTTCGAGGTTTGATCGTGCGATTTTCTCGGGCCTTTTCCTTCTCTCTAGGCGTCGTCTTAATGTGTGCCACCGCGGGCTGCGTGGTCGCACCGCCGCGCCACGTCGAGATGGTGGCATCGGCGCCACCGCCACCCGTCCGCTACGAAGCCCCGCCGCCGCCGCCCGGCCCGGTCGAACGGTGGGTCTGGCAGCCCGGCCATTGGCGCTGGGATGGGCGTGAATACGCCTGGGACCCCGGTCATTATGTCGAGCGGCCGATGCGGAACGCCGTCTGGGTGCCGCATCAATGGGTCCCGCGCGGCAATGGCTGGGTCATGGTCGAGGGCCATTGGCAGTAGAGCCGGCGTTACTCCTGTAAATTCTCGCGCAGCGTCTTGCCGGTATAGTCGGTCCGGTACACGCCCCGGGCCTGCAGTTCCGGCACCACGCTGCGCGTGAATTGCTCCCAGGTGCCGGGCTGCACGGTCGGTGTCAGAATGAAGCCGTCGCAGGCCTCCGATTCGAACAGATCGGTCAATTGATCGGCGACGCTCGACGCGGTGCCGACGATCTGCGGCGCCAATTCGCTGGTGGCGAAGCGCTTGGCCGCCTCGCCCAGGGTCAGGCCATGCGCCTTGGTGCCCTGCAGGATGATGTCGAACGACCCGCGAGAGCCCTCCTCTATCTCGATATCCTCCAAGGGCTGGTCGACCGGATAGCGCGACAGATCGATGCCGAGTTGCGAGGAGACCAGCGACATGGCCAGTTGCGGGTCGACCAGGCTGTTGATGTATTCCTGCTTTTCCCGGGCGATGGATTCGGTTTCGCCGATGATCGGGTCGACGGAGGGCAGCACCGCGCAGGCGCCCGGCGGGCGGCCCCGCGCGGCCATGCGCCCCTTGATGTCCTTGTAGAACGCCTGCATGTCGGCCTTGGAGTGCTGCAGGGTGAAGATCACCTCGGCCCAACGGGCGGCGAAATCGCGGCCGCGGCCCGATGAGCCGGCCTGCATGATGACCGGGTTGCCCTGCGGCGCATGCGGCACGGTCAGCGGCCCGCGCGTCTTGATCCATTTGCCCGCGTAATCGGCATAATGCACCTTGGACGGATCGGCGAATTCGCCGGTCTTCTTGTCGAGGATGATGGCATCCTCGTCCCAGCTCTCCCACAGCTTGAAGCAGGCCTCGAGCACCTCGTCGGCCCGGTCATAGCGCTCGTCCCGGCTCGGGATCTCGCTCAAGCCGAAATTCTGGGCTTCGAGATGACTGGTCGAGGCGACGACGTTCCAGGCGACCCGGCCCTTGCTGAGGATGTCCAGCGTGGCCAGCACCCGGGACAGGTAATAGGGATTGTAGAAGGTCGTCGACAAGGTGGCGCCGAGGCCGATGTGCTGGGTGACCCGCGCCATCATCGACAGCAGTACCACCGGATCCAGCAAGCCGATCTGGCCACCCCGCCCGACATGGGTGGCGAAGCTGCGGTTATAAAAATCATAGATGCCCAGCACATCGGCGAAGAACAGGCCGTCGAACTTGCCCTGTTCCAGAATGCGCGCGATGTGCTCGTACCAGGTCGGATCGAGAAAGTTGTTGTCGGTTTCCGGGTGGCGCCACATGCCGTGATGATGCGAGGTCGGTCCCGCGAAGAGGAACGCGACGAGATGCATTTTCCGGTCTCGCATCGACGGTGTCATCCTTGAAAGGGCAGGCTACGAAGCTCTGTGGAGGGGTGATAATGCGTCAAGCGGCGAAACTCGCAAAGCCCATGCCGTCTCCATGCCGCGGAACCGACCGGGCCAGTGGGCCGTTGGTCATTTATGGTTTCTTTGTGTCCGCCGCCCAATCCCGATGCCCGCTGGGCCTATTTCATCGATCTGGACGGCACGCTGATCGAGTTGGCGCTGCGACCCGATGCGGTCACCGTGCCGCCGGGCCTGCCGGTACTGCTGGGACGATTGCGTCAGGCGACGGAGGGAGCGGTCGCGATCGTCACCGGCCGGCCGATCAGCACCGTCGATACCTTGCTGGCCCCATTGCACCTGCCGGTCGCCGGGCTGCACGGGCTGGAGCGTCGCCGATCGGATGGCAGCGTGTTGCGCGCCGCGGCCCCGGAAACGGCGCTGCGCGACGTGCGTGACACTCTGAAACGATTCGCCGGTACCGATGAACGCCTGCTGATCGAGGACAAGGGGCTGACGGTGGCGTTGCATTTCCGCCTGGCGCCGGAGCGGACGGACGAGATCGACCATCTGATCAAGGACCTGGCACCACGGGTGGCACCGGCACTCGTCCCGATCGCCGGCAAATCCGTGGTCGAATTCAAACCGCCGACCACCCATAAGGGCCTCGCCATCCGGGCGTTTCTGGAGGAGGCGCCGTTTTGCGGCCGATTGCCGGTATTCCTCGGCGACGACGTCACCGACGAGGACGGGTTCACCGCCTTGGGAGCAATGGGAGGCATAAGCATACGGATCGGCACGCCGCAACCAACCCATGCGCGCTTTGGTTTGCCCTCGGTCGCCGCCGCGCATGACTGGCTGGCGCAACTTTCCGGATAGGTTGGTTTCCGCCCTCGACACCCTTGGTATTCGGGCCCGACGGAACCGCGCGGTGTCGATGGCCGTTTGGTAGTCACAAGATAACAGGAGGATCGTGTGTGCAAATGACAGTTCATTCGCTTGAAACACGTGCCGTCGATGCGGCGCCGATGCGGAACCGAGTGCCGCGTCAACCCGCGCGCGTGGATCCGTCGCGCCGACTGGTCATCGTGTCGAACCGCGTCGCCCCGGTCGAGATCGGCAAGGCGGCGGCCGGCGGCCTGGCGACGGCGGTCCTGGCGGCGCTGCGCGAACATGGCGGATTATGGTTCGGTTGGAGCGGTGAGATCACGGCGGACGACGCGGCACCGAAGATCGTCGAGAATGACGGCATCACCTATGCGACGGTCGGTCTCAATCGGCAGGATTACGACGAATATTACGCCGGGTTCTCGAACCGGGTGTTGTGGCCGCTGTTCCATTATCGGCCGAGCCTGGTCGAGTTCAAACGGGCGGAAGTGCAAGGCTATCTCCGCGTGAACCACGCCTTTGCCAGCCAGTTGACGCCCTTGCTCAGCCCGCGCGATCTGATCTGGGTGCATGATTATCACCTCATTCCGCTGGGCGAACGGCTGCGCGAACTGGGCGTCGACCAGCCGATCGGCTTTTTCCTGCACACGCCGTTTCCCACGACCGAGATCCTCCGCATCCTGCCTAACCACCACGATCTGGTGAAGTCGCTCTGCGCCTATGACATCGTCGGCTTCCACACCGAGACCGATCTCGAAGCCTTTCGCGACTATGTGGTGCGCAAGGCCGGCGGAGAGGATCTGGGTGACGGAAGGCTGGCCGCCTTCGGCCGAACCCTGACGGTCGAGGTCTTCCCGATCGGCATCGATGTCGATCATGTGGCGCGCCAGGCGTCCCTCGCCGGCAATTCCCGCCAGGCATCGCGGCTGTTCGACAGTCTGAGCGGCCGGGATTTGATGATCGGCGTCGATCGGCTGGACTATTCCAAAGGCTTGCTGGCCCGCTTCCATGCGTTCGAACGCCTGATCGAAACCTATCCCAAGACGCGCGGGCGCGTCACCTTGATGCAGATCGCCCCGCCGACCCGATCGGATGTGCCGGAATACAAGGCGATCCGCCGCAGCCTGGAAACCGCCGCCGGCCATATCAACGGCCGCTTCGCCGAGTTCGACTGGACGCCGATCCGCTATCTGAACAAGAGCTTCAATCAACGGGCGCTGGTGGGCTTTCTGCGCGGCAGCAAGGTCGGCCTGGTGACGCCGTTCCGCGACGGCATGAACCTGGTCGCCAAGGAATATGTCGCAGCACAGGATCCTGCCGACCCAGGTGTCTTGGTGCTAAGCTGTTTCGCGGGGGCGGCCCACGAGCTGGACGCGGCCTTGCTGGTCAACCCCTGGGACCTCGACGACGTCGCCGATGCGATGGCGCGAGCCCTGGCCATGCCGATCGAGGAGCGCCGCGAACGATGGAATACCATGATGACGGTCCTACGGCGGAACGACATTTCCGCCTGGCGCGAGAGTTTCGTGCGCCGATTGACCGAAACTGGAGAACGCCTGGCGGCCTGAGGCGCCGATCGTGAGCCCTGGCGGTGGCGTCTCCACTGGCGGCGGCCCCCGGCGGCGCCTGGTCGGGGATATCGGCGGGACCAATGCCCGGTTCGCCATCGCCCAGGACGGCAAGCTGGGTGACATCCGTGTCTTGCCGGCCGTCGAGCATCCGACCTTGGAACACGCCGTCAAAGCCTTCCTCGCAATGGTTCCGGCGGCGGAGCAACCCCACGAAGCCGCCTTCGCCGTGGCCGGACCGGTGACCGGCGACCGGATGGCCTTCACCAATCACGCCTGGTCGTTCTCGATCGCCGAACTGCGGACGGCGCTGGGTCTGGAGCGCCTGCAGATCGTGAACGACTTTTCGGCGAACGCCCTCGCCGTCCCCTATCTGGCCGATAGCGAGTTGCAGCGGATCGGCGGCGGTACGGCCGTGCCCGACCAGCCGATCGGGATTCTGGGACCGGGCACAGGGCTCGGCGTCAGCGGCCTCATCCCCGTGCCGCCTTCCGCCCAAGCTGAGGTGAAGCCGCCAGCACGGCGATGGGTGCCGCTGGCCGGCGAAGGCGGCCATATCACGATGGCCGCGCGTACCGATCAGGAAAGCCGTCTGCTCGACCATCTGCGCAGCCGGTTCGACCACGTCTCGGCCGAACGGGTGTTGAGCGGCCAGGGCCTGGTGCATATCTACGAAGGACTGGCGGCGCTGGAGGGCAAGCCCTCGACCGGCTATACGCCCGCGCAGATCACCGATCCCGCCCAGGGTGCGAGCGACCCGCTGTGCAACGCCGCGGTCGAGATGTTTTGCGCCATGCTGGGCACCGTCGCCAGCGATCTGGCCCTGACCCTCGGCGCGCGTGGCGGGATCTATCTCGCGGGCGGTATCCTGCCGCGCCTCGGCACGCGGCTGATCGCCTCGCCATTCCGTGGCCGGTTCGAGGCGAAGGGACGGTTCAGCCCCTATCTCCAGGCGATCCCAACCCGACTCATCACCCATCCCTCGCCCGCCATGGTCGGCCTGGCCAACCTGCCCTGAACCGAACATGCCTCTACCGAGCCTTGGCAAGGCTCCGACTTCGACTCGGGCGGCCGATCCTGCTAGAAAGCGTCGTCGGCGCCGCCCATCGAGGATCGGCGCGCGCCGACAGAGGTTAAGTTCCGAATGATCGTTACCGCCGACACCAAGTTCACCATCGGGCAGATCGTGCGCCATCGGGTCCACCCGTTTCGCGGCGTGATCATCGATATCGATCCGGTGTTCAGCAATTCCGACGAATGGTACGATCGGATCGCCATCAACCGGCCGCGCAAGGACCAACCCTGGTATCACCTGCTGGCGGAAGGCGAGGAGCGGACCTACTACACCGCCTATGTTTCCGAGCAGAACCTGGTGCCCGACGAAAGCGGCCTGCCGGTACCGCATCCCGAGATCAACGAGTATTTCAGCGATCTGGAACACGGCGCCTATATCCCGCGCCGCAAGTCCAACTAAGCGATGCGGGCTATGCCACCCTCGCGGATAAAGGGCTGAAACCATGCCGAATTTCTACCGACCGCCCTTCGAGGGCGACGACAACCCGTTCATGCGCGATGCCGGCGACAAGCTGATCCGACGCGGCTATTGGCTGGATATGAGCGATCGGTCGATCGTGCTGATCATGACGCAGGGCATCGGCGGCGCCCTGTCGGCGGATGAGAAACGCGCCCATCTCGAGGATATCCGGCGCCCGCATCTGATCGACCAGATCTGCACCGTAGAGGTCCTGCCGCCCGAACGGTGATCGGGCGCCGCCTATCGCGGCATCAGGTCAGATCCTTTGCCAAGGAAAACAGATCCTGGCCTTCGACATAGCCGGGCAGCCGGCCGAATACCCCATAGCCGCGCATCGTGTAGAAATTCTTGGCCCGGTCGCCCAACGCGGTCAGCCAAATGCCGGCGCAGCCGCGCAGCCTTGCCTCGGCCTCCGCTTCGACCAGCAATTGGCTGCCATAGCCTTGGCCGCGCAGCGCCTCCGGCAGCCAGAAGGTTTTGATGAACAGCCGGCGCCACATGATGTGTCCGTCGAGGCCACCCTTCACGACGCCCATCCGGTCGCGCAGCATGACCGCGAATTGCGCATGCTCGGGCGGCCCCAATCGCCCCTCCTCGAAGGCGAACAAGCCGCGTTCGATCACCCCGATATCCGCGGCGGCCGGATCCTGTTCGATGGAGATGTGAAGCTGGGTCCGGCCCCGCTGCGGGGTGTCGGGTAGCGGGTGCCGGGTCATGGCCACCCCAAAAAGAGACAAAGCCGGGTAGGCATCCGCTTGGAGTGCGCCATTAAATCCCTCGGGCGAAGACCCACGTCACGGTCGCTCATGATGGAGCAAGTCTAGTGCCAAATCCGCGGGTCTTTCGACACCGAAGTTTCGTCGCTATCGTGCGCCCCGGGGTCGGACGGGCCTCGGGAGCGGGGGTTCGCCTGGGAATGCCGTTGGACATGCGCGATCCGGAGCGGGCGTCGCCGATCGCTTGGAAATATCTGACCGTCTCCGCGATCCTGGCGCTGAAGCTTATCCTGCTGCTGCATTATGGCGCCCTCACCTCCGACGATACCGGCAACTACCTGGATGTCGCGCACGCCATCCTGCATGAGCCGAACGCGTTCAGTGCGGTACCCGATTGGCACAGCGCCGCGCTGCCCCGCCTGGCGTTCCGCTCCTACGGCTATCCGCTGCTGATCGCGGGCGGGCAATGGCTGGTCGGCGATGGCTATGGCGTTCTGCTGGTGACCTGCCAGATCCTGCTCTCGGTGGTGGTGACCGCCCTGCTGTTCGATGAGGCGCTGCGGATCGCCCGGAACGGCGCCCTGGCGGCGGTGGCGACGCTGCTCTATGGCGTCAGTATCGCCGTGCTGTGGGACGGCACCGTGATGTCCGACAGCTTCTATGCCGCGGCCTTCAACCTGGTGCTGCTGGCGATCATCCGGCACTATCGCCGTGGCCAGCCATTCGGGCTTGCCGCCGCGCTGGCGCTGGGCGCGCTGTGGGGCTGGTCGATCTGGCTGCGCGACAACGGCGTGTATTTCACGATCATCCCGGCGGCGATCCTCTGCCTGCCCCGCTTCACCGGTGGCGTCCCCCGTCGCGTGGCGCAGGCCGGCGCCTTCCTGCTGCCCGTCATCCTCATGGTCGGCGGCTATACCGCGTGGAACGCGTACCGGACCGGCGAGAGCTTTTTCAGCATGACCGGCGTCGCCAATTATCTGCGCCCGGCCTTCGACATCGCGCGACGCGGCGGCGCCGATCCGTTCGACGATGGCAGCCCGCTGTCGCGCCTGGTGAAGACCACGATGGCGGATTACCACTACCCGGAGCAGGTACTGCTGCTGCAGCGGCTGCATGACGTGTTGGGCCTGTCGCCCCTTGCCTTGCAGCGCCTGACCTTCGACAAATTCGTCGACACGATCACCCGGCACCCGGTCGCCTATGGGCTCTATGTCGCCGACAATCTGGCGCCCGCGCATATCGGCGCCGTACTGTTCAATCCGCTGGCCAGCTACAACGACTTCTTCCAATTGGGCCTGCCGCCGCATCAGCGGATCATCCCCGGCGCCGGCCTCAACAGCTTCCGCGACCTGGCGGCGAAGCGGGATGCCGGTGGGCTGATCCTCGCCATCTTGTCGTTGGTCGCGACCGTGCTGGCGACGCTGGCTTGGCTGGCAACCTTGATCGGGTTTCCCGTCCTCGCCTGGCGCGAGAGGCGGCGCACCGGCCAGTTCTCGCTCGACACGAAAGTGGCGGCGCTTTGCTACGGCACGATACTGATCGTCATCGGCCTGTTCGCCCTGGTGCATATCGAGGCGCGGCACATGCTGCCGGTGATCCCGGCCGGCCTGTTGGCCGCCGTCTATGTCGCGTCGCGCCTTCGCCGTCGCGGCTACTCCGCCGCCTGAAAACCGCCGCGCCGGGTCCGGCGCCGGGCGCGCCAGCCGCTCAGCCGCGCCAGATAGAGATAGACGACCGGCGTCGTGTAGAGCGTCAGCATCTGCGAGACGATCAGGCCACCGACCGTCGCGATGCCCAAGGGTTGACGCAGTTCCGAGCCGGCACCGGTGCCGATCGCGATCGGCAAGGCACCGAGCAGCGCCGCCATGGTCGTCATCATGATCGGCCGGAAGCGCAGCAAACAGGCCTGAAAGATCGCATCGGCCGGCTTCATGCCCTGGCCGCGCTCCGCATCGAGCGCGAAATCGACCATCATGATCGCGTTCTTCTTGACGATACCAACCAGCAGGATGATGCCGATCATCGAAATCGGCGAGAGCGGCGTGCGGGTATAGAGCAACGCCAGCAGTGCCCCCAAGCCGGCCGACGGGATCGTCGACAGGATGGTCAGGGGGTGGATGAAGCTCTCATACAGCATCCCCAACACCACATAGACGCCGATGATCGCCGCCAGCAGCAACACCACCTGACTGTTATTGGATTGCCGGAATGTCTTGGCATCGCCTTGGAACGAAGCGGTGAGATCGGGCGGCAGCACCGTCTCCCGCTCGACCCGATGGATGGCGTCGACCGCCTGCCCCAACGAAACCCCGGCGGCGAGGTTGAAGGAGAGCGTCGCCGCAGCCACACCATTATGGTGATAGACCGCGAGCGGCCCTAGGGTTTCGATCTGCCTGGTAACCGACGACAGCGGCACCGAGGCACCGGTAACCGGTGCCGGCAGATGCAGGATGCCGAGCGCGCCCGGGTCTTGACGGAATTGCGGATCGACCTCGAGCACAACCTTGAACTGGTTCAGCTCGGTATAGAGTGTCGCGACCTGGCGCTGGGCGAAGGCGTCGTTCAACACCTGATCGATCGCCGCCGGCGAAACGCCCAGACGCGCGGCACTGTCGCGATCGATCGCCAAGCTCGCCTGCCGGGCGTTCCGCGCGCGATCGCTGTTGACGTCCTTCAATTCGGGCACGGCCGCCAGCTTGTCCCGCAGGATGTACATCCATTTCAGCAGCTCCTCGGTATCGGGATCCTGCAGGGTGTACTGATAGGCCGCCTTGCTGGGCCGTGCCCCGCCGCCGAAATTCTGCACCGGCTGCATGAACAGCGAGATGCCGGTCAGCGGCGCCGCCGCCGCGCGCAGCCGATCGATCACCTGCGGGGTACTGAGCTTGCGTTCGGCCAGCGGCTTCAGGTTGATCGTGAGGTAACCATTGTTCAAATTGTAGCTGGCGCTGATCCAGGAATAGACGCTCTCGACCGCCGGATCGGCCATCAGGATGTCGACGACCGCTTGCTGCTTCGCCGACATCGCGTCGAACGAGATATCGACCGCGGCCTCGGTGCTGCCTTGGATCGTGCCGGTATCCTCGACCGGCACGAAACCCTTGGGCACCGCGCCATAGAGATAGATCGTGCCGGCGACGCAGGCAAAGGTCAGGCCGAGCATCCAGCGGCGACGCCGCAACGCCACCGTCAAGCTGCGCTCATACCCGGCGAGCAAACCCGCGAACAGACGATCCGTCGCCCGCCTCACCCGGCCCGGTGGCCGGTCCATCGCGTCGCGGCCGAGAAACATCGCGCACATGGTCGGCGTCAGGGTCAGCGAGACGATCGCCGAGACGACCACCGCCGCACTGAGCGTCACGCCGAATTCCCGAAAGAACCGGCCGATGATGCCGTCGAGGAACAGGATCGGCACGAAGGCCGAGATCAGCGAGATGGTGATCGACACGATCGTGAAGCCGATCTGCCGGGCGCCCTTCAAGGCGGCATCAAGCGGTCGGGCGCCGCCCTCGATCAGCCGGACGATGTTCTCGATCATGACGATCGCATCGTCGACGACGAAGCCGACGGCGACGGTCAAGGCCATCAGCGACAGATTGTCCAGGCTGAAGCCGCAGACATACATGATGGCGAAGGTGCCGAGCAGGGCCACCGGTATGGTGACGCTGGGGATCACGGTCGCCCAGAACCGGCGCAGGAACAGCAGCATCACCAGGATGACCAGCCCGGTGCTGAGCGCCAGGGTGTACTGCACGTCGCGGATCGCGGCCCGGATCGATGTCGTGCGATCGGCCAGGACATCGACCGATACGGAGGGCGGCAACCAGTGGAGGATCTGCGGCAGCGCCGCCCTGACCCGGTCGACCGTCTCCACGACGTTCGCGTCGGTCTCCTTGCGGACCTGCACCAGCACGGTACGCTTGCGGTTGAACCAGGCGGCGTTGCGCGAATTGGCCACGCCCTCCTTGATGTCGGCCAGATCGCCCAGCCGCACCGCGGCGCCGTTGCGCCAGGTGACGATCAACTGGCGAAAATCAGCCACCTTGAACAGTTGATCGTTGGCGCCGATCGAATAGGCCTGCAGCGGCCCTTCGAGGCTGCCCTTGGGTGAATTGGCGTTGGCGGCGGCGATCGCCAGGCGCACATCCTCCAGCCCGATGCCATAGGCGGCGAGTGTGGAGGGGTTGAGCCGCACGCGGATCGCGGTCTTTTCCGCGCCGCTTTGATCGGCCTGGCTGACGCCCGGGATCTGCGACAGCTTGGGCACCACGATGGTGTCGACCAGATCGTAGACCTCGCCCGGCGGCAGGCTGTCGCTGGTGAAGGCGAGGGTCAGTATCGGCGCCTGCGAGGTGTTGATCTTGTAGTAGCCCGGTGGCCGGGGCATGTCCTGCGGCAGGGCGCCGGCGGCGGCGGTGATCGCCGCCTGAACATCGCGGGCGGCCCCGGCGATGTCGCGTTCCAGGGTGAACTGCACCGGCATCGAGAGGTTGCCGAGCGTGCTGGTCGAGGTCAGCTCGCTGACCCCGGGAATCTGTCCGATCAGGCGCTCCAGCGGGGTTGCGACCGAGGAGGCCATGGTCTCCGGGCTGGCGCCCGGCAAGCTGGCATAGACATAGATGGTCGGGATATCGACGACGGGAACCGAGGCGACCGGCAGATAGCGATAGGCGACGAGGCCCAGCAGCATCACCCCGGCGGTCAGCAGAAACGTCGCCACCGGCCGGCGGATGAACGGCTCGCTCAACGAGGCATCGGCTTCGCCGCCGCGGCCCGGGCGGTTAATCGGCGGCATCGGTGTGCTTATGCTTCGACGGGGGCACCAGACGCATCGCGGGCGGCAGCGGGTCGACCGCCTTGCCCGCCGCGCGTTGAGTGAGACGCCGCGACGACCTGCCCAGCCGGTCGAACGCCAGATAGATCACCGGCGTCGTATAAAGCGTCAGGAACTGCGAGACGATCAAGCCGCCGACGATGGCGATGCCCAGGGGACGCCTGATCTCGGATCCCGTGCCGGTGCCGAAGGCCAGCGGCAGGGCACCCAGGAGGGCCGCCATCGTCGTCATCATGATCGGCCGGAAGCGCAGCAGGCAGGCCTGATAGATCGATTGCTCCGGCGGCAGATTCCGCGTCCGCTCCGCCTCCAGCGCGAAGTCGATCATCATGATCGCGTTCTTCTTGACGATGCCGATCAGCAGGATGATGCCGATCAGCGAGATCACGCTGAGGTCGTAGCCGAACAGCATGAGGCCGAGCAGTGCGCCGACCCCGGCGGAGGGCAGGGTCGACAGGATCGTGATCGGGTGGATGTAGCTTTCGTACAGCACGCCCAGCACGATGTAGACGACGATGATCGCCGCGACGATCAGAGCCGTCTGGCTGCCCAGCGACGTCTGGAATTCGGCGGCGCTGCCGGAGAAATTGGTGGCGACGCTATCGGGCAGATGGATCGTCCGCTCCGCCTGCCGGATCGCGTCGACCGCCGCCCCGAGCGATTTGCCCGGCGCCACGTTGAAGGACAGGGTGACCGCCGGGAACAGCCCGACATGGCTGACCGACAGGCGCGCCGTGCCCTGTGCCACCGTGGCGAAGGCCGAGAGCGGCACCTGCTGGCCGGTCGAGGATTTGACGTAGATCTGGCCCAGCGCGTTCGGGTCCAGCCGGAAGCTGGGATCGACCTCCAGGATGACATGGTACTGGTTGAGCTGGGTGTAGATCGTCGAGATCTGCCGCTGGCCGAACGCGTCGTATAGCGTGTCGTCCACGGTCTGGACCGAGACGCCGAGGCGCGCCGCCGCGTCCCGGTCGATCCGCACCATGGCCTGCAACCCGCCGGTCTGCTGGTCGGACGCGACATCGATCAGCGCCGGCTGCTTGCGCAGCTCGGCCAGCAGGCGCGGCGCCCAGTGGGTGAGCTCGCCGATATCCGCGTCCTGCAGCGTGTATTGGTACTGGGTCCGGCTGACCCGGTTGTCGACCTGAATGTCCTGCACCGATTGCATGAACAGCTCGATGCCGCCGACCGGCGCCACGGCGCGGCGCAGCCGGCCGATGATCTCGTCGGCGCCGGCCCGGCGCTGCCGGCGCGGCTTCAAGTTGATGAAGACGCGCCCGGTATTGCCGGTGTTGTTGACGATGCCGGTGCCGACGAAGCTATCCGTGCTGACCACGTCCGGATCGCGGCGGACGATATCGACGATCGCCCGCTGCTTTTCCACCATGCCGGCGAACGAGATATCCTGCGCCGCATCGGTGACACCGATGATCAGGCCGGTATCCTGTTGCGGCAGGAACCCCTTGGGTATCTCGGCATAGAGCACGCCGGTCAGCACGACGGTCGCCGCCGTCGCCGCGAGCACCAGCGGCTGACGGCGCAGCACCCAGCGCAAGCCGCGATCGTAGCTCGCCAGCAAGGCGTCGAACATCCGCTCGGTCAGGCGAAACAGCCAGCCCCCCGGTTCCCCGGTATCCCGGCGCAGCAGCTTCGCGCACATCATCGGCGTCAGGGTCAGCGAGACGATGCCCGAGATGACGATCGCCACCGACAGCGTGATCGCGAATTCGCGGAACAATCGACCGACAATGCCGCCCATCAACAGCAGCGGGATGAACACGGCGATCAGCGAGACGGTCAGCGACACGACGGTGAAGCCGATCTGCCGGGCGCCCTTCAAGGCGGCGTCGAGCGGCGTCTCGCCCTGCTCGATATGCCGGACGATGTTCTCGATCATGACGATCGCGTCGTCGACGACGAAACCGGCGGCGACGGTCAGCGCCATCAGCGACAGGTTGTCCAGGCTGAAACCCGCCAGCTTCATGATGCCGAAGGTCGCGATCAGCGAGACCGGCAAGGTGACGCTGGGGATGACCGTCGCCCAGATCTTGCGCAGAAACACGAAGATCACCAGCACGACCAGCGCGCCGGTGATGACCAGCGTCGACTGCACATCGGCGATCGAAGCGCGGATCGTCTCGGTCCGATCGGTCAGGATGGCGAGCTTGATGGAGGGCGGCAGGGCCGCCTGCAGTTGCGGCAGCAGGGCGCGGATCCGGTCGACGGTCTCGATGATGTTGGCGCCGGGCTGCCGCTGCACGTCGAGAATGACCGCCGGCTTGTCGTCCTGCCAGCCGGCCAGCCGGGTGTTCTCGACACCGTCGATCACCGTCGCCACGTCGCCCAGACGCACCGCCGAGCCATTGCGATAGGCGATGATCACCTGGCGATAGGCATCCGCCGAGAACAGCTGGTCGTCGGCCGCGATCGAGAATGCCTGCAGCGGCCCGTCGATATTGCCCTTGGGCATGTTCGCGGTGGCGAGGCCGATCTGGGTGCGGACATCCTCGGGACCGAGGCCCAGCCCGGCGAGGGCGGCCGGATCGAGTTGCAGACGCACGGCCGGCTTCTGCCCGCCCTCGATCGTCACCAGGCCGACGCCGTCGACCTGGGACAACTTCTGGACGATGAGGTTGTCGGCGACGTCATTGATGCGGCGCAGCGGCACCGTGTCCGAGGTCATCGCCAGGACCAGCACCGGCGTATCCGCCGGGTTCACCTTGCTGTAGGTCGGCGGCCCCGGCAATTTGCCGACCGGCAACACGCCGGAAGCCGCGTTGATCGCCGACTGCACGTCCTGGCCGGCCGCGTCGATGTCGCGGGCCAGGGAGAATTGCAGCGTGATGATCGACAGGCCCTGAGCGCTGGTCGAAACCATCGAGGTCAAGCCCGAGATGCGGCCGAATTGCTGCTCCAGCGGCGTCGTGACCGCGGAGGCCATGACATCCGGACCGGCGCCTGGAAAGCCGGTGGTCACCTGAATCGTCGGGAAGTCGACCGATGGCAGAGCCGCCACCGGCAGGCTGCGATAGCCCAACAGCCCCAGCAGCACGACGCCGATCATCAGCAGCGACGTCGCGATCGGCCGCAGGATGAAGGGCTGGGAAATATTCACGACACCGCCCCGCGCAAAATCGCTCAGGCCGGGTTTCGCCGGCCGGACGCGCTCTCGCCCCCCGAGGGCGGGCCGGGCGTCGCGGCGTCGGGCACCGGCGCGCCCCCGGCGGCGGCGGTGGCGATCTGCACCTTGCTGCCCGCGCGCAGCTTGTACTGGCCGTCGACGACGACCCGCTCGCCTTGTTTCAGCCCGGAGACGACGAGGGCGCGCCCATTGGTAATGGGGCCGATATCGATCGGCCGGATCTCGACCGTCTCGTCCGGCTTGATCACATAGGCGAAGCTGCCGTTCGGGCCGCGCTGCACGACCGTCGCCGCGATCAGCAAGCCATTCTTGCGCGTCGTCGCCAGCAACCGGGCATTGACGAATTGCCCGGGCCATAACGTGCGGTGCTGATTGGAAAAGGTCGCCTTCAGCTTGATCGTGCCGGTCGTCTGGTCGATCTGGTTATCGATCAGGGTCAGGGTTCCCTGATCGAGCGTCACCTGGCTGTCCTTGCTGAGGGCGGTCACCGGCAGCTCCGCCACCTCGCCGTCCTTGATGATTTGTGGCAGCACGTCCGCCGGCAGCGTGAAGACGACGAAAATCGGCTGGAGCTGGGTCACCGTCACCAGCGGCACCGTATCGACCGCATGGACGATATTGCCGGCATCGATCTGCCGCATCCCGGCGCGGCCGTCGATCGGCGAGGTCAGCGTGGTGTATTCCAGCTGCACCTTGGCGGCCTCGATTTGCGCCTGGTCGGAAGCGAGCGAGGCTTCGAGCTGCGCCACCGCCGCGCGCTGCTGATCGACGCTCTGCTTGGTGGCGTATTGTTTCGTCGACAATTCCTGATAGCGCCCCAGATCCGCCTTGGCGCTGATCAGCTGCGCCTGATCCTTCTGCTTCATCGCCTCCATCTGCTGCAGGGCCGCCTGCAGCGGGCGCGGATCGATCTGTGCCAGGATGTCCCCGGCTTTGACGTCCTGGCCTTCCTTGAACAGCACCTTTTGGATCTGGCCGTCGACGCGGGTCTTGACCGACACCGTGTTGAACGCGGTGACCGTTCCGATCCCGGTCAGATAGATCGGCACGTCCGCCGCCTCGACCGTACCGGCGACCACGGGCACCGGCGGTTCGGCCTCCCCGTTCCGCGCGCCGCTCGATCCATCTCGATGCTGTGGCTCGACAGGTGCCGGCGGGTAGTAATAGACGGCGGCCGCCCCCCCTGCCGCGAGCAGGCAGAGCACGATCATCAAGCTTCTCGGCCTCATGCCTCACCCATGACTGAAAGGGATGGCGATACCTCCGCCGCACCGGATATCGCCAACACATGGCGATTATATGGCCATCCGCCGCGGAGCGCCCAAATCATCGATCGCCACAATGCGCCGAGCGCAATTAACCAACTATTATGACAACCCATGCGATGAAAGCGGCATGACAATCGCGTTTTTGTTCATCTTTCTGCTGTGCCTGTTCGGGCTCGTGGCCAGCCTCGTGCTTGCCAAGCCGATCGAGCGGCTACTGACCGAACGATCCGGCATTTCCGAACAGAGTGAACAGATCGCCGCCGCCCGCACCGCCCTCGTGGCGGCTCAGGCTGAACGGACTCAACTCGAACGGCAGGTCAGTGTGCTCGACGCCCGGCTCAGCGATGTCGAGCGGCGCTCCCAGGTCCTGAAACAGCGCCTGAACCAGATGGTAGCGCCGGAATGGGACTTGATCTTTGAATTGGGCATAGTGGAGCCTGGCTACGAGCCCTTCGAATACAACGTGGCCCGACCCAACGTCCTCGCCAACCAGCTCGGCATCCGCCCGGCGGAGGATGCGCTTTATGCCGCTCCCCGGCGGGTCCATTGCTGGGCACGGACGGAACAAGCCGCCTCGGCCCTGGTCGTCGGCCGGTTCCCCAGTCATGACGGCTTCGTGATCTATCCGGCGGACCGGCCGCAATCGAACGCGCTCGCCATCGCTCAAGCGCAACACAAGGCCGAGCACGACGCGGCGGCGGCGCATGCTTAACCTGTTCGACCTCATACCGCCCGCGACCTTGCTGGTGCTGGCCCTGATGGCGACCATCCTGATGCTGGGGGTATTCGCCGTCAGCCTTGACGGTTTGATACAGCGCTGCCGGGCCATTCCCGCCCAAGTCAACGGCATGAAACATACGCTTCAAATAGTCCAGGCCGACATCAAGACGGCGAAGGAACTCGCAAAAGCGGATCAGGATGCGATCGAGACCCTGAAGCAGCAGATCGTCGACGGCGAGGCGGAACTGGATACCAAGGCGAAAAACTTCGAACGGGCCAAGACAGCGAGCGGCACGCCGGTGATCGTCGTCGACCAGACGATCCAGCCGGCATTCGAACCATGGCTGGTGCTGGTGAAGCGCCAAGCCAACGATCCCCGTAATAACGGGCCGCTCGCCTCGGCATGGGTCGCCGGCCGGCATTTCGTGGTCTTCGCGGAAGACGCCACCAATGCCGGCCGCCGCGTGGTTGCCCGGTTTCCCGCCAATCTGGGTTATGGCTGCGGTCCGCCGGAGCCTTTCCCCTTCCTGATGGGCGAAGGCTAAAGGCCGCCCCCTACCCCCGCATCTTTTCGATCGCGATATCGATCCCCCGGCGCAGCAGGGTCATCGTCGCCTCCGGCGTCCGGAAGCCGGAATGGGAGGTAATGGTTACGTTCGGGATCGTCTGGTAGGGATTGCCGGGCTTCAGCGGCTCGTCATGGAACACGTCGAGCGCCGCATGGGACACATGGCCGCTGCGAAGGTTTTCCAGCATCGCCGCTTCGTCGACGACCGCCGCGCGCGCTGTGTTGACGAAGATGACGCCCGGCCGCATCGAGGCGAACTGCGCCTTGCCGATCATGCCCCGCGTCGCGTCGTTCAGCGCCAGATGCAGCGACACCACGTGGGATGTGGACAGCACCTCCTCCAGCGAGACCATCGGCACCGGGGCGTCGGGCACCGGGCTGCGGTTCCAAGCCAGCACCTTCATGCCGATGCCGCCGGCAAGCCGCGCCATCTCGCGGCCGATCCCGCCGAACCCGACCAGGCCGATGGTCTTGCCGGTGAGTTGGAAACCTTCATAGGTCTGCCAGACGCCCGCGCGGATCTCGCCATCCATCCGGGCGATGCCGCGCGCCGCCGCCATCAGCAGCGCCATGGTGTGCTCCGCCACTGCGATATCGCCATAACCCTTGATCGTCGACACGGTGATCCCGAGACGCGCCGCGGCGTCGAGATCGATGTAGCTGGCCGCTCCCGTGCCGAGGAACACGATATGCTTCAGATCCTTGCAGCGCTCCAGGATCGCCGCCGGGAAGAAGCTATGGTCATCGATGCAGATCTGATAGCCGGCCAGCAGTTCGGGGATCGTGTCGGGGTCGAACGGGGCGGTGTTCAGGTCGATCGACGGATCGCCCGGCAGGCCGACCTCGGCGAAAATCGATGCCATGTCCGGAATGCAGTCGACAAAAAGCGCCTTCATACCCTCTCCTATCTCTTCAAATTCGGTCGGTCACAGCCGATCACCCGGTATAGACGCGCGAGGCCGCATCTGCCAACCGCGTGCCAGTGCCGCGTGCCCGCGCCTCTTGGCCGGAATGACGCCACGTCCCTGCCCTTCATCCCCGTTATTCAGGTCGAACTTTTCGGTCATGACGGCGTTCATTGCTTAGATGATAGGCAATCAGGGAGGACGTCATGCTCAGCGCGACAGTCGGAGCCTATGCCGCCGAGGGAAGCACCCCGCGTCGGATCTATCATGTTACCTGCGAGGATGAGGCGGGCGGGCTGGAAATGGTCGCCGGTCATCCATCGCTCGACCCAGCCTGGAGATTGCGGGTGGAATGGACCCGCCGCGTCAAGGACTACGCCTCGCCGCGGGTCGAGGATTGGACCGACATCTGATCGGTCGGAGGATAGGGCTGGACGCGGGAGCGGTAAGCTATACCCTTGGTGCTGGCTCCTGACGTCGAACCGCGTCCCACCAAGGCCGATGATGACCGCCTCACCCGTTTCGCGCGCCCTCGACCCGTTGAAATTCCGCGACCCGCTGGTAACGGCCAAGGGCGAGCGACGCGCCGATGTAGCCCTCACGGGGCTAAGGACGCTGTGGTTCAACACCGGCACCTTGTGCAACATCACCTGCCGCAACTGCTATATCGAATCAAGCCCGCGCAACGACCGCCTGGCCTATCTCAGCCTCGCCGAGATGCGCCTCTACCTCGACGAAATCGAGCGCGACGCGCACCCGACGGCGGAGATCGGCTTTACCGGCGGCGAGCCGTTCATGAATCCCGACATTCTGCCGATGCTGGAGGAATGCCTGGCGCGCGGCTTTCGCGTGCTGGTGCTGACCAACGCCATGCGGCCCATGCAACGCCTGGCCGAGCCGCTGCTCGCCCTCGACCAGAAACTTGGTCATGGTGCCGGCGCCCGCCTGACGCTGCGCGTCTCCGTGGATCACTACACGGAGGCTGGCCATGAGGCCGAGCGCGGCGACGGCAGCTGGGCACCGACGCTCGCCGGCCTCGTCTGGCTGGCCCGGCAGGGCATCGACCTGGCCGTCGCCGGCCGCCAGCTAACCCGCGAGACCGAAACGGCGGTGCGGGACGGTTATCGGGCCTTGTTCGCGGCGCGGGGGATCCCGATCGACGCGGACGACCCGGCGCGGCTGGTCCTGTTTCCCGAAATGGATGCGACGGTCGATGTCCCGGAGATCACCCAGGCATGCTGGGGCATCCTGCGCCGGTCCCCCGATTCCGTGATGTGCGCCAGTTCGCGCATGGTGGTGAAGCGTCGGGGTGCCGCGGCGCCGAGCGTGCTGGCCTGCACGCTGCTGCCCTATGACACCGCCTTCGAACTGGGCACCACCCTTGCCGAGGCATCCGGCAGCGTGCCCCTCAACCACCCGCATTGCGCCAAATTCTGCGTGCTGGGCGGTGCCGCGTGCAGCGCCGGATAGGCCCCTTGCGACCAGATAGGCCCTGCAACCAGATAGGCCCTGCAACCAGATAGGCCCTGCGACCAGGGCCTTGGATCACTCGTTCTTTCGTGTCACCGGCCCCTTCCGCGAGACCTTGTCGAAGTAATCGAGGAGCGCCCGGGTGTTCTGCTGCTTGCTGTCCACGGTCATCAGCATGGTGACCGTGGCGCCATCCTCCGACAACGGCAGGAGCAGGCGGACATAGGAGCGCGATTTGTCAGGGGTCGTCATGGTGATGAGATGGACCATCGGGGCCCGCCGCTGCACGGCTTGCGTGTAGTGGTCGTGCAGCAACGCGCCGAAGGCCGGTGGTCGCATATCGCGCGGCGCTTGACCGGTGGGATCGCGCCAATGGGTCGTACAGATCTCGGTCCCGCATAACCGATAGCGGAAATCGAGCGCCTCCCCGGCGGCACCGGTCCGCAGCACGTCCGACAAGGTGATGCGCGAGAGGGATTCGACCAGATCCACCGGATCGATATCGGCGCGGCGCGGCGCGAAGCGATCCTGCCGCTTCAGGGTCCAATAGGCCAGCACGCGGGACAGTTCCGGGTGATCGTCACCGGCCCGATCGAGTTCGACCGCTTCGACCAGCGAGGCGTCGGCTGTCGCGGGGATGCCGATCACGGCACGCTTCCGGGCCGGCCAGCGGCGCCCTTCGCGCAATGGACAGCATCCAGAATTCGTCTAAACGGCCAGTCGGCTCTGGTCAAAGGTCAATTTTCCACGCAGGGTGCCGGCACGATACTTCGACGAGTATTAATTAATCCGATAACTTGTCAAGTTACCCGCTTTTCGGGTGTACGCTTTTTCGGCGGCCGGACTCACTACAGATGGCGGATGAACGGGCGGTATCTGGGCAGGCGGCAGCGGAGTGGGCAACGCTCCCGCTGGGTACCGGTTTTGCATCGGCGATCGATCGTGGATCCCAACCGAAGGCATGACGCAGGCATGAGCCCATGACGACCGGCCCCTCTTCACCGCCCGAGGGCGCACCGGTGATCCGTACGGTGGCGATGCCATCCGATACCAACCCGGCCGGCGACATCTTCGGCGGCTGGCTGATGGCGCAGATGGACATGGCCGCCGGCAACGCCGCCGCCCGCCGCGCCCGTGGCCGCTGCGCCACCGTCGCGGTCGAGGGCATGAGCTTTCTCAGCCCGGTCTTCGTCGGCGACGAGGTCAGCCTCTATGCGACGCTGCTCGGCGTCGGCAGAACCTCCATGCGCATCCTGATCGAGGCCTGGCGCCGGCCACGCGACGGCGACGAAATGGTCCAGGTAACCCGCGCCACCTTCACCTTCGTCGCAATCGACCAACACCGCCGCTCCCGCCCGGTGCCGCCGGAGTAGCGGGGGAAAGGCGGAGGGAGTGGGGCGGGAACGTCGACGCTTCGCCGCCGTCCGCGACCGGATCGAAACGATCGCCGCCGGCTGATCGGTAGAGACGAAGTGCCGCAGTTGTATAAACCAATAAGTTGCGATACGCACAAGGTCGGGCAGCACGGACCCTTGGGGAAAGATCATGCGTATCGGGGCATTGGCGGCGATCGGCACATGTGTGGTGATGGCGCTATCGGCGGCAACCGCCGCCCGGGCGCAGGATGCCACCACCTCCTGGAACGGTTTCTATGGCGAGCTGTCCCTCGGCGGCCGCTTCGCGACTGCCCGCCAGAAGTTCAGCAACAATAACTCGACTGGCGAGTATTCGGTCGACGGCATCATCGGCGGCGCCGGGATCGGCCATGATTGGCAGCTCGGCCGCTTCGTCATCGGCACCGAGGCGGAGATGTCCGGTGCCAGCAGCAACGGCATCGCCCATCAGCCCAATACCCGGTTCAACTATGTGACCGCGAATGATTGGCTGGGCATCATCGGGGCCCGCGCCGGCTATGATCTTGGCCTGCCAGTCTTGCCCTTCGTGACAGCGGGCGTAGCGGTCGGCAATGTCGCAGTCCATGATTACCGTCCGAACGGGCCAGGCACCTCCGTCGATTACAGCGGTATCGAACCCGGATGGACGGTTGGCGCCGGCGTCGAAAGCCAGGTCTTCTGGTCCCATTTGAGCGTAAAGGCGGAATACCGCTACGTTAGTCTCGATTATGCCAAGGGAACCGGCAGTGCCAACAGCGGCGTCGCGGCGTCGTTCAACCAGAACATCGTCCAGGCCAGTCTGGTTTACCGGCTGAACTAAGAAGCGGCCATCTGCGCGGATGCTTTTCCCAGGACGCTCCCATAGCAAGGCGATATGAAAAAATACGATTCTTTCATATCGGAAGGGGCATCGCCGTGTACATCTCGATCTCTCTCACGCCCAAGCTCGCCAGCCTGATCAAGGCCAAGGCACAGCGGCACTCCCGCCGGGTGCTCGCGAGGGTGAAGGCTCGGTTCTGAAAGATCGCGTTGTGGATGACAGGTATTGGCAATCCCTGCACCAGCATGCCCGCGCGGCGGCTGATCGAAGAGGAAGCGAACACCGCCGCCGCAGCGCCGGCCGGTTACGAGCTTTGCCATCTTGTAGAGTCTTTCCCTGAGGGCAGCAGCAAAGTCAAACCGATGGCGGGCGCGATGGCAATTTCGGGACGCCTATCCAGACCGCGGCATCGTCGCTCGGGGAGCGGAATAGGCGAGGAAAATCCGCTTCAGGCGCTATAGGGTCACTCGCCGAACCACCCATGGGATTGTTTTTGTTCGCATCTGACCTGCTGGCGGTCTCGGCCTCGATCTGCATCGCCTTCAGCAGCATGCTGGTCGTCGAGTTGAACGGGCGCGTGGATGTGTTCCGCCTGTCGCGCTGGAACATGGTCTCGGCGCTGGTCATGACCGGGACGGTGTCGCTCGTCCTGGGCGGCTGGCGGACGCTGGACACCCGGGAGGTCGGGTTGCTGGCCGCGTCGAGCCTGTTTGGGATCATCATCGCCAGCACGACCTATTACATGGCCATCTATGCGGCCGGCCCCCGCACCACCGCCCTGCTGTTTTCGCTCACCTCGCCCTTTGCCCTGGCCCTCGGCTATGCCGTGCTCGGCGAGAAGATCACTGCGCGGCAAGGTCTCGGCATCGCCCTGGTGCTCTGCGGCATCGTGCTCGCGATCAGGGGGCGAGGGGCAGGGCGACCGGCGCCTCCGGCCGCGACATCCGCCGCACCCTGGGTGGGCGTCGCCCTGGGTGTCGTCACGGCGCTGGGACAGGCGATCGGCAGCCTGCTGGCCCGTCCCGCGATGGCCGCCGGTGTCGAGCCGTTCACCGCCATGGCCGTCCGCGCCGGCGTGGCGGCCACCTTCTTCCTGGCAATCACGATCCTGCCGATTGCCGTCCTGCATCGGCCCTATCGCTTTGCGCCGCGCGACCTGGGCACCGCCGTCACCGCCTCGTTCTTCGGCACGGGCCTCGGCATGTCCCTGCTGATGGCGGCCCTGGCCCAGGGCCCTGTGGGCACGGTCTCCACCCTGTCCTCCATAACCCCGGTGGTGATCCTGCCCATGGTCTGGATCCGAACCCGTATCGCCCCGCCACGGCTGGCCTGGATCGGGGCAGCGCTGGCCGTGGCCGGCACGGCACTCATCAGTTTATAGATTCGGGGTTATATTCGGGGACACAGTATGTATTATATTCGGGGACACAGTATGTATTTGTCGATGATGCGCTTCATGCTCGGCGATGAAAATTAGATACTGTGTCCCCGAATTTATCCCTTAATTTTCGAATGCGGCTATTTTTTAGAGGGTCGGCTTTTATTGGACTTGAATTGGTATTTTTTTGGATGCTTAATGATACTGCGAATGCGATTTGATCATTGATGGGGCCATCCATGTTCAAGGCAAGCCGGCGTCCTTTCGTCAGGGCGTTCGCGTTTGGGACGACAACCGTTGCAGCTTCCCGTTCAAGGGAAGCGCCGAGCGACGGACAGGCGGCTGGTTACGATGTGGCGCCAGCTTCGGAAGTTGTGCCAACGATTCCAAGGAAGTCTGGCGATCCGGTAATCTTCACCGCTTCTCCGGACAGGGCACCGATGAACCTTCGTGGAAGGGTCGCTCATCAGCTCTCCTATACGGAGAACTGTCCCTGATTTCTGTGTCTCAGCCGAGGGGTGCAGTCCACTCCTGGAGTGCACCCGTATTCTCCCAATTGACGAGCTATGCGAGCTCGTCGACCGCAAGAGGAATTTGACCATGGCGACATTCAAACCCAATGAATTTTTCGCGAGCTACAAAGCTGAGAAGCCCGCGCCTGTTCCATACAGCCTTGATGGCCTGATAAAGCCCGGCCCGGGCGGGGAAATCATCGGCTTCTCCTTTGCGTCATGCCAAGAGTGGATCGATCTTCCCACATCGCTGATCGAGACCATTGAGCCGATCACGACCGTCACCTGTGATGATCACGAACATCCGTTCGTGATGCTGACATTCGCACAAGCCAAGACACCGGAGATAGCGGCCTTGCTTGCTCTGATCGAAGGCCGGGAAAAATCGATGCGAAAGAGCATCAAGAACCAGCGCGCTCTGCAAACAGTCACCGCTGATGTAAATGAGTGCCTTGCCTGTCTCAACAACTGCTCTGACACGCGTGGTCCCGGTCAGCCTCGCCTCAATTGTTATAAAACCTGCTGCAATTGACTGAACAGAAGATGAGAGAAAGGCGCTGATGCCACGCTAAACAACGCGGCTTTTATCAACCACCGGGGCGCGGCGCCATCAAATAGATACTGTGTCTCTGAATAAAAATCCCGCGCGGCCCTTGACTCCCGGTACGCCCTATGTTCTCGTTATGTTCATGAGTGTAGCGCAAGCCATCGCCCCGGCCGATATCGCATCGGCGGATACGACCCAAGCCGATCCTTCCGAGGATCGGGCGGAGGGGTGTGCCCCCAGTTCGGAGAGGACGGAGCGCACCGAGCGGCATCTGCGGATGCTGCAACGGCTCGCCGAGATCGGCATGGAGTTGGCGGAGGCGGTCGGGCGGCAGGCGCTGGAGCAGGCCAAGGCGGCTTCCGAGCCGGCCGAGACACCGCGACAGCCTGGAC
>DATMGU010000093.1:0-22887 GCA_035555315.1 Allostellaceae bacterium
CTGGCCGTCGATGATTTCAAAAAGGAGGCTGGCCCGCTCAAGGTCGAAATCCTGTACGGCGACCATCAAAACAAGCCCGACATCGGCTCGAACATCGTGCGGCAATGGGTCGATCAGGACGGTGTCGCCGCCGTGGCCGACGCGGTCAATTCCGGCGTCGGTCTGGCGGTCAACCAGATCATGCACGACAAGAACCGCACCTTCGTCGCGACCAATGTCGGTACCTCCGACCTCACCGGCAAATTCTGTCAGCCGACCACGGTGCAGTGGAACATGGATACCTGGGCGATGGGCAACGCCGCCGCCCACGCCAGCGTCAAGGAAGGCCAGACCAGCTGGTATTTTATCTCGTTCGACTATGCGCTGGGCCAGGCGCTGCAGCGGGACTCGACGGCGGCGCTGGAAAAGCTCGGCGGCAAGGTGCTGGGCTCGGTCAAGCATCCGCTGGGGACCACCGATTTCAGCTCCTATCTGCTCCAGGCGCAGGCATCCGGCGCCAAGGTCGTCGCCTTCGCCGATACCGGCGGCGATCTCGTGACCGGCGTTAAGCAATCCGCCGAGTTCGGCGTCACGCCGAAGCAGACGCTGGTCGGGCTGTTCACCCAGATCACCGATGTCGACGCGCTGGGCCTCGAGGCGGCCCAGGGGCTGATTGTCACGGAATCCTTCTATTGGGATTTGAACCCCGCGACCCGAGCCTTCGCGGCCCGCTTTGCCCCGCGCATGGGGGGCCGGATGCCGACCGCGAACCAGGCGGCGGTCTATTCCTCGGTGCTGGCCTATCTGCGCGCGGTGAAGGCGGCCGACACGATCGAGGGCGACAAGGTGGTGGCAAAGCTGCGCGAGGCGCCGGTCGACGACGCCTTGTTCGGCCGCACCACGGTGCGGAGCGACGGCCGGGCGGTGCACGCCATGTATGTCTTCCGGGTCAAGAAGCCGGCTGCCTCGAAGGGCCGCTGGGATGATTACGAGCTCCTGACGACCATCCCCGCCGAGGAGGCGTTCCGCCCGCTCGCCGAAGGCGGCTGCCCGCTGGTTCACTGAAACGGCCGCTGTACAAGGTTGCGGCCGGCGCAGAACCTGCCGCGACACCGGTTCCGCTCGGCAGGCGATCCTGTGAAAGCCATAAAGATCGGCAGCATCTTTTGGCGGGACATCCGATAATGGGCGATGCCGGTGCCCCGGCATCGCCCATGATGGAGTTCCCCATGCGACTGACCGATTTCAAGGTTCTGACCTTTGACTGCTACGGCACCTTGATCGATTGGGAGACCGGTATCTTCACGGCACTCCAGCCGCTGCTCGCCCAGGCGGGCGTGACGCTGCCGAAGGATAAGGTGCTGGAGATCTTCGCCCAGCATGAAAGCGCGCAGCAGACCGAAACCCCGGCGATGCTTTACCCGGACCTGCTGGCGATGGTGCATGGCCAGCTGGCGACGTTGTGGGGGGTGACGGTGCGCGATGAGGCGAACCGGCTCTTCGGTCAATCGATCCCGGAATGGCCGGCCTTCGTCGATTCGGCGGCCTCGCTGCAATACCTCAAGAAGTACTACAAGCTGGTCATCCTCTCGAATGTCGATCGCGTCAGCTTCAAGGCCAGCAACGTCCGGCTGCAGGTCGAGTTCGACGCGATCCATACCGCCCAGGACATCGGATCCTACAAGCCGGATCCGCGCAATTTCGACTATCTGCTGGCCCGGCTGGGCGAGCAGGGGCTGGCGAAAACCGATATCCTGCACACAGCGCAGAGCCTGTTTCACGATCACGGGCCGGCCAACCGGGCCGGCCTCGCCTCGGCATGGATCGATCGGCGCTACGCGGCGGGCGGCTGGGGCGCCACCATGCCGCCGCCGAAGGAGATCAAGCTGGATTTCCACTTCAACAGCATGAACGATCTGGTGCGCGCCCATCAGGACGAGTTGCGCGCCGCGACCTGAGAGACTTCTCTAAATCGTTCCCCCACCGGATGACCATGACCAAGCTCGACCCGATCGATCTCGCCATCCTGGTGCAGCTTCAGCGGAACGGCCGGATCAGCAATGTCGAGCTGGCCCAGGCGGTCGGGCTGTCCGCCAGCCCTTGCCTGCAGCGTGTGAAACGCCTGGAAGCCGCCGGCTATATCGCGGGCTACGGCGCGCGCATCAGTCCCACCAAGTTGCTCGACACGGTGACGGTGTTCACCGAGATGACGCTCCACGGCCACCGGCGCGAGGATTTCGTCAAATTCGAGGCGAGCATCCGTCAGATCGACGAGGTGATGGAATGCCATCTGGTCAGCGGCGGCTATGACTACCTGGTGAAATTCGTGACGCGTGGGATCGGGCATTACCAATCCATCGTCGAAGGGTTGCTCGACCGGCAGATCGGCATCGACAAATATTTCAGCTACATCGTGATCAAGTCGCCGCTGATCCGAACCGAGCTTCCGCTGAAAACCTTGCTGCGGCCGGCGCCCTAGCCGCACTTTTCTCGGCGTCACGGCGGGCGGCGTCACGGCGGTTGGTCGCGAAAACCCGGTATGGCAAGGTGGCCCGGTCATTTGCCATAGGACGAAGGATCGCGCGTGAGCATGGGGAGTTGGAGAGAGCGGTCGCCGGTCGATTTCACCTGCGAAAAACAGCCCGCGACGGGCAGCCGCGGCATGGTGGTGACCAATCACCCGCTGGCGTCGCTCGCCGGTGCCGAATTGCTGGCGGCCGGCGGCAACGCGATCGATGCCGCGATCGGTGCCTTGTTCACGCTCACCGTGGTCGAGCCGATGAGTGTCGGCTTGTTCGGCGGCGGGTTATCGCATCTTCGGCTGCCTGACGGCCGGCATCTGGTGCTGGATGGGCTCAGTACCGCCCCTGGGCTGACGCGGCCGGACATCTATGAAACCGTTTCCGACGTCTATCCGGATTATATGCAGACGGTCGGGCGGCGGAATGCGCTGGGCGCCACCGCGGTGGGCGTGCCCGGCAATTTGCTGGCGTGGAGCGAGGCGCTGCGCCGGTTCGGCCGCTTGCCGCTGGCCGATGTGATCAAGCCGGCGATCCACCGGGCCGAGGAGGGCTTTCGGGTCACCCCGTATCTGGCGGACGCCTTGCCGGAGGCGGCGGCCGATCTGGTACTGGATGACGAGATGTCCCGCCTCTACCTGCCGGGTGGGGTGCCGCTCAAGGCGGGCGACTGGCTGGTCCAGACCGATTATGCCCGGACCTTGCGGCAGATCGCCAGCGAGGGGCCGGACACGCTTTATGGCGGGTCGCTGGGCGCCGCCGTCGCCGAGGACATCGGTCGGCGCGGCGGCTGGCTCAGCCTCGACGATCTCGTCGGATACCGGGTGGTTGAGCGGGAGGTGATCCGCGGCCACTATCGCGGCTTCGAGATCCTGGGGCCGCCGCCGCCCGCTTCCGCCGGCGTGCATATCGCCCAAATGCTGAACATCCTCGAAGGCTTCGATGTCGCCGGGATGGGCTTCGGTTCGGCCGAGACGCTGCATCTTTTGGCCGAGGTGCTGAAGATCGCCTTCGCCGACCGGGCAGCCTCGACCGGCGATCCGGCGTTCTTCGACGTGCCGGTCGATCGGCTGATCGCCAAGGAATACGCGGCCGAACGGCGCGCAGCATTCGATCCGGCGCGCGCGCGGACCTGGTCCGCCGGCGTCTCGGCGCCGCAATCCGCCCATACCACCCACGTGACGGTGGCCGATCGCGAGGGCCATGTGGTGGCGGCGACGCACACCATCAACAGCCTGTTCGGCGCGCGCATCATGGTGCGGGGCACCGGCATGATCGCGAATAATTACATGAGCAATTTCGATCCGCATCCGGGCAAGGTGCTGTCGGTCGCACCGGGCAAGCGGGTGCCGACCTCGATGGCGCCGATGATGGTGCTGCGCGACGGTCAGCCGCGCTATGCGCTGGGCCTGCCCGGCGGCTTGCGCATCTTCCCCTCCGCCTTTCAGGCCATCATCAACCTGCTCGATCACGGCATGTCGCTGCAGGAAGCGGTCGAGGCGCCGCGCCTATGGACCCAGGGCCAGGATGTCGAGGTCGAAGCCGAGTTCACGGCATCGGCCTTGCAGAGCTTGGAGCGGCTCGGCCACAGGATCGCGCTGTTGCCGCATGTCGGCGGCGGCATGAACGCCATCGAGATCAACTCCGATCGTACGATGACCGGTGCGGCGTGCTGGCGCGCGGATGGTTTCGCGATCGGTGTCGGTGGCGGGAATGCCCGCGCCAATGCGCGGTTCTGGCCGGACCGGGTGCCGCCCGAGGCGCATATCAAACGAGGTGGATAAGCAATCGTGATGACCGAACAGATCGTCTTTCTCGACCCGATTACCGACCGTGTCGCCGGTAAGGTTCAGGCGCTGCTACCGCCGGGCTTCGCGATCAAGGTCGCCACGGAGCGCAACGTCGACCACCACAAGGCGCTGATCAGCGATGCCGATTACGCGATCTCCGCCGATATCGCGGTCAGCGAGGACGTGTTCCGCGCCGCGAAGAAGCTGAAGCTGTTGCACAAATGGGGTGTCGGCATCGATAATTTCGATCTCGACGCCGCCCGCGCGCTCAACATCAAGGTCGCACGCACCACCGGCAGCAACGCCGTGCCGGTCGCCGAATTCGCGATCGGTCTGATGATCGCGACCCAGCGCCGGATCGCCAAGGGTCATTTCCATCTGCGGCAGGGGGGCCATTGGCTGAAGGGCGAGATCAGCAGCGAGAGCTTCATGCTGTCGGGCAAAACGGTCGGCATCGTCGGTTTCGGCGCCATCGGCCAGAACGTCGCGCGGATGCTGGCCGGCTTCGGCTGCCGTATCCTGTATTACAAACCGACCCGTCTCGACCCGGCGGCCGAGGTCGCGCTGCGGGCCGAGTATTGCGACCTCGGCACGCTGCTGGCGGCGGCCGATGTCGTTTCGCTGCACTGCCCGCTGACGCCGCATACCAGGGGGATGATCGGCCGCGCCGAACTTCAGACGATGAAGAACAGCGCGATCCTGGTCAATGTCGCGCGCGGTGGCGTGGTCATCGAGGAGGATCTGATCTGGGCGCTGCGGACCGGCGAGATCCGCGCGGCCGCGACCGATGTGTTCGATGTCGAGCCGACCCCGGCCGACAATCCCCTGCTGCACATGGACAATGTGGTCGTCACACCACATTGCGCGGCCCTGGCGGTCGATAATTTCGACCAGACCGTGCTGCAGATGCTGCACAACATTACCTGCGTCGCCGAAGGAAGGCCGATCCCGGAAAAGGATGTGGTGGTCGGGTAGCCGCCGGCTACTTGAACACCTTGGAAAAGCCGACGAGCCGATCGACCAGCAGGACGACCAGCACCGTGAACGCGATCAGCGCCACGGCGAGGGCCGCGATCAGGGGATCGGCGCGGGTCTCCGCGTAGTGGAAGAGGGCGATCGGCAGGGTGGTGAGCCGCGGCCCGGCCAGGAACAGCGTGATCACCGTCTCGTCGAAGCTGATCAGGAAGGCCAGCGCCGCCGCTGCCAGGGCCCCGGGGGCGGCGAGCGGCAGGGTGATGAAGCAGAATACCCGTAAGGGCGATGCGCCCAGCGTCGTCGCCGCGGCCTCCACCTCGGCCGGCAAACTCGCCAGTGAGGCGGTCATGACGCGTACCACGAAGGGCAGCACCACGACCAGATGGGCGAGGGCCAGCCCGCTCCAGGTCGCCACCAGATGCAGCGGCTGCAACGTCATCAACAGGCCGAGGCCGATGACCAGCGTCGGCAGCAGCATCGGCGACAGGATGAACAGGCTGACCGTCTCCGGCACCAACCGCCGGGAAATGGCGAGCGCCGCCGGAACGCCGGCCAACAGGGCGATCACCGTGACGATCGCCGCCAGGGTGGCGCTGACCTGCGTCGCCAGCAGGATCGGCCCATTGGCGGCGAGGGCCCCATACCAGTGGAACGACCAGCCGGATGGCGGAAAGGTCAGATACCGATCCGCCGAGAAGCTCATCACCGACACCAGCACCAGCGGCGACAGCAGAAAACCATAGCCGAGCCAGGCCAGACCGCGCGTGACGATGCCGTTTTTCATGGGGACGCCGGCTTCATGGAGGTAAATCTCCGCCGCCGGAGGCCTGGGCACATGGCATGGGCAGCTCGTTCGGACTACCCCATGACAGAACCCACCGGACCACTTCGTCATGTGCGACAACTCGGCCCGCATCGGCGGCGCGGATGCCTTCGTCGATCGCCGCCAGTTGCCATTGCACGGAGGTTTTGACTGCTGTGTGGAGTGCTAATCCGCCCCTCTCCGCCGCGCCGGCGGAGAGGGGCAGGTCGGTGATGTCGCTGGCCGGATCCATCTCGTCAAATCCCCTGTGCGGAATTACTAGTTGCCATGGTGGTACATGCGGATCGAGCCTATTTGGCAAGAACTCATCCCACCCCCTATCCTATCCTGCCAACCGCTTCGACACGGCGCCCTGGGCGATGAAGATCAGCAGCAGCAGGACCAGGGAGTAGACCGACAAAGCCGCCGCGGCCGGCCAGTCGAGCGTCTGGGTCGCGGCGTCGTAGATTTCGGTCGCCAGCACGAAGACGCGGCCGCCACCCATCAAATGCGGCGTGATGAACGCCGACACCGACAGCACGAAGCCGAGGCTCCAGGCGGCGGTGACGGCGGGCAAGGTCAGCGGGAAGGTCACCAGCCAGAACCGGTGAAGCGGTGCCGCCCCCAGGGTCGCGGCCGCTTCTTCGAGGCGCTGGTCCAAGCGGCCGAAGCCGGCCAGCAGGGTCAGCACCGTATAGGGCATGACGCTTTCGGTGAGGCCGATCCAGACGCCGGTCCAATTGTTGAACAAGTGCTGGCGTGGCAGCCAGAGCAAGCCGAGCAAGGCATTCACCAGCCCGCCATCGCCGAGGATGGTCAGCCAGCCGATCACCCGCGCGGTGCCGGACACCAGCAAGGGGGCGATCGCCGCCACCGCCAGCAGGGTGCGAAACCGGCTCTGGGTGCGGAACAGGAACAGTGTCATCGGATAGGCCAGCAGCACGGCGATGCTCGCCGTCCCGGCGGACATGACCAAGCTGTCGCGGGTCAACTGCCAGGTGAAGGGGTCGGCTGCCAGCCGACCATAGGTCGCGACGGACAGCGCCGGGATCAGCACGCCCGTATCGCTCGTCTGATTGAGGCTCATCCGGGCCAGCAGCAGCATCGGCCAGACGAACGCCGCCGCCAGGATGGCAAAGGCCGGCAGGCACAGCAGCCAGCCGGCGCGGCGCGAGGTCATTCCGAGGGTTCGGTCATGCGGGAAACACGAGCGTGTCGGCGACGTCCCAGCCGACACGAATTGTCTGGCCGGCGCCGTATCGGTGCCAGGCCGCGTCCGCGGTCGCGACATTGACCGGCACCCGGCCGGTCGGGGTATCGACGATGATCTCGACCAACTCGCCCGTGTAGTCGAGCGCCGCGATCGTGCCGGATAGCGCGTTCTGTGCGCCATCGCCCTCGGCCAGCACGCGGATGCGATGCGGCCGGACGACGATCCGCACCGGGCCGGAAGCCGGCAGGCCGTTACCGTGCAGCACGGCGCCGCCTTCGACCCGTACCGCCCCGTCCTCGACGATGCCGGTGAAGCTGGCGCTGCGGCCGACGAAGCTCGCGACGAACGGCGTGCTGGGGCGCTCGAAGATCTCCTCCGGCGCGCCGATCTGTTCGATGCGTCCCTGGTTCATGACCGCCACCACATCGGCGATCGACAGCGCCTCGGCCTGGTCATGGGTGACGAACACCGTGGTGGCGCCGGCGCGTCGCAGGATGCCGCGCATCTCCTCGCGCAGATCCTTGCGCAGCTTCGCATCGAGGGCCGAAAGCGGCTCGTCCAGCAGCAGCACGTCGGGCCGGATGGCGAGCGCCCGGGCCAGCGCCACGCGCTGCTGCTGACCGCCGGAGAGCTGGCGCGGCCGTTTGTCGGTGTGATCGGCGAGGCCGACCAGGGCGATCGCCTCGGCCATGCGCCGGCGGCGCTCCCCGCCGGCCAGGCCATGCATGCGCAGGCCGAAGGCCACGTTCGAGCCGATGCTCATATGCGGGAACAGGGCATAGGATTGAAACACCACGCCCATGCGCCGCTTGTGCGGCGCTACACCGGTGATGTTCCGGCCGTCCACCCGGATCTCGCCCCCATCCGGCGTGTCCAGACCGGCAATCATACGCAATGTCGTCGTCTTGCCGCAGCCGGACGGCCCCAGGAGGGCCAGGAAGGTTCCCCGCTCGACCGACAGCGATAGATCCTGCACCACCGGACGCCCGGCATAGCTGCGCGTCAGGTGGTCGATGACCAGATAGCTCATGCGTGGTGGAATGCCGTGACCGGGCTTGTTCCCCGCGGCATTCAGTGCGCTCCCGCCGAGATCACGTCGCGGCGCCAGCGCTGGTTCCAGATCTCGCGCAGTTTCACCATCTGGGTCCAGTCGACCGGGACCAGTTTGGCATCCGGTGTCGTGTCGCTGACGATGCGCCCGGCCGCCGCGGGGTCGATCCGCGCATGCGGATTGGTCGGGGCGTAGAACATGCGTTCGGTGAACGCCTTTTGCGCCTCGGGCGACAGGGCATAAGCCATGAAGGCGAGCGCGGCGGCGCGGTTATGGGCGCCCTTCACCAGGTTGATGGTGTTGATCTGCCGCACGGTGCCTTCCCGAGGCACCATCACGCCGATGCGGCCGTCGGACCGGTCGTGATACAGCTGGCCGCGCGCGTTCCAGCCGGTGGCGAAGGTCACCGTGCCGTTCAGCACCAGGGTATAGGCGTCCGGCTGCGGATTGAAGGTCTGCACCGACGGCGCCAGCTCGCGCAGCTTGGCGAAAGCGCCATCCGGTTTCTGCCAATCGCCCGTATCGGCGTTGGCCAGAATCGCCGTCAGAGCAAGCCCCTGGATATCCGGCGGGGCGGAGATGCTCAGCCGGCCGCGCCATGCCGGGTCCCACAATACCTGCAGCGAGGTCGGCGGCGGGTTTACCGCCTTGGTATCGTAGGCGATCACGAAATTGTCGAAGGTGACGGCCGGTCCGCATTCCCCGGCGGCGGCGCGGGCTTGGGGATCGAGATCCGCCATGACGGGCAGCATCTCCAGCGTCAGCTTGTCCACCAGGCCTTCGGCGCAGGCGACGGCGGCGACGCTGGTATCCATGATGACGATGTCGAGCTGCGGATCCTCCTTTTGCGAGCGCAGCTGACCGAGCATCTGCGCCGAGCCGACCTCGCCGACATACTCGGCCTTGTCGGCGCCCTTCGCGTTGAACGGGTTCAGCACCATCTCGGTGTAGTTGTCTTGGAAGATGGCGGAATAGCCGAGCACCTTGGCGGGTTCCGCGGCGGCCTTCTGGAGGCCGCCGCCATAGATCAACCCAACGACGATCACGCTGCGAAGCAATTGGCGTTTCATGAGCTCTCCCGAGTGACGGGGGGTGTGCCGCAAGACGCGTGCCGGTCTATGGTCTCGACGCCTAAAGACCCGCCAGCACCTTGGCGGTGCCGCCCGACAGCTCGCCCAATTTAGCGCCTCGGGCGACCTTGTCCTGGGTGACCAGGCCTTTTGCCTGACGCTCGATCGCCTGGCGTGCCTCCGTCTCGGCCTCATGCGGCGGCAGGATCAGCACGCCGCTATCGTCGCACAGCACCGCGTCGCCAGGCATCACCACGACGCCGCCGATGGCGATCGGCAGGTTCAGCCGCCCGCCCAAATCATAGAGGCGGGTGGTGATCGGCGCGAAGCCGCGGCTCCACATCGGGAAGTCGGAGGTTTCGATTTCCTCGAGATCGGTGCAGGGGCCGTCGACCACCCCGGCCTTGGCACCGGCCGCCTTCGCCGCCACCGTGACGCCGCCGCCCCAGCAGGCATGCCGGTCGTCGCCCAGCCGGTCGACCAGCAGGATATCGCCCGGACGCAGCAGGCCCAGGGCGTGGTGCAGCAGGGTCGAATCCGGCCCGGGGATCGCCACGGTCACCGCCGTACCGGCGACCCGGCGGCGGCGCAGGGCCGGCTGGATGCGTCGATCGCAAAACCCCCAATGCCGCCAATGACCGACCGTCGCGGTCTCCGTCTGCTCCAGCAAGGCGACGACTTCGGCGCTGATTTGCGACGGCATGTCGGCGATTTCGTATTTGGGCATCGATCCTCCGTTGGAAATGGTTGTGGGCGTGTCGGTCGGTGGCGTGTCGGTCGGGCCTATTCGGTCGGTCAGGCCTGTTCGGTCTCGATACGCTGGCGGATTAGCCGCACGCCGATCGCCGTCAGCTGCTCGACCAGCGCCGCTCCGGTTGTGGCCGAGGACAGTCGAGGATCGCCGCCCCAGACCCCGTTCGGCGCGATCTGGTCGAGTTCGATCGGCAGGGCGATCTCCGCGCCCTCCAATTTCGCGGTGCCGAAGCCCGAGACGCGCATGCCCATCACCTCGGGCGGGGTCATCGGCTCGGGCACCAGGTCCGGGCGCATCAACTCCGGGAACAGGTGCATGGCGACGCTGGTCAGCGGATCCGCGCCATGGCCGGCGGCGCGCTGCGCCGTCTCGGCGCCGAGGATGCCGGGCAAGAGGCCGTAGCCGACCCGCCAGAGATACAGGCTGGGGATCAGCAGCTTGCGGGCGCGATAGATCTCCAGCGTGGTCTCGTGGATCGCCTGCACATTGCCGCCATGGCCGTTGATCACGATCAAGCGCGTGAGATCGTGGCGCAGCAGGCAGTCGAACATATCTTTCAGCACGGCGCGCAGCGTCGCTTGCGACAGCGCGATGCCGCCGGGCATGGTGCCGAAATAATCCGCCCCGCCGAACGGCAGCACCGGTGCCACCAGCGTCTCGATGCCCTCCTGCCCGGCGCGCTCGGCGATGCGTTCGGCCATCCGCTCCGCCGAAAGATAGTCGCCCATCGGCGCGTGGGGACCCTGATCCTCATGACTGCCCAGCGGCAGCAGGATGACCGGTTTGCGTGCCGCGATCGCCCGCGCCTCGCCGCCGGTCAATTCGCCGAACCGGACCTTCCGTGACTTTTGCACCACCGCCCCCACGCCGTTATCCATCTCGGCCAGCATGCCGCAACGCTCTGCGAAGATACAGGGGTGACGCTCCCCCGGCGGCGGGTGCCTGCATCTTGTTCAAGGGGTTTGGTTCAAGGGAGTGAGCCAAGCGGCGGCGGCCTGACCCCCTATGGTTGATATCCCAATCTCTGTAACTCGGTCCGGCGGACCGTCGCCAGATCGGGAAGACCTATTTTGATGGTCTCCCAGATCAATTCGCTTTCACGAATGAAATATTCGTGGGCGAGAAAATTGCGCATTCCGAGTATCTGGCGCCAGGGCACTTGCGGATTGCGGGCCTTCATCTCGTCATCAATGCCCTTGGATGCCTCGCCGATCGCGAGAAGCCTATAGGCCGTCGCATCCTGAATATCCGTGTCGTCTAAGAACTGGTCGCGGGTGATCGCGGCCGTTTGGCGCTCAATCCGGCCGATGAGATCAAGGATATCCAACAAATCGTCGATTGGTACGGCTTGGGACATCAGAATACACGAACCGCCTGGTCCTCAATCCGTTGACGGCGGCGCGGATGGATGCCCTTGCGCGTCATAAGATCGACTTTGACCCCGAGGATGTCTTGCATGCGCTCCTGAAGCGCCACCAGGTCGAATAGGGTGAAGCCTTGAGAGCGTTCGGCATCGAAAAAAACGTCCACATCGGAAGCATCGAGGGCTTCGTTCCGTGCGACGGAGCCGAATAGGAACAGCGTAGCCATCCCGGCATCACGCAGTTCCGGTTCGTGCTGCTTCAAGAGAGTGATGACTTGATCGCGCTGCATGGCTTTCTCATAGGGGCATCGGCCACCAAGCCTCGTCAATTCAAATCTACCCGGCTCAAATCTACCCGGCTCAAATCTACCCGGAGTTCCCCGACCACTCGACGGCGCTGCCATGGGCATGGGCCGTTGCCAGGCGGGTGCGGTGTTCACCCGGCCAAAGGGTCAGGTTCAGCTCAGTCGGTTTGCCGGCGGCGACGGGCTCGTAGCGCAGCCAGGCCAGCGGGGCCGCCGCCGTCGCGCGCGCGGCGGCGGCCTCGACGGTCGCGGTGATCTCGGCGCGTGTGCCCGCGGGCATGTAGTGCCACATGATCGAATGATAGAGGACGGTGGTGCCGCCCTCGACCGGCATCGCCAGGCGGCGGCGCAGCCAGGATGCGGCGTCCGATTGTTCCACCCGAACACCCGCCGCGCGGGCGAGACCGATGGCGCCGTCGAGCCGTGCCAGCCGCGCCGCCTGATCGGGCCAGATAAAGGCTTTCAGGCGCAGTCGCTGGTCTGGATCTTCGAGGTCGACCGGGGCGAGGTCGCAGGCCGCCCGGCCCGCCACCTCGACCCGCGCGTCTATCGGCGGTGGCGGTCCGGTCCATTCCGGCGCGAGCGATACGGGGCTGGCCGGATCGCCCCACGAGACCGTGCCCAACCGATAGGCGAAGCGATCCCAGAACAGGTTGAGTCCGGCGCTGGCGCCGATCTCCAGCAGGGTCAGCGGCAGGCGTGTCGCGCAGGCGATTTCGAGAAAACCGCCGAGCAGCACCGCCGATCGGCCAACCTCGTTGGTCTGCGGCGGCGAGGCGATGAAGCGTTCGATGAAGGACCGTCGCCGCGCCAGAACGTCGCGCAAGGTGCTATCCAGCCGGTCCGCATCCTCGGCCGCCGGATGTGGCGGATAGCAGGCGGCGAGTTCGGACTCGGCCCCGGACAGTACCAGGGCGTGCAGCGCGCCGGCGACGCGCAGCGGCACCGCGTCGGCGACGGGATCGCCCGGCCAATGGTCCAACAAGGCGGCCAGGACCCCACCCCGCTGCAGATCCTGGTGCGTGAGATCGAGCAGCCGCGCCGTGAAGGGCGAACCGAGACTATCGCACCAGCGGATCTGGGTTTCGAACGATCGGATCATCGCGTCGCGCGAGGGCGTGGCATCGGGGTTCGTCATCTCGGCCTCCTTGTTTCACCGCATCGCAGCGAAATGGTTTTGCCGATCACCCGTCAATCTTGATCGTGTCGATCAACTATCGATTGTTTCGCGTCGCTGGAGCGAGATGCGCTCGAACGGTGCCACGTCGATTTCATCGGCGAACTCGCCCATCACCAGGCCGCCATAGATATAACCAGGCTCCAGATAGATCGCGACGCCTTCGACATAGCGGGGCAGGCGGCCCGCCACCCTGGCCACTTGGCGCATCCAGACAGGCTCACGCGTGTCGGCGCAGTGGTGAAAGCCACGGACCACGTCGACCGCGCGCGGTCCATGCAGAAAGCTTTCGAGGAATTGGCCATTCAGGGAGCGGCCAAAGGCGGTATCGAGGCTCGTGCCGGTCAAGCTGACGCGAAGTTTAAGGGGTTGCGGCGGTAGGCGCTCGACCCGCAGCACGTAGATATGCGGCAGCAACGCCGACCCGAGCGCCGTCGGATCCACGTCTTTGCGATCCTTGCAGGCCAGGAAGTAATCGGCGATCTGGCGCAGGCGGTGATCCATGTCCAGATGTTCCCGGTCCAATCCCTAACTCACCGATGAACGCCGAAGGCGCGGCGCTCTATCCATGTTCGGCAGAAATCCGGCGAGCAGGCCGATCAGCGGCAGGAAAGCGACGACGCGATAGACCACCGTGATGTCGGTCAGGTCGGCGAGTTCGCCCAGCACGGCGGCGCCGATGCCGCCCATGCCGAAAGCGAAGCCGAAGAACAATCCGCCGATCAGTCCGACCTTGCCGGGCAGCAATTCCTGCGCATAGACCAGGATGGCCGAGAAGGCCGAGGCGATGATCAGGCCGATCACCAGGCTGAGCACGCCGGTCCAGAACAAATTGGCATAGGGCAGCATCAGCGTGAACGGCAGGACGCCCAGGATGGAGCCCCAGATGACATATTTGCGGCCGAAGCGGTCGCCGATCGGCCCGCCCGCGAAGGTGCCCACCGCCACGGCCCCCAGAAACACGAACAGATGGATCTGGGCGCTCTGTACCGACACATGGAATTTGCTGATCAGGTAAAACGTATAATAGCTGGTCAGGCTGGCCATGTAGAAATACTTGGAGAAGATCAGCGCCAGCAGGATGGCGATCGCCGCCGAGACCCTGCCGGGGGAGAGCGCCGGCCGGTCCTCGGCGATTTTGCGGCGGGTCTTCGGCAAGGCAGACCGCGCCTTGTACCAGGTGCCGACTTTGGTCAGCAGGACGATCGCCAGCAGGGCCGCGAGGGACAGCCAGGCGACGCTGGATTGACCCCGGGGCAGGATCAGGAACGCGGCCAGCAAGGGACCGATCGACGAGCCGACATTGCCGCCGACCTGAAACAGCGATTGCGCCAGGCCGTGCCGCCCGCCCGACGCCATGCGGGCGACCCGGGACGATTCCGGATGAAACACCGCTGATCCCAGGCCGATCAGGGCCGCGGCCGCCAGCAGCATGGGAAAGCTGCCGGCAATCGACAGCAGCACCAACCCGACCAGGGTGAACGCCATGCCGATGGCCAGGGAATAGGGTTGCGGCCGGCGATCGGTGTAATGGCCGACCACCGGTTGCAGCAGCGACGCGGTGGTCTGGAAGGTCAGCGTGATCATGCCGATCTGGCCGAAATTCAGGCCGAACGAGCTTTTCAGCAGCGGATAGATCGCCGGCAGCATCGACTGGATCATGTCGTTCAGCAGGTGGCAGAAGCTGATGCCGCCCAGGATGACGAAGACCGTATTGTCAACCGCCGCGCGATCGACGGGACGGGTAGGCTGACCAACGCTCATATTTTTACCGCGTCTTCCGCGCCAGGATCGTTATCCGAGCATTGATCGCCAAGTTAGGGCAAGCGGATCGATCCAGTCCAGATCCCCCGACGTGTTGCATGGCTGACCAACGTCACGGGAAAGCCTTATCCGCCGACGCGGTCACATCGCCTTGGCGGGCGTTTCGACCAGCCGCGTCTGGCGGTATTTCAGGTCGCGGTAATCGCCCGACAGCACCGGCGGGTATTTCGCCTGGCCCGGTGCCGCGACGCAGTCGACCAGCGCGTCGTAATTCGGGTGGTGGAAGAACGCGATCGACAGGCGTTTGGCGCTGACCGTCCCGGCCGGCGGATTATCGACGCGATGGGTATTCGATACCCAGCGATCATTGGTCCAGCGCATCAGCAGGTCGCCGATATTGATGACGAAGCTGTCCGGCCGGGTTTCGACATCGATCCAGCGGCCCTGGCGGGTCAGCACCCGCAGCCCGCCCGGCACGTTTTCACCATTGAGGATGGTCAGCAGCCCGTAATCGGTATGGTCGCCGGCGCGCAATTGGCCGGGGCGCGGCGGGGTCGCCATCGCCGGATAGAAATTCAGCCGCATCGCGGTGATGTGCCGGTCGATCTTGTCGTCGAAGAAATGCTCGTCGAGACCGAGGCCCAGTGCCGCGAGCTGCATCAGCCCGCCGACCAACCGCTCCATCGCCGCGTAATAGCGCGCGGCGATGGAGCTGAACGCCGTGGGAGTTGCCGGCCAGATATTCGGGATGAAATAGCGCGGCCCGCTGCCCGCGGTGAAATACGGCTCGTCCGGCCAGGTCTCCCGGCCGAAATGGAAATATTCCTTGAGGTCGGGCGGCGTCTCGTTGGCATTGCCATAGCCCAGGCCTTCATAGCCCAGCGGCTTGTAGCCGCGTGGCACGGTGATGTCGGCCGGCATGGCGCGCAGCTTGTCCGCCATGGGCAGGGCGAAGAACGCGTGGGCCGCGCCGCGCAGCCCGTCGATCAGGTCGGTCGGTACGCCGTGGCCGGTGATCGTGAAGAAGCCGATCTCGCGGCAGGTCCGGTCGATCTCCTGGCCGATGGCCCGCCGCGCCGCCGGATCGGCCGTTTCACGATCACCGGCCAAGGCGGCGCCGAGATCGATGATCGGGATTTCGCTCGGCATCCTGGCTGCTCCTCAATGAAAATAGGCGCCGCCATCGACGACGATGGTCTGGCCGGTGATGAACCCCGCATCGGGGCCGGCCAGGAAGGCGACCGCGCCGACCACGTCGCCGGGCGTCATGTCCCGGCGCAGCACCCGGGTGCGTACCGATGGGTCGCGCACCCGCTCGGCCAGCACCGGATTCTCCAAGACCCCGTCGCTCAACGTGAAGCCCGGCGCCACGCTGTTCACCAGGATCTGATATTGGCCGAGCTCGCTCGCCAGCGCCCGGGTCAGCGAGACGACGGCGCCCTTGCTCGCGACGTAATGCGCCATGTTCGGGTTGCCCTTGAAGGCGACGCCCGAGGAGATGTTGACGATGCGCCCGCCGCCCCGCGCCTTCAATGCCGGCAGCACGGCGCGGCAGCACAGAAAGATGCCCAGCGTATTGACTTCCATCACCCGGCGCCATTCGGCGGCGTCGATTTCCTCGAAGGGGCGCGGCGTCAGGCTGGAATAGAGGCCGGCATTGTTCACCAGGATATCGATGGCGCCGAACGCCCGCAGCGCCACCTCGGGCAGGGTCGCGGTGTCGGCTTCGGAGGCGACGTCGAGTTCGATGCCGACCGCCCGATGCCCCGCCTCCCGCAGGGCCGCCGCCGCCGCGTCGGCGCCATGCAGATCGGCGATCACGAGGGCGGCGCCGCGGTCGGCCAGATCGGTCGCGATGCTGAAGCCGATGCCCTTGGCCCCGCCGGTCACGATCGCCACCTTGCCGTCGAGTGTTCCGGTCATTCGCATCCCCTTATACCAAATCTCCCTGAGTCGAACCGCTGGTTCGCCTCAGGGAGAGCCTCAATCGCCGGGCGGCGGACGTCCGTCCGCCTTGGCTTTCGCACCATGCGGTGCGCGCCTCTCGTCGGATCGGAGATCCGACTGCCGGCGTCAGGCGAAGCGATGCTTCGCCGAGAGCACGCCGTCGCTCGCGATACGCCATCTCGATGAGTGGCACTCATCGAGATGGCGTATTAGATCGCCGCCGCCGGCACCTCTTCCGCATCCCCAGCGGCGTGCCTGCGCGCCGAAGCGACCGCGCCGCTGAGCGTCGGTTTGAACCGCACCCGAGGCGGTCGCACGCCATGGGTCAGCAGCACGTGGCGGATCGCCGGGCGAGCGCCCGAGACATAAATAGAGGTCCCATGGCGGCTTGCCCTGTCGACGAAACCCTCGATGGCCGCCGCCGCGGTCGAGTCGAGCACCGGAACCGCCGAGAAATCGATCACATAGGCCTTCGGCGGTCTGCCGGTACGGTCGAGAGCGGCCGCGATCCGGGCGGAGGCGCCGAAGAAGAATGCCCCGGAGATGCGGTAGACGATGACATCCGGATCGGTCGCAAGCGCCGTCTCATAGGGCGTGAGGATGCCATCCGACTCGGGATCCGGACGATCCGCCTCGACCAGCGGCAGGCCGGCCTCGACCTCGACCGCCTGTGCCATGCGATGGATGAACAGCAGCGCCCCGATCCCGAAGCCGACCAGGATGCCTTCGGTGAGATCGCGGAACACCACGAGCAGGAATGTGGTGAGCAGCACCAGGGCGTCGCCGGGCGAGGCGCGGACGAGGGTCGCGAACTCATGCCGACCGGCCATGTTCCAGGAAACCACGGCGAGCACGGCGGCGAGGGCGGACAGGGGGATGTAGCTCGCGAGCGGTGCCGCCACCAGGATGAACAGCAGCAGGAAGGCCGAGTGCAAGATGCCCGAAATCGGACCACGCGCCCCGGCCCGCACATTGGTGACGGTGCGGGCGATGGTGCCGGTGACGCACATGCCGCCGAACAGGGCTGCGACGATATTCGCCACCCCTTGCGCGACCAATTCGCAATTCGAGCGGTGCCGGCGTCCGCTCATGCTGTCGGCGACCACGGCGGAAAGCAGGCTCTCGATGCCGCCGAGCAGCGCGAAGGCGAGCGCCGGTGGCAGCGCGTGCATAACCTTGTCGAGGGACAGGCCCGGCAGATGCGGGGCGGGCAGCGAGTTGGGGATGCTGCCAAAGCGGGTGCCGATCGTCTCGACCGGCAGGCCCAAGAGCCAGGCGAGGGCCGACGTCGAGGCGACGGCGATCAGGAAGGCCGGCCAGAGCGGCCGGAACCGGCGCACGACGAGAATGGTGGCGATGCCGAGGGTCGCGATCGCCATCGCCGAGGGGTTGAGCGTCGGCAGGGCGTGAGCCAGCACCTCAAGCTTGGGGATGATCGGCCCCGGCTCCTTGCCGGCCAGCGTCAGCCCCAGCACTTCGCTGATCTGGCTGGAAAAGATGATGACGGCGATGCCCGAGGTGAACCCGACCGTGACCGGGTAGGGAATGTATTTGATGAAGGTACCGAGGCGCAGGAAGCCGATCGCCACCAGGATAAGGCCCGAAAGCATGGTGGCCAGGATCAGGCCGTCCACGCCGTCCTGTGCCACGGTCGCGGCGACCAGCACGATGAAGGCCCCGGCGGGGCCGCCGATCTGAAACCGGCTGCCGCCTAGGACGGAGACCATGAAGCCGCCGAAGATCGACGCGTAAAGGCCGCGATCCGGCGTCACGCCGGAGGCGATGGCGATCGCCATGGAGAGCGGCAAGGCGACGATCGCAACGGTCAGCCCCGCCATCGCATCCGCCTTGAGATCGTCGATCCCATAGCCTTCGCGCAGCACGGTCACGAGCTTGGGAGTGAACAGCTCGACGAAGGTGGATAGTCGGGTCTTGGCGGCCATCACCATCCACATGTTAACGAATGCGTCGACGATCAGGTAGGATCGGCGAAAGGGGGACTGCATAACAAGATGAAATGCTGGTGCGGCGCTGCGCGTTTTGCGTGGGGTGTCGCCCAACTGTGGCGGAGCCGGCTTGCTTCGCACTCATAGCTCACGCGGGTAAGGCATGAACGAACGGCGTATCCATCAGATTTTCGAGATCAGTGTCCTGCTGAAAGGGGCTCACGCGTTAATCGAGTGCGTCAGCGGACTTCTACTGGCCCTCGTCAGCACAAGCGCCATCACCGGTCTTGTCAACGCGCTGACCCAGGAGGAACTGGTCGAAGATCCGAACGACTTCGTCGCAACGCACCTGCTCAGTTTGGCGCAGGATTTCACCGTGAGCACCAAGCATTTCTATGCTTTCTACTTGCTGAGCCATGGGGTCGTTAAAGCGTTCCTCGTCCTCGGTCTGCTGAGAGACAAGCTCTGGGCCTATCCCGCCTCGCTTGTCGTCCTTGGCTTCTTTATCGCGTATCAGCTGTACCGGTTCTCGTACACGCACGGCTTTGGCCTCGTCGTGTTGACGGTCTTCGATGTCATCGTGATGGGATTGATCTGGCACGAATACCGGCTGGTCAGTCGGCATCCGGCATCGCGCTGATACCCCTCCTAGACGGGCGGCGGGCTCACCAGTTTGAAGCCGCCGTCACGCCAATAGGGATAGTATGGATAAGCGGGCGTCACGGCGCTGGCGGCGTCGAGACGGGCGATCTGATCCGGCGTCAGCGACCACCCCACCGCGCCGAGGTTCTGGCGCAGCTGCGCCTCGTCGCGGGCGCCGATGATCACGCTGGCGACCGTCGGTCGCCGCAGCAACCAGTTGATGGCGATCTGAGGGATCGCGCGGCCGGTCTCGCCGGCGATGGCGTCAAGGGCGTCAATAACGCGGTAGAGGCGCTCGTCATCCATGGGCGGGCCGAAATCGGCGGTCTCGTGCAGGCGGCTGACGTTGGGCAGGGGCTGGCCACGGCGGATCTTGCCGGTCAGTCGGCCCCAGCCCAGCGGGCTCCACACCATCGCCCCGACGCCCTGATCGAGGCCCAGCGGCATCAGTTCCCACTCGTAGTCGCGACCGACGAGCGAATAATAGGCCTGGTGGGCGACGTAGCGCGGCCAGCCGTGGCGATCGGCGGCGGCCAGCGACTTCATCAGCTGCCAGCCGGAAAAATTGGAAGCGCCGACATAGAGCACCTTGCCAGCCGAAACGAGGTCGTCGAGTGCCGCGAGCGTTTCCTCGACAGGGGTGCGGGCGTCGAAGGCATGCAATTGCAGAAGGTCGATGCGGTCGGTGCGCAGCCGCTTCAGCGCCGCCTCGACGCCCCGCGTCAGGCGCAGGCGCGAGGTGCCGGCCTCCCGCGGTCCATCGCCCATCGGCAGGCCGATCTTGGTGGAGATCAGGGCCTCGTCGCGACGGGTTCGCAGCGCCTCGCCGAGGATTTCCTCGGAGGCGCCGTTCGAATAGACGTCGGCGGTGTCGAAGAGGGTGACGCCGGCCTCCAGGCAGATGTCGATCAGCCGGCGTGCCTGAGCGACGTCGGTATCGCCCCAGGCACTGAACAGCGGCCCCTGGCCACCAAAAGTGCCGGCGCCGAAGCTGAGGGCCGGGACCTTCAGCCCCGAGGCGCCGAGATGTCTGTATTCCATGGCGAGTTCTCCTTGTTAACAGCGGGTGTTGGCGGGGGTTAACAGCGGGCGTCAGCGGGGGCGACGCGAGCGGTACGACCTTCGAGCGTGAGGCTGAGAACCGCCAGGCCCAGGGCCGAGAGGGGGATCGCCGCGGCGATCAGGGGCACCGCCGAAAGACCCGGGCCGTGGGCGATGACCACGCCGCCCAGCCAGGCGCCGAAGGCGTTACCCAGATTGAAAGCGGCGATGTTGAGGCTGGAGGCCAGGCCTTGCCCGCCGCCGCCCGCCTGCTCCAGCACGCGCATCTGCAGCGGGGCGACCGTGGCGAAGGCGGCCACGCCCAGCAGGAAGACGGCGACCACCGCGCCGATGCGATCGTGGAAGGCGAAACCCGCCCCCGTCAGCGCCAGGCTCAGCAGGGCCAGCGTTCCCAGCAGCGCCGCCGAGAGGCCGCGATCGGCCCAGCGTCCGCCCAACAGGTTGCCGACGACCAGGCCCGCGCCGAACACCAGCAGGATCGGCGAGACAGCGGCCTTATCGTAACCAGCCAGGTCGGTGAGGATCGGCTGGATATAGGTGAAGACCGCGAACACGCCGCCAAAGCCTAGCACCGTCATCAGCAGGCCGAGCAGCACTTGCGGACGGGCCAGGACCGCGATCTCCTCCGATAGCGGGGCCGGCGCGACCGTCGTCTCGGCACGGGGCAAGAAGACGGCCAGGACGGCCAGAGCGAGCAGGCCCACCGCGCTCACCGCCCAGAAGGTCGAGCGCCAGCCGAAGGCCAGGCCCAGCCACGAGCCCAGCGGCACGCCGAGCAGCGTGGCGATGGTCAGGCCGGTGAACATGATGGCGATGGCGGAGGCCTTGCGCTGTGGTGGAACCAGACTCGTAGCCACTAACGCCCCGACCCCGAAAAAGGTGCCATGCGCCAGTGCCGTGACCACCCGGGCGGTCATCAGCAGGCCGTAGCTGGGCGCCAGGGCGCAGGCCAGATTGCCCAGGGTGAAGATGGCCATGAGCACCAGCAGCGTGGTTTTGCGCGGCAGTCTGCGGGTGGCGATGGTCAGGATCGGCGCGCCGACGAAGACCCCCAGGGCATAGCCGGTCATCAACAGGCCGGCTGTGGGGATCGAGACATGAAGATCGGCCGCGACCTGCAACAGCAGGCCCATGATGACGAATTCTGTGACGCCGATGCCGAAGGCGCCGACCGTCAGGGCATAGAGGGCGAGGGGCATGGGGGCTCCCGTTGCTGGTGACGAGCCATGCAGATGGAGCTTCCCTCGCCTATGAATTAGACTGCTATGAAGACATAGATTTGTGAGTTGAATTCATCATGGCGCGATTGGAGGTCAACCGCTCTGGCGAGATGGAGGTGTTCGCGCGGGTCGTGGAACTGGGCGGCTTTTCGACGGCGGCGCGGGCCCTGCGCATGACCCCCTCGGCGGTCAGCAAATCGGTGGCCCGCCTCGAGGGGCGGCTGGGTGCGCGGCTGATCAGTCGCTCGACACGCAAGCTGCGGCTCACCGCCGAGGGGGCCGCCTTCCACGAGCGCGCGGTGCGGGTCTTGGCCGATATCGACGAGGCGGAGCGGGCGGTGGCCGCGGGCTCGGTCCCGCGCGGGCGGGTGCGCGTCAATTCCAATGTGCCGTTCGGCCTGCACCATCTTTTGCCGCTGGTCCCCCGCTTCACGGCGGCCCATCCGGAGGTCAGCCTCGACATCATGCTGACCGACCAGGTCATCGACCTGATGGACGAGCGCGCCGATGTGGCCATTCGCGTCGGGCCCTTGCGCCCCTCGCGGCTGATGGCCCGCAAGCTGGGACAAAGCCGGATGGCCGTTGTCGCGGCGCCGGCCTATCTGACCCGCCGAGGCGAACCGCGCACACCCTATGATCTGGAAACCCATAACTGCATCGGCTTCAACTTCGCTCGCCAGCGCGACGCGTGGCCGTTCGTCGTCGATGAGGACCGCCTAGCCCTGCCGGCACGCGGCGACGTCACCGCCGGCGATGGCGAGACCTCGCGCCGTCTGGTCCTGTCCGGCCAGGGTATCGCCCGGCTGGCCCTCTTCCATATCGGTCCCGACATCGCCGCCGGGCGGCTTGTCCCGGTGCTGGAGGCCTATAATCCCGGCGATGTCGAGGAGATCAACGCGGTCTATGTCGGGCATGGCGGCCGGCTGCCGGCACGGGTGCGGGCCTTCATCGACTTCCTCGTCGAGGCGGTGGACCTTGAAATCGCGTCGGCGCCGTTCGAGGCAGGCTTCCGCCCTACGGTTTGATAGGTGCTTGACAGTCGCGCGCGCAATGTTCATGTTTCGTTCATGGATGTAGCGCAAGCCATAGATCCGGCCGAGATCGCCCCCTGCGACGCGGCCCCGAACGGTCCCTCCTCGGAGCGGATGGAGGGCTGTGCCCCCAGTTCGGAGCGCACCGAGCGGCATCTGCGGATGCTGCAACGGCTCGCCGAGATCGGCATGGAGTTGGCGGAGGCGGTCGGGCGGCAGGCGCTGGAGCAGGCCAAGGCGGCTTCCGAGCCGGCCGAGACACCGCGACAGCCTGGAC
>DATMGU010000094.1:0-2492 GCA_035555315.1 Allostellaceae bacterium
GAGGAGGATCGCCTCATTGTCGGGGTCGTCGTTGAAATGCTGGTGCACGCTCGCGCATTCCACGATCATCACGTCGCCCGCTTTCCAGTCGATGCGGCGGCCGTCGTGGACGTCGTGGCCGCGGCCCTTGAGCACATAGAATACGGCGCTGTTGAGGTGCCCGTGCTTCTGGCCGTAGGCGCCGGGCGCATAGCATTCGATGTGAGTCTCGATCGACTGCACCACGTTGGCGGCCTGCGGGCTCACGACGTGCTTGCCGTACAGCGCCGGCCCCCCTTTCCAGGGGTGGTTGCGCGATGAATACACCCGCGGCTGCTCGAGCAGGACCTTGTAGACGTCGCTGTAGGTGCCGGCGAGTTCGCGCACGAACGTGCGCTTTTTCGACCAGCGCTCCCATTTGCCCTCCTTGTCTTCGACCGGCGGACGATTGTGGCCCTGTCCGGGGGATTGCTCATAAAGGCCCGTCATCCTGTCTCCTTTTCCCTCGTCGATCAGATGAAACCCAGCGTTGCGCGCAATGCCGGGAAAAAATCGCCCAGCAGCGATTGCGGCCATGCCACCGCCAGCAGCTTGTGGAACAAGCCCCAGCACAGCCATGCGGTGGCCACCGCATAGACGGCCGCGCTTGCGGGCGATTCCTTGAAGCCCAAATGCATATAGGCAAAAATGAAAATCGCAATCGCCGGGATGAAGCCGGCCACGGCCACGAGCGCCATGAGGCCGGCCAGCCAGACGAAATAGATGGTGGCCTGACGGCGGATCGTCGCTCCCGACATGCCGTAATCCTTGTCCGCGATCGGGCCGTGTCCGACGGCCGCAACGCCGCCATCCACGTTGCCGCGGATGGTTTGTTCCTTTCCGAACAGTTCGTTGACGAGATTGAGCGCCGCGGCGGTCAGCGCCATGCCGCAGGCGGTGAGCGGCACCGGCTTTGCGACGGCCGGCCAGTTGGTCGACAGGAGGATGGCGGCGCCGATGAACAGGATGATGGCGACCGTGAACGCCGCCGATGCCGAAATCCGGAACGGGCGCGAGCCGACGTGACGCAACTCGGCAATGATGCTCCTCATGATTTCGGACAGCGGACGATAGAGCGCCCAGGCGACGAGAATCAGGACAATGAGTACCACTGAAATCGGAATGGACATGCCAAAGACACCGATTGTGAACGATGCATGCCACAGCCAGCCAATGCCGTACAGCGACGTCGAGATGTAGAGATAGCGCTCGAAAATAGCGCCGATCACCAGGCCGACGACCAGGGGCGGGCGCGGCCAGGCGAGCCGCTTCATGATCCAGCCAAGCACGCCGAAGGTCATCAGCGAGTAAAGGTCGCCCCAATCGTGCGAACCCTCATAGGCGGCGACGAACACGAGCGACAGCACGATCGGCAGCAGGATCTCCGGCCTTACCGTGGAGACCCGGGCAAGCCAGGGGCAGGCGAACAGGCAGATCACCGCACCGATGATATGGGCAAGCGTGAGGCTCCATACGATCGTGTAGGTCACATCGAGCTGCTTAGTCAGCATCTCGGGGCCGGGCGTTAATCCGTGCATCAGAAAGGCGCCGAGCAGGATCGCCATCGAGGCTCCTGCAGGAACCCCGAACGCAATGGTCGGCACCAGATGGCCACCCTCCTTGGCATTGTTGGAGCTTTCCGGCGCGATCACGCCACGGACATCGCCGCTGCCGAAGGTCTCGGGATTTTTTTCGGTGCGTTGGGCATACCCATAGGCGATCCAGTCGATCACGGCGGAGCCGATGCCCGGGATGGCGCCGAGCCCGGTGCCGAGGATGCTGCACCGCACCACCAGCCACCAGTGCCGGCCGACATCCCGTACGCCTTGCCACTGGTTGGAGAGATTGATGTTCGAGGCGTGATCGCCCGCGATCTTCTTGCGCGCGACAGCGAGTTCGCACAGTTCCGGCATGGCGAACAGCCCGAGCATCGCCGGCACCAGCGGCACGCCGTCGTAAAGGTAGAGCGTGTCGAACGTCCAGCGCAGCGTGCCGCTTTCCGAGCGCGACCCGATCATCGAAATCATCAGGCCGATGCCCGCAACGGTCAGTCCTTTCAGCGGCGCGCGGCCCGACAGCGTCGCCACCATGGACAATCCGAACAACGTGAAGGCGAGCAGCTCCGGCGATCCGATCGCGAGCAGCACCGGGCGCAAGATCGGAATGCTCAGCGCGAGCACGATGGCGCCGATCAGGCCGCCGGCAAGCGAAGCCGCAAATCCCGCCCCGAATGCGCGCCCGGCCTCGCCGTTGCGGGCCATCGCATGGCCGTCGATCACGGTCGCTGCAGCGCCCACATGACCCGGGACGCCGAACAGCACCGCGCTGATGAAATCCGACGACGTGATGACGGCCGCCATGCCGAGCAGCAACGCCATCGCGGTGTGCTGGTCCATGTTGTAGGTGAACGGGATCAGCATCGCCATGCCGACGATGCCGTTGAGGCCGGGCAGGACGCCGATCGCAAGCCCGAT
>DATMGU010000095.1:0-81365 GCA_035555315.1 Allostellaceae bacterium
GGCACCGGCGCAAGGCCCAGGTCGGACGCATCGTGAAGCAGGCGATCAATGCCGAGCTCACCGGGATCAAGGCCTACCAGCGGGAAAGAGAGCTGCGGGAGCGGCTGGAAGACGAGGATGTCGAGACCGATATCGGCGATCGTCCGATCGGCGAGATCATCGCCCGGATCTGCTGGGATCTGGGGCTCGATCCGAATTGGCGCCGCTGGGCGGAAGATCATTGGGCGGTGCAGGAAGCCCGGACCAAGGCGCCGGGGTCGCCTTATGCCGAGTGGGGCGATGAGGAGGACGAGGAAGACGAGACCGATGAAGAAACTCTCGAAGATCCGCCGGACGGGGACGAAGCGGAGGATATTCGGCCGGTAGAAGCTCAGGCGGCGGCGGAAGAACCGGCCGCAGCGCCGGTTCCGGAAGATCCGTTCTCGACCCCCGACTACGCGGCGCACCGGGCCGATGCCGTGGAGTATCTGCGCTCCGTCTTCTCGGGCGATCGGTTCGCCGGGCTGAGACCGCGCGGCACCGCCACGGGCAGCGATCCGCCGTGAGGGCGGCGTCATCGCTGATTAGAGGATCATTGTGACTCGTCGGACTGTCTGATCGCGACCCACTCTGCTCCTCTCCGCCCCTGGGGGCGGAGAGGTTGGGTGAGGTGGGGGACGGCACCGGCCTCGACACGGGAACATCGATGGCACCGCACGGCTATTCGGTCATTCGGCTTTTGAAAACAGCAAGATCATCGGCGGTGCGCGGTGGGCGGTCGTCCTTGTGCCGGAAACACCCCACCTCACCCAACCTCTCCGCCCCGCCGGCGGAGAGGGGCAGGTCGGTGATTGCACGGCGGGTCTCCATGCCCGCCTTCTTGGTCGCCGTTCCGGCGAGGCGGGCGCGGAGGCCCGCCCTACTGAGCTAAGGGCGCGTTCCAATCCGTCCGTGCCTGGTGCTATCCTCGCCGGCCCGCGCACGGGAGTTTTCGCGCGATCAGCTTTTCAGGCCCGCCGCGAGCGGCGCCACGGTCGCGATCCCGCCCTCCTCGCAGCAGCCGAGTTGCCGGACCTTCGCCGCCAGGGCGTGCAGCCGGCGATCCGACAGGTTCAGCGCGTCGAGCGCCTCGATCGTGCGGAACAGGTAATCGGCGCAGCGGCCGAGGCGGCCGCTCGCCGAGGCCAGCACGCGGGCCACGGTGTCGTCGTCCAGCCGGCCGGCATAGCGTGGATGGCGGTGGTTCATGGTGAAGGCGACCGCCGTGACGGGGCCTTCGGCGGTTTCGACGCGGACCCAGCGGGGCGCATAGGCGTCGCTCAGCATCTCGCGGCGCCAGACGACCTCCAACTCGGTCGCAACCACATCGGCGGCGATCCGGAAGGCCATGCCGGTGCAGCTGCCGCCCGGCTCCAGCGCCAGGGTCAGCCCCGGCTGTTCCGGGCTGCCGCGTCCCAGATGGGTCCATAAGCAGAATTGGCGGTGCCGGCCGATCACGCGGCCAGGGCGCTGCTCGACGAAATGGAAGGCGGGGTTCCAGATCAGCGAGCCATAGCCGAACACCCAGACCGGCTCGTCGGCGGCCCGACCGGCCAGCATCGCCGCCCGGGACGCGGCGAGTTCCTCATCGGTCAGGATCCGCATGCCGCCATTGATGGCGGCGACGCGCATCACACCGCTCATGATGGTATCGCGGGTCAGCTGAAACGGCGGCTCGATCGGATCGGTCATGCTCGGCTGACGCTTTCAAGCTCTGGGCCAACTGCGCGACACCGCGCGGCGGGCGGCCCAGAGCAAACTGAGCCTGGGGTAAACTAAGCCCAGAGCAAACGGCAGCCGAGGCCATGCCGTCAAGTCGCCAACCGTTACGTCATGTCGGGGACATCCCGCTCACCGGCGGGCGGCTCGGCCCAATCGAGGCGCGAAAACGCGCTCAACCAAGATCGCCGCCGGCGACCGGCAGTGTGGTGCCCGTGATGTAGGACGCCTCGCTGGAGGCGAGGAACAGGATCGCCGCCGCCTGCTCGTCGAGCGTGCCATAGCGCTTCATGAGGCTCGATTCCGTGGTCTGGTCGACGATGCGTTGATACCAGAGCCGTTCCTGGGCGCTCTGCTCCGCCGGATTGCGCGGCACGCGGCGCGGCGGGGCCTCGGTGCCGCCGGGTGCCGTGCCGACGACCCTGATGCCGTGCTCGGCATATTCGAAGGCCAGCGACGCGGTCAGGGCGTTCACACCACCCTTGGCGGCCGCGTAGGGCGCGCGGTTCACGCCGCGCGTCGCCACCGACGAGACATTGACGATGACGCCCTCGTTCCGGGCGATCATATGGGGCAGGACGGCGCGGCAGCACCACAGGGTCGGGAACAGCGACCGGCGGATCTCCGCGTCGATTTCCGCCTCCCGATACTCGGCATAGGGCTTCGCCCAGATCGTGCCGCCGACATTGTTGACCAGGACGTCGATCCGCCCGAACCGCTCGACCGCTTGCGCCATCGCGGTTTCGGCGCCGTCGAATCTCTCCAGATCGGCAAGGACCGCGAGCGCGGCGACGCCCTCCGCCGTGAGGTCCCGCGCCAGCTCGACGACGAAATCCGCCCGATCGACGAGGACGAGGTGAGCCCCCTCGCGCGCGGCGTTGACGGCCACGGTCCGGCCGATGCCTTGCGCGGCACCGGTCACGACCATGATCTTGCCGTCGAACCGGCGGCGGCCGGTCACGCCGCCCCACCGGCGCTCGGCGCGAATTTCTCAGTGTGAAAATGCGCCGGGGTTATCTGGTGCTGGTGAAAATGCAGGCGAACCGCCTCGACCATGGGCGGCGGCCCACAGAGATAGACATCCACATCGCCGTTATGGAGGCATGCCGGCGGGAGATGCTGCGTGACGTACCCTTTGCGGGAATGCGTGCTGTCCTGGTCCGCGACGCAGGTGGCGAAGGTCAGGCCGGGAAGCTTCCGGGCGAACGCCTCAAGCTCCGCCAAGCGCACCAGGTCGCGGTCCTTGGTGACGCCATAGACCAGATGGATCGGTTGGGCGCAGCCACTCTCGGCAAGGCGGCCCAACATCGACAGGAAGGGCGCCAGCCCGGTGCCGCCCGCGAGCATCAGCAGCGGGCGCTCGACGTCGCGCAGATAGAAGCTGCCGCGCGGCCCCGCGAGGGTAAGGCGATCGCCGCGTTTGGCGCGGCCGGTCAGATAGCCGCTCATGAGCCCGCCCGGCACGTTGCGGATGAGGAAGCGGGCGGTGGCCGACCCGGGCACGGAGCTGAAGGAATAGGCGCGGGTCTCGGCGCTGCCCGGCACGCCGATAGTGACGTATTGTCCGGGCAGGAAGTCGAGGTCGGCGGGATCTTCGAGCGCGACGGTGAGACCGATTGTGCTGTCGGACAGGCTCTCCACATCCGCGAGCACCCCGTGGCGTTCGCCCGGCTGTATCTTGCAGGCCGCCGAGGAGGCCGCGATCCGGATCACGCAATCGCTCCCGGGCCGCATCTGGCAGGGCAGGCAATAGCCCTCGGCCGCCTCCTCGTCGGTCAGGGCATCCTCGATATAGGAACCGCCATCGTAGGACCCCGCCTCGCAGAAGGCCTTGCAGGTCCCGCAGGCGCCGTCGCGGCAATCGAGCGGGATGTTGACGCCCTGGCGATAGGCGGCGTCCGCGACCGTCTCGCTTGGCGCGCCATCGATGAAGCGGGTGACCCCGTCCTCGAAATTGAGCGCGATATGGAAGCTCATGGGGCCTCTCCCCCGACCGCTCTGGAGCGGCCAGATGTGATAGAGTCAGATGTGATAGATATCGACGACGTGGTGGATGTAGTCGTTCTTCAGGACGACCTTCTTGCGCGCGATGAGCGGGCTCTCGCCGGACGTGTCGAGCGTATAGAACGACGTGCCGAAATGGGTGTCGGTCGCCTTGTAGCGAAAGCTGAAGGTGACCCAGTTGAAGCGCAGCGCGCAGACCTGCGCCGTCTGCTCGACGATCTCGATATTGCTGATGTTATGAGACGTCCGCGCTTCGGGCAGGCTGGTGGCGCTCGACCGCTCCGTCTTGATCCGGAACACCCGATCCTCCAACCCGCCTCGGTTGCCGTAATAGATCAGCGATATCTCGCGCTGGGGATCGGTGACGAGCGTGCCGTCATCGTCCCAGGCGGGCATCCAGAATTCGGCATCCGGCCGATAGAGCTGGAGCCAGTCGTCCCAGCTCTTGTCGTCAAGCAGCCGGGCCTCGCGGAACAGGAATTCCCGGGCGGCGCCATAGGAGATCGTCATGAGCGTTCCCCTTGCGCCTCATCCGCGGCGAGGGCGCGTTGCATCGCATGGCGCCAATATTGGTGCTGGACGACGAACAGCCCCTCATCCTCGGTGCGGCGGCCGCTGAGCCGCGGCTTCAGGCCGATCGCATCGGCGTTTTCGTCCGGTCCCTTCAACCAATGGGTGGCGCCGCGGCTCATGTCGCTCCATTCCGCGGCTTGGCCCATATAGCCGATCTGACAGGCGCGAAACTCCTCCAGATCGTCCGGCGTCGCCATGCCGGTGGCATTGAAGAAATCCTCGTATTGGCGGATGCGGTGGGTGCGCGCCGACGCACTCTCGTTCTTCGGCGCGATGCAGTAGATCGTGACCTCGGTCTTATCGACCGAGATGGGCCGGTAGGTCCGGATCTGCGAGCTGAACTGATCCATCAGGTAGACGTTGGGATAGAGGCAGAGGTTGCGCGAATTGCCGATCATCCAGTCGGTGCGCGCCTGCCCGAACTGGGCGATCAGTTCCTCGCGGCGCTCGTAGAGCGGCCGGTCCTCCGGATTGGACCAGCGCGTCCAGAGCAGCAGATGGCCATGCTCGAAGGAATAGAACCCGCCCCCCTGCTTGGCCCAGCTGCCCGCATCCATGGCGCGGACCACATCGGGATTGGCCGCCGCCTTGCGCCGGTTGGTCGTCGCGGCGTAATTCCAGTGGACCGCGCTTACGTGATACCCGTCGGCGCCGTTTTCGGTCTGCAGCTTCCAGTTGCCGTCATAGATATAGGACGACGAGCCGCGCAGCACCTCGAGACCGTCCGGCGACTGGTCGACGATGAGATCGATGATCGCCGCCGCCTCGCCCAGATGCTCCGTGAGCGGCAGCACGTCCGGGTTGAGGCTGCCGAACAGGAAGCCGCGATAGGCTTCGAAGCGGGCGACCTTCTTCAGATCGTGGGAGCCGTCCTGATCGAAAGTCGCCGGGTAGCCGGCATCGTTCGGATCCTTGACCTTCAGCAGCTTGCCGGAATTGTTGAAGGTCCAGCCGTGGAACGGGCAGGTATAGGTCGCCTTGTTCGCCCGCTTGTGACGGCACAGCATCGCCCCGCGATGGCTGCAGGCATTGATGAAGGCGTTGAGTTCGCCATTCTTGTTGCGGGCGATGAAGATCGGCTGCCGGCCCATATAGGTCGTGAAATAGTCGTTCTTCTCGGGGATCTGGCTCTCATGGGCGAGATAGATCCAATTGCCCTCGAAGATATGCTTCATCTCCAGCTCGAACAGCGCCGGATCCGTGAAGATATCGCGCCGGCATCGGTAGATGCCGTTCGCCTCGTCTTCGACCACGGCCGTATCGAGCCGCTCCATCAGATTGACCGACATGGCGTTCCCTCCCTTTTTTGCGCGAACCGTCAGGCTTTTACGCGGGGCCGGTCGATCAACGTCGCGGGAATACCCTCGACCGCCTTGGGCAGCGCGAAATCGAAGGTGATCGTAGTGAACGGCCGGTTGACGCCGTGATCGCGCAGCTCGGCCGGATCCGCGTGATGGACCACCTCGGGAATGAGCTCATCGCGGGTGGCGAAGGCGAAGTCGTCATAGGTATACGCGTCGCCCTTGATGTTGATCTGCGTGGTCAGTTGCCGGTAGCCCGGCGCCGACACCATGAAATGGACATGGGCGGGACGACGGCCGTGGCGGCCGAGCAGATCGAGGAGGTGCTGGGTCGGGCCATCGGGCGGGCAGCCATAGCCGGATGGCATGATGCTGCGGAACCGATAGCGTCCCTCGGCATCGGCGATGATCGTGCGGCGCAGGTTGAAGTCGCTCTGGCTGTTGTCGAAGAACGAATAATTGCCGAGCGTATTGGCGTGCCAGACCTCGACGACGGCGCCCGGGATCGGCTTGCCCGACGCATCCTTCACCTGACCGTCCATGAACAGGATCTCGCCCTCATCCGTATCGTCGTCGATGCGCGCCTCGCCATGGTTGACCGGCGCCCCCGCGACATAGAGCGGTCCCTCGATCGTGCGCGGCGTGGTGCCGGGATCGATGCCGACCTCCCGCTCCTTCTCGTCCAGCCGGAGGTCGAAATAATGCTCGATGCCCAATCCGGCCGCGAGCAGCGCCGCCTCGTTCGATTTTCCGAGGTCGGTCACATAGGTCAGCGCCGTCCAGAATTCCTCGGGTTTGATGTCGAGGTCGTCGATCGTGATGAAGAGATCGAGCAGCAAGCGGTCGACAATCGTCTTGACCCGCTCGTTCGCGGGCTTGATCTGGGTTCCGGCGATCCGCGCCGCCAATTGCTTGATTTGGGTCTTCTGCATGTTCCCCTCCTGGGTTTTGGTTTTTGTTGTGGTTTCGGGTTCAGCGATCGTCCTCGATGATCGAGGACGGGTGGCGGCACAGGGCGGTCACCGTCATGGTCATGAAGGGGAAGAGCGGCAGGGAGCTCAGGATCGCGTGGAGCTCGTCATGGCTCGCCACATCGAAAATGCTGACGTTGGCGTAGCGACCGGCGATGCGCCAGAGATAACGCCACTTGCCCTCCCGCTGGAACTTTTGGGCAAGCTCGCGCTCCCTGCGCTTGAGGTCGTCGGCCTGCGCGGACGGCATGTCATGGGGCAGGCGGACATCCATTTCGACCTGGAACAGCATGATCAGGCCCTCGCGATCTTCGGGATGCTGTGGGTCCGTTCCGTCGGCCGATCGCGCCGGAAGAAATCGACGCGATCGTCGTCGAGCTCGATACCGAGGCCGGGCTTGTTCGGGACCTGCAAAGCGAAGTCCCCATAGCTGAGCGGCTCGACGAGAATTTCCTCGGTCAGCAGCAGCGGGCCGAACAGCTCGGTGCCCCAGGCGAGCTTGGGAAACGTCGAAAAGAGATGGGCGGACGCGACTGTGCCGATCGCCGCTTCAAGCATGGTGCCGCCATAGAGGCCGATACCTGCGGCATCCGCGATCGCACCGACCCTACCGGCGGCGAACAGCCCGCCGGACTGGGCGACCTTGACGGCGAAGACGTCCGCGGCGCCGCGCGCGGCGATGTCGAACGCGTCCTCCGGGCCATGCAGGGATTCATCCGCCATCAGCGGGACGATGAAGCGCGCGGCGAGCCGTGCCTGCCCCGGCCGGTTGCCGCGCGGGATCGGCTGCTCGACCAGATCGACGCCGGCCGATTCCAGCATGGCGATGCCCCGCGCGGCGGTCGCTTCATCCCAGGCCTGATTGACATCGACCCGGACGCTCGCCCGGTCGCCCATCGCCCTCTTGATGGCGGCGACATGAGCGACGTCGTCCTCGACGTCTCGCTTGCCGATCTTGAGCTTGAAGATATCGTGCCGGCGCAGATCCAGCATCCGTTCGGCCTCGTCGATATCCTGCGCCGTGTCGCCGCTGGCCAGGGTCCAGGCGACCGGCAGCGCGTCACGCTGACGGCCGCCGAGCAGTTCCGACACCGGCAGCCCGACACGCTTGGCCTGGGCATCGAGGAGCGCCATCTCCACCGCCGATTTGGCGAAATGATTGCCGACGACGGATCGGCCGATGCCCGCCATCATCGCCGCGACGCGGGACGGGTCCGACAAGCGCAGCAGCGGCGCCATATAGGTATCGATGGCGAGCTTGATGCTCTCGGGACTCTCGTCGCCATAACTCAAGCCGCCGATCGTCGTCCCTTCGCCGAGGCCGATGATCCCGTCTGAGCAGTGGATCCGGAGCACCACGATCGTCTGCCGATGCATCGTCGCCATCGACAGCACATGCGGGCGAATGGTCGGGAGATCTACCAAAAAGGTATCGACTCGCTCGATCAGCAACATGTCGCTTCCGCCCTAAAAACCTTTTACTCACTTCAAAAGATAGGGCTTGCTCACCGGTTTGCAAAAGACCATGTTTGTCTGAGATGATACCTGTTAGGTATAGTATGGAACTTCGTCATCTGCGGTATTTCGTGGCGGTGGTGCAGGAACGGAACTTCACGCGCGCCGCTGAAAAGCTGCATATCGCCCAGCCGCCGCTCAGCCGTCAGATCCAGCAACTCGAAGAGGAACTCGGCCTCGCGCTGATCGATCGGGACAGCCGGCCGTTGCGAACAACCGAGGCGGGGCGGCTGTTCTTCGAGCACGCGACCCAAGTGCTGGAACGGGTCGAAGGCATGCGGGCCATGATGCGCCGCCTCCAGAACGCGGAACGGCCGCGCTTCGTCATCGGCTTCGTGGCATCCACGATCTATGCGGCCTTACCGAATTTGATCCGCCGCTTCAGGGCGACCGCCCCCGAAGTCGAGATCAGCTTGGTCGAAATGGTCAGCCTAGAGCAGATCGCGGCACTCAAGGAGGGACGGATCGATGTGGGGTTCGGACGCATCCGCTTCGACGACCCCGCCGTCCGGCGCGACGTGCTGCGCGAGGAGCGCTTGGTGGCGGCCCTGGCGCTCGGTCATCCGCTGCTGGAGCGTGAGGGCCCTTTCAGCCTCGCTAGGCTCGCCGAGGAGCCGCTCGTCATCTATCCCCGCCAACCCCGCCCGAGCTACGCCGATCAGGTGATCTCGATCTTCCACGATCGCGGTCTCGAACCGCGGGTCGCCCATGAAGCGAGGGAGTTGCAGACCGCGGTCGGCCTGGTCGCCGCGGAGGTCGGCATCGCCATCGTTCCGACCTCGGTTCAGCGGATGAGACGGGACGACGTGGTCTATCGCGAACTCGACGATCCCAGCATCACATCACCGATCATCATGAGCCGCCGTTTCGACGATCGATCGCCCCAGCTCGATCTCATGTCGAAAGTGATCGTCGAGGCGTACAGGGAATGGGGCTGGGCGACGCCCGAGGGGTTAGAACGGTGATCGCCAACAGGCTTTAGTGCCGCCGACTCTAGTGAATGACGGCCGTATCGGCCGGCGCATCGATGCTCGCGGTCAACACCGGGTGGCTGTCGATCGAGTTCCAGCGCAGCGCGTTGATCTGGCTCTGCCGCATCACCCAGCGATAGGGCAGGTTCGACCACAGCACGACGTTCTGGAAGCGGCTGTCCAACACCAGATCCCCGGCGGTGGTCGGCACCACCAGCACCAGATGCGCCTCGTTGGTCTCGGTGATGGCGACGGTCAGCAGCAGATCCTCGGGGTTCCAACCCGCCGCGATCAGCGCGCGCCGCTTGCCCAGCGCATAGCGATTGCAGTCACCGCGGCCATCCGTCGAGTAATCCCAGTTGTTCGGCTGTTCGGTCCGATAGTGAATCTGGTTGTTGATCTCGGTCTGGACCCGGCTCAACTCGGCGAGGCGCGCGTCGGAGTACTTCACCTTGCTGGGAGCCTGCGCATCGGCTTTGCAGTCGTTGATGTGCCGCATGCAGAACACGACGAAGCCCGGCGGGGGTGGTGCCGTTTCTCCCAAAGCCATTGTTAGTTGTATGCCTGTAGTGGAAGCCGCCGCTACTGGAGCAGAAAAGCCTAAAATTCCACACAAAATTGCCACAACTACAAGGGAAACTTTACCGAACATCAGAATAACTCCCGCCTTTGTCTGACGAGATTTTGTCTCTAGTCTCTTAACTCAAAGTAAATATCGCAATTGTATCTAATATCTATTTAGTTGATTTTGTTTATTGTTTATCTTTGTTTTGTTTATAATTTACATAAAATTTATCCCACTGCGACGCGATCGCCACCAAGGGGTAACCCCTTGAATTCCAACGGATGAAACGACGAGGGAGAGGTGCATCGGTGGGTGCCGAGACCTTGAAAAGGCCTGTTGATCGTGGCTTGGCGACCGGAGCCAAGCCGGCTTGCATGGCTGAAACCTTGACGGGAATTACTCGAAAACGAGCAACTTCGATGCAGTGCACACTTTTTTAATCTTAGCAAACTCCGAGAAGTTCGCTCAGGAGCCGAGAATTAGCGGCTGGAGGGAGCCGGCAGCAGATCGGCGGTGTAACCGAGCACGCGGTAGGCGGCGAGGCCGACCCATTCCCGCGCGGCGGCGTCCAACTGCGTCAGACGCTCGCTCACTTGCGCCACATGGGACCCGCCGCCATCGGGACGGGTGGTGTAGTCGACCGGCCACGGCACGACCGGCCAGCCGACGCGCCGAAAGATGCCGACCGATCGGGGCATATGCAGCGCCGAGGTCACCAGCAGCCAGGTCTCGCCCGGCTTCGGTTGCATCAGCGTCCGGGTGAAATTGGCGTTCTCCCAGGTGTTGCGCGACTTGTCCTCGAAGGTGATCGGTGCCGGATCGATACCGATCTCGGCCAGCACACCGCGCGTCACATCGGCCTCGGTCATCAGCGTGTCCGGAAACGGTTCGCCATTGCCGCCGGCGATGACGATGCGCGCCCTGGGGAAGGCACGCATCAGCGCCACCGTCGCGATCAACCTGCCCTCGGCATGGCCGAAAGTCGGCTGGCCGCGCGCCTCCGACAGCGCCGGCAATTGCCCGCCGCCCAGCATGACGATGCCGTCGACCACGGCTGGCGCCGGACCTTGCGGAAACCGGTTCTCGAGCGGCAGGGTCAGCCAGGCCGGCACCGGCAGGATCAGGACCATCGCCAAGACGATGGCGGCGGTGGCGGCGAGCGCGGTCCCGAGCCGGCGCCAGCGCCGGGTAGCGCCCAGGATCACGCCCGTGAGAAGGCAGCACAGCAGCAGATCGCTCGGCGCCATCAGCCACCAGGCCAGCTTCGACAGGATGAACATCGGGCGTTATTCGGCCCGGAACGGACGGGTCAGCAGGCCGCGGATCGTCTCGTCGATGCCCGCACCCCGATGCAGGATGGCGTCGACCGCGGTGACGATCGGCATCTCGACGCCGAGCCGGGCCGCCAGTGCCGCGACCGCCGCCGCGGTATCCACTCCTTCCGCCACCGACCGCCGGCCGGCGAGGATTTGGGCGAGGCTCTGCCCGGCCCCCAGCGCCGCCCCGAGCGAGCAGTTGCGCGACTGTGTCGCGGTGCAGGTCAAGGTAAGGTCGCCCAATCCGGACAATCCCGTCAGCGTCGCCGCCCGACCGCCCCTGGCGACCGCCAGGCGGACCATCTCGGCCAATCCGCGGGTGATCAGCGCGGCGCGCGCGTTGTCGCCCAGCCCCCGCCCCGCGACGATGCCGCAGGCGATCGCCAGCACGTTCTTGACCGCGCCGCCGATCTCGCAGCCGATCGGATCGTCGGACAGATAGGGCCGGAAAGCCGGCGTGCCGAGACAGCCGACCAGCCGCTCGCCCAGGGCGCTGTCCAGCGTTGCCAGGGTGACCGCCGTCGGCAAGCCGCGCGCGACCTCGATCGCGAAGGTCGGGCCGCTCAACACCGCCTGCGGCCGGCCGGGCAGCACCTCGGCCACCACCTCGCCCATGGTTGCACCGCTGCCTTGCTCGACCCCCTTGGTCGCGATCACCACCGGTATCGTAGGCCCCAGGAACGGGGCGAAGCCGCGCGCGACGCGGCGCAGATGCTGAGCCGGCACCGCCAACAGAACGATCGCCACACCGGCCACCGCGACCGACGGATCGGCCGTCGCCTCGATCGTGGGATCGAGTGCCACACCGGGCAGATAGACCGGATTCTCATGCCGGTCGGCGAGGGTCGCGGCGATCGCCGGGTCATGCGCCCATAGACGGACGACGGTGCCGGCACGCCGCGCGGTGATCGCCAGGGCGGTGCCCCAGGCACCGGCGCCGATGATCGTCAGCCGTTCCGGCGCGTCCTTTGTTTGTGGGGCGCCGGTCACGCCTTCACCCCGGCGCCGATCGCCGGTGCCGCGCTCGGATCGAGCGGCCAGCGCGGCCGGGCGGCGAAGCTCAAATCATCGACCAGCCCGAGCCGCAGCCGCTCCACGCCGGCCCAGGCCACCATCGCGCCGTTATCGGTACACAGCACCGGTGGCGGCGCCACGAAGCGCAGGCCATGCCGCTCGGCAAGCTCCGTCAGGCGACGGCGGATCGCGCCATTGGCCGCGACACCCCCGGCCACCACCAGGGCGGCGCCCTCCGGATGGCGCTGACGAAACAGCTCGATCGCCCGCGCGGTGCGATCGGCCAGGGAGGCCGCCGCGGCCTCCTGAAACGCCGCGGCCAGGTCGGCAATATCCTGTGGCCCCCCATCCGTCGGCAACCGGGCCGCGGCTAGGCGCACGGCGGTCTTCAACCCGGAAAACGAAAAATCGCAGCCGGGCCGGCCGACCATGGGTCGGGGCAGCGGGAAGCGCGCCGCATCGCCCGATGCCGCCGCGCGCTCGACCGCCGGACCGCCCGGATAGCCCAGGCCCAGCAGCTTGGCGGTCTTATCGAACGCCTCGCCGACCGCGTCGTCGATGGTGGTGCCCAGCCGGACATAGCGCTCGACACTCTCGACGATCAGCAATTGGCAATGCCCGCCGGAGATCAGCAGCAGCAGATAGGGAAACCGCAGCGGCGCGTCCGGCGGCACGGTCAGCCGGGCGGTCAGGGCATGGGCCGCCAGATGATTGATCGCCATGAACGGCAGGCCGGTCGCCAGCGCCAGCGACTTGCCGCTGGTGATCCCGACCAGCACGCCGCCGATCAGCCCTGGCCCCGCCGTCGCGGCGATGCCGTCGAGCTGGCGCAAGGCGAGCCCCGCCTCGTCCAGCACCTGGCGGATCACGCCATCCAGATGGTCGAGATGCGCCCGCGCCGCGATCTCCGGCACCACGCCACCATAGGGACGGTGATCGGCAAGCTGGGTGTGGACGACCTGGGAGACGATGCGACCGGGCATGTCGGGATCGGCGACCGGCATCGTCTCGACGATCGCCGCCGCCGTCTCGTCGCAGCTGGTCTCGATACCCAGGACACGCATGATGCGGGGGACTCTCATGATGCCGGCGGTATAGGGCGCCGGGCGCGTCACCACAAGCGGGAGCGGTATTTCAGGCCGCCCCCGTCGATGTCGAGAGAGTGTCGGCCGGCGCCTAGACCACGTCGCGCAAGGTGAGTTCGACATCGCGATCGCCCGCATCGGTGTGGATGCGCAGGCGCAGCTTGGTGCCGACCGGGCGATGACTCATCGCGTCGCGCTCCTCGTTGGACATCTGGGCGGGGTCGCGGCCATCGATCGACAGGATGCGGGTACCCGGCGCCAAACCAGCCTGATCGGCCGGGCCGCCCGGCACCACCTCGAACACGCTGCCATCCTGCTTGATGGTGAAGCCGGTGCGGTTGAACACCTCGCGTTCGCCGAAGAACCGGTTGGGCTTCAGATACAGCCGGCCTTTCGAATAATCGAAGGTGACCGTGAATCGGCGCAGGATGCCTTCGCCGACATTGCCGGCGATTTCCGGATCGTTGAACGCGCCGCTTTGCTGGCGGGTGAGGAAGGTGACCGGTCCATCGATGGCGACATCGCCCAGCTTCAGCTGGCCGACGCGCACCACATCGGCGCGGATGGCACCGCCAAAACCGTAGCCGGTGATCAGCGTGAAATGCGCGCCGTAACGCTGCGCCAGCCCCTCGCGTTCGACGAAGGGCCGCATCAGGTCGAGCGAGGCGCCATTGCCGGTGTCGATCAGGAAGCGTCCGCCGATCCCGTCGATCGACCCATCCACCTCGGGCACCCGGTCGCGCAGACGGAACGGCACTAGGGTGCCGGCGTCGCGAGGATCGAACGCATCCGGCCGTGTCAGCGTCAGGCTGTGCTTGTCATGATCGATGGTCGCGACCAGGCGTTGCAGCAGCTCATAGCCGATCAGGCCGCGGAACGGCAGCCGCGATCCCAAATCGATCGAATCGGTCGGGATGACGTAGAACAGCTGATCGGTGAGCCCGACCTCGCCCACATCCAACCGGGCGACCCGCGCATAGCCCGCGTCGAAGCTGGCCTCGCCGACCCCGTGTCCGCGCAACGCGCCTTCGATCGGCAGGCCCAGCTCGCGCGCCAAAGCCGGCTCGATGCTGTTGGTCGCCCCGGTGTCGAGCGCCAGGCGGAACGGGCCTTTGCCATTCAGCTTGACGTCGACCAGCATGGTCCCGCCGACCACGGTGAAGGGCAGCGTGGTCGATTGTTTCCCTCCCGCGATCGACACATCGGTCGCATTCGATGCCGGCATGGCGAAAGGCGCGCCCGCGTCGGTATCGGCGACGTCCAAGGTGACGACCCGGGCAGTCTGATCGATGGCGCTGCTGCCGTCGGCCCGGGACCGGGTGAGGAACGGCAAGATCAGCCCGGCGACGGGCCGGTAGTCGCTCGTATCGTAGACCCGGGTCTCGATCGGACCGGGCACCACGATCCGGTCGATCAGATGCGTCTTCCGGTCGATCGACAGGGTATAGGGGGCGCCGCCGACCGGCACGATGCGCAGCAGATCATCGTCGTGGCCGCTGTCATGCGCCTCGCCGACCAGGGTTATGCTGGCAGGGAACCGGTCGGGAAACAGATACCCGAACGCGGTGTCATAGGCGTCGCGCACCGCATCGGCCCGGTCCGCACCCTGCTTCAGATGGACGCCGCCGCCGGCATCGCGATCCCAGAAGGCAGCACCGTCGAAGCCCTCCATGCCCTTGACCGGCCCGGCATCGACGTTCAGGGCATAGCGCATGGTTTTGAGATCGACCCAGGTCTCGGCGCCGCCGTTGAGACCATTGGCCAAGACCGCCTCGCGGATATGCAGGGTGCCGACCTTGTCCCAGACCGCTCCGCCCGTCGCTTCCTTGAATTGCGCCAGGAGCCGCAGCGCCGCGGGATCGGACGGCGGGAGCCGAGCTTGGGGAACGCCGATAACCGCCGGCTGATCAATAGTTGGCTGGTCAGCGGTCGGCTGATCGACAGTCGGGCCGGCGATCGCCCCCGCGAAGGGGAGCACCGAAACGATCATCGCGAGCAGCGGGCGGAACGGGTGGAGGAGGGGCGACACCGGTCAAAGATCGTGGTGCCCCGGTGCCCAATCAATAGGGCGATGGCGAGGACACGATGATTCGATGCCCGGACTCGCTTTATGCCACCCGGCCGACGGCGAATTGATGCGGACAAGCCTCTGATCGGCCGCTAAACAGAAGCCATGAAAGCGCTTTGGCGGATCAGCACTCGCAACACCTGCGGGATGACGGTGGCTCACCGATGAAGGTGCTGGTCACCCGACCCGAACCCGACGCGACGGCCCTGGCGGCGACGCTGCGCGCGGCCGGCCATACGCCGCTGATCGAGCCGCTGATCACCGTCCAGCCGATCGAGGCGGCGCTGTCGCTGAACGGTGTCTCGGTGATCGTATTCACCAGCGGCAACGGCGTGCGGGCCTTCGCCGAGCGGGTCACCCAGCTTGATCTGACGGTCTGGCGCGATCTGCCGGTCTACGCGGTGGGCGATCAGACCGCGGCGCGGGCACGCGCGATCGGCTTCAAGATGGTCAAAAGCGCCTCGGGAACCGTCGAGGACCTGGCGCGGCGGATCATCAGCCAAGTGCCGCCGACCGCCGGGCGCTTGCTGCACGTGTCGGGGGCGGACATCGCCGGCGATCTGGCCGGCAGCCTCACCGCCGCGGGATTTCAGCTGGATCACGTCCGGCTCTATGAGGCGGTGCCGGCCAAAAGCCTATCGGCCGCGACCGTGGCGGCGTTGCAGGCGGGGACGATCGAGGGCGTGCTGCTGTTCTCACCCCGTACCGCCCGCATCTTCGCGACGCTGCTCGAATCTGGCGCGCAGCGGATCGACGTCAGCACTCTTACCGCCTTCTGCCTCAGCCAAGCCGTCGCCGACGCGGTGCGGGACGTGCCGCTCGCCGGCCGGATCGTGGCGGCGCATCCGGATCAGACGACGCTGCTCGCCACCCTGCCGATTGCCGATCCAACCGAAGCCGACAAGGCCGCCACGATTTCGCCGAAGTCCCGGCCCAAGGAAGCATCCGTGAGCACAGAACCCACCCCGCCTTTCACCCCGTCCATCGCCCAACCCGACAAGGCGCCACCCGGCAAGGCACCTTCCGCCGCGGTCACCCCCGCCGCCATGCGCGGCGCGGCGGCGCCGAACACCGCGGCCAAGCCGCCAGGGTCGCAATCATCGGGCGCGCAACCGCCAGGATCCACACCACCGAGATCCACAGCCGCCGCCAGCGCCCCGGCGGGGTCGCAGGGCGGTGGACGGCGCTGGGCGGCGGTGGCCGTGATCGTCGGTCTGTTCGTGATCTGCGCCGGGGCGGCCGCTTATTGGGTGCCGACGCTGATCCCCTTGCTACGGCAGAGCCTCGGCGGCGGCGACGCCAATACGGCATCGGCCCCGGCGGCTCCGACTCCCGCCCCAGCAGCTCAAACCCCCGCGGCTCAGGCCCCCGCACCTCAGGCGGGCCAACCGCAACCAAGCTTGGCCGATCTGGCACAGCGGCTGCAAACGCTGGAAACCGCGGTCACCGGCCGGGCCAGCCGAGATTCGGTAACGACGGTACAGAAAGACCTGGCGGCACAGCAGGCCGCCTTGGCCGAACTCGCCCGCAAGCTGGATGGGTCCGGTGTGCAAGGCCTAAGCGACGCGGTACAGGCGCTGATCGCCGATCAAAGACGCCTCGCCGTATCGGTCGCCGAACTTAGCCAGCATGTCGACAAGCTGGAGGGGCAAGGCGCCGGCCAGGCCTCGGCGGCGCGAACCGATCAGGTTCTGCTGCTGGCAAGCGGTCAACTGCGCGAGGCGCTGGCCGGGTCCGGCCCCTATGACGCGCCGGTCGCGGTGCTCCGCGCGGTCGCCCCGGACGATGCCGATTTGGGCCGCTCGCTGCAGGTGCTGGAACGGCATGCCCGCACCGGGATCCGCTCGCGCGCCTTGCTGATCGACGATTTCGCGGCGCTGGAGCCGACGATCCTGCTGCCGGCGCCGATCGCCGGCGACAGCTGGGCGCAGCGAGCCTTGCAGCGGGTCGAGGGGCTGATCTCGATCCGCCGGGTCGATGGCGGAAATTCGGGTACCGGCACTACGGCAGCCCCGGCGGGAACGCCCGACCGGGCGGTCGCCGGGGCCGAGGCGGCGCTGAAGGCCGGCGACCTCGCCGGGGCGATCAGCGCGCTCCAGGCCCTGCAAGGCCCCCAGGCGCAGGCCGCCGTCGGTTGGCTGGCCGAGGCGCGCAACCGGATCGAGGCCGAGCGTGCCGCCAACGACGTGACCGCCGCCCTCACCCAGCGGCTCGGCAAGTCGTCCGATGCCAAATCGATCGATGGAGGCAAACCGGCGGATGGCACCAAACCGGTCGATGGCACCAAGCCCGCGGAAAGCCGTCCTTGATGCGCCGTCTGGGTTTGCTGCTGGCGATAGCGCTCGCCATCGCCATCGCGGTGTTTTTCGCCGATCGTCCCGGCGCGGTGACGCTGGTTTGGCAAGGCTGGCGGATCGACACGTCGCTGGCGGTGCTGCTGCTGTTGCTGGCGGTGTTCGTGATCGCGCTGGGCCTGATCCTGCGCGTGCTGGGCGCGCTGATCGGCGCCCCGCGCCGGGTCCGGCTGATGCGGCGGGAGCAGCGCCGGCTGGAAGGCTATCGGGTGCTGACCCGCGGGCTGGTAGCCGTGGCGGCCGGCGACACGCGCGAGGCGCAGCGCCTCGCCCTGCACTCGGAAACGCTGTTCCGCAAGGGCCGCATCGCCAGCCCCCCTCTGGGTTTGCTGCTGGCGGCGCAGGCGGCCCAGCTGAAGGGTGATGCGACGACCGCCGAAAAGCATTTCCGCGCGATGCTGGAGGCGCCGGAGACCGAGTTCCTGGGCCTGCGCGGGCTGATTGTCCAAGCGCTGAAGGTCGGCGACAACACGACCGCCCTTGCCCTTACCGAGCGCGCGCAACGCCTGCAGCCGAAATCCGGCTGGGTGCTCCAGGCACGTCTGGCGCTGGAAGCCCGGCAAGGCACCTGGCGTCGAGCCGGCGAGACACTGGGTGAGGCGGTCCGGCGCGGCGCCATCTCCAGCGAGGCGGGGCGGCATCACAAGGCCGCTCTGCTGCTCGCCCGCAGCCGCGAGGCGATCAAGGACGGCCGACCGCGCGACGCCCTCGCCTTCGCCGCCCAAGCGCATGGCTTCGATGAGGCCTGGCCTCCGGCGGCGGCGCATTACGCCCGGCTGCTGCATGGCCGCGACAAGACCGCCAAGGCGCTTCGGATCATCGAGATCGCCTGGTCCCGCGCCCCGCATCCGGAACTCGCCGAGAGCTATGGCGCCCTGCTGGCCTCCGAGGCGGCGCCGCGCCGGGTCAGCCGGTTCGAGCGCCTGGTCGATCTGCGGCCGGCGGATCCGGACAGCCACCTCGCCGTCGCCGCCGTCGCCCTCTCGGCCCGGCTCTGGGGCGAGGCGCGGCGCCATCTGGAGCAGGCCGGCGCCGCGGGTCCCGGCCCTTATTCGGCGCCGGTCTGCCGCATGATGGCCGAGTTGGAGCAGACCGAACGATCCGATGCGGCCGCCGCGAGACTGTGGCTGGAGCGGGCGACACGCGCGCCGACCGAGCCTACCTGGGTGTGCACGCAATGCGCCGCGGAAACGCCGGCCTGGGCACCGCTCTGCCCCAGTTGCCACAGCTTCGACGCCCTGGTCTGGCAAGTGCCGGACCGCAGCGCCGGCCGCCCCACCGCCGTGGCCGAAGTGGCGCCGGCACCGCCGCTGCTGGAAGGCATTTCACCGCCGGAGATCCGCTCGCCCATTGCCACCGATCCGACACCGTAATTTGAGGCGGAGATTGCTGTTTCGGAGATTGCTGTTTCGGAGATTGCCCCGGGCCGCGCGTTCTGGCATGGTCGCGCGCCTGGATTAAGCCGCCTTAGCTCAGCCGGTAGAGCATCGCATTCGTAATGCGGGGGTCGCGTGTTCGAGTCACGCAGGCGGCACCAGTTTAATCAAGGGCTTAGCGCGCGAAAATAGCGATAGCGCTTAGTGGTCTTCCGACGCGGGCAGCGAGAGGGGCAGATCATGCCCCAAGAATACGACCAGATCTCGGAACTGACCGATGAGTGGTTCGAGACCGCCAATCTGTATGACGGCGATAAGCTGGTCCGCCGCGGACGCCCAAGAGTGAGCGCCCCAAGGGGTCGATCACCCTTCGGCTCGATGGAGACGTGCTTGATGCGTTCAAGAGCGGCGGGCCGGGATGGCAGACCAGGATCAACGAGGCGTTGCGCAAGCACATCGGCTGATCCACCTCCTCACCGCCTCGGTTTAAGCCGATCCCGGTTTCCCAGCGTTTATTCAGTGTCACCGGCACGCCGGTACGACGGGCATATTTGGGAGGTCGGCAATGAGTACAATTCTCATCATCATCGTGCTGCTGCTGCTATTCGGCGGCGGCGGCGGTTATTACGCCCATAACCGCTACGGCGGGAGCGGCCTCGGCGGTGTATTGGGTCTCGTCATCATTATTCTTGTGGTGCTTTGGCTGGTCGGCGGCATCGGCCAGCTATAGATCCGGCAACTATACGCCAGACACCTATACGCCAGACCGCCACAACGGGGAGGCCCGCGCCTAGCCGGCCAGATCGACCGGCGGCCGGTTGGAGGGTACCGCCTCCAGCAGGCTGCGCGTATAGGCGTGGCGCGGGTTGGCGAACACCTCCTCGGTGTCGCCGGTCTCGACGATCCGGCCGCGATACATCACCGCGACCCTGCTGCATAGATAGCGCACGACCGCCAGATCATGCGAAATGAACAGCAGGCTGATGCCCAATTCACGGCCGAGCCGCAGCAGCAGATTCAGGATCTGCGCCTGCACCGAAACATCGAGGCCGGAGACGATCTCATCGGCAACGAGCAGCCGCGGCGTCACGCAGAGCGCACGGGCGATGTTGACCCGCTGCTTTTGACCGCCCGACAATTGCGACGGCACGCGCGGCAGGCAATCGGCGGGCAGCCCCGTCTCCTCGATCAGGCGTCGGGCCTGGCGCCGCCGCTCCGGCCGATCGACCCTATGGCCGGACACTTCCAAGGCCTGGGTCACCAGGCTGAACACGTTGCGTCGTGGATTGAGCGCCGATTGCGGGTCTTGAAAGACGATCTGCACATGCTCGCGCAGGGCCCGGAGCAGCGGTTGGTCGGCCGTCAGCGGATCGTGCCCTTCCAACAGGAGCCGCCCGGATGTCGGCCGCTCCAACCCCATCACCAACCGGGCGACCGAGCTTTTGCCGCTGCCGCTCTCACCGACCAGGCCGACGAACTCACCGGGACCGACCGTGAGCGACACCTCGTGAACCGCGGCGATTGTGGCGGCGGGTCGGCCGAACAAGCCTCGGCGGCCGGCATAGTGCAAAGAGACGTCACACAGCTCCAGCACCGCCGGCGCCTCGCTCGGTAAGCGGATCAAGCCGTCGGGGACATCCGCCGCCGGCGGGAAGTCCGCGCCGAGGCAGGCATCGGCGCAACGCACCCGATGGGCGGGACCGACCTCGTGCCACGGCGGCAAAGCGCCGGCGCAGGCGGTGTCGCGGCTCGGGCAGCGCGGCGCGAAGCGGCAGCCACCCAGCCCCGCCAGCGCCATGACGCCCGGCATTTGATCGGGCAGCGCCGGCAGGATGCGGCGCGGGCCGTCGAGCGCCGGCACGCTGTTGCGCAGGCTGCGCGTATAGGGGTGGAACGGTGCCCGCAGGACCGCCGATGCCGGCCCTCGTTCGACCATGTCGCCGGCATACATGACGCCGACCTCGTCGCAGACCTGGGCGGCGAGATGCAGGTCATGGGTGATCAGCACCACCGCGGCGCCGTGCAGCGCCTGCTGTTCCTTCAGCAGTTGCATGATGCGGGCCTGGGTGATGACGTCGAGCGCCGTGGTCGGCTCGTCGGCGACGATCAGGCTGGGCTCGCTGCTGAATGCCATGGCGATCAGCACCCGTTGGCATTGGCCGCCGGATAGTTCATGCGGGTACCGGCGCAGCATGGCCCGCGGCTCGGGCAGATGGACCGCGGCGAGCCATTCCGCCGCGCGATCCTGCCGCTGGCGATCCGGCACCCCCAGGCGCGCCAAATGCTCGGCGAATTGCCGGCCGATCGACAGCACCGGGTTCAGCGCCGAGAGCGGTTCCTGGGGCACGAAGGCGATGCGGCGGCCGAGCAGCGCGCGCCGGGCGGCGGCGGACTGGCCGGTGAGATCGGCGCCGTCGAACAGCAGCCGGCCAGCCGCCACCTGAAAGCTGGGCGGGAGAAGGCCCGAGATCAGGCGGCCGATCATGCTTTTGCCGGCCCCGGATTCACCGACCAGGCCGAGCGTGCGGCCGCGTTCGACAGTGAAGCTGATATCGCGCAGCAGCTCGATCGTCTTGTTGCCCGTACCGGCTTGCAAGGTCACGCCGTCAAGCGCCAGGACCGGATGTGTCTGCATTTCCGACATTCGTCCTAGATCCGGGACGTGCGCAGGCGCGGATCGAGCGCACTGCGCAATCCATCGCCCAGCAGGTTGAAGGCGAGGATCGCCGCGAAGATCGCGATCATCGGGGCGATCATCGCCCAGGGTGCCTGATGCACATAACCGCGCCCATCCGCGATCATGACGCCCCAGGCCGGCACATCGGCGCCCACGCTCAAGCCGACGAAACTGAGCGTCGCCTCGACGATCACCGCGATGCCCATTTCCAGGCTGAACATGGTGATCATCAGCGGAGCCGCCGCCGGCAGGATTTCGCGAATGATCGTCCGCAGATGCGAGAAGCCGAGCAACCGGGCAGCCGTTACATAGTCGCGTCGCCGGGTGACGATGACGTCGGATCGGACCACCCGGCAGAACCGGGTCCAATCGACCAGCACGATCGCCAGCACCACGTTGCGCACCCCCGTGCCGAGACCGACCATCAGCAGCAGCGACAGCACGACCGGCGGGAAGGACATCCAGAGATCGACCATGCGGGTGACCAGCCAGTCGGTCTTCCCACCCAGATACCCCGCGACCAGCGCCAGCAGGCAGCCAAGCAGCATGCTGCCGGTCGCCGCCGCGAAGGCCACGGTGAGGGCGGTGCGGCTGCCATAGATCACCTGGGAGAGGATGCAGCGGCCGAGACTGTCGGTACCCATCGGATACTCGGCGCTGCCCTCCGCATCCCAAGCCGGCGGCGTCAGGGTGTTGAGGATATCCTGTTCCCGCGGGTCATGCGGCGCCAGGACAGGCGCCAGCAGCGCTACCAGCAGCAGGATGATCAGCAGCCCGAGACCGACCTGCACCTTGCCGGCCCGCAACGCGGATTGCCAACCGCTCATGCCGAGACACTCATGCCGAGACACTCATGCTCTGCGCGCCAAACGAGGGTTGAGTACGACGTAGAGCGCATCGACGAAGGCGTTGGTCAGCAGCACGACGATGCAGAAGACCAGGGCCGCCCCCTGAATCAGCGGCATGTCATGGTTGCGCACCGCCTGCACCATCAGATTGCCCAGCCCCGGAAAGGAGAAGATCAGCTCGACCAGCAAGGTGCCCCCGAACAGAAAGCCGAATTGCACGCCGATCAGCGTGATCGTCGGCAAGGCCGCGTTGCGGAACATGTGATGCACCAGCACGCGCCCCTCGCCGACGCCGCGCTGGCGGGCATAGGTGACGTAGTCGTCATGGGCGGCATCCATCAGGCTGGACCGCAGCACCCGGATGACAGACGGCGCGAAACTCAAGGCCAGCGACAGGGACGGCAGCAGCAGATGCAGCGCGGCATCCCCCCAATCATGCAGCCGTCCGGTGATCAGCAGGTCGATCAGCAGAAAGCCGGTGATGTTGGGCAGCATGGTATCGCCGCTGATCCGGCCGGTGAAGGGCAGGATCGGAAACGCCACGCCGACCAGCAGGATGAAGAAGATCGCCCAGAGAAAGGATGGCACCGAGAGGGAGGTCACGATGCCGAGATCGGCCAGCATCCGCCCCAATCGGGTGTTCTGGGCATAGCACAGCAATCCGCCGGGAACGCTGAACACCAGCGCCAGGGCCAGGCTGACCAGTGATAATTCCATCGTGGCGGGGAACGCCCTGGCAAGCAGGCCGCCGACCGACTCGCGAAAGAAGATCGACTGACCCAGATCGCCCATCGCCGCGTGTTTCAGCCAGATCCAGTATTGCACCGGCAGGGGCAGGTCGAGGCCGAACGCCGCGCGCAGCGCCGCGGCATCCTCCGCCGTGGCTCCCGGCGGCAGCAGCATCGCGACCGGATCCACGGGGATCGCCCGCAGGATGACGAACACCACGATCGATACCAGCACGATCATCGGCAGGGCCGTCAGCAGCCGACGACCCACGACTTCCAAGACAAGACGAAGCATCTAATCGCGCCGCACGAAGGATGTGGCGCCCGATATTCCCCTCTCCGCCCCGAGGGGCAGAGAGGGGCAGATCAAGGCCTTACCCAATCGGCGAGGTCGCTGGTTCAACGCCTAGGGAGCCCAGCTATAATCGGCCGGCATGATATAGCCGCCCTCATAGGGCACCACGTTGAGCGACTTCTTGTAGACGATCGTGAACACCGACTGGTACAGCGGCGGCGCCCAGGCGTGCTCTGACGAATCCTTTTCCAAGGCCTGATAGCCCGCCATGCGCTTGGCATCGTCCGTCTCGACCAGCAGCTTATGGACGCGATCCCCGACCGCCGGCTCCTTCCAGCCCGCGAAGGGCAGGGCGGAGTCCAGAATACGGCCGGCGTAATTCTCCGGATCGCCGGTTGGATTGGCCCAGCTGTACAGTGCCGGGCCCGGCAGGGTCGCGGAATGGTTCAGGTCGATATACTTCGCCAGCGAGACTTCCTGGATATCGGCCTGGATGCCGACGCCGCGCCACATCGAGGCGATCGCCCGCGCCACGTCGAAATCATTGGGGAACGCGCCGTTCGTCGCGATGAACGGGAATTGTACGGGATGATCCGGCCCGAAACCGGACTTCTTCAATAGTTCGATCGCGCGGGCCTTGTCATAGGGGAAGGTATAGCCGTCGACATAGGCCGCCGTGCCGGGGGTCTCCAGCACGCTCAAAGGCTTGGCCCCGCCGGCGTAGAATGCCTTGGACAGCGCCGCCTTATCGATCGACAGCTGCATCGCCAGGCGGACGTTTTCGTCCTGCATCACAGCGACATAGCTCGGCACCACCAGCATGACGATCTCGGAGAACGGGAAGGTCTTCGCGGTCAGACCGGGCAGCTGCCCGAGCCGCGTCATCTCGCGGATCGGCACCTGGACGGCGAGATCGGCACGACCGGCCTCGACCGCCGCGACCCGCGCCGAGGGGTCGGAGATGATCTGGAAGGTCACATGCTTGATCTTGGGCGCACCGCCCCAGTATTTGTCGAACGCCTCCAGCACGATGCGTGAGCCCCGTTCGTACTGCACCAGCTTGTAAGGACCGGCGCCGATCGGATGCTGCTTGAACTCATCCTCGCCGACTTTCTCGATATACGCCTTGGGCACGAAATACCCGGCCAGAAAGGCGAGATAGATCGGCGCCGCCGGTGCCGAGTTGGTGAAAACGATCACCGCCTTGGTCGGCGAGACGATCTCGACCGTCTGCAGCGCCGGCATGATGCGCCGGATCAGCAAGGACGGGTCCTTGGCCGGCCGGTCGATGATCGAGAACTTGATATCCTCGGAGGTCATCGGCGAACCGTCCTGAAACAGGATGCCATCGCGCAGGGTGATCTCCAGGCGCTTCTTGTCGGGATCCTGCCACTTCCACTCCTTGATCAGCCGCGGCTGCAGCTTGAGATCGGGGGAGTATTGCAGCGGGGAATCGAAGACCGCCTTGAAGACCGACTGGGCGCCCGTGAAGGTGGTCGCCGTCGGATCCCAGTTCGGCACGTCGAACGGAAAGGCGATCGTCAGGCTGTCGGTCGCCGCCCTTACGGGTGACGGGGCGAGCAGCGGAACCGCCGCGAGGAGGCACGCAAAACCGCCCATCAGGCGTTTCAAGGAGAAGAAAGATCCGATCATCGCGTCGCGTACTCCTACGGTTCGAGAAAGGTGCGTCTGTCCGGCGGTTAAGCGTGAGTGGTCACGGGATCACGGTAAGCGTCGTCATCGGGTAGTGGGAATTCTTGCCACTGAAGGGCGGAAAGTTTCGGAAATCCGCCCGCATCTCGTCGCGTACCGGCGAGTTCAGAGCGGCGTTCAGCGCCTCGGGACTGTCGAATACGGTCTTGTTGCGCTGCATATGCGCGACCCGCGGCCAGGGCAGGCCGCTGCACCAGTCGATACGGGTCGAGATCTCGATCTCGCGGATGCCGGGAAACCGCGCCATGATCGGCGGATGATGGGCGATGTAATGCGACAGCCAGAGATTGAGATCCTCCGCCATCCCCTCATAGGAGACCACATAGGTGCAAGGCAGTTGGCCGGGAGCGGTCCGGAACACCGGATCGGGCACCGAAAACGCCCGGGCGAGCATCGCCTGCTGGGTCACCGTGGCGCCGGCGAGGCTGGGCATCAGATCGGCTTGAGCCAGCATCCGGAAATGGCCATCGGCGGCGATCGCCGCCTCCAGCGCCTCGATATCGGCGAAATAGCATTCCAGGATCAGCGGCGGACACGGACCGTCATTCAGATAGGGATCATGGGCGCTCGCCGGGGTGAACACCAAGGCCTTGGTCATCCCCGGCGTCGCGCGCAGGACACCGACCAGCCGCGCCAGATCCGCCCCGTCCATGCAGGTATCCGGGCGACCTTGGGCAGTGAAGGTCAGGAAATAGCAGATCATGATCCGCCCATGCCGGTCGCCCCGTCGAACAGCCCTCTCATCGGCCCACCCCGTTCTCGCCGCCGCAATCGATGGCGTCCTCACGACGCAGTATCTTTAACATGATTTTAGCTTTAATTTCACTCATACATTGATCCGGACGCAAGGATCGCGCCATCAAAATCGCGGCATCCGCCGCGCAACCGAACCGGAGGATCGAGTGGCAGCACCATCGGCGCTTCCCGCCCTATTCGCACCCGCCGACCGGACGCTGCCGGCACTTCTGCGGCAGCAAGCCCAGCGTCACGGCGATCTGCCGCTGTTCAAGGCCGGGGCGACCGCCTGGACCGTCGCCGAATGCCGCGACGTCGCGGCGCGTTCGGCCGGCTCGCTCGTCGCGGCGGGTATTGGGGCGGGTGACCGGGTCGCCGTGATGTGCGGCAATCGCTCGGAATTCATGCAGCTCTATCTGGGCTGTGCCTGGCTGGGCGCCATCGCGGTCCCGATCAACACCGCCTCGAAGGGGCCGCAGCTCCGACACATTCTGGCGAATTCCGGCGCACGACTGCTCGCAATCGAGGCAGAGCTTGCCCCGTCCCTCGGCACCCTCGACCTCGGCACGCTGCCGATCGATTTGGTCTGGGTGATCGGCGACCATCCCGCCACCGGCATATCGATAGAGTGCCGGCACACCGCCCTGCCGGTGCTGGGCGAGGCGATCGCTCCGGGTACTGTCCGCCCCGGCGACACGGTGGCGATTCTCTATACCTCCGGCACGACCGGCCCGGCCAAGGGCGTCTGTTGCCCGCAGGCGCAGTATTTCTGGTGGGGCGTCAACACCGGCAACATCCTCGGCCTGCGCGAGGGCGACGTACAGGTGACGACCCTGCCGCTGTTCCATACCAATGCGCTCAACGCGTTTTATCAGGCGCTGCTCAACGGCGCCCAATTGGTCGCCGAGCCGCGCTTCTCTGCCTCCGCCTTCTGGACGTCGCTCGCGACGCATGGCGCCACCGTCACCTATGTGCTGGGCGCCATGGTGCCGATCCTGATGTCGAAGGAACCGTCGCCCGCCGATCGGGCGCATCACACGCGGGTGGCCCTGGCGCCGGGCGTTCCCGGACATCTGCAAAAGCCGTTCACCGAGCGGTTCGGCATCGCCCTGGTCGACGGCTTCGGCTCGACCGAGACCAACAACGTCATCGGCGACGACATGCATAGCCAAAAGCCGGGCTGGATGGGGCCGGTCTATCAGGGCTTCCAGGCCCGCGTAGTCGACCAGGACGACAACGAACTGCCGCCCGGCGAGGCCGGCGAGCTGATCCTGCGCTCCGACGAGCCCTATGCCTTCGCCACCGGCTATTTCGGCATGCCGGAAAAGACCGTCGAGGCTTGGCGCAATCTGTGGTTCCACACCGGCGACCGGGTGATCCGGGAGGCCGACGGCTATTTCAAATTCGTTGATCGGCTGAAGGATGCGATCCGGCGGCGCGGCGAGAACATCTCGTCCTTCGAGGTCGAGCAAGTGCTGCTGAGCCACCCCGCCATCGCCACCGCAGCGGCCTTTCCGGTCAATTCGGAGTTGGCGGAGGACGAGGTCATGGTCGCCATCGTGCTGCGCGACGGCGCCAGCCTGACACCGGTCGAGCTGATGGAATTCTGCCAGCCGCGCATGGCTTATTTCGCCATCCCCCGCTATGTCGCCTTCGTCGCGGAGCTGCCGGCGACCGAGAACGGCAAGATCCAGAAATACAAGCTGCGGGAGCGTGGCGTGATCCCCGGCACCTGGGATCGCGAGGCCGCCGGCTACAAGCTGGTGCGATGATGGCCTATGATGGTGTCGCCATCATAGGCGCGGCGGAACTGCCCTACGCCCGCAAGCTATCGGGCGCGACCACGGTCGATCTTCTGAAGGCCGTGTTCCTGCGCGCCCTCGCCCATGCCGGGATCGAGCATCGCGCGGTCGACGGGATCGCCGTCTCGTCCTTCACCCTGAAGCCGGACCACGCGATCGATGTCGCCTGGCAATTGGGCCTCAGCCCAAGATGGTGCATGGAGGACACGCTTGGCGGCGCCAGCGGCATCAACATGCTGCAACACGCCGCCCGTGCCATCCAGGCGGGCGACGCGGAAACCATCGTCATCCTGTCGGCCGACCATTTCCAGGCCGGCGATTTCAAGGATCTGGTCGAGAACTACAACCGGACGACCCGCGACCATCTGGCGCCGCTGAGCTTCGGCGGCCCGAACGGGCTGTTCGCCCTGGTGACGCAGCGCCACGCCAAGGCCCATGGGTTGGGGCGGGCGGATTACGGTGCCGTCTGCGTCGCCCAGCGCGATTGGGCACGGCGCAACCCGCAAGCAGTCTATCGCTCCGAGCTGACGCTGGAGGATTACCTCGCGCAACCCTTCATCGCGGATCCGCTGTGCCGCTATGACTGCGTGCCGGTGGTATCCGGCGCCGATGCCATCGTATTGACCGCCACCGATCATGCGGGCTCCGGCCGGCAGGTCGGTATCCGCGCGCTGGCCGCCCGCTACAATCCCGACCACCAGGAAGGCACGGGCTGCCGCACCAGCCTCGCCGATCTCGCCCCCGCGCTGTGGCGGGACGCCGACGCCGGTCCCGAAGAGATGGATATCGTGTCGATCTATGACGACTACCCGGTCATGGTGCTGGCGCAACTGGCCGATCTGGGTTTCGTGCCCGACGGCGATCTCAGCCGCTTCATCCAGGACCGGCTGCGCACCGGTACCCTGGCGGTGAATACCTCGGGCGGCCAGTTATCGGCCGGCCAAGCCGGGGCGGCCGGCGGGCTGCACGGCTTGGTCGAAGCGGTGATCCAGCTTCGCCACGAGGCCGGCGAGCGCCAAGTTCCCGACGCGCGGCTGGCGACGGTGGCGGGGTACGGCATGGTCGAATACCGCTATGGCATGTGCGCCAATGTCGTGGTGCTGGAGGGCTCCGACCGATGAGCGTCACCATCCACCGCTGTGCCGCCTGCGGCCACAGCTGCTTCCCCGCCCGCCAGCTCTGCCATCGCTGCGGCGGCGCCGAATGGACACCCGTCACCGTCGATCGCGGCACGGTGGAGGAGCTGACCACCGTGCTGCACCAGGCGGACGCCGCCGTGGCCGGCACTGTCCACCTCGCCTCGGTCCGGACCGATAGCGGGGTCGTGATCCTGGCCCGGCTGGACCGGGCGGTCGCGCTGGGGGCCGAGGTCGGCCTGACCCTGTCGCCGACGGGTGCGGTTCACGGGACGTAAGCAGCGTGTGATATTACCCTCTTTCTTGTTATTCTCGCGAAAGCGGGAATGACGAATAAGGTGAGGGATGAGCAGAGCGTTCCATCGACTTTCGAGCCTCCCAAGGAACCACACGATGCAGCTCTCGATCTTTCTCAGCGCCGCGGCCGCCGGCACGACGAGATCAGCCTGGAGGAGGTCGAGCGGATTGGGATTTGAAATCTCTCTTGCCCGAGTACTCTGGCACAGCACTGCCAATCAGAGATGATCGAACATCCCGACTTTCGGCTGCTGCGGCGCCGCAAGCTTGCCGACGCTCCCAAACTCGCATTACCTTATAAGGTGCTATCGGCTTGGGAATGCAGGAAAATCAGGGCATAGCCCTCATCACGGCTTCCGCAACCCGACCAGCTGATCCCGGTTGACGCAGTTGCGCAGCACGCCGGTCGCCAGATACTGCCGAGCCGTCGCCAGGGACTTCATCCGCATGTCGTCGATCGCGGAAGGCGAGGCGAAGGCGCTGTGCGGGGTCACGATCAGCCGCCCGGCGAGCCAGGGCTCGCCCGCCGTCAGGGCGCGCAGCAGGGGTTGCGTCGGGTCCGGCGGCTCGCTCGGCAGTACGTCCAGGCCGGCCGCCGTCAGATGGCCGGATTTCAGCGCGTCATGCACCGCGTCCGGGTCGACCAGCGCGCCGCGCGCGGTGTTGATCAGGATGCCGCCGGGCTTCATGAGGGCGAGGGCGTCGCGGCCGATCATGCCGCTGGTCTCGGCGGTCGACGGGGCGTGCAGGCTGACGATATCGGCTGTCCTCAGCCCGTCCTCCAGGCTATCGACGCGGCGATAGCCGGTGCCGAGTTCGAAGCCGCTCGGCCGATAGGGGTCAAAGAACACCACATCCATGTCGAGGGCGGCGGCGCGCCGGGCGGTCGCCAGGCCGATATTGCCCAGGCCGACGATCAGCATGGTCTGCCCGCGCAGCCGGCGCAGCGCCGGGGCGGCGGGTTTCGCGGTCCAATTGGTCGGATCGCGCTGCACCGCCGCATGGTAGTGGAACAGCCCCCGGGTCAGCGCCATCAGCAGGGCGATGGCGTGGTCCGCGACCTCCGTCGTGCCGTAATCCGGCGTGTTGCAGACGGCGATGCCGCGCGCGCCGAAGGCCGCCAGATCCATGTTGTCGAAGCCGACACCGGCGCGCACCACCAGCTTGCAGCGGTCGAGCTGCCGGGCCACCGTCTCGTCGTAGCGCAGGATGTGGTAGCAGACCAGCGCATCGGCCGACGCCCAGACATCGGCGGGAATGTCAGCCACCTTGGTGGCGCGGCGCAGTTCTAAGTCGAAGGGTGCCGCCGCCGCGCGCTCCGCCGCGTGGTCGTCCTCGAAATAGCCGTCGGCGATCAGAATTTTCACGAAGCGTGCTTTCGTTCAGGCGAGGCGGAGCCCGGCGCGGACCATCAGCGGCAACACGCGATCGATGAAGAACGGCAATTCCTCGCGGAAATTGACGAAGCTCAAAGTCGTCCCGGCGAAGCCGACGCGGTGCATCCGGGCCATTTCCTCGACGATCTTTTCCGGCGTGCCGATCAGCGGATAGGTCCCGGTGCCGCCGGCGAAGCGCTTGCGATAGAGCTCGAAGGCCTGCGGATCGTAGGAATTCGCCATCTCCTTCTTCATGCGCATGTGGTTGTCGACCGCCGCGTGATCGGCCAACTCGACGGCGTAGCGCTCGTAATAATCCTCCGCCTCCGCCTGGCTCTCGCGCACCACCACATGAGCGGTCGCGAACACGCCCAGCCGCCGGTCGGCGGCCGCGGCGCGCGTCGCGATATCGGCGATATCCCTAGCTCCGCTGTCGATCTCATGCAGCGTCGTGAGCATGAAGTCGCTGGTCCGGACGGCGAAATCGCGGCCGGGCGGCGAGAATGCCGCCGACATGGTCACCGGCAAGCCGCCGCCGGCCATGCCGGGCGCCCCCTCGACGCCCTTGCAGGTGAAATATTTGCCGGCGAAATCGAACGGCGCGTCGCTGGTCAGCAGCCGGGAGAAGATCTCGTGCCATTCCAGGCCCTGGGCGTAGCGGTCGCTCACCTGGGTCACGCCGAACATGTCGAATTCCGGCTGGTTCCAGCCGCAGACGATGTTGAGGCCGGCGCGCCCCCCGGCGATGTGATCGATCGTCGCCATCGCCTTGGCGGCGAACACCGGATGAACCAGCGGCACATGCACGGTCGAGAAGATCGCGATGCGCTGGGTCAGCGCCGCCAGCCCGGCGCCATGGGTCAGCGTCTCGTAGGAATGGCCACGCGCATCGGTTTCGCCGCCATAGCCCTTCCAGCGGGCGATCGGCAGGATGAATTCCAGCCCGGCGCGGTCGGCCATCTGGGCGACGGCGACGATATCGGCCCAGCCCGCCCGCCAGCGTTCCGGCACGGTGGTGAGCGTCAGCCCGCCATCCGCGTTCTCGGAAAACACCCCCAGCTTGAACGGGTTGGGACCCATCATCGGGTTGGTGCCCATCACCAGGTCTCTGTCGGGTTGAAATACCCGCCGAATTGCCGCTCGACCCCTTTCGGATCGATCGCCAGGCCGAAGGCGACACCAGCAGCCATGTCGCCGGGATAAACCTCCTCCAGGCCCACCTTCAGCCCATCGATCACCGCGTCCGCCACGTCACCGGGCGGCATCTTCGGCCCCTGCAGATCGCGCGACATATCGGTATCGACCGCGCCCGGCATGACCGCCATCACCTTGGTGCTCTGCGCCTGCAGATGTGCGCGTACCGAGTGGGTGAGCGACAGCGCCGCGGCCTTGGAGGCGCAAAGCGGCCCCATCGCCGGCAGGCTGGCCCGCGACAGGATCGACAGGATGTTCACGATCGTGCCGCCGCCATTGCGCCGCAGCACCGGCGCGAAGGCCCGGCACATGCGCAGCGGGCCGAAATAATTCGTCTCCATCTCGGCGCGGGCGTTGCCCATGACGTCCGGCGAGGTGAAGGCCTGGTTGAAGTTCAGGCCGGCATTGTTGATCAGCAGCGTGACATCGCCGGCTTGCGCCGCCGCCGCCTCGACCGCCGCGTCGCTGGTGATGTCGAGGGTCACCGGGATCAACTTGCCGCCGCCGGTCGCGATCAGGTCGGCGATCTGCGCCGTGTCCCGCGCCGCGCAATAGACCCGCTTGGCCCCCGCGGCGAGCAGCCGATCGACCAGCGAGCGGCCGATGCCGCGAGAGGTCCCGGTGACGAAGGCCACAGCCCCGTCGAGGACGGTGGCGGGCGGCTGCCCGGCGGCCAGGAAGCGGCCGCTGGTCGTCTTGAAGGCGCCGTTCAGCAGAGACGCGTCCTCGCCCAGCACCGAAAGCTGAAAGCCCTGCCGGCGCCGCTCCAGGGCGATCGTGCCGTAGATCGTGAAGATGCCGCAGGCAGTGCCGGCGGCACTACAGGCGGCGGCGATGGTCTCGATCGCCGCCTCGTGCACCGGGCCGTTATCCGGAAAGCAGCCGAGCGACAGGGCGAGATCGCCGGTGCCGATGAACACCATGTCGAGCCCGGGGGTCGCCGCGATCGCGGCGGCGTTCTCCAGGCCCAGCTTGGTTTCGATCATGACCGCGACCAGCACGCCGTCATTCGCCTCGGCCACGTAGTTCTTGAAATCGGTCAGCGGCCGCACGCCGCCACCGGATCGGCTGCCGAGCGGCGGAAACCGGGCGGCATCGACGGCGCGGCGCGCCTCCTCGGCGGTCTCGACGAGCGGCACGATGACGCCCACGGCACCGGCATCAAGAGCGGCGCCGATCTCCAGCGGCGCGTTGCGGGCAACGCGGACCAGCGGCGAGGCCTTGTGCCGGGTCATGCCGATCGCGGCTTCGAGCGCCTGCCGTTCCCACAATCCATGCTGCAGGTCGAACACCAGCGCATCGGGCCCTGCATCAGCCGCCAATTCGGCAATCGAAGGAGATCCCAGCGCCAGCCACAGACAGCCGAGCGACTCGCCTCCGGCGATCCGCTGGCGCAACCAGCCGCCCTTCACCAATCCGGGCGCCATTATTGCGCGGCCACGTCGGCTTTGGCGCTGTCGCCCCAGCGTGGGTTCAGCGTATTCGATGGCAGGCTCGGATCCAGCAGCTTGGCCACTGCCTCGTGCCCGACGACGGGGTAAAGCTTCGGGTCCAGCAAGCCGATCTGCACCAGGACCGAAGCCTGATCCCAATAGATATGCTCGTTGTAAAGCTTGTCGCCACGGAAGCAGATGACGGCGAGCACCGGCGTCTCGACATATTTGCCGGTCGGCTTCACGCCGGGCAGGATCCAATCGATTTCGCGGTCATGGGTGAAGCAGAACAGCATCTCGTCGACCACCCGGTCGGCGCCGATGGTGCGCGAGATCGGCACCAGCTTGGTATCCGCCGGATTGCTGTCGACGAAGTGGTGCTTGTAGAAGCGGTAGAGCTCGCGGTAGCCCACCCCGCCGGTCATCGTCGGGATGTGATTGACATAGGGCTCGGCGACCATCGTCGCCATGGTCTTGCCCACGTCGCGCAGGCCGAACTCGTATTCGCAATGCTTGTCCCACAGCGCGCTGAGGTCGTAATGCGGCCCCATCACCTTGCGAAAGACGGCGATCGAACGGGAATGCGCCATCATCGTCGCCGGCTTGTCGAAGGCATCGCGACCCTGGGCGGCGAAGCCGTGGCCGACGGCCGGGTAAACATGGATCTCGACATTGGGCAGGCCGCTGAGACGCGCCTGGATGGCGGCCAGCGCCTCGGGCGAGACGTGATTGTCGGTGGTGCCGAAATGCAGCGCCAGCGGCACGGTGATCGCCGCCGCCTCATCGAGATGCCCCTCGATGCCGACACCGTAATAGCCCACCGCGCAATCCACACCGGAGCGCGAGGCGGCCAGCAGCGCCAGCAGCCCGCCCAGGCAGAACCCCAACGCGCCGACCTTGCCCTGGCATTGCGGCAGGGCGCGCAGCGCCTTCACCGAGGCGGTGATGTCGTCCGATGCCTTGGTGAAATCGAACTTCTGGTAAAGCGCGAAGGCCTTTTGCATATCCGCATCGCCGAAGCCCAGCTCGACACCGGGCTCCAGCCGCCAGAACAGATCCGGGGCCAACACCACATAGCCTTCCTCGGCATAATAGTCGGCGACCGCGCGCATGTTCGCGTTGACACCGAAAATCTCCTGCAACAGGACGATGCCGGGGCCGCTGCCCGATGACGGGACCGCCAGATAACCGGCGAAGGTGCCGCCATCCGCGGCCGCGATGGTGACTGTCTGTCCTGCCATGACTTACCTCCAAGGCGATTATCGAGCGGAAAAGCGGTCGATGACGCTTATGCGAACGGGGCTTCGCGGAGCCGGCTCTCGGACATCCGTATAATGAATTTTAGCGTTAAAATATCGTATGACACGTCCAACAAACCTGTCAATGCCAGTCCGACCTCTATACTGGCCCGACCCTATACCGGCCCGAGCCGCTTACTCCGCCAACCGATAGGTCGACGCGATCCGGCTGGCCTGGTCGTAGAGGCCGATCAGCATGTCCAGGGTCTGGGTCGCCTGCACGAGGTTCTCGTTGGGCGTCTTGAGCTTGGCGATCATGCTGAGCAGGATGTCGCGCCGCACCTCGCTATAGGTATCCGTCACCTTCCGCCCGGCCGCCGAGACGGTGTAGCTGGTCTGTTTCTTCGACACCGCATTGGCCTTTTCAAGGAGGCCGGCGGAGAGCAGTTTCTTCAGGCTGTACTGAATATTCGCCACATCGTCGCGGTTCAGCAGCCGGGCGATTTCCGACAGGCTTTTCGGCATGTCGCGCATCCGGATGATGTGCAGCACCGCCGCGTCCTGGCCGCTGAGACCGCTATCGATGGCGCAGGACATGCAGTCGCCCTGCCAGCGCACGAAGGCGGCGGAAAACCGCCAGATCGCGTATTCGAACTCCATGACGGCGACTTCGTTGCTATCGACCGCCAGATGAGATGTCTTGTCGAGCGGCGACGAACGCCCGCGATCCTGGGACAAAGCCACGCTCCGAATTCTATGCTTGGGTGATCCTCCTTACAGATCGGACGAGACCACCGCAAGCCAAGTACACCGCGCGGGAGAGATCAAGATGGACGAAGTGGCGCTGCGCCGGAGCATCATCGAGCATTGCCTGGAGATGAATGCGAGCGGGTTGAACGCCGGCACCTCGGGCAATATCAGCGTGCGCTGGGGCGACGGGTTGCTCGTGACGCCGACCGGCATTCCCTATCGGGACCTGGCACCCGGGGATTTGCCCTTCATGCGGTTCGACGGGACCTGGCAAGGCCCGCTGGCGCCCTCCAGCGAGTGGCGTTTCCACCTGGACATTCTGCGGAACCGACCGGAGGTGAACGCGGTCGTGCACACGCACCCGCCCTATTCGACAGCACTTGCCATCAAGCATCTTGAGATCCCGGCGCTGCACTACATGATCGCCGCGGCCGGCGGCAATTCGATCCGCTGCGCGCGCTACGAGACCTATGGCACGGCGGCTCTGAGCGAGGCTGTGCTGGAAGCGCTGGAGGGCCGCAAGGCCTGCCTGATGGCCAATCACGGCATGATTGCCACAGGCCCCAGCCTCGACCGCGCCATGTGGCTGGCGGTCGAAGTCGAGACGCTGGCTCGACAATACGTGCTGACCCTGCAGCTCGGCGGCCCGATCCTGCTCGACGATGCCGAGATCGACCGGGTGGTCGAGAAGTTCAAGGGCTACGGCATGAGGTCAAAGGCGGCGCCCGACCTGCCCCTCTCCGTCCCTGGGGCTACTACCGTTGGTTCGGCTACTTCCGCCGCAGGTATTTCGCCCCCAGATCGTAGAAGCTGTAAAGCGCATCGCCGGCGATGACACCGGCGGCGAAGACTTCCATATCCGCCCGACGTTCCGGCGCCGTTAGCCGCGTCCAGACGGTGCGCAGCGCGACGCCGATCAGCACGGCCCAGCCAGCCGCCGGAAACGAGATCAACAAGCCGGTGGCGAACAGCACGCCGAGCTGCCGCTTCGGCCCACCCAGGAACTGCACGATGGCGCCGGGGATCGCCCAGATGAACAGCTTCCAGGCGATGTCGGGCGAGGCGCCGGCCTTGATGGTCGCGGCATAGACCTTGTCGACCGGCGGCAGGAGGTTGTTCGCGAAATAGGTCGGATGGGCGATCGCCACCACGACACCGGCGACCGCGAAGGCGAACAGGGCGGCGAAGAGTTGCTGCTTGCGCCCCTCCCGCTCGAACACCGGATCGCGGCCATAACCACGCAGCATGTAGCCGGCCTTGAGGTCGTAGCCCATATCGGCGAAGGCCGGGCCGGTGGCGGCGGAAAATCCCACCAGCAGGGTCAGCGCCAGCGGCGGAAAGCCGATCAGGATGCCCAGCACCAGCGTGATCAACGCCACCGCGAAGGCCGGGAACCAGCCCGCATGCATCGCGGCCAAACCGACGATCAGTTCATGCGCCAAGGCGGCGAAGGCGGCATAGAGCAGGAACAGCAGCAGCATGCCGGGCGTGAGTTCCGCCCAAAGCCCGCCCATCAGCGCCAGCAGCAGGGCGATCAGCAGATAGGCGACACTGCCGATGCCCAGGGAGCGCCGTACCGAGGCGCTGCTCCGCTGCGTGCCGACCGGGGTGGTGCCATCGCCGCGCAGCATCAGCATGACGACCTGCGCCAAGGCGACCAGCCCGGCCCCCACCATCATGCCATGGGGCAGATAGGCGGCGGCGATGTCGCCCTTCGGGATGAGCCCGGCGAACAACTCGCCGCCGAACAGCAGCGCCGAATAGCCCCGGACCAGGAGGCCCACGCCGAACATGGTCAACGCCCAGATATTGCCGATGAAGGCCACGCCGAAGGCCGACATCACGCCGGTGAAGAAATACGATCCACCGATGCCGACCGCGAGGCCGCCCAGCAGGACCAGACCTTTGCGACCGCCCTCGTCGCCGGCGCGGATCGCCTCCGCCGCCGCGACACCGGGCGGCCAGGCACCGCTGCTCGGAAAGATCTCGCTATCGAACATGCGGTACAGCATGTAGCCGTCGACCAGCATGGCGATGAATACACCCAGCAGCATCGGCAGCACCAGCTCCGGCATCCCCATCACGAAGGGAATACCGATCGGCAGCAGCAATGCGTTGCCGGCCCCGAAGGTCGCCGCGGAAATAGCACTCTGCGCCAGGTTCTGCACATGCACCGATCGGTAGCGGGCGAAGGCCGCGAACGGGATTCGGGCCAGCGCCATGCCGGCCAGCGCGCCGATCAGCGAGGTGTTGGTGGTGATGCCCAGCGTGACGATCAACTGCGTACCGATGATCGCGCCGACGACGCAGAGCGGTGCGATCAGCAGAATACTGCCCAGGCTGAAGAACTTGGGGTGAGGTCCGGAGGGGGGCATCGGGCTTCCTTAAGATGCTGGCTGGAAGGATGGGCGGTCTACTCGGCGGCCGTGGCTGAAGATGCGCCGCCGCCATAATCACGCTTAGCGGTATCGGGCGAGACGTAGCCATCGGCCACGTCGTCATCCAACCGCGCCCGCTGCCGCTCCCGCGGGTCGCCATAGCCGGCGCCGCCGCCCAGACACACCTCGACCATCCGATCGGTCGTCGTGAGCGTCACCAGCTCGCCGGTGCCGCAGTCGTGCACCACCTCGCCTTGCACATCCAATACCACGCCCCGGACGCCACCCCCCGCCCGGCCGCCGAACAGCCCCTCCGAAGCGATGCCGACGCCCTCGGGATAGACCGAGAACAGGGTCGGTAGCCCGTCATCATGCAGCTTGCGCAGTCGCGTGCGCACGCCGAGACCGCCACGCTGCGATCCCGGGCCGCCGGAATCGGTGACCAGCGACTTTTCCACCACCAGCACCGGCGCCCGGCTTTCCAGCAACTCAATCGAGGTATTCGCCGCGGAGGTCGGGTACAGCAGCGCGGACTTGCCATCGCTGCCCGCCGAACCGCCCTGGCCGCCGCCCATGAAGAAATGATCGGCGTAGAGATGGCCGTCGGGATCGCGGCCATAGATGTTCACGGCATGGGGCAGGCCGGTCGCCGCCTGCACCTGCCCCGGTGCCGCCTCGGCCAGGGCGCGGAAGATGTTCGGTGCCAGGTACCAGCCGGTCCGGGTGCGCAGATTGACCGAGGCCGGCCGGGTGCAGTTCAGGATCGAGCCTTCCGGCGCCTTCACCGTGAACGGCCGATAGCAACCGGCATTGCCGCGCACGCCGGGGCTCAGCATGCATTTCAGCGGATACGTCGCATGGGCCGCGGCATAGCTGTAGGTGCAGTTGAGCCCGCCCTGCGCCTGTTGTGGTGGTGCCCCGTCGAAATCCAGCTCGATCGTGTCGCCTGCCACCGTGAGCTTCAGCGGATAGCGCAGCTTGGTGCCGAGCGGATTGTTGAAGGTCTCGGAATGATAGACGCCATCCGGCACCGCCCGGATCGCGTCGCGCATCGCCGCTTCCGAGCGGTTCTGCACCACCGCGGACAGCGCCCGCAGGTCGTACATGCCGTAGTCATCCATGAAGTGCAGCAGCCGGTCGGCGCCGAGCTGGTTGGCCGAGACGAAGGAGAAGATATCGCCCAGCACCTCGTCGCTCTTGCGCACGTTCTCGGCGAGCAGGGTCAGCAGATCCTCGTTCGGCACCCCGGCCCGGTGCAGCATCATCGGCGGGATCTGCACGCCCTCGTCATAGATCTCCCGGGCGCGCAGGCTGTCCTTGGTGCCGCCGATATCGGCGACATGGCCGACCGTGCCCAACAGCGCGACCACGCGGCCGTCGCGGAACACCGGCGTCACGACGGCGATATCGAACAGATGCCCGGCGCAGAGCCATGGATCATTAGTGATCAGCACGTCGCCGGGGCGCAGCGTCTCGGCCGGGAATTTCGCCATCAGCGCCTTGGCCGCGCGTGGCAGGGTGAGGTTGAATACCGGCATGGCACGCGGCGAATGCGCCAGGCTCTCGCCCGTGGGATCGAGCAGGTCGCAGGCGAAATCCTGCGCCTCCGAGACGATCAACGAGAAGGCTGTGCGGCAGATCGTATGCCACATCTCCTCCACCACCGTGACCAGGCGCGCCCACATGATCTCCAGCGAGACCGGATCCGCCTCGATCAGCGCCATCGCCTGGTCGATCGGCGTGTCCCGGGTGATGCGCGCGGCGGCCGGTGCCGCCACGGCGACCGCGATGCGCAAGGTGCCGGTGGCATCCACCGTCACGGCGTCGCCGGGTGCGATGATGGTGGTGGCCTCCCGCTCCTCGATGATGGCCGGACCCGCCACCTCGTCACCCGGCGCGAGCGCGTAGCGGTCATAGACGGGGGTGTCGACGAAGCCATCGCCGAAATAGGCGGGCCGGCTACCCTTGCGCGCGACACCGGTCACCGTGGCATCCGCCCGCGCCAGGGTGAGCTCCGGCAGCTTGCCGCGACAGCGCACGCGCAACGAGACGATCTGCACCGCCATGCCGGCATAGACCGCCGTGTAGCGCGCGGCGTAAGCAGTGGCGAACGCCGCCTGGATCGCCGGCATGGCCGCTTCGGTGATCGCCCCGTCCGGCAGCGTGACGTTGATCTCGTGCAACTGGCCGAACAGCCGCATATCGGCGGAGCGTTCGGTGAACACATCCTCGGCGGCGACCCCGGCCGCCAGCAGACGCGCCTCGGTCTCCGCCACCAACTCGGCCAGCACCGCGTCGATGGTCGCGGCAACACCGGGCGCGTCGAGGCGCAGCGGATGGCTGCGTACCTGTTCGAAGGAGAGCGGGGCCGCGAGGAACCCCAGCGCCGAGGCGGCACCGGAGGCCGGCGGGATCAGTACCTCCCGCACACCCAGAACCCGGGCCACCCCGGCGGCATGGGCGGGGCCGGCGCCGCCGAAGCCCACCATGGCGTAGTGCCGTGGATCCTTGCCCTTCTCGACGATATGGATGCGCGCCGCCGCCGCCATGCTCTCGACCACCATACGGTGGATGCCCCAGGCGGTCTCGACCGGCGACAGACCCAGCTCTCCACCGACCCGGGCGAGCGCCTGTTTCGCCGCCTTCACATCGAGCGCCATGCGCCCGCCCAGGAAAAAGCCTGGGTCGTAATAGCCCAGCAGCAGGCTGGCATCCGTCACTGTTGGTTCCATGCCGCCACGGCCATAGCAGGCCGGCCCCGGATCGGCGCCGGCCGAGTGCGGCCCGACGCGCAACAACCCGACCTCGTCGATACTGGCGATCGACCCGCCGCCGGCACCGATCTCGATCATGTCGATCACCGGCGCCTTGATCGGCAGGCCCGAGCCCTTCTTGAAGCGATGCATCCGTGCCGCTTCCATCTCCGCCGCGATCGCCGCCCGACCGTCCTCGATCAGGCAGGCTTTCGCCGTGGTGCCGCCCATGTCAAAGGAGATGACATCGGGCTTGCCCGCCATCTGACCGAAGAACGCCGTGGCGAGACCGCCGCCGGCCGGGCCGGATTCCAGCAGCCGGATAGGGAAGGCACGCGCCGTCTCGGGCGACACCAGCCCGCCGGCGGAATGCATGAGATAGAGCGCGCCGCGAAAGCCGCGCTGCCACAATTCCCGCTCCAGCCGCTGCACATAGCGATCCATCAGCGGCTGCACGAAAGCATTGGCGCAGGTTGTCACCAGGCGCTGGTATTCCCAAAGCTCCGCCACCACATCCGACGACAGCGAAACCGCCATGTCAGGCAGCAGCGCGCGGATCGCGGCACCGGCCGCCCGCTCATGCGCCGGGTTGCGATAGGCGTGCAGGAAGCAGACGGCGATAGCCTCCACCCCATCCGTGGCCAATCTACGAGCGGCATCGCGCACGGCGTCGAGGTCGAGCGGCGTCACTATGTTGCCGTCGCGGTCGAGCCGCTCGGCCACCTCCAGCCGGCGGCGGCGCGGCACCAGGGGATCGGGATATTGCAGGAACAGGTCGTAGATGTCGTAGCGCTGTTCCGTACCCATCTCGAGGATGTCGCGGAACCCGGCCGTGGTGATCAGGCCGAGCTTGGCGCCACGCCGCTCGATCAGCGCATTGGTGACGAGCGTCGTGCCGTGCACGATCTCCGCCACATCGGAGAGCTGGATCCCGGCACCGGTGACCAATTCCGCTAGCCCCGCCAGGGCGCCGACCGACGGATCCAGCGGCGTGGTCAGGCATTTATGCAGCCGGATATCCGCCCGCTGCTCGTCCAGCAGGATGAAGTCGGTAAAGGTGCCGCCGATGTCGAAGCCGATGCGATAGCGGCGGGACTGGCTCATGAGGCTCTCCTACGATGGGTCGGCGATGCGGATGCGGGTGTGGGGGATCGCAACCAGGCGGGATCGCCGAGTTCGGCTCCCAGCCGAGCGGCTGCCTCGGTCAGCAGGGCGCGCAACCTGACGCGCTCGGGCTCGGTCATCAGAGTGATCGGATACGTGACGCAGGCGCTGGCGGCCTCGTCGGTGGCGGGATCGAGGACGACGACGGCGATCGTGCCGATGCCGCGATGGCCCTCATCCTCGGCCTCGGACCAGCCTTGCTGGCGCGCCTGGGCGATGCGCGCCAGCACCTCGGCGCGCGAGGCCGGCGCCGACGGCGAAACCGGCTCTACCGTCTCCGGCAGCAGCTTCACGAGTGCTGCGTCGGACAGGCGGGCGAGCAGGGCACGGCCGACCGCGGTGGCGACGGCCGGCATGCGCGTGCCCGCCGGCCGCGCCACGCGCAAATCCTGCCAGCCGGGGACCATCCGGACGCCGAAGATCTCCAGCCCATCGCGGATCGAGACATAGCCGGTATGGCCGACCACCTGGACGACATCGGCCAGCATCGCCTGCAGCCGGTCGATCAGGCGCGACTCCCCGCGCCCGGCCTTCCCGAGACCGATGACCAGCGGCCCCGGCCGATAGCGGCGCGAGCCCGCCGCCTGCTCCAGCAAGCCTTGCTCGGCCATCGCCTTCAGCAGGCGCGAGGTGGAACTTTTCGGGATAGCCAGCAGGGTCGCCGCCTCGGTCACGGACAATTCCGCCCGATCGGGACCGAAGCTACGGAAGACGCCGGCGATGTTAGCAATGCTCGACAAGAGTTGCTCCTGTTGCAACACTTGTTGACCCTAATGCAACTATCCCGCTTTTCCAAGCGCCCTTAGCAGGGTGGCCGCGTCACTCGGCTGGCAGGCTCTCGTGGCTGATCGGGCCGTGCTCCACGCTCGGCAGCGGCCCGAAGGCCGCGTATTTCGACAGGAAGTAAAGCAGGCCCGCCACCACCAGGTAGGACACCGCCATCGGCATGGAACTGCCGATGCCGATGGCCTCGCCATGGATCAGGCCGAAGAAGGTGAGGATGACGCCGGCCAGGGCGAAGGCGGCGGCCTTATGGAACTCGCGGTCGATGATGAACACGGCGATCGACCCCAGCACGATGCCGGCCAGTGTCGCACCGCCGCCCATCACCTCGAGCCCGCGATAAAGCACGCCGACCTGCTCCAGCTTGGCCATGCCGACGGCACCGGCGTTGGTGCCCGCCGCCCCCAGCGCGTTGTCGATCTGCGTCTTGCCCCAGGCGGCGATCTGCGGCAGGAAGGCCAGCACGATCGCCGGCGCGTGGCGGTGCGGCGTTTCCTGGAACGCCTGCGAGCCGATCAGCATGCCGATATAGAGCAGGATCGGCAGGATCGCGATGACCGGGATCAGCGAGCTGATCAGGGCCACGATGCCGAAACTGGTCAGCAGGATCACCACGATGCCGGTGGCCGCCGAATAGCCGATACGGCCGCCCATCGCCTTCCAGCCGGGATGGCCGATATAGACCGCGTTGATGAACGGATTGCCCATCAGGCAGCCGATCAGGCTGATCACCCCATCCGCCGTCAGCACCCGCGTGGTCGGGAAGCTGTCCCCGGCCGCCGCGGCGCTCTCGACATTGTCCATCGCCTCGACCAGGTCGTAGATGCCGAACGGGATCGCGGTGATCAGGATGACGCCGAGATATTTGAAGCCGCCGAACACCTCCGTCACCGCCGGCATCGGATATTGGAAGCCGAAATTGCCGAGGGCGGCGCCGACTTTCGCCAGGCCGAGATCGCCATAGCCGAGGCCGAACAGGTTCGAGCCCCAGGCGATCACCGTGCCGACCGCGATGGCGACCAAACCGCCCGGCACACCACCGAAATAGCGCACACCGCCGAACCAGCTGGCCAGGATGACGGCGAAGCACACCACGCCGATCACCGGCGTCATGAACATCTGCGCCGCCGGGCTCATCGAAATGAAGGTGATCGAGATGCCGGCGAGCGAGCCCAGCAGGGCGGCGCGCGGGGTGATGCGGCGCACGATCGGGGCGAGAAAGCCGCCGGCCATGAGCACGAAGCTCTGGATGAACACCCAGGTCAGCCCGGCCTCCCAAGCCTCCACGGGGTCGCCGGATTTCAGCAGGATCGGCAGCATGACGACGAAGGTGACGACGAACATATGCGGGACGCTGATGCCCGAGGGCAACGCGCAGACGTCGCTGCGTCCGGTCCTCTGCGCCAGCCGATAGGCCAGCCAGGCATAATAGACCGTGGACAGGAACAGCATCAGCCCCAGCGCCGGCAGGATGCGCCCGAACACCAGCGCATCGGGCATCTTCAGCACGAACCGCAGGAGACCGGTCAGCACCAGCACATTCACCAGGATATTGGTGCCGAAGCCGAACAGCGCATTCCAATCGCCGGGCACCCAGAGCCGTGGGCCCGAAGCCGTCGTCGCACGCGTGACCATCATGCAGTTCCCTATGAAGAGGGTTGGGCGGAAAGTACTTAGATCCCGGAAAGGGCTCTGATCACCGTGTCGGATTGGCCGACCCAGCCGAAGATGCCGCCCTGCGCCTTGATCATGCGCAGGCCGAAATCCTGGAACTCCGGAAAATAGGAACCGACGCAATCGGCCAGCACCAGGCAGTCGAAGCCACGGTCATTGGCCTCCCGCACGGTGGTGTTGACGCAAACTTCGGTGGTGACGCCGGCCACCAGCAATTGGGTGATGCCGGCATGGCGCAGGATCGCCTCCAGATCGGTGGCGTAGAAGGCGCCCTTGCCGGGCTTGTCGATAACCGGCTCGTCCGGCAGGGGGGCGAGTTCGGGGATGATGTCGTGCCCGGCCTCGCCGCGCACCAGGATACGGCCCATCGGCCCGGCATCGCCGATGCTGACGGGGCCGCCGCCACGGATCTTCTTGGCGGGCGGCAGATCGGCAAGATCCGGACGGTGGCCCTCGCGGGTATGGATGACGCGCAGCCCGGCGGCGCGGGCGGCTTCCAGCATCCGGCGGGTCGGGGCGATCGTCGGACGCAATTGGGCGACGTCATTGCCCAGCATGGCGCCGAAGCCGCCCGGCTCCAGGAAATCCCGCTGCATGTCGATGATGAGGAAGACCGCGTGCGCCGGGTCGAAGGCAAACGGGTATGGTTCCGCTTCGATGCTCGCCATGCCGCCTCCTGGCCGATACGCGGCTCGTGGTCCGCGTTTATGTCAGGTTTATTGCGAAAAGCGGGCCAGCCGATCGGGGCCGGAAAATCCGGCTGCGCGCGAGGCGGCCTGGGCGCCTGACCCGTCCTTTTTACAGCCGCCGGCTGATTGCGTATGCATTTAATGACGCAATGATTGCAATTTATGCAGAAGATGCCGGCGTGGATTTTGCGTGGCAGACGGGTATTGTCTAGTCATAACGACCAAGATTGGGGAGTGAGACGTTGATCCCTGTCATCGACATCGCCGGCGTCCGCCGGCACGAGCCGGACGCCACGAAGCTGGCCGCGGCGGCGATCCACGAGGCCTGCGTGACCTCGGGCTTTTTCTACATCAAGAATCATGGCGTCCCCGACCCGGTGATCGATGGGGCGGTCGCCCAAGCGCGCCAGTTTTTTCATCTGCCGATCGAGCAAAAGCGCAAGGTCGCGGTGAACGCGCGGCATCGCGGCTTCAATGCGCTGGGCGATGCGCTGATGTACGAGGCGTCCCGCCCGGACCAGAAGGAGTTCTTCAGCATCGGCCTGGAACTGCCGGAGGATGATCCCGACGTCGTAGCCGGCGAGAAGCTGCGCGGACCGAACAACTGGCCGGCGGATATGCCCGATTTCCGGATGGCGCTGTCGGGCTATTACGACGCGCTCGGGGCCTGCGGCGCCGATCTGATGCGCGCGGTCGCGGTGTCGCTGGGCAGGACGGAGGATTTCTTCGCCGACAAATACCGCAAGCGGCTGCAGCGCACCCAGATCATTTACTACCCGAGCCAGCCACCCGACATCGAGGACGACCAGTTCGGCGTGGCGCCGCACACCGATTTCGGCTGCGTCACCCTGCTATGGCAGGATCAGAATGGCGGGTTGGAGGTGCTGGAGCGATCGACGAAGTCCTGGCTGCCGGCGCCGCCGATCCCAGGCACCTTGGTGGTCAATGTCGGCGATCTGCTGGGCCGCTGGACCAATGACCGCTATGCCTCGACACCCCATCGGGTGGTCAACCGGTCCGGCCGGGAGCGGTTTTCGATCGCGACCTTCTACGACCCCGACTACCAGGCCCTGATCGATCCCCGCGCCCTGGGGACGCCGGAGAGCGAGTGTCGCTACGAGCCCGTGCCGGCCGGCGACCACATCATCGGCCGCATCTCCCGCTCGTTCGGCTATCGCAAGACGCTGAAGGAGCCGGTTTAACGACCATCAAACCGTCACCACCAACGGAATGGAACCGGTTTGCGGTCGTTTTGCTGGGCTTTCGCCACGTTTTATCCCGCATTTCTCAATATTGGACGATATGCGGGATAACGCGTTTATAACCAAAGACCTAAACCTCCAGAATCTGAAATTCTCTAGGCCACCCTACGTATAGTCGATCGAATTTCAGGACACTGAAGCGAATCAGACGGCGACCTGCATCTCGCCCAGATAGGCCTCGCGGATAGCAGGGTTCTGGCGTAGTTCGGCGGCCGTGCCCGACAGCACGACCTGGCCGGTTTGCAGCACATAGGCGCGGTGGGCGATCGACAGCGCCATATTGGCGTTCTGCTCCACCATGAAGATCGTCGTGCCTTGTCGGTTGATCTCCTGGATGATGTCGAAGGTCTGCTCGACATAGAGCGGCGACAGGCCCATCGACGGCTCGTCCATGCAGATGAGGCGCGGCCTTGCCATCAGCGCCCGGCCTATCGCCACCATCTGCTGCTCCCCGCCGGACAGCGTGCCGGCGATCTGGGCGCGGCGTTCCTTCACCCGGGGGAACAGGCTGTAGACCCGCTCCAGATCCGCATCGAAATCGGCGCCGCGCGGCTTGGTATAGGCGCCCATCTCCAGGTTCTCGTACACCGTCATGCGCGTGAACAGCCGACGCGCCTCCAGCACCGGGGCGATGCCGCGCCGCACCCGTTCGGCGGTCGACAGCTTTTCGATCGGCTTGCCGTCGAACACGACGCGCCCACGGGTCGGCCGCACCACGCCCATGATCGTCTTCATGGTGGTGGATTTGCCGCAGGCATTGCCGCCCAGCAGGCTGACGATCTCGCCTTGGCCGATCGTGTAATTGACCTTTTTCAGGACATGCAGATCGCCGTAATGGGTGTCGACGTCTTGAAATTCCAGCAACAGCCCGCCGGTCGGGACGCTCGCGGTGATCTCAGACAACACCGGCACTCCCCGCCTGGCTGTTGCGGCCGAGATAGGCGCGCAGTACCTCCTCGTCCTGGCGCACCTCGGCCGGTGTGCCTTTGGCGATCTGCTCGCCATGATCCAGCACCACCACTATGTCGGCGAGGCTGGTGACCACGTCCAGCTTGTGCTCGATCAGCAGGATGGTGAGGCCGAGCTTGTGCAGGCTCTTGATCTGTTCGGCGAGTTCAAGGGTCTCGGCCGGGTTCATGCCCGCCGTCGGCTCGTCGAGCAGCAGCAGGCGCGGCCGCGAGGCCAGCGCCCGAGCGATCTCGACGCGCCGGCGATTGGCATAAGACAAGCTGTTCACGGTTTGGCTGACCCGCGGCAACAGACGATTGCCGAAGACCGAGACGATCTCCATCGCCCATTCCGTCGCCGCGCGCTCCTCCGCCCGTGTGCCGGGCAGCCGCAGAATGGCGCGCAGCGGGCCGGTGCGCAGCCGCGCGTGCTGCCCGACCAGGATGTTCTCCAGCACGGTGAGGTTCGGGAACAAGCGGATATTCTGGAAGGTGCGCGCCAAGCCGCGCTTCAGCACCTCATGCGGGGCGAGGCCCAGGATCTCCTCGCCGGCGAACCGGATGCTGCCGCTGCCGGCGCGGATCAATCCGGTGGCGACGTTGAACATGGTGGATTTGCCGGAGCCGTTCGGCCCGATCACCGCGACCACGCTGCCCGCCGGTACGGTGAGGTCGATCGATTTCAGGGCCACCAGACCGCCGAAGCGCACGGTCAATCCCTTGATCTCCAGCAGCGGCGCGCCCGGCGCATCCTCCTGGCCGATACCGCTCAACGCCGAAAACCCGCCGCGGCGCACCTCGGCATGCTGCTGGTCAAAGCTCAGCGCCGGCACCTTTCGCGTCGCGGGGATCAGCCCCTCGCGCCGGTACAGCATCATCACCACCAGGATGATGCCGAAGATCAGCTCGATCGAAGGCACCAAGTCGATTTTCTGCAGAAACGGGCTGCCGACCAGGTCCCCCAACACATGCAGCCAGCCGGACAGATCCTGCAGGAACCACGATTGCAGCAATTGCAGGATGACCGCGCCCAGCACCACGCCCCAGACGCTGCCGAGCCCGCCGAACACGACCATCACCAGGATCATCACCGAGACCGGGAAGCCGAACATCTCCGGCGTCGCGGTCTGCAGCTTGGCGACATAGAACGTCCCGGTCATCCCGGCGAAGGCGGCGCCGATGGCGAAAGCCATCAGCTTCAGGCGCACCAGATCGACGCCCATGGCGCCGGCCGCGATCTCGTCCTCGCGGATCGCCATCCAGGCGCGGCCGATGCGTGAATCCCTGAGCCGGATGCTGATGAAGATCAGCAACGCCACCATGGCGATCGCCACATAGTAATAAGGCGTCGCGTCGATGCCGAAACTGGTGCCGAACAGGCTGGGCGCCGCCACGCCGTTCAGCCCCATGGCCCCATTGGTGAGCGACGACCAGTTGCGCACCACGATCGGCACGATCTCGCCGAAGCCCAGGGTGACGATCGCCAGATAATCGCCCTTGAGCCGCAGGGTCGGCGCACCGAACAGCACGCCGAAACCCGCCGCCAGCAAGGCCGATACCGGCATCATCAGCCAGAACGAGACAGTGAAATGCACCAGATCGCCGCCGCCCTGGTTCATCTTCTCGACCAGATGCAGCCAGGCGAAGGGCTCCCAGAACGGCGTCCAGGGTGGCATCAACTGGAACGACGACAGGATGCCATAGGCATAGGCGCCGATCGCGAAGAACGCCGCATAGCCGAGATCGAGCAGGCCGGCCATGCCGACCACGATGTTGAGGCCCAGCGCCAAGGTGGCGTAGGACGCGGCGTTGGCGGCGGAATCGATGTCCGCGTCATTGTCGTGGATCAGCGGGAACGCCAGCGCCGCGGCGGTCAGCAGCAACAGGCCAAGCTGCCGGCGCCGCGCCTCGGGCAGCCAGGCGATCGCCCGCGTCCAGAGGGGCAGACGCATGGCGGTGGTTTGCGCCGATACGTCTCCACTCATGCCCTATCCTCCGCCAACGTTATCAAGAGCCTGTCACGACTTGGTCGGCGCCAGCCGGCCGAACAGGCCGGCGGGCCGGAACACCAGAACCAGCACCAGCAGCGAGAAGATGATGACGTCGGTCCAGGCGACCGAGACGACCTGGCCGCCCATCGCCTCGATCAGGCCGATGATGATCCCCCCCGCCATGGCGCCCGGAATGCTGCCGATGCCGCCCAGCACGGCTGCGGTAAACGCCCGCAATCCCGCGTTGAAGCCGATGATGAAGCTGGTGAAATTGTAGTAGAGGCCGAAGATCAATCCGCCCGCTCCCGCCAGGGCCGAGCCCAGGAAGAACGCCATGATAATTACCTGGTCGACCTCGACACCCATCATGCGCGCGGCCTCGGGATCCTGCGCCGTGGCGCGCATCGCCTTGCCCATTCGGCTCTTCTGCACGAACAAATAGAGCCCGATCATCAACAGCGTGGCGATGATCCAGATCAGGATCTCGCGCAGCCGAAGGACGGCGCTGCCGAAATGGAACTGCACATCGGGCAGCGGGTTGGGGAAATTCTTGGAATCAGCGCCGATGGTCAGCAGCACCACGTTGAACAGGATATACGAAACGCCGATGGTGGTGATCATCGCCGCCGGGCCCTTGACGGTGCGCAAGGGCCGCAGACACACCCGTTCGATCACGACGCCGAGGCCACCCGACACCAGCATGGTTCCGACGAACGCCGTCAGCAGGGCGATCGCCAGCGGCAGACCGGTCAGGATCACCGCCTGACCGGATAGGCCGAAGGCCTGCAGAATATAGAGACCGACGAAACTGCCGATCATGAACACGTTGAAATGCGAGAAATTGATCAGCTCGAGAATGCCGTAGACGAGCGTGAACCCGAGGGCGAGCAACGCATACATCGCCCCCAGGCTCAAGCCGTTGATCAACTGCTGCAGCAGCAGGTCCGACGCGGTCATCGGGGGATCAGGTCGCGGGTGCGATGCCGATATACTTGAGCTGGGCACTCATATCTTCCAAGGGGAAGGCTACATCCTTCTTCACCTGGAAGATGCTGACGACCTTGCTGACCAGATCGCCATTGGCATCGAACTCGACCGAACCGATCAGGCTGTCGAGCTTGGTCCCCTGAATGGCGTCGCGCACGGCGCTGCGCGTCACCGGCTTGCCGGTCGCCGCGACGCGCTTGATGGCATCGACGATCACCTGGGCGCCGACATAGGCGGTGATGGCGTAATCATCGGGCTGCACATTGAACTTGGCGGTATAGCGCTTGATGAAATCCTGCGACTTCGGATCGACCATGCTGTGCGGCGAGGCATTGGAGCAATACCAGCCCTCCGCGGCCGGGAAGCCGACAGCGGTCAGGATCTCGGGGCCGTACAACCCGTCGCCGCCGCCCTTCACCATCGTCGCCGGCAAGATGTCATAGGCCTGTTTGAGCAGCTTCACCCCGGCCTGCAGCACGCCGCCGTAATAGAGCCCATCCGGGTTCAGCGACTTGACCTTGGTCAGGATCGCCGAATAGTCGGCGGCCTTCGGGTCGAGCCGGTCGCGGCCGAGCACCTTGATGCCCTTTTTCTCCGCCTGACCCTGAAAGGCATCGGCGAGGCCGACACCATAGGCGCCGCTATCGTCGAGCACGAAGATCGATTTCGTCTTCAGAACATCGGCGAAGTAATTCGCCATGTTCGGACCTTGATAGGCGTCGGTCGTGACCGTGCGGAAATACACCGCCTTGCCGGCCGGGCGGTATTGCGCGGCGAATTTCGGATCGGTGATGTCGGGATTGGTCGAGCTCGGCGTGATCGTCGCGAGATCGGCCATGCTAAGGATCGGCGACATCGCCTTGCCGGCGCCGCTCATCTGCGGGCCGAGTGCCGCCACGACGGATTTGTCGGACGCCATCTTGCGCGCGTTGGTGGCCGCCTGGGCAGGATCGTATTGGCCGGCGGTCGCCGAGCCGTCATCCATGGGAACCACGTTGATCTTGTACCCGCCGGCGCCACCCGCCGCGTTCGCCTCATCGAACGCCAGCAACGCGCCGTATTCGACCCGCTTTGCCCCTTCGGCATCCGCGCCGGTCAGCGATAGATCGAGCGCCACCGTCACGGCCTTTTCCGCCGCCAGGGCGAGGTCGAAACGACCCAGCGTTGCCGTGACGGCGACGCCGGCGAGAAGCTGTCCGGCAAAACGACGTGTGATGATCATGAGTGGCCCCCGGTTGCGATATCCCCGGGCCAGAGGCAAAGCAAGATGGGGGCCAAGTGCCGCGACACCACTAACGACGCCGGGTCGATCCGGGTGTTTCACTGATGCCGAGCCGATCGGAGCAACCGGATCGCCCACGACTCTCCTACGCCGTCAGGCGGGGTCGATGCTCGCCACAGAGTCCAGCTCCTTGACCGCATCGACCGGTAGCGCGCACTTGGCCGCGGCGAGATTCTCGTGCAAATGCGCGACAGACGAGGTGCCGGGGATTAGAAGAATGTTGGGCGAGCGACGAAGCAGCCAGGCGAGTGCCACCTGCATGGGCGTGGCACCGAGGCGCTCGGCGACGTCGGACAAGGTAGACGACTGCAGCGGGTTGAACCCGCCGAGCGGAAAGAACGGCACATAGGCGATGCCGTCGCGGGCAAGATCGTCGATCAGAGCATCGTCGGCCCGATGCGCCAGATTGTACTGGTTCTGCACGCAAACGATCTCGCAGATCCGGCGGCCTTCCGCGATCTGAGCGGGGGTGACGTTGCTCAGTCCGATGTGACGCACCAGACCCTGTCGCTGAAGCTCGGCCAGGACGGAGAGGGGCGCCTCGATCGACCCTTCGGCGGGACCATGCACGTCGAACATGATCCGAAGGTTGACCACGTCCAGCACATCGAGCCCGAGATTGCGCAAGTTATCGTATACCGCCTGCGTCAGCGCTTCGGGCGAGAAGGCCGGGAGCCATGATCCGTCCGCGCCGCGCCGCGCGCCGATCTTGGTGACGATAACGAGATCGTCGGGATAGGGTGCCAGTGCCTCACGGATCAGCCGATTGGTGACGTGCGGGCCGTAGAAGTCGCTGGTGTCGGTGTGATCCACCCCGCGCGCGACGGCTTCGCGCAGTACGGCCAATGCCGCGTCATGATCCTTGGGCGGGCCGAACACGCCGGGCCCTGCGAGTTGCATGGCGCCGTAGCCAAGCCGCTTCACGGTGCGGTCGCCGAGGGTGAACGTGCCGGACGGGTCGATGCTGGACTGATCGAAGCTGGACATGATTGATCTCCTCTGAAGACAACGCATAGCTAGGCGTTGCCGGTGCGCGCGATAATGGGGCACAATCCGCACGGCCTGTGCGGAGTAGCGAACAGTGAAGGCTGATCTCGGCGATCTGAACGCCTTTGTCGCAGTGGCGCGCGCCAAGGGCTTTCGCGACGGTGCGCGCGCGAGCGGCGCCAGCGCGTCCGGGCTCAGCGAGGCGGTGCGCCGGCTGGAAGCGCAGCTCGGCGTCAGGCTGCTCCACCGTACCACGCGCAGCGTCGTGCCCACAGAGGCGGGCGAACGCCTGCTCGAGCGGCTCGGCCCGGCGTTGACCGAGGTCGAGGCAGCCCTCGACGTGGTGAATGGCTTTCGCGACAAGCCGGCGGGCTCGTTGCGCCTCAATGTGCCGGTCAGCGCGGCGCGGCTGGTGCTGCCCGCGATCGTGCCGCACTTCCTCGCCACCTATCCAGAGATCCGGCTGGAGGTGATCGCCGAAGACAGCTTCGTCGACGTGCTGGCAGCCGGTTGCGACGCGGGCATCCGCTACGACGAGCGGCTGGAGCAGGACATGATCGCGGTGCCGATCGGGCCCCGCGTACAGCGCTTCGCAACCGCCGCCGCTCCCGCCTACCTCGATCGCCACGGCCGGCCCGAGCACCCGAGCGAGCTGCTCGGCCACGCCTGCCTGCGCGGCCGCTTTTCTTCAGGTACGATGACACCGTGGGAGTTCGAGCGCGATGGCGAGGTTGTGCGGGTCGATCCCGCGGGGCCCCTGCTCGTAAGCGTCGGCGCGGCGACCGATTTAGCCGTCGACGCGGCGGTCGCCGGCACCGGCATCATCTGTCTCTTCGAGGACTGGCTGCGCCCGCATCTTGATAGCGGTGCCCTCGAACCCGTCCTCGAACCATGGTGGCAGCGCTTCTCGGGGCCGTTCCTCTACTACCCCGGACGGCGCCTCGTGCCCGCGCCGCTACGGGCGTTCATCGACTTCATCCGTTTGTTTCAAGGCGGAAACATGACGGGATAGGCGAGGGTGTAAGCTGGCCGTGCAATCACGATTGTCACAAAACCGTGAATTATATGACCTTCCGCACTTCCGCCCCGGCACGTCGATAGCGGCTGTCGATAGGACCACTTTACGCATGGCTCTGGTACTCGCTCCCATTTCCGTCGGCCGCTTCCACCCCACCATCCGATCCCTCGTCGCCGGCAGCGTCGTCGCGGTTCTTATCATCATCAGCGCCGTCTCCTATGCGGGGCTGATCTATACCGGCCCCCTCCTCGCGGGCCTCACGACCGGCATGGCGGCGGTGCTGCTGAGCACGATGCTCGTCAACCTGGTCGTGGCCTCCGTCGGCCGGCCGGCCGGCATGGCGACGAACGCGCTGGGCCCGGCCGTCGTCATCATGGCGGCCCTCGCTGCGACCCTGGCGCAGGCCCTCGCCGCACGCGGACTCACGGATCCCATGCGGATGGCGGAAGTCGTCGCCGGCGTCTGCGGCGCCGTCACCCTGGCGACCGCGCTGCTGTTCATCGCGCTGGGCTCGTTCCGGGCCGGCGCCACGTCTCAGTTGCTGCCGTATCCGGTCATCAGCGGTTATTTCGCGGGCATCGGCTGGCAGTTGATCGCCGGTGGCCTGACACTAAGCGCCGGAACGCAGTCGCTCTCGTTTGACGGCGTCATGACGAACGCCCCGCTGCTGATCTGTATCGGGTTCGGTCTATTGGTCATCTGGCTGCCGCGGCGCCTCGGGCATTGGTCGGTCCTGCCGGCTATGCTGCTGACCGGCTTGATCGGATACCACTTGATCCGCCTCGCCCTCGGCATCGATCTCGCCACCGCCGAGGCCCAGGGTTGGCTGATGGGGCCGTTCCCCACGGGGATCCTGCTCCGCCTACCAACCTTCGGCGCCTTCCGATGGATCGATGGCGCCCTGCTCTGGTCGCTCGCCCCGACCATCGCGATCCATGCGCTGGTCGCGATCATCACGCAGATCATCTACCTCAATGGCATCGAACTCGGACTGCGCAAGCAGGTCGACATCGACCGCGAGCTGATCAAGGTCGGCGCCGCCAACCTGTTCGGCGGCTTTGCCGGCGGCATCATCGGTGGTCCGTCCAGTGCCTATACCGGCTTCCTGTCGCAGCAAGGCGGCACCAGCCGGCTGGGTGCCGCGACGCCGGCCATATGGCTCGCCGTGCTGTTGCTGCTGGGCACCTCCACCCTCGATTACATGCCGCGCTTCGTCGCCGGTGCCACGCTGTTGGCCAATGGGTACAATCTGCTGGTGCAACGGTTGCGCGACGACGCGCGCACCCTGCCGCGTCACGAAATGGTCCTCGCGGTTCTGGTGCTCGTCGCCACGGTCTGGCTCGGTATCATCGGCGGCCTGTCGATCGGCATCCTGGTCGCGATCGCCTTATTCGCCTGGAATTACCGCCGAATTCCGGTGATCCGGGTCGCCCTGTCCGGCGCCGATTATCGCAGCAGCGTGGTCAGGGCGCCGGAGGCGCTGGCTATCCTGCGGGAGCGCGGCGAGGCGACAGCCGTCTACCGGCTGCAGGGTTATCTGTTCTTCCTCAACGCGGCGGCGTTGCGCGCCGCGGTGGTTGCGCGCTGCGGAACTCGGGGCGCGCGGCTGGGCATGCTGATCCTCGATTTCCAGGACGTGGTCGGCATGGACAGCTCGGCCTTCACGGCCTTCCGCAAGGTCTCTCAGCTCGCCACGGATCGGGGGTTTCGGATCGCTCTTACCGGACTTGCCCCCTCCCTCGACGCGCTAGTCACCCGTAGCGGGCTGCTGGGACCCGCGACCGGGCTCATCGCCTTTCCCACCCGCGACGATGCCTTGCAGCACGCGGAGGAGCGGCTGCTGGCGGAGGCGGGGCTGGCGGATGGCATCACGCAAGGTTTTGCCTCGCATATGTCCGCCGCTCTCGATCGCGACGTGCGGGAGAGCCGCTTGGCGCCCTATCTGGAACGGCGGACACTGACGGCGGGGGATGTGCTGATCCGCCAGGGCGACACGGCGGATGCCCTATATTTCGTCGAGGCCGGGACCGTTTCCGTGCAGCTCGAACGACCGGGTCAGCCGAATCTGCGGATGCGCACGACGACCGCCGGCACGCTGGTCGGCGAGATGGCGCTGTATCGCGGCGGCACGCGCAGCGCGTCGATCATCGCCGAGGATGCCTGCCTGGTGGCCCGCATGTCGGCGGCCTCCCTCGCCCGGATGGAGCAGGACGATCCGGAACTCGCCAGCCTGCTGCAGCGGTTTCTCATCATGCAACTCGCCGACAAGCTGGCGGACAGCAACCGCCTGCTCGATATCGCCCTACGCTAAAGACATCACTTCGCCACCGCGCAATCGTGATCGAGCAGCTCCTCGCCGCTGCCGGGATCGCCGCTCGCCAGATCGGCATGGTCGTCGAGCAGATAGAACCCGTCCGTACCGTCCTTGAAGACGGCGCCGGTCAAAACCAGGGTCTGCAGCGGCATGGCGTCCCTGGCGCCCGGCAGCGTGTCGGCGACCAGAACGAACGGGTCCGTGCGGCCGAGCTCGGCCGCCTGGATCCGCATCGCCGCGTAGGTGTGGCCGCTTAACGTCACGGGAAAGGGCGACCAGGTCGGCAGGATCGCCGCCTCATGCTGGCGCAGGGCGTCGCGCACATCGGCGCGGATGCAATCGATATGGATGTGCAGTTGGTTCTGCGAACGGCCCTGGGTCGAATTCACCGCCAGACCCAGCCGGTCGCGGCTCAGCGTTTGGTGCAGCCGTTCCTCAACGTAGTGCCGGTCGGCCCAGGCATAGTCCCAGTAGTTGGTGGCCCCGGGGGTCAACAGCTCCGGACTCTCGACGCCGGCGATCCGCGTGGTCGGGATCAGCAGAAACTGTGCGACGCCGACCAGGTCCTTGAGCAGCGCCACGCCATGATCGAGATCAATCGCGGCGCAAGGCTGCGGATCGCCGGCCTGTTGCTGGTGCGGCGCGCAGCGATCATGGACGATCTTCCACAGCGCGTCGGGATCGGCACTCCAGGCGACCGAGACGGTCAGCGTGGCCAGCACGGCCCCGAATGCCGTGATCGCCAGCCACGTCGCGCGCTTCTCTCGCCACAGCCATTTCATATGAAGTATGTCCCTCATGAGGCGGGATGACAGGCCGGCACGACCAGATGGTCGAGCTGGTCGACCGTATCGCCCGTCTCGCCATAGATCAGGCATTGCGCGCCGGTTCGCACGATGCGCAGCACCGGGAAGCGGTAGGATTTGGTGTCGCTGCCATAGGTCAGCAGCACCCGCTCGCCTGTCGTCACCACCGGTGGCAAGGTCACATGGCCATAGCTCTTGCAGGTCCGGAACAGCAGCCAGTCGCGGCAGAGGGTGAGAGACGCGTCGGCATCGGGCACGATCGCATTGACGGCGGCATCCGCCGCGCGACCGAGACTGGCGGGTGCCATCGGCAGCAGGCCCGAAAGCAGGCCCAAAAACGCGCCGAGCAAGGCAATCCGCCTGATCATCTTGCCCCCGGAGGACGGAGACGGAAGCTGCGATTGGTATCCCATGCTGACCTTTTGTGATCTGGTTGGGTATGGTCTACCAAGAAGTATGTCGGAGAAGCCAGCGCCCATGCACCATCCGCCCCAACCTCTGCCGGAGCCGCGACCGGAGCCAGCCCCCGTCTATCTGCCGTTCGAAGATGCGCCGTTCCGCATGGCGATGGGCCTCACGGCCGAACGCACCGAGGATTGGATCGAGCTGGACGAGCACTACACCACGGAGATGGCACTGCGCCGCGACCTCCTCGCGCAACGGCATGACGAGGTGTTCGCCACCCAGCCAGGCTCGGAAGCGGCCCAAGCGGAGGTACTGAACAGCCTGGCCCAGCATCTGTGCCGGCGTTTCCCCGCCTGGTTCGAACAGACGGGCTATGCGCTGCGCAATCGGCTGACGGGGGAGCACTGGGATCTCGCCAATCCGCCCTACGCGGCGCTGGAACTCGCCGGCCGGCTGGTGCAGGAGGATCTATGCATCCTGCAGGAGATCGACGGCGCACCGCATCTGACGGCGGCGATCCTGTGCTTTCCCAGCCGCTGGCGGCTGGCCGACAAGATCGGCCGGCCGATGCACATGATCCACGCCCCGGTGCCGTTCTATGGCGAGCGGCTGTCGAAGCCGGTCGATCGCTTCATCGGCCTCTTGAAAGACGACAAGTTGGTGTCCCGGCTCAATTGGTCGGTCATCGACGATCCGGCCTTGTTCCAGCCGACCGGCAAGGGACGCACCGCCCTCGACCCGTCGATCACAGCGCAGAATGCCGGCGAGCGCCTGGTCTTGCGGGTCGAACGGCAGACGCTGCGCCGGCTGCCCGAAACCGGCGCCGTGCTGTTCACGATCAAGCTGTATGTCCGGCCGATCGCCGGCATCGCGGCGGCCCCGGAACTGGCGAGTCGCCTGGCCGGCGCCGTACGCGCCCTGCCGCCCGACATGCAGCGCTACAAAAGTTTGCAGCCCTATCGCCAGGCATTGCTGGACTATTTGGACCACCGAGGCTCGATGGCAACGCCGTGATGACCGGCTGGATCGCCGCCAGTATGATCCTGCGGCTGAGCGGCGGCAGAGGAGCGGGTGGGTGAAGGTTGGCATCGACATGGGGATCGCGTCGGCGGGGGCGTCGGCGATGCTGGACCTCGAGGAGCTGCTGGCGACCCGCCTGCTGGTGCAGGGCAATTCCGGCTCCGGCAAATCCCATTTGCTGCGCCGGCTGCTCGAGCAGAGTGCGCCCTGGGTGCAGCAGGCGATCATCGATCCGGAAGGCGATTTCGTCACCTTGGCGGAGCGCTTCGGCCATGTGGTGATCGACGCCGCCGCCCATACCGAGGCCGCCCTGCAGCGCATCGCCGCCCGGGTGCGCGAGCACCGGGTCTCCGTCGTGCTCGACCTCGAAGGGCTGGATGCGGAATTGCAGATGCGCCGGTCTGCGGCGTTTCTGGGCGGCTTGTTCGAGATCGACCGGGATCACTGGTACCCGATGCTGGTCGTGGTCGATGAGGCGCAGCTCTTCGCCCCGGCCGCCGCCGGCGAGATCTCCGACGAGGCTCGCAAGGTCTCGCTCGGCGCCATGACCAATCTCATGTGCCGGGGCCGCAAGCGCGGCCTGGCCGGGGTGATCGCGACCCAGCGCCTGGCCAAGCTCGCCAAGAATGTGGCGGCGGAAGCCTCGAATTTCCTGATGGGCCGCACCTTCCTCGATATCGACATGGCGCGCGCCGCCGATCTTCTGGGCATGGAACGCAAGCAGGCGGAGATGTTCCGCGACCTCAATCGCGGCCAGTTCATCGCCCTGGGACCGGCCCTGTCGCGCCGGCCGCTGCCGATCACCATCGGCGTGGTCGAGACCTCGGCGCGCGGCGGCAGTCCGCGGCTGCTGCCCCTACCCGAGACACCGCACCCCGAGGCGCGGGCCTTGATCATGAAGATCGACGAGTCAGAGGTGCCGCGTCCGGCACCGCGCCGCATGCCGCCACCGCCGAGCAGCGCCGATGTACTGACCCAATTGACGCAACTGGCGCAATCGAGACCGGCCATCGCCGCCCCTGCCGAAGCGACGGCCGCCGCCGATATCGGCCCCGAACTCGACCGGATCCTGCGCGAGATCCTGGCCGACGAGGCGGCGGCGTTCCGCCCGGTCGCGGTGCTCTATCAGGATTTCATCGTACGCTGCCGGATCCGCAATCTGGCGGGCAAGCCGCTCGACCTCGCCGCCTTCCGCCGAAAACTGACGGTCGCCCGGGCCGGCGTCGACACGGACCTGCCGGATGACGCCGAATGGGATCAGGCCGTCGCCTTGTCGGCCGAATTGCCGGAGGACATCCAGAGCCTGTTCCTGCTGCTGGCGCATACCGCGAAACGCCGGGCGCCCTGTCCGCCCGACGCCGAGATCGCCCGCCGCTGCGGCAGCCATTCGCCACGCCGCGCCCGCCGGCTGCTGGCGCATATCGAGGAGCGCGGCTTCATCGTCGTCCATGACGACGCCGCCGGCGACCGGATCGTGACCCTGCCTCAACTCGGCTGGTCGACCGCCCCCGGCAACCCGGACGGCGCGCCGCGGCCGACGCCCGCGGCGGTGACCGATCTGTTCGCCGAGTCTGCAGGATGACCAGGTAATAAGAAGGTCGAACCGGCCCGCACCGTCGACTTGAAAAACGACGCGACATCTGTCATATTTTAGGCGACACTTGTCGTGGAGAAGTTGATGTCCGAAGCCACCAGCTACGAAGCTCGCACCATCGAAACAGAGCCATTCCAGCAAGTGGCAAAACTGTTTGGGGGCTCTCGGGTGCTGCATCGACGGCTGAACAGCCAGCTCGACGCTCACGACTTGCTGCTCGACGGACTTCCGGCAGCGGCGTTGAGCTATTTCGTCGAAAATCTTGTGATGCTCAAAGGGGCCGGTTCGTTGGAAAAGGCTATCGGCATGAGCATCCGCACCTTGCAGCGGCACAGGGATGCGCCCGAAAAGCCGCTCAGCCAGGAGCACAGCGGGCGAACCTGGAAGTTCGCGGAAATCCTGGCGAAGGCGTCCACCCTATTTGGATCGCAAGAAGAAGCGGAACAATGGCTGGTTCGTCCGGCCATGGGCTTGGACCAGCGATGCCCGATCGATCTCCTGACCACGCCCTCCGGCGTTAAGCTCGTCGAAGACTTTCTCGTGCGTCTAGAGTACGGCGTCTACGCATGACCCCTCTGCCGCCGCCCTTCGGCGGCGGTGAGTTCGTCGCTTGGCGTTTGGATCAGGCCCGATTCGGGGCAACCTGGGATAGCGGCGAAGGCGCCTACATGGCGGGTGGGCGCTGGAACAGTAAAGGTGTTCGAGCGGTCTATTGTTCGATTGACCCAGCGACCGCCATTTTAGAGGTAGCGGCTCACAACGGCTTCAAGGCCTTGGACACTGTCCGGCATGTAGTGACGGCTCTCACCCTTACCGATCCGTCGAGCGTTCACGTCGTGGACCCAGCGCAAGTGCCAAATCCAAATTGGCTGCGGCCCGGCATTCCAAGCGCGGGACAGCAGGATTTTGGCGATAACCTGCTTGCTCAGCACAAATTCATCGCGATCCCCAGCGCCGTATCGAGTTTCAGCTGGAACTTGATCTTCGATCGAGACACTGCTGCCGGATCCTATGTCCGACGGTCGCAGCGGATATTCGCGTTGGATACGAGGCTTCATTCACCGACAGCATCATGAAAACCGATCGATCGCCTCACGCCGCCATCGGCATCGGCACCAGCGGGCTGTCGACCGCGATCGCCTCGCCGGCGCGGATGGTCAAGGCGGGTACGATCATCTCCGACGTGCGCACCACCTCGCCGGAATTGTCGCGCAGCTCGAAGCTGCCACGGCGCAGGTCCAGCACGCTGACATCGGCTGGGTAGCCGGGTTTCAAACTGCCGATCTCGTTACCGAGGCGCAGCATGGCGGCGGGGTTGCTGGTCACCGTGGCGACGATGTCGGGCAGTTTCATGCCCAGCGCCAACAGCTCGGTCATCGCATGGGTAAGGCAAAAGGGCGCCACGCCGAAGAACGGGTTGTCCTGGCGGACCGCCGCGTCGTTAGGGCCAGCCTGGGGATCGGGCACCCGGACGTTGTAGCCATGCAGATCGGCCCCCAGCGTGTGCGGCAGGATGCCCTCGGCCAGCACTTGGCGGGCCATGGCGAAGCTGAAATGCGAGCCGTGGCCAACATCGACCGTGACGCCCCGCTCCAGCGCCGCCCAGACGATCGGGTGCACTTTTCCGGTCTCGGCGGAGACGAAGCCGCCGGGATGGCGGGTGAAGGGATGCGCCAGCACGTCGCCCGGCGCCATCAGCGGCACGATCGCCCGGACCAGCTCATCCGCGTCGATCGTCGCCTCGTCCTTGGTCGGCCACAGCTGTCCCAGATGGATGTAGAGCGGCACACCCGCGTCGCGGGCGATGTCGCGGCCGAGCTTCACCACCTCCAGGCCCCAGCGCGACGCACCGCCGATCTCGGCATGAGCCTTGATGCCCTTGACCAGATCCAGGTTCTCGCGCGCGGCCCGGACCGTCGCCTGAACGTTTACGCCGCCGGGGCCATAAAGCTCCGGATAGAGATGCCCTTCGAGGCCACCGACCAGATAGGCCGAGATGAAGCACAGCACGCGGGTACGCGCCGGCTCGACAATGAACTTGCGGAAGCCCGGAATCGTCATGCAGCTGGGGCCGCCCTGATCGACCACGGTGGTGACGCCGGAGCGCACGCCGACCATATCGGCCTCCAACCCGAACCGCCCGGTGACATGCTGGTAGACATGCGCATGGGTGTCGATCATGCCGGGCAGGACCAGCTTGCCGCCGACATCGATCACCCGCGCCGCTGCCTCGGCCGGGATCGCCTGATCGACCGCCAGTACCTTGCCATCGGCGATCGCCACATCGGCCACCTGGTCGCGCCCCGCCGCCGGGTCGATCACCCGGCCGCCCCGCAGCAACAGATCGATCTTGGGATGCGTCATCTTCGGCCTCGTATCATTCGTCTGATGGCATTTCGATTGCACTTTCATGCATAGATCAAGAGCATGCCGCCACCTTATTTTGTCGACGACACGCGGCTTGACCAGACACCAAAGGGTTTTTCGATGCCAGAGGGCGATGCGCCGACGCTAACGACCTCGGGCGTGGGGGCCGCCGTCCAGCGCAAGGAGGATGACCGGTATCTGCGCGGCCGGGGCGAATACATCGCGGATATCCGGCTCGCCGGGATGCGCGAGCTGGCCTTCCTGCGCAGCCCGCTGGCCCATGCCCGCATCCGCTCGATCAGGAAACCGGCGGGGATGGAGGGCCAGGTGTTCACCGCCGCCGACCTTATCGGCGTGCAACCGATCCTGGCGGTCTCCGCCCTGCCCGGCTTCAAGCCCTCGGCCCAGCCGGTCCTGGCCACCGACAAGGTGCGCTATGTCGGCGAGCCGATCGCGGTCTGCGTCGCCGCGAACCGCTCGGCCGCCGAGGATCTGGCCGCCGCGATCGAGGTCGATTACGACGAGTTGCCGGCCAATGTCGACATGCTGGCGGCCCGCCAGGCGGGCGCCCCGCTGGTGCATGAGGCCTGGGGCGATAACGTCTTCCTGGAAACCTTCGTTGATGGCGATATGGACCACGCGCGGGCGACAGCACCGATCGTCATCCGGCGCAGCTTTCGCACGGCGCGGCAATGCATGTCGCCGATCGAGGGGCGCGGCGTGGTCGCGACCTGGGACCGGCGGCTGGAACAATTGCTGGTCTATTCCTCGACGCAGTTGCCGCACATCATCCGCACCGGCCTCGCCGGCTGCCTCGGCCTCGATCACGGCCGGATCCGCGTGGTCGCCCCCGATGTCGGCGGCGGCTTCGGCTATAAGGGCGTCCTGCTGGCCGAGGAGGTCTGCGCGGGCTATCTCGCCAAGCTGCTCGGCCATCCGGTGCGCTGGATCGAGGATCGCCGGGAACAGCTGGTCGCCAACGCCAATTGCCGGGAACATCATTACGACGTCACCGCCTATGCCGATACCGATGGCAGGCTGATCGCGCTGGACGCCGAGGCCACGGTCGATGCCGGCGCCTATTCGGCCTATCCCTTCTCGGCCTGCCTGGAGGCCGCCCAGGTCGCCAGCATTCTGCCCGGACCCTATGATTTCGAGGCCTATCGCTGCCGGACCTGGTCGGCCGCGACCAACAAGCCGCCGATCCTGCCCTATCGCGGCGTCGCGCGCACCGGCGTGTGCTTCGCCATGGAGCTGATCATGGACGCCATCGCCCACGAGGTCGGGCGCGAGCCCCATGAAGTGCGGCTGCGCAACCTGATCCCGCCTGAGAAAATGCCGTTCGACAACATCACCCATAAGCATTTCGACAGCGGCGATTATCCCGAATGCCTGCGCCGGGCGGTCGCCGCGATCGATCTGCCGGCGATCCGCGCGCGCCAGGCGGCGGGCGAACCGGATGGCAGCCGGATCGGTGTCGGCTTGGCGATCTTCTGCGAACAGGCCGCGCACGGCACCTCGGTCTATGCCGGCTGGGGCATCCCCATGGTGCCGGGGTTCGAACAGGCGGTGGCGCGGTTGACCCCCGATGGCGGCCTCGAACTGCGCGTCGGCATCCAATCGCATGGCCAGGGGCTGGAGACCACCCTGGCGCAAGTGGCGCACCAGGTGCTGGGCATCCCGCTCGACCGGATCATGGTGGTGCATGGCGATACCGGCGTGACGCCCTATTCGACCGGCACCTGGGGCTCGCGCTGCATGGTGATGGCAGGCGGCGCCGTCGCCACCGCGTGCCGCGACCTGGGCGACCGGCTGGCCCGCATCGGCGCCCATCTGCTGCAGGTCGCCCCCGATCAGGTCGAGGTCGGCGACGACAAGGTGACCGGCCCGAACGGGGCGGTATCGATCGCCGAGATTGGCCGCACCTGGTACCTGAAGCCGCAGGACCTGCCGGACGACGTCATCCCGGGCGGTTTGGAAGTGACCTCCGGCTACAAGGCAGTGCGCGACAGCGGCACCTTCAGCTATGCCGCCCATGCGGTCGTCGTGTCGGTCGATGTCGAACTGGGGGCGGTGCGCATCCTGGACTATGTGGTGGTCGAGGATGGCGGCGTGCTGGTCAACCCGATGATCGTCGACGGCCAGGTCGCCGGCGGGCTGGCGCAGGGCATCGGCACCGCGCTTTACGAGGAGATGAGCTACAGCGCCGAGGGCCAGCCGCTCGCCTCGACCCTGGCCGATTACATGCTGCCGGGCGCCACCGAGGTGCCCGATCCACGTATCGAGCATATGGAGACACCGTCGCCCTATACCACTTTCGGCCAGAAAGGCATCGGCGAGGGCGGTGCCATCGGCCCGCCCGCGGCGATCGCCAACGCGGTCAACGACGCATTGCGCCCGCTCGGCGTCGAGATCGGCGAGGTACCGATCACCCCGCGCCGGCTGCTGGCGGCCCTGGCCACCGCTCAAGGTGCCGCATGAAGGCGACCAGCCTCGACTATGCCCGCGCCGGCAGCCTCGCCGAGGCGGCCGCTCTGCTGGCCGAGGGCGGCGACGGCGCCCGCCCGCTATCCGGCGGCCAATCGCTGGGACCGATGCTGAACCTGCGCCTGGCCTCGCCCCGGCTGCTGGTCGACCTCCGGCACATCCCGGAACTGCGCGGCATCGAGGAAACCGCCGAGGCGCTGACGATCGGGGCGGCGATCACCCACGCGGCGATCGAGGACCGCCGAGTGCCGGATATCGGCCATGACGTGCTGCCGCGCGTCGCCGGCGGCATCGCCTATCGCGCGGTGCGCAATCGCGGCACGATCGGCGGCGGCCTCGCCCATGCCGATCCGGCCGCCGATTGGGTCAGCGCGCTCACGGCCCTGGATGCGACGGTGCTGACCTATGCCGCCGCCGGTACCCGCGCCATGCCGATCGGCGCCTTCATCCTCGGCGCGTTTCATACGAGCCTGCTGCCCGGCGAGTTCATCCAGGCGATCCGCATCCCCCGCCTGTCGCCCGCGGCGCGATGGGGTTGGTACAAGGTGTGCCGCAAGCCCGGCGAATTCGCCGCCTCGATCGGCGCCATCCTGCATGATCCACCGCGCGGGGTTTACCGCGCGGTGATGGGGGCGACCGGCGGCCGGCCGGTGCTGCTCACCGGCGGCGGCCCACTCGATGCCCCGCTCGATGCTGGGAAGGCACTCGCCGCCGAAGCCTCGGAACTCGACGCGATCGACCGGCACATCCATACCGTTGCCTTGAAACGCGCCCTGGCGATGATCCAGCCATGAGTACCCAGCCATGAGCCTGTCCCGCGCGATCTCGCTGACCGTGAACGGCGCGGTGGTGAGCGCCGTCGTCGAAGGCGCCACCCATCTCGCGGATTTCCTCCGGGAGCAGCGCGACCTGACCGGAACCCATCTCGGCTGCGAGCACGGCGTCTGCGGCGCCTGCACCGTGCTGATCGACGGGGAACCGGCGCGGTCCTGCATCACGCTGGCCGCCGCCTGCGACGGCGCCGAGGTGCGCACCGTCGAGGGCCTGGACGACGACCCGGTCACCACGCGCCTGCGCGCCGCCTTCAAGATCGACCATGGGCTGCAATGCGGCTATTGCACGCCCGGGATGCTGGTGACCGCTCGCGACATCGTGCGGCGCCTGCCCCAGGCGGACGAGGCGCGGATCCGCCTCGAACTCAGCGGCAACCTATGTCGCTGCACCGGTTACGCCGGTATCGTCCGCGCCATCCGGCGGGTGCTGGCAGACCCGCCGCCGCTGGTGGAAGCGGCACGAGCCCCCGTGGCACCCCAAGTGAGTTTCGCGCACCCCACCACGGTAGCGCCTCCCATCCAGATCCCACCACCCGCTGCCATCGGGCCGTCGCCCGGGACCGGTCTTCAGCAAACGCTGCGCCTGGCCGTGCCGATCGATACGGTCTGGCAAGCGGTGAAGGATCCGGCGCTGATCGCCGCCTGCGTGCCGGGTGTCGAACTCACCCATGCAGACGCGACCAATCTGACCGGCGGCATGGTCGTCGGCTTGGGCCCGATCCGAGCGCGGTTCCAGGGCAGAGCCGCGCTCGCTTATCAGGACGCGGAGCGGGCGGGCACCATCACCGGCGAGGGCCGTGACGCCACCACGGGTACGCTGCTGCGCGCGACCGCCGGGTTCCGGGTCACCTCCGCCGGACCGGCGGAAACCATCGTCGCCCTATCGATCGATTACCAGCTGCGCGGTGCCTTGGCGCAGTTCGGCCGTGGCGCCGTGGTCCAGGCCCTGGCACAGGAACTGACCCGGCAGGTCGCCCACACCTTGGAGGCGCGGCTGCGCGGCGATCCGACCGCCCCCGCCGCACCGCCGCGGCTTTCCGCAGGACGTCTGGTTTGGGCAACCATCCGGCACAGGCTCAGCCGCTGGTTCGGCGTGGGTTGACGTCCAGCCGTCTTCTCCATATCCAACGCGCGCCACTCTACGGAGCACAGCTTGATGGAAAGATCGGTTTCCGTGGCATCGAGCCACGACGCCCATGCCGGCCCGGCTCGCTTGACGGTCGCCGTCATCGGTCTCGGCAGCATCGGCGGCGTCGCCGCCGGATGCCTGCGGGACGCCGATCGGCACGATATCATCGCCTGTGCCCGGCGGCCGCTCGATCGGCTCATCCTTGAGCGGCCGGAGGGGAATGTCGATGTTCCGCTGCGTACCCTGACGGATCCCCTGGAGGCGAGGCCGGTCGACTGGGTGCTCCTCTGCACCAAAGCGCATGAGACGGCGTCGACCGCCCCGTGGCTTGAGCGGCTCTGTCGGCCTTCGACCCGGATCGCCGTCCTGCAGAACGGGATCGACCACGCGGCACGCGTGGCACCGTTCATTGCGGGGGCGACCGTCGTGCCGGCCATCGTTTATTACAACGGCGAGCGGCTTGCCCCGGATCGCGTGCGTCTTCGCCACGTCGTCGAGCACGACCTCGCCGTACCGGATGACGCGGCGGGCCGCGCCTTCGCGCAGCTGCTCGACGGTACGCCGCTGCGGGTCTCGTTGAGCGCCGACTTCACCACGCTCATGTGGCGAAAGCTGCTGATCAACGCGGTGGCGAACCCGATCACAGCGCTCACCCGCCAGCGGCAGTCGGTGTTGCGGCGCGACGACGTGCGCGCGCTGTGCCTCGCGGTCCTCGACGAAGCGGTGGCGGTCGCTCGCACCGACGGGGCTCGCCTGGTCGCAGACGAAGCCGCTCAAACGCTGTCGACGCTCCTCACCTATCCGGCCGAAGCGGGAACATCGATGTATTTCGACTGTCTTGCCGGTCGGCCGCTGGAATTCGAGGCGCTGACAGGCGCCATCGTCGCGGCTGGCGAGCGGCACGCCATCGCGACACCGCTCAATCGGGCGCTCCTCACCCTGCTGAATGCGGTCAGCGATGCCGCCAAGAGCGGCGGCTGAGGACGCTATTCGGGCCGCACGACCGATTGATCCAGACCGGCGATCAGCACCGTCCCAGCCTCGATCCGCGTCGGATAGACCTTGAGCGACGGGCAGGCGGGGCCGGAGATCTGTTTACCGGTCGGGATGTGGAAACAACCCTGATGACGCGGACAATGCACGCGATCACCCTCGACCGTGCCTTGGGAAAACCAGGCGGCTTGATGCGGGCATACCGCCTGGGTCGCATAGACCACGCCTTCTAGATCGTAGAGCGCCAGGGCGTGTCCACCGATTTCGACCTCAAGCAGGGTGCCGGGCAGAACATCCCGCCGTGCCGCCGCCCTATGCCATGCCATCGCCCCTCCCGGGAGCGCGCTCAGTGCAGGCTCGTCTGGATATAGTTCAACGCGGTCATCAGAATGCCGATCAGCAGGGCGACGCACAATGTGTTGATGCACAGCTTCGTGACACCGCTCACTGGCTTGCGCGGTTTGGCCCGTTTCGCCGGCCGGCTGGCAGCCTGCCGTTGTTTGGCGACCGCCGACCGGCGCTGCTCATAGCGCTCGGCCATCGCCTTCCGATCGACCGGAGTATTGACGGATGGGGCTTTTTTGCCGTCCTCCGCCGCCCGGTCGCGCCTTAGGATCGTCACCTGCTTATAAACCTGGGTGGCCGGATCGAAGGTATTGCTGACGACGCGGACGGCCAGTGTGTTGCGACCAGCTTCCAAGGCGCGCAGCGCCTCGGCCTTGGCCGCTTCGGCGCTGTCGTACCGCGCGCCTATGCGCCAGGTGCCGGCGCTGAACAGTTCGACCTCGAACATGTCGTCGTTTATCGGCATCGTAAACTCTTCGGCTTGGTGTTGTGTCGGCCCCATTCCTCGGGCGTTATGCGGTTCGTCGAGCCCGTATGTCGGGCTCGTTAGAAGAAGGCGTCGACGGCATCCTGCACCGAGCTGTTCTCGGCGCCATGGATGACCGCCGAGCCCGCTTCGACCAGTTGCTGCAACTGCATCGAGTATACCGCGCCAATCTGCGCCAGATCGTCGGCCGCCGAAATACCGGGCATCGACCCCTCGGGCGTCTCGGTCTCGCGCGCCTCCACGGCGGCGGCGGCCAGTTCCTGTCGCGCCATCTCGACCATCTCGGTCAATTGGTCGATCGTGTCGTCGAACGGAATGCGCGCTTCGGCGGGCGCTTGGCGATAGGCCTCGATCGCGACCCCGGCGAAGGGCAAGCCACTTGCTTCAAAATGTTCCTCATAGCTGCGGAACACCCAGGCATCGATATCCTCCATCACTTCCGGGACGTCGCTCAGCATGCCAAGCAGCATGATTACCTCATTGAAACTATTGAAGTAATCTGTCGACAAAAAGGTCTCCGGATCGATCGTCGTGCCGACGAGCTGATGGCGCAGCTGCTCGATATCCATGCTCATAATGGCCCCGTACTGTTCTTTCGCGAGGCCATCTTCGCCGCGGTAGGTTTCGATTCACTAAACATGGGAGCTGTGGCTGGCCCAAAATGCGATATTTTTTCAAGGATCAGACGTGGATCCAGAGGAATTTCAGGGGCTTTTATGTCGCGGCTCAAAGCCCGGTGGGTGGCCTATATGATAGGGTGACTGAATGAGATGGACGCGGGCGTCGAACGTTTTGATAGAGCCCATCGGACTGGTGGCGTGCCCCCGCGTCCGGTCCGCAGCACCGCACCCGACGACGGAGGAAGATCCGTGAGCCTCGATCCGGTAATTCTATCCCGCCTTCAATTCGCCTGGGTGATCGCCTGGCATATCCTGTTACCGGCCTTCACCGTCGGCCTCGCCTCCTATATCGCCGTGCTGGAGGGCCTGCATTTCACCACCGGCAAGCCGATCTACCTCACGATATCGAAGTTCTGGACCAAGATCTTCGCCATCAGCTTCGGCATGGGCGTCGTCTCGGGCATCGTCATGCCGTTCCAGTTCGGCACGAATTGGAGCCGCTTTTCGGATGCGACCGCGAACGTCCTCTCCCCCTTGCTGGCCTATGAAGGCCTGATGGCGTTTTTCCTCGAGGCGGCGTTTCTGGGCGTGCTGCTGTTCGGCCGCAAGCTGGTGCCGGTTTGGGCGCATTTCCTGGCGGCGCTGATGGTCGCCGGGGGCACCCTGCTATCGACCTTCTGGATCATCGCGGTGAATAGCTGGATGCAGACGCCGGCCGGCTTCGATCTGGTCGATGGGCGATTCTTCCCATTCAGCTGGACCGAGATCATCTTCAACCCATCCTTTCCCTATCGCCTGGCGCATGCCGTCTCGGCCTTCTACGTGACCACCGCGTTCGTGGTGCTGGGCGTCGCCGCCTATACGATCCGGGTTGGCCGGTATCGGGAAGAAGGTGCCTTGATGATGCGCATGGCGCTCGGCCTGCTGATCATCATGGTGCCGCTGCAGATGGTGCTCGGCGATCTGCACGGCCTGAACACGCGCCAGTATCAGCCGGCCAAGCTGGCGGCGATCGAAGGGCTATGGGAAACCGGCGATGGCGTGCCGGCATCGATCATCGGCCTGCCGAGCAACAGCGCCGAGCGCAATTACTTCGAGATCGAGATCCCCAAGCTGGGCAGCCTGTACCTCACCCATGACCTGAACGGCCGGGTCGTCGGCCTCAAGGATTTCCCGCCGGACGAACGCCCGCCAGTGGCGGTGGTCTATTTCGCCTTCCGCATCATGGTCGGGCTGGCGCTGGTGATGCTGATGGTGGTCGGTGTCGGCTGGTGGCTGCGCTGGCGCGGCCGGCTCTACGAGACGGCATGGTACCTGAAGCTCTGTCAGGTCGCGGCGCCGGTGGGCTTCATCGCCGTGGTCGCCGGCTGGACCACGACCGAGGTCGGCCGGCAGCCTTGGACCGTCTATGGCCTGCTGCACACGGTGAACTCAGTAACCCCCTCGCTCAGCGGCATCGACGTGTTGATCTCGCTGTTGCTGTACATGGTGGTCTATCTCATCGTCTATCCAACGGGCCTCGGCTTCATGCTGCGCATCGTCTGGGCCGGGCCGGGCGAGGCCGATACCGACGAAACAGCGCCGATCGAAGGCGGCCGGGCGGCGCAGCCGATCAAGTCGCTGCCCGCCGCGGAATAAGGCACGGAACAGCTTAGGGGATGACGACCATGGTGCAACCGACGCTCGATCTCGTGCTGATCTGGACGGCGATCATCGGCGTCGCCGTGTTCTTCTATGTGATGCTCGACGGCTTCGACCTTGGTGTCGGGATGCTCTATGGCTTCGTCCCGGAAAAGGCCGCGCGCGACACCGTCATGAGCTCGATCGCACCGATCTGGGACGGCAACGAGACTTGGCTGATCCTGGGCAGCATCGGCCTCTTGGCGGCCTTTCCGCTGGCCTTCGCGATCATCATCCCGGCGGTGTATTTTCCGATTCTGGCGATGCTGCTGTCGCTGATCTTTCGCGGCGTCGCTTTTGAATTCCGCTACAAGGATATCGAGCACAGGACGTTCTGGGATCATTGCTTTTGCTATGGCTCGGCGCTGGCGACCTTCTCGCAGGGCGTCGTGCTGGGCAGCTTCATCCAAGGCTTCCAAGTCGAAGGCCGTCGATTCAGCGGCGGCTCGTTCGATTGGCTGACGCCGTTTTCGATGCTGACCGGTGTCGCCCTGCTGTTCGGCTATGGCCTGCTGGGCGCCGGCTGGCTGATCATCAAGACCGAGGGCGAGTTGCAGGAATGGGCACGCCTGCAGGGCCGGCGCTGCCTGATCGGCGTGTTGGTGGCGATCCTCGCCGTCAGCCTCTGGACGCCGCTGGTCACCCCGGCGATCGCGGTCCGCTGGTTCTCCTGGCCGAACATCGCCTTCCTGAGCCCGGTACCGATCATCACGGCGTTGCTGGCGTATGGTGCCTGGCGCGCGATCGAGAGCCGCGCCGAGATAGCGCCCTTCCTCGCCTCGCTCGGATTGTTCCTGATGGCCTATTTGGGCATCGCGATCAGCCTGTGGCCGATGATCGTGCCGAACCACTTCACCTTGTGGGAAGCCTCCTCGTCGCCCAGCACCCAGGCGTTTCTCTTGATCGGCACGCTGATTCTGCTGCCGATCATCCTGATGTACACGGCCTGGTCGTATTGGGTGTTCCGCGGCAAGATCCGCGGCACCATCGGGTATCACTGACCCTGACAGGTCAAGCTTCGGGCAGCGCCGCGGTCTCCTTGAGGCCGATGCCGGTGAGGCCCAGCCGGCGCGCCGCCATAGCGAGGCCGATCAATTTCGCCGCCGCCTGGTCGGGCGGCAGCCCCTCCGCCCGGATATTCGACAGGCAGTTGCGCTCCGAATCCCGCGTCGTGGCACTCGGTTGCCAGGTCAGGTAGACGCCCAGGCTATCCGCCGCCGAGAGCCCCGGCCGCTCGCCGATCAGCACGGCGACCATCCTCGCCCCCAGCAGCATAGCGCAGTCATCGCCGATCGCGACCCGGCCCTGCGCGGCGATGGTGAGCGGCGCCACCCGCCAGCCCGCCGCCGCCAGAATCGGCAGGACGGCGGCCAACAACGGCAGGGCGTTCCGCTGCACCGCCCGCGACGACAACCCATCGGCGATAACGAAGGCCAGATCGAAATCCCCGGCGGCGGCCCGCAGCGACGGCGCGCTGGCCAGGTCGAGGCGCCGGCCCAGATCCGGCCGCTTCAAATAGGTCGCTCGATCCGGCGCGCGGCTCCGCGCCAGCAGCACCGCCCCCTGGCCGAGCGGCGCCAGATCGGCGGCGAGGCGGGGCACGTCGAGCGGCTCGTGCACCGCGTCGCGCGCCGCCGCGTGCGCCTCCTGGAAATCCAGATGCGCCGGTGTCGGCAAGCTGATCCCGGCGGCCCCCAGCGCGATGCGCGCCGGGGTGAAGCGGCGCAGTTCCACCCAGGCATCGGCTGCCCGGGCATCGGCCGCCTGGGCATCCGCTGGCGACGCCGGCACGGTGAGCCGATCCGGCTCCTCGCTCATATCCCCGCCTCGATCAACTGCGCCTGTGCCAGCCCCGCCGGCAAGCTTGGATGGCGGGCACGCCGATAGGGCGCGTCGAAGATACCGATCCGCTCCAGCCAGGCAGCGAATTCCGGGGCCGGTGGCCGTTCCAGCAGCGCGCGGATGTACAAGGCGTCGTGGAACGAGGTGCTCTGATAGTTCAGCATGACGTCGTCGGCGCCCGGCACGCCCATCACATAGGTACAGCCCGCGGCGGCGAGCAGCGTCAGCAGGGCGTCCATATCGTCCTGATCGGCCTCGGCATGGTTGGTGTAGCAGACGTCGCAGCCCATCGGCAGGCCGAGCAGCTTGCCGCAAAAATGGTCCTCCAGCCCGGCGCGGGTGATCTGCTTGCCGTCATAGAGGTATTCCGGGCCGATGAAGCCGACAACCGTGTTGACCAGCAGCGGCTTGAACTCCCGGGCGACCGCGTAGGCGCGCGCCTCCAGCGTCTGCTGATCGACCCCGTGATGCGCGTTCGCCGACAGCGCCGATCCCTGGCCGGTCTCGAAATACATGACATTGTCGCCGAGCGTGCCCCGGCCGAGCGACAGCGCCGCGTCATGCGCCTCGCGCAGCACGGCGAGGTTGACGCCGAAGCCGCGATTGGCGGCCTCGGTGCCGGCGATCGACTGGAACATGAGATCGAGCGGCGCGCCTTGCTCGACCGCCGCCATCTGGGTCGTCACATGGGCCAGGACGGAGGATTGGATCGGCGCGTCCAACCGCTCCCGCAGCCGATCGATCAGGGCGAACAGTTCCACCACCGTCTCGACATTGTCGGTCGCCGGGTTGATGCCGATGACGGCGTCGCCGCTGCCATAGAGCAGCCCGTCGAAGATGACGGCGGCGACGCCGCGACGATCATCGACCGGATGATTCGGCTGCAGCCGGGTCGAGAACCGCCCTTTGAGGCCGAGCGTGTTGCGGAACCGGGTAACGACCTCGATCCGGCTGGCGACCAGCACCAGATCCTGCAGCCGCATCAGTTTCGACACCGCCGCCGCCATTTCGGGCGTCAGCCCCGGCGCCAGCGCCGCCAGCACCGGCGTCGTTGCCTCCGGTCCCAGCAGCCAATCGCGAAACCCACCCACGGTGAGGTGCCGGACGCGGCCGAACGCGGCGGCGTCATGGGTATCGACGATCAGCCGAGTGACCTCGTCCACCTCGTAAGGGATGACCGGTTGTTCCAGCAGCTCCATCAGCGGCAGATCGGCCAGGGCGCGCTGGGCGGCCACCCGCTCGGCACCGCTCTCGGCGATGAGCCCGGCCAAAGCATCGCCGGACCGCGCCGGCGTCGCCTTGGCCAGCAGGGTCTTCAGGTCGGGGAATACATAGGTTTGGCCGCCGGCCGTTCCGCGATAGGCCATCGCATTCTCCTTCACGCTGATGGCCCAGGCGACGCAAACGCCACGCCATCACCCCCCACCAAGAAGGGTGGCGTCACCCGACCTTATGGATATAGATGCCGTGCGGGGAGCGGCCGACCGGGATGACGTGCTTCAATTCGCCCGTCGCGAGGTCGATCACATCGATCTGGGCGCGCCAGCGGCCGGTCACCCACAACTCGCGGCCATCCTGGGAAAATTCCATGCAGTCCGGCCCGCCCGGCGCGGTGAGGGTGCCGCGCACCTTCAGCGTCGCCGCGTCGAGTATCGTGACGGTGTTGGCGACACGGTTGGAGACATAGATCGTCTTGCCGTCAGGCGACGGCACCAGTTGATGGGCACCCTTGCCGGTCTGGATGCGGCTCAGCACATGGCCGTCGGCGGGCGACATCACCGCCACGTAATCCGCCCCCATGATGCCGGCCAGCAACTGCCCGGACGGCGTCACGATCACACCGGCGGGTTGTGGCCCGACCGCGACCGTCCACAGCACCGTGCCGCGCGCCAGATCGACCGCCGAAACCTTGTCGGTGCCCTGCTGGGTGATGAACACCCGGCTGCTATCCGCCGAAAAGGCGATATGGCTCGGCATCGTCGGCATGGCCAGACGCTTCACCAGCGCGAAGGTCGTCGCATCGTAGATGTCGACCCGGTCGAGCCGCAGCGAGGTGGTGACGAACCATTTATGGTCCGGGCTGAAGCCGACTTGATACGGATCGATAATGCCGGGCAGACGCTTCTTGATCGCACCGGTCGCCGGGTCGAGGAATACCAGCTCGTTGCCTCGGTCATTCGCGATCAACAGCGACGAGCCGTCCGGCGTCAGCATCAGATGATTGGGCTCGCGCCCGATCGGCTGGCGCGACACCTCGCGATAATCCTTGCCGCTCAGCAGGCTGATCGTGTCATCGGCCGAATTCAGCACGATGATCGTCTGCGCGCGCGCCGATATGGCACCCGTGACCCAACCGACGAGGGCGAGGATTCCGATAAGCACGGGCAGGCGTAACGACATCATGCGATTGACCTGGGCCAGAAGAGGGTGAGCGGGCGAAGATTCTGCCACCCGGACTCGGTCGTCAAGTGTCTCGGCCGTCAAGTATCTCCGCCACTAAGCATCCTCGCTGAGGAAACCGTCCTCATCGATCGCGACATGCGCACCCTGCGCGAAGCCGGCATGCGACGCCGCCGGTAGGACCAATAGCGGGATGGAGCCATATCCCAGCTCTCGTCCCACAATGATGCCCAAACCCAGGATCGCATCGATCCGGCCCAGCACCACGGCGGCCGGCTGCAGCCCGGCGGCGAGCAGCTCCAGCATCACGGCGCTGCTGGAGCTCGATCCGCGCGGCCGGGCGAGCAGCAGGATCGTGCCGGCGACGCTGGCGCCGCGCTGGGCCGATTGCGCATCGATGATGATGCCGCGCGCGGGATCGACCCCGCCCCAAAAGCTCAACGGCTCGTCCAGCCGCAGGACCGGACCGCGGGCCGTGCCCGGAATGACGATATGGGCCTGAACGGGGTCCCGCATGGGTCAGCCCCGGATATGCCCGCGCAGCGTCCCGGCCGTATAGTCGTGGCGGAACACGCCGCGCCGCTGCAGCTCGGGAACCACGGCTTTGACGAATTGCATATAGCTGCCCGGGGTGATCGACGGGCAAACGACGAAGCCGTCGCAGCACTGCGACTCGAACATGTCCTGCAACCGGTCCGCGACCATCTCGGGCGTACCGACCAGTGCCGGGGTCAATTGGCTGATGCCATATCGATAGCCCGCCTGGCGCAGGGTCAGCGCCCCGGCGCGGCTACCCTGCAGGATCACGTCCAGCACGCCGCGCGCGCCATCGGTGATCTCCATATCCTCGATCGGCTGATCCATCGGGTATTGCCCGAGATCGACGCCGATGGCGTTCGACATGTCGCAGATACCGGTTTCGGCGCTGACCAGGCTGTTCAGATACTCGGCACGTTCGCGGGCGATCGATTCCGTCTCGCCCAGCACGATATCGAGCGCCGGCATGATGATGCATTCCTCGGGGCGGCGGCCGTTCCGCTCCATCCGCGTCTTGATGTCGATGTAGAAGGCCTGCATATCCGCCTTGTCGTGCTGCAAGGTGAAAATCACCTCGGCCCAGCGCGCGGCGAATTCCCGGCCGCGCTCGGACGAGCCGGCTTGCATGATCACCGGCCGCCCCTGCGGGCTGCGCGGCGTGGTCAGCGGCCCGCGCGTGCGGATCCATTTACCCTCGTAGTCGACGCGGCGGACCTTGCTGGGATCGGCGTAGACGCCGCCCTTGCGGTCATAAACGATCGCGTCCGCATCCCAACTGTTCCACAACGCGTCGCAGGCCTCGAGCACTTCGTCGGCGTGATCGTAGCGCAGCGATTTTTCCATCAGCCGGTCGAGCCCGAAGTTTTGGGCCTCGCGCATATTGGCCGAGGTGACGACGTTCCAGGCCGCCCGCCCGTGGCTGATGTGATCGAGGCTGGCAAACGCCCGGGCGATATGGAACGGGTGATAGAACGCCGTCGACATGGTGCCGGCGAGACCGATATGCCGAGTCACCCGCGCCATAGAGGCCAGCAACTGCATCGGGTCGAGGTACCACATCTGCCCAGGACCGGCGATTTGGCCGGCGAGGCTGTTCCGGTAGGTATCATAGACGGTCAGCACATCGACGAAGAACAGGGCGTCGAACTTGCCCTCCTCCAGCACCCGCGCGATCTGCTCGTAGCGGGCAGGATCGAGCGCCTTGTCGGCATCGCTCTCCGGATGCCGCCAGCCGCCGTTATTGTGCCAAGTCGGCCCGGCGATCAGATAGCCGATGAGATGCATCTGGCGGTCGGACAACGGGGCCTCCTTCGATTTCGTCTGGCAAAGATGACCGCAGGCGTGCGATTACCGGGCCAACACGTCCGCCATGCCGATTAAACAGGCACAGCGGGAAAAGATACCTGCGGGGAGTTCCTGATGCTCAAGCTGTTCTACGCCTCTTTGACCTGCGCCTTGGCGTCGCATATCGCCTTGGAAGAGACCGGCGCCGACTACGAGGCCGTCCGGCTGGATTTCGGGACCCGGGAACAGTCCAGCCCCGCATACCTCGCGATCAACCCGAAGGGGCGCGTGCCGGCCCTGGTCACCGAGCGCGGCACGCTGACCGAGTCACCGGCGATTCTGGCGTTCATCGCGCAGAGCTTTCCGGCGGCGGGGCTGGCCCCGCTGGATGATCCCTTCGCCTTTGCCCAGGTGCAGAGCTTCAACAGCTATCTCTGTTCGACGGTCCATGTCGCCCATGCCCATCGCATGCGCGCCGGTCGCTGGGCCGATGACCCTATGGCGATCCAGGACATGCAGCGCAAAGTACCGGAGAATGTCGGCGGCGCCTTCGACCTGATCGAGCGCTCGATGGTCAAGGGCCCCTGGGTGATGGGCGAGGCCTATACGATTTGCGACCCGTACCTCTTCACCCTGTCCCTATGGCTGGAAGGCGACAAGGTCGATGTCGCCAACTTCCCGAAGGTCGCCGACCATATGCGGCGCATGGCCGACCGTCCCGCGGTGGCCAGGATTCTGGAAGTGCACCGGGGTTAGTCCCTCACCGCCACAGCGCCTGGTCACGCACCAAACGCCCGGCGATCGCGGTTTCGACGCAGTCGGACAGGCTGCCATAGAGCACGTCATAGCCGGTATTGCCGGTCGTATAATGGGCGAACTTGCCGGAATTGGTCAGCAGGATACCGAATTTCTCCGGCAGGATCGGCGTCACCACGATGCAGGTATCCGCCACCAGGATGATCCCCATGGCCTCCAGTTCCGCGGTCCAGCCCCGCCGGTCCAGCACATCCATGACGTGGCGCCCGGTGCAGGCATAGAACGGAAGGACGCAACGTCGACCGGCCAGGCGATGGCGCAGCAAGGTGAACTCGTCGATCGAGAAATGCGGACTGCCGACGGCGACCGCACCGATCGCGGCACCCTCCGCCGCCCGGCTGGTGGACAATCGATCGCGTGCCGGCACCAGCATGGCGGCGGTCAGCCGGATCGTCTCCCGGGGTGGCCGGCCGCCCAGGGCGGTCGCGAGATCCGGCGCCTCGGGTGTCGAACCCACCGCGTGGAACAGCCCGACCGCGCCGGTCGAGGCCGCCGCGGCGCCCAAGGCCTTCAGCCGATCCTCCGCCAGGCCCGGCGGCAAACCGTCGAGCACCGCCACCGCCTCGCCGACCTCGCTGCCCAGCCAGGCGCCCAGCACCGGGTAAAACGCATCCTCGGCCACAAGCGCCGGCGGCAGGGCGCTCGTATCGACGAGCAGCGTCGCCAAGCGGTTCTCCGGCAAATGCAGCCCGGTGCGCGGCGCCCGGCCGGTCAGGGCGGCGCAGATATCCAGAAAATCGCCATAGCGGTTGGTCCGCGCACCCAGCACCGAGTTGCAGAACACCACCGCGTTGCTTTCGCCCCAGGCGACGTCCTGGCCGAGCGCCGGCCGGTGCCCCGCCTGATAGGGCGCGCAGGTCCAGCTCGGCTGGCAGCCCAGCATCACATAGGCATCCATCATCCGCCGCGCCATCGCCGCCCGCTCCGGTGCCAACCGCACGCGGTCGGGATGCAGCAGATCGAGCGCCCCCACATTGAGCGATGACGGGATGCGCACCCGTCCGCCATCCCCCGCCAGCCGCTCGGCGAAGAGGGTGCCGCTGTCGCCGTGGTAGAGGCAGCCATCGATATGCGCCGACGCCACGTCGATCAGCCGATCGGCCCCCAGCATGCGCGCGGTTTCGACCACGATCCGCATCGCCATCGCCACGGCGGGGCCCGCGGAGCCGTCGAGCATCGCCTGGTCGGATCGGTCGAGTTGCGGCATGGGATAACTTCTCCTGACCTGCATCTAAGCAGGTCGTCCATACTGGTGCCCAGTTTTAAACGTGACGGCTTCACGCATACTCAACCTTTACGACGACCAAATCCTTGAACGAAGAGTATCTTATAAGCTACATTTCTCGGCGTGATCGACCTGCTCCGATACCAGCGCGAGGACGGCCGTGAGCCATTCACCGAATGGCTCAACACTATTCGCGACAAGATCGCCGCAGCGCGTATCCGCATTCGTTTACGCCAGGTCGAAGCCGGCAATTTCGGCGACTGCGATACGGTCGGCGAGAGTGTCATCGAGCTGCGCATCCATGTGGGTGCCGGATATCGGGTCTATTGCGCGCGGCACGGAAAGACCATCGTTCTCTTGCTCTGTGGTGGCGACAAGAGCACCCAGGACCGGGATATCAAGCGGGCCAAGGAATTATGGGTGGAATGGAAGCGGAGGCAATGGTGAAGAAGGTGAAAGGCGCCGTCTCACATCACGAACGCGAGGTCGCCGAGTTGAGCGCCGACCGTGCGCTCGCGGTTGAATACCTGAAGGTTGCGATGGAGTCGCTCGATGATCCTGATGATCGAGCGGCGGGCCTGCTTGCACTACGTACCGTGGCGGAGGCTTATGGCGGCCTTGGCATGGTGGCCGCCGAAGCGGGCATCAGCCGCGAAGCCCTCTACCGCGCCCTTTCGCCGAAGGGTAACCCGACCCTCAAGATACTCGTCGCGGTCCTTAAGACCGTTGGCCTGCGGCTGTCGGTAGAGACCGATCATCACGCCGCGTAGCAGGCGATAGCCGCATCCTCTTACTACGCTTGCGCGGGCTGCCATCGATCGGCCATCCTCGTCCGCATGGACAGCCTGGAGTCGCCGCATCTGCAACGCGCCCGAGGGGCGGCGCGCGTGGGGTTCCGGCGGCGCGGCGAGCAAACCGTCCTGGCCGAGCTGTATCAGCAGACACCCTGCCGCGTGCTGTTCCCCGATCCCGCCGCGGGCGATCCGGTGCAGGCGGTACTGGTGACGACCAGCGGCGGATTGACCGGCGGCGATCGGATCGGCGTCGCGATTACCGCCGGGCCCGGCACCACCGCGACCGCGACCACCCAGGCGGCGGAGAAGATCTACCGGTCGACCGGCGATGATTGCCGCATCGACGTCGAAATCGACATCGCGGCGGGCGCCTGGCTGGAATGGCTGCCGCAGGAGACCATACTGTTCGACCGCTCGCGGCTGAAGCGACGGACCGAGGTGCGGATCGAGGCGGAGGGCGCGCTGCTGGCGGTCGAGATCGTGCTGTTCGGTCGGGTCGCCTCGGGCGAGACCCTGCGGCAAGGCCGGCTGTATGACGGCTGGGCGATCCGCCGCGGCGGCCGCCTCGCCTGGGCCGACGCGGTCGCCCTCGAGGGCGATATCGCCGCCTTGCGCGACGCAGCTTTCGGTTTCGGTGCGGCCTGCGGTTACGCTACGGTGATGAGCGTCGGGCGCGATGCCGAAAGCCAAGTCGAGGCGATGCGCGAGACGCTGGCGGGTACTACCGACCAGGTCGGGGTAACGGCGATCAACGGCGTGTTGCTGATCCGGCTGCTGGACGTGAACGCGGCCCGGCTGCGCGCCGCCGCCGAGCGGGCGGTATGCATCTTGCGGGAACGGCTGGCGGGGCTGCCGCCTCGGTTGCCCAGGGTGTGGCATGTATGACGATCTAGGCCGGTATGGGGCTAGACCGTGTGAGGCTAGACCGGTGTGGGGAAACCGAATGCGGGATGAGCGATGCTTCTGACGCCGCGTGAAAAAGACAAGCTGTTGGTCGCCATGGCGGCGATCGTCGCGCGCCGCCGCCTGGAGCGCGGCGTCAAGCTCAACTATCCCGAGGCGGTGGCGCTGATCACCGATTTCGTGGTCGAAGGCGCCCGCGACGGCCGCCGCGTCGCCGATTTGATGGCCGCCGGCGCCTCCGTGCTGACCCGCGAGCAGGTGATGGACGGCATCGCCGAGATGATCGACGAGATCCAGGTCGAAGCGACCTTTCCCGACGGCACCAAGCTCGTCACCGTCCACCAGCCGATCCGATGAGGAGCGCCCCATGATACCCGGTGAGATCATCCCGGCCGACGGCGATCTGGTGCTGAACGCGGGCCGTGCCGGCGTCACCCTCACCGTCGCCAATACCGGCGACCGGCCGATCCAGGTCGGCAGCCATTATCATTTCTTCGAGACCAACGCGGCACTGGCGTTCGATCGGGCGGCCGCGCGCGGCATGCGGCTGGATATCGCCGCCGGCACCGCCGTCCGCTTCGAGCCCGGCCAGAGCCGCGAGGTTTCCTTGATCGGCTATGGCGGCGACCGGATCGCGATCGGGTTCACCGGGGCCGTCATGGGCGGGCTGGACACGCCATGACCACGATCAGCCGCCGCGCCTATGCCGGCATGTTCGGCCCGACCACCGGCGACCGCATCCGCCTCGCCGATACCGAATTGCTCATCGAGGTCGAGGCGGATCGCACGATCTATGGCGAGGAAGTGAAGTTCGGCGGCGGCAAGGTGATCCGCGACGGCATGGGCCAGAGCCAGCGGTCGAACGCGGAAGGTGCTGTCGACACGGTCATCACCAACGCTGTGATCCTGGACCATTGGGGGATCGTGAAGGCGGATATCGGCATCAAGGCCGGCCGCATCGCCACGATCGGCAAGGCCGGCAACCCGGATACCCAACCGGGCGTCGACATCATCATCGGCCCGGGCACCGAGGTGATCGCCGGCGAGGGGCGGATCGTCACCGCCGGCGGCATCGATACGCATATCCATTTCATCTGCCCGCAGCAGGTCGACGAGGCGCTGTATTCCGGCGTCACCACCATGATGGGCGGCGGCACCGGCCCGGCGGCGGGCACCAGCGCCACGACCTGCACGCCCGGCCCCTGGCATCTGATGCGCATGCTGCAGGCGGCCGAGGGGTTGCCGATGAACCTGGGCTTCTTCGGCAAGGGCAATGCCAGCCAGCCGCGCGCCTTGGTCGAGATGGTCGAGGCCGGCGCCTGCGGCTTGAAGCTGCACGAGGATTGGGGCACCACCCCGGCGGCGATCGATTGCTGCCTGTCGGTCTGCGACGAGTATGACGTGCAGGCCACCTTGCACTCCGACACGCTCAACGAAAGCGGCTTCGTCGAGGCGACCATCGCCGCCTTCAAGGGCCGCACCATCCATGCCTTCCAC
>DATMGU010000096.1:0-11757 GCA_035555315.1 Allostellaceae bacterium
CCCTATCGGCGGCGTTGTCGGCGATCACCGCCGCCGTGGTCGGTGTCATCCTCAACCTGGCGCTCTGGTTCGGTATCCATGTCGTGTTTCGCGAGGTGCGGCCCTTCGACATCTTCGGGATCGGTCCCGACCTACCGGTGCTGACCTCGGTCGATTGGCGCGCGGCGGGTCTTTCCCTCGCCGCGATGATCGCCATGCTGCGTTTCAAGATCGGCATGATCCCGACACTCGGAGCCTGCGGCGCGGCGGGGATCCTGCTGTTGCGGGTGCTGCCCGGCCTCTGACCGATCCAAGTCGCCGCCCAGGAAGATCGATCGACTAACCCGCATCCTTCGGCGGCGCCCCCCAGGGCGCCGGGGCCGGCCGGCCGGGTCGGCCGCCTTGCACCGCCTCGAAGGCGGCGGTCAGCTTCATGAGGTCGCTGATCGCCCCATCGCCGCCATAAGGCATCAGCACGGTGGTCGCCGGGCCGTGGGCGGCATCGCGGATCGTGTCGTATTGATTGGTCATCATCACCATCGCCAGCAGCACCGATTCCGGCACGGTCGGCGCCGAGCTTTTCAAGAGATCCATCGATTCGTGAAAGCCGCGGGCGATCTCCGTGCGCTGGGCGGCGATACCCTGGCCCTGCAGCTTCTTCGCCTGCATCTCGGCGGTCGCCTCGGCGACTTTCTTGATGCGATAGGCCTCGCCCTGCAGCACCGCGGCGTCCTGGGCGCGCTGGGCCGCGATCACCCGGTTGAAGGCGTCACGCACCTCGACACTGGGTTCCGGCTGGTCGATCAGCACGGCGTCGATGCGATAGCCGAACTGTTCCAGCTTGTGATTGAGCTCGGTCTCAACCGTCTGGGCAATCCGATCCTTCTCGGTATAGAGCTCCTCGAAACTCATGATCGAAGCGCTGGTCCGGACGATGTTGAGCACGAAGCTCTGGATCTGCTGCTCGGGCTTCGACAGCTCGTAGAACGCCTTCTGCACCAGACTGGGGATCACCCGGTACTGCGCGGCGGTCGGGATCTCGACGAACACATTGTCCTTGGTCTTGACCGCGACTTGGGAGCGCAGCTCGCTCAGCCGCAAGCTGACGCGCCCTTCCACCACGGCGAAAGGATACGGGTATTTCAGCCGTAGCCCGGCCTCCTTCACCGCGTAGAACTTGCCGAACACGGAGACCACGGCGGCGGTCTGTTGCGGGACCACGATGATCATGGTGCGTAGATAGGCGACCACCAGGACGATGAGGATGATCGGGAACGCGAAGAAGGCGGGTATCATGGCGGAAACCTCGGCGACGGCGATGCGGTTGATCCCGTCACAACCCCCGGCCCAAGGCAACCGCATTCCCGTGACACCGCCGCATGCTCCGGGGCATCGTGCTCCGCCGCTTTCGATCAACACCACGAGGACAGTACCATGGATCACCCCACGACCGGCCCCGTCGCCCTCATCACTGGCGGCGGCCGCGGCATGGGCGCGGCGATCGCCCGTGAGCTACACTCCCGGGGCTATCGGCTGGCGCTGATGTCGCCGTCGGGCAGCGCCGAGACGCTGGCGGCGGAATTGGGCGGGATCGGTGTTTCCGGTTCGGCCGATCAGGCCGCGGATATCGATGCCCTGGTCGACCGGACGATCGAGGCATTCGGCCGCGTCGACGCGGTCGTCAACCACACCGGCCATCCGCCGAAGGGCGATCTGCTCGACATCCCGGACGACGATTGGGCGAACGGCAACGATCTCATGATGATGAGCGTCGTGCGCATGGCGCGCCGCGTGACGCCGCTCATGCTGAAGCAAGGCAAGGGCGCCTTCGTCAACATCACGACCTTCGCCAGCTTCGAACCGTCTCTGAAGTTCCCGGTGTCCTGCGCTTATCGGGCGGCGGTCGGTGCCTTCACCAAGCTTTACGCGGATCGCTATGCCGCCGACAACATCCGCATGAACGCGCTGCTGCCCGGCTATATCGACAGCCTGGATCACAAGCCGGCGACGGCCGAAGCGGTGCCGATGGGCCGCATCGGCACGGTCGGCGAGATCGCCAAGACGGCGGCATTCCTGCTGTCCGACGATTCGGGCTATATCACCGGGCAGAATATCCGCGTCGATGGCGGGCTGACGCGCCACCTCTAAAGCGCCGATCAAAGGTTTGCCGAATCATGCATTGGAAAAAATCGCTGCACCTCATCCAAGTTCATTGCCAGGGCGAAATCGGCAAGGTCATCGTCGACGGCGCGCCGGAGATCCCCGGCGAGACGCCGCTCGACAAGATGAACCATATCAACTCGGTCGATGACAGCTTGCGCCGCTTCGTCACCTTCGAGCCGCGCGCCGCGGCACAGCTTTCGGTGAACCTGCTGCTGCCGCCGAGCCGGCCGGACGCCGATGCCGGCTTCATCGTGCTGCAGGCCGACCGCGCCCACCCGATGTCCGGCAGCAATTGCATCTGCGTGGTGACCGCCCTGCTGGAGACCGGCCGCGTCGCCATGGTCGAGCCCGAAACAATCGTCCGGCTGGATACACCGGCGGGGCTGATCACCGCCCGCTCGCAGTGTGCGAACGGCCGGTGCCTGTCGGTCAGCCTGGACAACGTGCCGTGCTTCGTCGAGGCGCTGGACCGGCCGATCGTCACGTCGGAATGGGGCGAGATCCGCGCCGACATCGCCTTCGGCGGCGTCTATTATGCCATCGTCGATGTCGAACAGGTCGGGCTGACGATCGTTCCCGGCCAGGCGCGACAATTGGTCGAGGCCGGCATGATCTTGAAATCCCTAGTCAATACCCAGGTGCCGGTGTGCCATCCGGAACGGCCGGGCATCGACGAGATCGCCTATGTCATGTTCCGCGGTCAAGACCCGGACGGGGCGGTCCGCACCTGCACGACGTTGAAACCGGGCCGAGTCGATCGATCGCCCTGCGGCACCGGAAGTTCGGCGCACCTCGCGACGCTGCATGCGCGCGGTTTGGTGACGGTCGGCGACGTCAAGCGATCGCGATCGATCATCGGTGGCGAGTTCCTGGCCGAGGTGCTGGGCGAGACGCGCGTGGCGGGATATCGCGCCATCCTGCCGCGCATCACCGGTCAGGGCTGGGTCTATGGGCGGGAAGAACTGCGTGTCGACGCCGCCGACCCATTCCTGAAAGGCTTCGCCTTATCGGACACCTGGGGCCCCCAGGCGGACCAATTGGGCTAATAGCGGTTCCCAAAACCACACGATGGCTTAATCATCTGCCTCTAAGATGATGATTTGGTAGCTTTACGAGAAGCGGGTGAACGTGAATGTCGAACAATAGACGCCTCAGCGACAAGATCCTGTTGGCCTTCGAACAGGCTTGCACGCAAAAGAATCCGGTCGTCGCCGAATTGTTGATCCGGGCCCTGGAACTGGCGCTGACCGCCGAGGGTGGTCCCGGCAAGACCGATGGCCGCGAGGAAATGGGCCCGGTGGTCGAGGCTTATGCCCGGCTGAAAGCCATGCAGGACGTGTGATGGTCGCGATAGGGTCAAGAACGTTCCGCTGGTCAGGGGCGGCATGGTGCATTGAGCCCTGGCGTTTCATAGACCTATGGCGTGCCCGACCATGACGGCGATCGATCCCATCGCCGATGCGGCGGAATTCATCGTCCGCCGCCTCGGCCGGAATGCCCTCGATTTCGTCGATCACAACATCTCACTGCGCCGGGCCAAGGGTGATGACGAGGGCTGCACGCGCTGGAGAACCCTGCGGTTAGCCGTCGAACATCGACTGGTGCGGGACGAAACGAGCGAAATTCCGACCGTGCATTAACAGTCGTTTATCCACCGCTTGTGGATTTTTAGAATCACACCCCAACCCGTTGTCACGTCCATAAAATCGATAAATTACCCACAGCTTTCCACTGGCAAAGCGCCGTCGGGAGGCATACCGTCCGCGGATAGAGAAGTCGCCGAGTAGAGCGACAGAGGTCAAAGCTCATTGGCTGAGCGGTGGGATCGGCTATCGCAGCCAAAGAAAACGACGGAGGACCGGGATGCGCTATGCCCTCACGTATTTTGGCGGCTTTACCGCCAGCCCAATGGATACTCCAGCGCAGCATATTGAAGCTTTCAACGATGAAGAGGCCGCCATTCGCCGGGCGGTCGATTTGATGCGTGATGGCGGCTGGTATCTGGTCATGCTGTCGATGGATGGCCGCGTATTGTTCAACCCGCAGGAATTGCGCCTGCGCTGCGGCTCGCCGGAGCCGATCTTGAGCGTGGTGCAACCGGTCGACAACGCTGCGATCCGGCCCTCCCGGCCGTCCAGCGTCCATCCCCGCCGGGCCGTCCGGACGGCCGATGAAGCCGTTTATCGACAGTCGGCGGCGCAATAAGCCTCATCTTCGTCGCCTGACCTGGTCGAACCCGGTTTGGTGGAATAAGGCGCACGCGTCGTAAAAAGTCGCACGCCAAGCCGGGTCCGTACGATCCGGATGCGTTTGTCTATTGACCTGACCTCACCGCCTGATGTGCTCTGCGATCTGGCGGTGGCCAAGATATGGCCGCGCCGCTTCCTGGAAAACGCGGTTGGGGGACAGATGACGACGAGAATGCTAGCGGCGATGATCGGCGCGGGCTTGAGCGCTGCCCTCATGGGCCAGGCTCAAGCGGCGAAAGATACGCTGACGCTGGGCATGGTGCTGGAGCCGCCGCATCTCGATCCGACCGCCGGAGCCGCCTCGGCCATCCGCGAGGTGACCTATGCGAACCTGTTCGAAGGGCTGACGCGCATCGACGTGGAGGGCCGCGTGATACCGGCGCTGGCGGAAAGCTGGACGATCTCGCCGGATGGTCTGGTCTATGCCTTCAAACTGCATCAGGGCGTCAAATTCCACGACGGCACGCCGTTCGATTGCGGGATCGTGAAATTCTCCTATGAACGCGCGGTCGCCCCGGACAGCGTCAATGCCCAAAAGGGCTTGTTCGAGCCGATCGCCAAGACCGAATGCCCGGACCCACTGACCGCGGTGGTCAGCCTGAAGCACCCGGCATCGACCTTTCTGTTCAACATGGCGTGGGGCGACGCGGTGATGGTCGCTCCCGGATCGGTCGCCACCAACAAGACCAACCCGATCGGCACCGGGCCGTTTCGCTTCAAGCAATGGATCAAGGGCGACCGGGTCGAGCTGGAGCGTAGCAAGGATTATTGGGGCACGCCGGCGAAGCTCTCGGCGGTTACTTTCAAGATCGTCAGCGATCCGTCGGCGGCGACCGCCGCGATGCTCGCCGGCGATCTCGACGCCTTTCCGAACTTCCCGGCCGCCGAGGCGCTGGATCAGTTCCGCGCCGATCCGCGCTTCACGGTCAAGATCGGCACCACCGAGGGCAAGACGATCCTGGCACTGAACAACACGCGCAAGCCGTTCGACGATGTCCGAGTGCGCCGGGCGCTGGCCCTGGCGATCGATCGCAAGACGCTGATCGACGGTGCCATGTCCGGGCTGGGGCAGCCGATCGGGTCGCATTACGTCAGCCAGGATCCGGGCTATGTCGACCTCACCGGCGTCTACCCCTACGACCCGGCGAAAGCGAAGGCGAGCTTGGCCGCCGCCGGTATCCCGCCCGGCACCGTTTTCACCCTCAAGCTGCCGCCGCCGGGTTACGCCCGGCGCAGCGGCGAGGTCATCGCCGCCCAGTTGGAGCAGGTCGGCATCACAGTCAAGCTGGAGCCGATCGAATTCGCACAATGGCTGGAAAACGTGTTCAAGCAGTCGGATTTCGACATGACGATCATCGCGCATACCGAAGCTCGCGATATGGATATCTATGCCCGCGACAAGTATTACTTCAACTACCACAGCGACGCGTATAAGGCGCTCTACGCCAAGTACCTCGAGGCGAACGACCCCAAGGTAGCAGTCGATCTCCTCGGGCAGTTGCAGCGCCAGCTCGCGGAGGACGAGCCCAACGTCTTCCTGTTCTCGCTGCCCAAGATCGGCGTGTGGAACACCGGCGTGAAGGGCTTGTGGGACAATTATCCGATGCCGGTGAACGATCTGACGGCGGTGTCTTGGGCGCAATAGGGGGCTTGGGCGCAATAGGGGTTGGACGCGGCAGGGTGCGCTTTATCGGCGGGGTTCGTTGATCCCGTTTATCGCCGGCCGGCTGGCGGCACTCGTCCTCACGGTGCTCGCGGCGGCGCTGGTCGTGTTTCTGGTGCTCGAAGTGCTGCCCGGCGATCCGGCGTCGATCATGCTGGGCGTCAGTGCGCGGCCGGATACCCTGGCGGCCTTGCACCAGCAATTGGGGCTGGATAGACCGGCCTGGCTGCGCTTCTTCAGCTGGATCGGCCATCTCGCGATCGGCGATTTCGGCACGAGCTATACCTACAACGTGCCGGTCGCCGAACTCCTCGGACAGCGTGTCATGGTCAGCCTGCCGCTCGCCGTCATGGCGATCACCCTGTCGACCGCCATCGCCATTCCGACCGGCGTGTTCGCGGCGGCGCGGCGCGGCCGGGCCGGCGATCTCGCGGTGATGGGGGTGGCGCAGATCGGCGTCGCGGTACCGAATTTCTGGCTGGGCCTGCTGCTGATCCTGCTGTTCGCGGTCAAGCTCGCCTGGCTGCCGGCCAGCGGCTTCGCCGGCTGGGATCACGGCCTCTGGCCGGGCATCCGGTCGTTGCTGCTGCCCGCCATCGCCCTGGCACTGCCCCAGGCGGCGATCCTCGCCCGCGTCACCCGCTCCTCCGTGCTGGAAACCCTGGGCGAGGATTTTGTACGGACGGCGCGCGCCAAGGGCCTGACGCGCGGTGCCGCGCTGTGGCGGCACGCGGTGCCGAACGCGCTCATTCCCGTGGTCACCATCATGGGGCTGCAATTCTCCTTCCTGCTGGCGGGGACGATCATCATCGAGAACGTCTTCACCCTGCCCGGGCTGGGCCGGCTGATCTTTCAGGCGATCGCCCAACGCGATCTGATCGTCGTCCAGGACCTGGTCGTGCTGCTGGCGGCGAGTGTCATCCTGGTCAATTTCCTGGTCGACCTCGCCTATGCCGCCCTCGATCCGCGCCTGTCGCGGGGCGGCAGTCGATGAGTGGGCCGGTGAAGCGCCTCGGCACCTTGCGGCGCAGCGCCAGCCTGCTGCTGGGCGGCGCCATCACCCTCACCGTGGTCGCGATGGCGCTGGTCTCGCTGGTCTGGACGCCCTATTCGCCGACCGGCATGGACATCATCCACAAGCTGGCGCTGCCTTCCCTGGCGCATCCGCTGGGCACCGATCCGTTCGGCCGGGACGTGCTGTCGATGATCATGGTCGGCGCCCGCAACTCGATCATGGTCTCGCTGGTCGCGGTCGCCGTCGGCGCCGGGCTGGGCGTCCCGCTGGGCGCCCTCGCCGCCGCCCGGGGTGGCTGGATCGACGATCTGGTGATGCGCTTCACCGATCTCACCTTCGCCTTCCCCGCCCTGCTGACCGCGGTGATGATCACCGCCCTGGCCGGTCCGGGCGCCGTCAACGCGATGGCGGCGATCGGCCTCTTTACCATGCCGGTCTTCGCCCGGCTGACCCGTGGCGGCGCGCTCGGCCTGTGGAAGCGCGACTTCGTGTTGGCCGCCCGGACCGCCGCCAAGGGCGACATCGCGATCACCATCGAACACGTGCTGCCGAATATCCTGGGCATCCTGATCGTGCAGGCGACCATCCAGTTCGCCCTGGCGATCATCGCCGAGGCCGGCCTCTCCTATGTCGGGCTCGGCACCCAGCCGCCGCAGCCGAGCTGGGGCAAGATGCTGAACGACGCGCAGACCTACATCTATTCGGCACCGCGCCTGGCGATCTTCCCGGGCCTTGCCATCACCCTGTCGGTGCTGGGGCTGAACCTCCTGGGCGACGGGCTGCGCGATCTGCTCGACCCGCGCATCCGCCGGGAGCGCTAGGCGATGGCCATCCCAGTTCCTGGCCCGTTGCTCGAACTCCAAGATCTCAAGGTCGTCCTGCCGACCGCCGGCGGCCCGGCGCCGATCCTCGCCGGCATCTCGTTCAGCCTCCGGCGCGGCGAGACGCTGGGCCTGGTCGGCGAGTCCGGCTGCGGCAAGTCGGTAACCGCCCTGGCCATCATGGGCCTGCTGCCGCCCCGCGCGGCGACGTCCGGCGCCGTGCTGTTCGACGGCCGGAACCTGCTGACGACGGACGAGCCGACCCTGTGCGGGCTGCGCGGCCGGCGCATCGGCATGATCTTTCAAGAACCGATGACCGCGCTCAACCCGGTCCGCAGCATCGGCGCCCAGGTGGCCGAGGGCTTGCTGCTGCATCTGCGCCTCGGCCGCGCGGAGGCGGAGGCGCGCACCCGCCGGGTGCTGGATCGGGTCGGCCTGCCGGCGCCGCGCTTCTCGCCCGACCTCTACCCGCATCAGCTCTCCGGCGGGCAGCGCCAGCGGGTGATGATCGCCATGGCGCTCGCCCTTGAGCCGGATCTGCTGATCGCCGACGAGCCGACCACCGCGCTGGACGTCACGATCCAGGCGCAGATCCTCGACCTCCTCGGCAGCGTGGTCGACGAGACCGGCATGGCGCTGATGCTGATCACCCATGATCTGGGCGTCGTCGCCGAGATGACCGAGCGGGTCATGGTGATGTATTCGGGCGGCGTCGTGGAGGCGGGCGCCACGCCGGATGTGTTCGGCCGTGTGACGCATCCCTATACGCAAGGCCTGTTCGCGGCCTCGCCCCACGCCATGACCGGCCCGACGCGGACACCGGACGGCAGGCGCCGGCGGTTGAACGCGATCGGCGGCCAAGTGCCCGATCCGCGGCACCGCCCGCCCGGCTGCGCCTTCGCCGAACGCTGTCCCCGGGTCGCCGAGGATTGCCGGCGGGTGCCCCCGACCCTCGCCGCCGGAGCCGGCCCCGGCGGTCATGCCGCCGCCTGCTTCCATCCGATCGTGGCACCATGACTGACCAACACGCCATGACCAGCCTGCTTACCGTCACCGATCTCGTCCGGGAATACACCCTGCCGCGCGGCAGTCTGTTCGCGCCGGCGCCCCGGCTGCGCGTGCTGCATGGCGTCAGCATCGCGCTCGATGCCGGCGACAGCCTGGCGATCGTCGGCGAATCCGGCTGCGGCAAATCCACCCTGGCGCGGGCGGTGATGGCGCTGGAGCGGCCGCAATCCGGCAAGATCCACCTCAAGGGCCAGGATCTCTTCGCGCTCTCGCGGGCGGAGCTGCGGGTGGCGCGCCGGCATTTCCAGGCGGTGTTCCAGGATCCCTACGGCTCGCTCGATCCGCGCCATACGGTCGGTCGCATCGTCGCCGAGCCGATCGCTTCGCTGGAGCCGGAAACCAGCGCCGAGACGCGCCGGCGGCGGGTCGCCGAGATGCTCGACGCGGTCGGGTTGCCCGCCGCGGCGGCCGGCAAATACCCACATGAATTCTCCGGCGGGCAGCGCCAGCGCATCGCCATCGCCCGGGCGCTGGTCACCCGGCCGGATCTGATCGTCGCCGACGAGGCGGTCTCCGCCCTCGACGTCTCGGTCCAGGCGCAGGTGCTGAACCTGCTGATGGATCTGCAGGAGCGGTTCGGCCTCGCCTATCTGTTCATCAGCCATGATCTGGGCGTGGTCCGCTGCCTGACCGACCGGGTCGCGGTGATGTTCCTCGGCCGGATCGTCGAGGAAGGGCCGACCGACACGGTTTTCTCCCGGCCGCTGCACCCCTATACCCGCGCGCTGGTCGAGGCCATTCCACGGCCGGATATGACCCGCCGGCGCGATCGGGCAGCCCTGCCCGCCGAGGCGCCGACACTCGCCACCGGCATCGGCTGTCCCTTCGCCTCCCGCTGCCCGCTCGTCGAGCAACGCTGCCGCGACGAGGCGCCGGTCCTGCGCCCCGCCCTTGATGGCGTAAAAGTCGCATGCCACCTGGCTTGAACCGAGCCTCGGCTACGCGCTAGCCTCCCCCCGTCGCATAGGAAACCGCCCGCATCATGACCCATCTCGCCGATCTCTCCGCCGTCGATCTGGTGACCGCCTACCGGGCGAAACGACTCTCGCCGGTCGCGGTGGCGGAGGCGGTGCTGGCGCGGATCGAGGCGTGGGAGCCCAAGCTCAACGCGACCTACGCGCTCGATCCCGAGGGGGCCATGGCGGCGGCGCGGGCGGCGGAAGCCCGCTGGCAGCGCCAGGCGCCGATCGGCCCGCTCGACGGCGTGCCGATCACCATCAAGGAGAACATCGCCACCAAGGGCACGCCGATTCCGCTCGGCACGGCGGCGACCCTGCTGGTGCCGGCCGCCGCCGACGCGCCCCCTTCGGCGCGGGTGCGCGAGGCCGGCGCGGTCATCCTGGGCAAGACCACCATGCCGGATTACGGCATGCTGTCCTCCGGGCTGTCGAGCTTCCACCCGCTCGCCCGCAACCCCTGGGATCTCACGCGTGGGCCCGGCGGGTCGAGCGCCGGGGCGGGTGCCGCCGGGGCCGCCGGCTATGGCCCCCTGCATATCGGCACGGATATCGGCGGCTCGGTCCGGCTGCCCGCCGGCTGGTGCGGGTTGGTCGGCCTCAAGCCCAGCAACGGGCGGATCCCGATCGATCCGCCCTATTACGGCCGGGTCGCCGGGCCGATGACGCGGACCGTCGCCGATACCGCCCTGCTGATGCAGGTGCTGTCCGCCCCGGACTGGCACGACCATATGAGCCTGCCGCCGGCCTCCATCCCGTGGCAGCAGTTGGACCGCGACGTGAAGGGCCTCAAGATTGGCTTGTGGCTGGATGCCGGGTTCGGCCTGCCGCTCGACCCGGAAATCCGCGCGGCGGTCGAGGCGGCGGCGCGGGCCTTCGCCGATGCCGGTGCGATCGTCGAGCCGGTGAAGCCCTTCCTCACCCCCGGCATGCTGATCGGCCTCGACAAGTTCTGGCGCACCCGGTCCTGGTCCGATATCGGCGCCTTGCCGGCGGAACGGCGCGCCACGGTGCTGCCCTTCATCCGCGAGTGGGCGGAGGGCGGCGCCGATCTCTCCGGTCTGGAGGTCTATCGCGGCTTCAGCCAGATCATCGAGATGCGCGTCGCCGCCCTCGCCGCCTGCCAGCCCTATGATTTCGTGCTGTCGCCGACCTCCCCGATCGCCGCCTTCCCGGCGGAGCTGGCGAGCCCGACCGACGACGTCGCAAGACCGCTGGAACATATCGGCTTCACCGTCGCCTTCAACATGTCGGAACAGCCCGCCGTCTCGGTGAATTGCGGCTACACCGCCACCGGCCTGCCCATCGGCCTGCAGATCATCGGCGCCCGCTTCGACGATCTGGGCGTGCTCCAGATGGCCAAGGCGTACGAGGGAATGCGCCCGGCGCAAAAGGCGTGGCCGAGTTTCTAAGCCAGCCCTAACCTGCTCCTCTCCGCCGGCGGGGCGGAGAGGCCGGGTGAGGTGGGGTATTTCCGGCACAAGGACGATCGCCCACCGCGCACCGCCGATGATCCCGTTGTTTCAAAAGCCGAATGACCGAATAGCCGCGAGGTGCCATCGATGTTTCCGTGTCGAGGCCAGTGCCGTCCCCCACCTCACCCAACCTCTCCGCCCCCAGGGGCGGAGAGGAGTAGAGTGGGTCGCGATCAGACAGTCCGACGAGTCGCAATGATCCTCCAATCAGCGATGACCCCGTCCCTCACGGCGGGTCGCTGCCCGTGGCGGTGCCGCGCGGTCTCAGCCCGGCGAACCGATCGCCCGAAAAGACGGAGCGCAGATACGCCACGGCATCGGCCCGATGCGCCGCGTAGTCGGAGGTCGAGAACGGATCTTCCGGAACC
>DATMGU010000097.1:0-1585 GCA_035555315.1 Allostellaceae bacterium
TGTGCTGGGCATCACCGCGGTCGATCCGGCCCTGGGCAATTCGCTGTTCGAACGCTTCATCTCCGAGGCACGGCGGGAGCCGCCCGATATCGATGTGGATTTCGAGCATGAGCGGCGCGAGGAGGTCATCCAGCACGTCTATGAACGGTATACCCGCGGGCGCGCCGCCATGACCGCGGCGGTGTCGACCTATCACATGCGTGGCGCGGTGCGCGATGTGGGCAAGGTGCTCGGGCTCTCGGCCGATGTGCAGGCGGCGCTGGCCCGTACGGTCTGGGGCTGGGGCAGCGATGCCATCGACGATCGTCATGTGCGCGAGGCCGGTCTGGATCCCGCCGATCCCCGCCTCGCCCTGATGCTGCGCCTGGCGCAGGAGCTGACCGGATTTCCCCGCCATCTGTCGCAGCATGTCGGCGGCATGGTCGTCACCCAGGGGCCGCTCGCCGATCTGGTACCGATCGGCAATGCCGCGATGCGGGATCGCACGGTGATCGAATGGGATAAGGACGATCTCGACGTCGTCGGCATCCTCAAGGTCGATATTTTAGCCCTTGGCATGCTGACCTGCCTGCATAAAGGCTTCGATCTGGTCAACCAGCATTACGGCGTCCCGCTGACCCTGGATACCGTTCCGAAGGAGGTGAAGGGCGTCTACGACATGGTCAGCCGGGCCGATACGATCGGCGTGTTTCAGATCGAAAGTCGCGCGCAGATGAGCATGCTGCCGCGCCTGCGGCCCGAGAAATTCTACGATCTGGTGATCGAGGTCGCGATCGTCCGCCCGGGACCGATCCAGGGTGACATGGTGCATCCCTATCTGCGCCGCCGTGAGGGCAAGGAGAAGGCCGATTACGCCAAGCCTGAATTGGAAGCGGTGCTGGAAAAGACGCTGGGCGTGCCGCTGTTCCAGGAACAGGCGATGCGCATCGCCATGGTTGCCGCCAAGTTCAGCGCGGACGAGGCGGACGAGTTGCGCCGCGCCATGGCGACCTTCAAGAAGAACGGTCGGATCAGCGAATTCCGCGACAAGCTGGTCGAGGGCATGGTCGGCAATGGCTATGAGCGGGATTTCGCGACCCGCTGCTTCAAGCAGATCGAGGGCTTCGGCACCTATGGTTTCCCCGAATCCCATGCGGCCAGTTTCGCGCTGCTGGTCTATGTCTCGGCCTGGCTTAAATGGCGCTATCCCGAGGTTTTCGCCTGCGCCCTGTTGAACAGCCAGCCGATGGGCTTCTATGCCCCCGCCCAGATCGTGCGCGACGCCCGCGAGCATGGCGTCGAAATCCGGCCGGTCGATATCAACCATTCGCGGTGGGAATGCACTTTAGAAGCCGGCGCCGCCGATCGCTGCGTCCTGCGCCTGGGGTTCAATCAGGTGAAGGGCTTGGCCGAGGCCGAAGCCGGCTGCTTGGTCGCGGCGCGGGCCGGGGGCTATCGAAGCGCAGGGGATCTCGCCCGCCGGGCCGGATTGCAGGGGCGGGCCCTAGAGAATTTGGCACGGGCGGATGCCTTCCGCTCGATCGGTCTCGATCGCCGGAACGCCCTCTGGGCGGTGAAGGGGCTGGGCGAGACCGTGCTGCCGTTG
>DATMGU010000098.1:0-23723 GCA_035555315.1 Allostellaceae bacterium
ACGAGCCCAGATAAGCCTCGCGGACGGCGTCGGTCGTGATCAGTTCGGGGCCGGGGCCGGACAGCACGATCTCTCCGGATTGCAGCACGTAGGACATCTGCGCGATTTCCAGCGCCATGAAGGCATTCTGTTCGACCAATAGGATCGTCACGCCGAGCCGGTTGATCGACACGATGGTTTCGAAGATCTGATCGACCAGGCGCGGGGCCAGGCCCATGCTCGGTTCGTCCATCAGCAACACGCGCGGGTTGGACATCATGGCGCGGCCCATCGCCAGCATCTGTTGCTCGCCGCCGGACAGCGTGCCGGCGACCTGGCCCAGGCGTTCCCTGAGGCGAGGGAACAGCTCCAGGATGCGTTCCAAATCGGCGGCCAGCACGCCGCGGTCGCGTCGGCGAAACGCCCCCATGTTGAGGTTTTCGGCCACGGTCAATCGGCCGAACACGCGGCGGCCCTCGGGAACCTGCACCAACCCCATCGGCACCAGGTCGAAAGGCGGGATGTTGGTGATGTCACGACCGCCGAGTTCCACCCGGCCACGCACCCGGTTGCGCAGCCCGCAAATGGCATTCAGCGTGGTGGTCTTGCCGGCGCCGTTGGCCCCCACCAGCGCGCAGATCTCGCCGCCCGTCACCTTCAGCGAAATCCCGCGCAGCGCCCTTATGCTGCCATAGGCGACATGCAGGTCTTCCACGATCAGATCGGTCGGGATCGGATTGGTTGGGTTGGGCTGGGTCATGCGCTGGGTTCCAGCGCGTCCATGCCGTGCTTGGCGGCGCGGGCACCGAGATAGGCGGCGATCACGGTGGGGTCGGCCCGGATCTCGGCCGGCGTGCCCTCGGCGATGCAGACACCGTGGTCCAGCACGCTGATGCGCTCCGACACCCCCATCACTACCCGCATCTGGTGTTCGATCAACAGGATGGTCAGGCCGTATTCGTCGCGCAGGCGGCCGATCAGTTCCATCATCGCGTGGCTTTCCACCGGGTTCATACCGGCAGCCGGCTCGTCCAGCAGCAACAGTACCGGATCGATCGACAAGGCCCGCGCGATCTCCAGCCGGCGCTGGTCACCGTAGGGCAGGTGCCGCGCCAACCGGTCGCCGCGCCCGCCCAGGTCGAGCGCCACCAGCAATTCGTTCGCCCGCGCCTGTACCGCGCGCACGGTGCGGCGATGGGCGGGGGTGCTCAGCAGCGTGCCGAGCAGCGATTCCGGCTGTCTCACCTCCAGCCCGACCATGATGTTCTCCAGCGCTGTCAGGTCGGGGAACAGGCGGATATTCTGATAGGTGCGCGCGACGCCGAGCTTGGAGACACGATCCGGCCGCAACCCGTCGATGCGAGCGCCGTTCAGCCAAATCTCGCCACTGGTGGGCTGTGCGAATGAGGTGAGGCAGTTGAACAACGTGGTTTTACCGGCGCCGTTCGGGCCGATGACGCTATGGATGACGGCCTTCGGCACCGACAGGTTGATGCCGTCGATCGCCTGCAGGCCGCCGTAGCGCTTGCCCAGGCCGCGGGCTTCCAGCAGCAGCGCGCTCACGCTATCTCCCGATGTTTGATGGCGGCGGGGCTGAGCCCCTCCGGCTTCAGCCGGACCACGGCGATGATCACCAGGCCATAGATGAGGTAGCGGTATTCGCCGAGGTCGCGCAGGACCTCCGGCGCGCCGATCAGCGCCGCGGCGCCGATGACGACGCCGGGCAAGCTGCCGATGCCGCCAACCACCAGGATGGCCAGGACGTTGATGGAGACCAGCAGTTGGAAGCTCTGCGGGAACACCGAGCCGACCATGCCGGCGAAGATGCCGCCGGCGAGGCCGGCGAAGGCGGCACCGAGCGTATAGGCGGACAGCTTCACCTGGACCAGGTTGATGCCCAAAGCCTGGGCGACATCCTCGTCCTCGCGCACCGCCAGCCAGCGGCGGCCGAGGCCGGAATGCTGTAGCCGCCAGGCGCAGTAGCCCGCCAGGGCCGCCATCGCGGCGGTCAGGTAGAACAACAGCGTCGGCGTGCCCAGTACCAGGCCGAACAGGCTGGGCTTGGGAATATTGACGACGCCCTGCGCGCCACCCAGCAGCGGCTTCAGCATGTCCGACAGCACCAGCACGCGGATGATCTCGCCCAGGCCGAGAGTCGCGATCGCCAGATAATCGCCGCGCACCTTCAGTACCGGCAGGCCGAACAGGAAGCCGAATATGGCGGCGGCCAGGATCGAGAAGGGCAGGGCGACGAAGAAATTCAGCTGTGCCACGGCAACCCCGCCGGTGGCGGTCAGCAGCGCCAGGGTATAGGCACCGACGGCGAAGAACGCGACGAAGCCGAGATCGACCAGCCCGGCCAACCCGAGTTCGATGTTCAGGCCCATGCCCATCAGCGTGTACAGGCAGACCAGCATCATCACCTGGGCGACGAAGTCGTTGGTCAGCGCCGGCAAGGCCAGCAGGGCCAGCAGGCAGGCGAGGCCGACGCCAATCCGCGCGGCACTCGGCAGCCGTGCGAAGCGGGCACGGCCGGGCCGGAGGAAAGCCACCGCCCCCAGTGCCGCGGCCAGCACCGCCCCGGTCGGCAGCAGGCCGTCATAGCTGAACATCCAGTCGTCCAGACTGTGGAAATCCTGCAGCAGATTGGCGATCAACTCGTGCAGCAGACCGGCGAACACGACGCCGGCGAGCATGCCGCAGAATGCCTGTCGCGGCCGTTCCGGCAGGCATGCCAGCAGGGCGCCCAGCGCACCGGCGATGCCACCGCCAGCGGCCAGCAGGGCGGTTGCCTGCAGGAGCGGCAGGTTGTAGCCGATCGCGTGCAGCGTAACCGGTGTCAGAGACACCAGCATCCAGCGCAGATTGGCAGCCTCGGTCGCAACCACCAGCACCGCCAGCGCGGCGCCGGCCAGGGCACCGGCGAGGAGCCCGCCGAGCACCGCGCCCGGGCCGGCAATCCGGCGCGTGAGTGCCGCACCGCCGCCCAGCGCGATCGCCAGCATCAGCGCGTGGCCGATATCGATCACGTCCACCACCAGCGCGCGGCTGGCAAATTGGCCGAACAAGCCGACCAGAACCACGAACACACAGGTCCCGACGATCGCCAGAGTGGTGCCGATCAATGCCTGCGCCGGGATGCGCAGATCGATCGCCGGCGCGCTGGCCTCCACCATGTCACTGGGCATCGCGTCAGGCCCTGACCGTCGACAAACGCTCGCCGAGCAGGCCGCGGGGACGGAAAATCAGCACCATCACCAGCATGGTATAGGCGATGCCGTCGCGCAGCTGGTAGGGCGAGTCGACGCCGAGCCCATCCAGGAACAGCGCCGGACCCAGGCTTTCCACCAGACCGAGGGCAAAGCCGCCGAGCATGGCGCCGGGGATATTGCCGATACCACCCAGCACGGCGGCGCCGAACCCCTTCACGCCCAGGAAGAAGCCCATGAAGAAATAGACCTGCTTGTAGACGAGGCCGTAGAGCAGGCCGGCGATGCCCGCGAGCAAGCCACCCAGCGCGAAGGTAAAGACGATCACGCGGTCGACATTGATGCCCATCAGGATGGCGGCGTCCTGATCCTCCGCCACCGCGCGCATGGCGGTGCCGATGCGGGTGCGCATCACGACGAGAGTCAGGACCACCATCGTCAGAACCGCCGCCAATACCACGACGATCTGCGTGCGCGGCATGCTGAAGCCCATCAGCACGACGTTTCCGTCGATCAGCGGTATCGAGGGAAACGACTTGTTCTGGGCGCCGAACATGCCGCGCGCCGAATATTCCAACACGAAAGACAGGCCGAGCGTGCTGATCAACGGCGCCAGCGACCGGCTGCGCCGAAACGGGCGATAGGCGATACGTTCACCCAGCACCGCGATGCCGGCGCCGGCGGCGACCGAGCCGATCAGCGCCAACCCGATGCTGACCAGCGGATGGCTGGCCAGCAAACCGGCGCGGTTGCAGCCTAACAGCGAGAAGCAGGCAGCGTACGCACCCGCCATGAACACATCGCCATGGGCGAAGTTGACCATGCGCAGGATGCCATAGACCATGGTGTAGCCCAGGGCGATCAACGCGTAGATCGCCCCGAGCGTCAGGCCGAAGGCGATGAAGGAAAGCCATTCCGCCTGCGCGTAACGGGGGTGGAGTAGGCCGGCGACGAAACCGCTGCCGACCACTCCGATCACGACGAGGCGTAGGGCGAGCAGGAACCAATCCACCCAGCTCGCCCGCCGTATCCAATCCTGCAACCGCAGCACCGCGATCGACTCCGATCAGGGGTACATTTTCTTCGGATTGACGCCGACGTTATACGAGCTCGGATCGCCGCTGACATATTCGAACACGGCGAAGTGGGACGAACCGCAATCGCCATACTTGTCGCACGTCAATTTGCCCGACAATCCGTCCAGGTCCTTGGTCGCCATCAGGGCATCGCGCACCGCCTTGCGGCCGATATAAGTGTCGCCCTGCGCGTCGGTCTTCGCCACTTTCTCCACGGCCAGCATCAGGGCCGTCGCCGCGTCGTAGCCGTTGGCGTGGTAGCCGGCGATCGGCGCCTCACCGAACTTCGCCTTGTACTTGGTCAGGAATTGCGGGTAGCCGGCGCCCATGAACTTCGGGTCGTTGTCGATGCCGGTGAGCTGGTAGCCCTTGGCAGCGTCGCCAGCGGCCTCCAGGAAGGCCGGTGACAGCACGGCGTCGGTGCCCAGCAGCCGCACCTTGGCCATGTCGGCCACTTCCGGCTTCTGGCGGGTGAGATAGGCCGAGGCGCTGGTGAAGATGGGCGCGAACAGCATCTCGGGATGCGACGTGCCGATGCGCGTCAGCACCGGGCGCATATCGGTATCGGAGGGGGAGATCGCCTCGGCCGCGACGATCGTACCGCCGGCGGCTTTCCATTGCGTGGCGAACGCCTCGGCGATCTGCTGTGCGTACAGGCTGCCGTCGTGCAGCGTCGCGACCTTGGTGACCTTCAGGGATTGGGCATATTTCACCGCGGCGGCGGCGGCGTTGAGGTCGTTATAGATGAACCGTACGAAGCCCTGCAGCCCCGCCGGCCGGTCGGCCGCGGTCAAAGCCGGGGCGGTGGCGCTGGTATCGGCCATCGTCATGCCGACATTCCACAGGATTGGCGCACCGCCGCGTGCCTCGGACGAGCAGGCCGGGCCGATCACGCCGACGATCTGCTTGTTGGCCGCCAGCCTGGTGGCGCCTGTTTGGCCGCCTTCCACGCTGCAACCGCCATCCTCGGCCGCGTACTTGATGGCATGGCCGACCAGCATGTTCTTGTGATCGTCGAAGGCGATCTGCGCCCCGCGCGACGCATCCAGCCCAAGCGCGCCGTCCGGCCCGGTCAGCACCATCAGGCCGCCGATCAGGATGGGTTGCCCCTTTGGCACCTTGAGCACGCCGACCTCGTCGGTGACCGGCCCGGCCGTTTCCGCCCGGGCGATTGTGGCGCCGAGCAAGGCCAGGCTGCTGGCGGCAAGGGTTGTCACGGCGAGCGCGCGTAGGACGGCGGTACGAAGGCGAGGAGTCATCGAAAGCCCTTTTTTGGCTGAATGTGAAGCTGGGTCCGGATGTCACTAGGCCAGTGAGGCAGCCCCCTCCGTGAAGCGACCCCTCCGCTAGAGCAAACGATGTGCCACAGTTCCCAGCCCGAAGGTCCACCACCGAGGCGCCGAGTCACTATCCGAAGAATAGGCGCTTTCAATAGGATGTCTTTTGGACGGCCGCGGCTTAAGCCCGGTTGGCGTCCGCTAGATGCCCCTTAACAATGAGCATGGCCGCGAGCCGAGCGTCGACGTGAGAGGAACGCAGCCTCGTGCTGGAAACTGTCGTCTTGGCCTTAACGGCCTTCGCCTCGACGAACATCGATGACGCCTTCGTCCTGTTGGCATTCTTCGGCGACCCACGCTTCAAGGGTCGCGACGTCATCATCGGCCAATACGCGGGAATGGCGGCACTTACCGCGGTCGCGGTCGCCTTCGCGCTCTTGGCCTATGCGATACCGGATCGTGACATCGGCCTGATGGGGGGTCTCCCGATCCTCATCGGGATCACGCGGCTTTGGAAGATCTGGCGGGAGCGGTCTCAAACCGAGACGAACGAGGTCAAGCTGGGAGCTTGGGGCGGCATCGCCGCCGTCGCTGGCGTGACCATCGCCAATGGTGGCGACAACATAGCCGTCTACGTCCCGCTCTTCGCGAAGGCTTCCCTCCTAACGGCATTGGCGATCTGCGGCTTGTTTACCGTGATGGTCGCGGTCTGGTGCTTCGCCGCTCAACTTTTAATCCGCCATCGGGCATTCGGGGCGATCGTGCGGCGCTGGGGCCGACGCGTCACGCCGTTCATCCTGATGGCGCTTGGATTTTACATTTTGCTGCGTGACGGAACGCTTGCGACGATAGGTACAGGAATTTAGCGGCAAACGCCCTCGACACGTCTGGCCCGGACGGCAGCGTCATCCCCACTTTCGCGGGGATGACGCTATTGCATTGAAAATAATCACTTTCTTTCCGGGTGGACTCCTAACCCTTCGGCCCCACCAGAGCGAATTGGGCGCCTTGCGGGTCGCTGCCATTGATGATCCAACTGCCGCCCGGCACCTCGATCGGGCCGAGAAGGATCTGCCCGCCGGCGGCCTCCACACGGGCCACGGCGGCGGTGATGTTGTCGACGTTGAAATAATACCGCCAGAAGGAGACCGGCATCTCCTCAGGCTTGGTCATCATGCCGCCGATCGGCTGATCGCCCCTGGCGAAAATCTGGTAGATGCCCATCGGTCCCATATCCATGGCCTCGGCCTTGGTCCAGCCGAACAGGTCGGCATAGAAGCCGAAGGCGGCCTCGCGGTCGCTGGTGAACAGCTCGTGCCATCCGGTATGACCCGGCGTGGCGGGCGGAGCCGGGGGAGGGTGGTCCTGCATCGTGGGCGATGGCTTGAACAGGGTCAGCACCGCGTGCTGCGGATCGCCGATGACCGCGAAGCGGCCGACCCCAGGGATATCCTCGGGTCCGTGATGAAGCGTGCCGCCCTTCCGCGTCGCCTGGGCGGCGCTGGCGTCGACGTCATCGACCGCGACATATCCTACCCAACCCGGCCGAGCCCCCGCGTTTCGGGCGCGTTCCGGTATAGCCATCAGCCCGCCGACGCCGTGCTCCCCGGCGCTGAGGATCGTATAGGACATGTCGCTCATGCCGGAATCCTTGGCGCTCCAGCCGACGACGCTTTTGTAGAAGGTTTCCGCCGCCGCGGTATCGGTCGTCATCAGTTCGTACCAGACAAACTTGCCGTGGGAATCAGACATCAAGGCCTCCCATTTCGGTTTTTGGGTCTCATGAGCCGCAGCAGGCATGCGGGTTGGCCGCTTTCTCATATTCGTCGTGGCGGCGAACCCAGTCCATGGTCGTCTTCTCGTCGCGGCCCTTGGGCGCCCGGTCGAGGATCATGAAGGTGCCGAGCAACTCCTCGAGGCCGCGGGCATAGGTGGAATAGGTGTGGAAGACGTCGCCGGCCTCGTCCTTGACGAAGGCGCTGAGACCGGGCAGCTCGTCATTCGCATCGGCCGTATCGATCATCGTGAAATTGTAGAAGACCTTGTCTTTGGCAAGGTCGTCCTGGGTGAACGACACATGATAATCGTAGTTGAAGTCGCTGCCGAAGGACGACGCCCAGGGAAAGCGCCAACCCATGCGCTTTCGATAAATCTCGATCTCCGGGAGCGGGGCGCGCGAGACCGCGGTGAGGGTGACGTCGTGGTGTTCGAGATGGGCCAGCGTACCGTCGAGATGATCGGCGACCAGCGAACATCCGGGGCAGCCCGCTGCCCAGCCGGGGCCGAGCATGAAATGATAGACCATCAGCTGGCCGCGCCCGGCGAAAAGCTCGGCGAGCGTCTTCTCGCCGGCGGGTGTGTCGAAGATATAGGTCTTCTCGACCTTCACCCAGGGCAAGGCCTGCCGTTCGGCATTGAGCGTGTCGCGCTGCCGGGTCGCCGCTTTCTCCTTGGCGAGGAGCGCCTGGCGCGCGGCGAGCCATTCTTGCAGGGATACGATAGGTCTGGATACGACTGGCCCGGATACGACTGGCCCGGATACGACTGGATCACGCAGCATCCTCGTTCCTCCTGTTGGCATATTCTTAGGGGCTGCCTTGACTAAATTAGTTGATATCAACCTTAATGCCGTATGTCAAAACTTAACGACGTTCCCTTCGAGACGACGCTGCTGGTGCGCGATACCTGCCTTTGCCTGCATGTGCAGCGCGCGGCGCGGGCCTTGGCGCGCCGCTTCGACGAGGCGCTGCGCCCGCTGGGCCTCACGAACGGCCAGTTTTCGCTGCTGATGTCGCTCAATCGGCCGCGACCGCCGAGCATGGGATCGGTCGCGTCTCTCCTCGCCGTGGATCGCACGACGCTTACCGCCGCGCTAAAGCCGTTGGAGCGCCGCGGCCTTGTCGAGGTGGTGGCCGATGCGACGGACAGGCGCAGCCGTCTGATGACGCTGACACCGGCGGGGCGAACCCTGCTGGCGAGCGCCGTGCCCATTTGGGCGCACACACATGGGACGGTCGAAGGTCTTCTCCCCGGGGCCGATCCCGACCGCTTTCGGCGGGACCTCCAGGCGATGATGTCCTGAGAAACCGTTCGCCGAGGGTGTGGCGTACCCATCAAACTCAAAGGTGTGCTAGATGACTAGCACGCTAGACGCCCCTTGGCGGGGTGGAGCCGAATATGGAGTTTTTGGGACATGCGAGCATGGGATGGCGCGCGCTTTACTCACGTGCTGACCATGGTTACTGCGCTCGGGCAGGCTCTAAAAGAAGCGCAAATTGATGGCCGTGCTTGCAACATTGGCGGTGTCGATCGGGAGAACTTCATCGCGGGGGCTGACTTTATCCAGCATCTCGGCGAGGACCATGATTTCCCTGTTTTAGGTCACGCCGCTTCTGACCTTGGCGTCATACTGAAGATGCTTCCACAAACTGAAATTATTACGCTCGACAGCACTGCCCAGCATCAATTGGCGCCGAGAGTGGATCATCTTTTGCGAACGGCAGAAAGCTCGTTGCGTGGGCGCGCAATGTTCGCCCTATCTATGAAGGGCCATCGGCTCTTTACGACAACCGAGCCTCTGTTCGGGCAAGAGGTGTTCGATAAATTCAATGGTGCGGCGCGAGACATAGCTGAATCTGGCAAGTGTCTCGCGGCGGCAAGGAGCAAGGCGGCGGTCTTTCATCTTATGCTCGCGATGGAACTCACCGTCCGCGCATTGGCAAATAAGCTTGGGGCAACCGCAGTCGATAGGAATGGTCGCTTTTTGACTTGGCTCGTCATTCTTCAAAATATGAAGGGTAAAATTGACCCGATGACCAATCCCGCCGAGAAGTCGGCTTGGTCCGAAGTCCGCGCCTTGCTCGATAGCGTCGCCCACGCTTGGCGGAACCCCACCATGCATCCGGCAGATGCCTACACCGAGGAAGAAGCCGATGCGATATTCGAATCGGTCAAGGCGTTCATGCGCCGTTTGGCTCCGATGGTTTAGGGTGTCGAAGCGGCGACCTTGGCGGCGAGACGCTACGCTCAGGCCACCGCAGTGCGGGCAGATTGGGCCTTTTGGCCAGACCCGCGCCTCGACGTAGGCATAGGTGGCGCGTTCGTTGTGGAAGCGCGGGGGCTGAGAGAACTGACATGCTTGTAACTCCTTATGGCGCTTACCGTATTGCGCTATTCGGGTACGGAAAGTACAATAACACGTCTCCGAGTTCCGCCACCCAGGCCCTACAGGATACCCAGCACCGCTTCCGCCGGCCGGCACAACCGTACGCCCTTCGGCGTCGCCACGATCGGCCGGTTGATCAGGATGGGATGCGCCAGCATCTGGTCGATCAGCTCGTCATCCGTCCATTTCGGGTCGGCGAGACCCAGCTCCGCATAAGGCGTGCCCTTGTCGCGCAGCAGCGCGCGCACCGGGATGCCCATGGCGCCGATCAGCTCGACCAGCCGGGCGCGGCTCGGCGGGTGTTTCAGGTATTCGATGACGACCGGCTCCTCGCCGCCTTGGCGGATCAGGGCAAGGGTGTTGCGCGACGTGCCGCAGGACGGGTTGTGATAGATCGTGACGGTCATGGCGAAGCCTTGGTGATAAGGGAAGCTGGGGCGATAGGGGAAGCCGAGGCGACGGAGACGGCTTGCCGGCTGAATAGCAGGATCGGCTGGCCCTTGAGGAGCAGGCGATTGGCCTCCTGAAAGCCGGTTTTACGGGCGACCCGGATCGATGGCAGGTTGTCCGGACGAATCAGGCAGACCGTCTGCGTCGCCGGCAGATGCCGGTCGCCCCAGGCGAGGACGGCGCGCACCGCCTCGGTCGCGTAGCCCCGGCCTTGAGCGCGCGGGGCGAGGACCCAGCCGAGTTCGGGCACATCGAGGGCGGGGGTGATGTCCCGCTTGAAATCGGCGAAACCCAGCTCGCCGACGAACGCGCCGCCGGCCTTCTCGTCGATCGCCCAATAGCCGAACCCGAGCAGCGACCAATGGCCGACATAGCGCAGCAGACGGGCCCAGACATCGTCGCGCGCGAAGGGTTTGCCGCCGATGAAGCGGGTCACCTCGGCATCCCCCCACATCGCGGCGCAGGCATCGAGATCCGCCGCCCGATGGCCGCGCAGCACGAGCCGCTCCGTTTCGATGGTGGGAACCTCGCCGGCCTTATAATCCTGGAACACCAAGCACCTTGTCATCGTTGTTGTAGGCATGTCTCCCGACCGTAGCGCATCTTCATCAAAGCTTCACGCCGCTCTGGCGGTGAAATCCTCTAAACGCTACCGTCCTGTGACGACCACAGCCGCTACCGGCGCGGATCCCTTCAATTCCCCTTAGGTCAGATGCCTCCGATCACTTCCCTTGCCGACCCTCTCGCCGGTCCGATGCTTCGCGGGGGAGGGGCTTAGATGGCGCGGGTGCCGCCGGTCATCCTCGTCTCGACGGTCGTTGTCGATCTGCCACCGCCCGATCCGGCCGTGCTGGCGGAAGCCCAGGCCGTTCCGGCGACCACGGCCGAGCATCTTCGCCTGGCGTCCGGGCTTGCCTGCCTCTCGGCGATCGAGGTCCGGCCGCCGCCGGCGCCCCGGCCGCTCGGCCCTGTGGTCCGGGTGGCCGCCTGGAACGCCGAACGCTGCAAATACGCGACGGCGTCGGCCGCCCTGCTGGCGGCGACCGAGAGCGACATCATCCTGCTGTCCGAAGTCGATGTCGGCATGGCGCGATCAGGCAACCGCCATACCGTCGCCGATCTCGCCGACGCGCTGGGCATGGGCTACGCCTATGGGGTGGAGTTCGTCGAGCTGGGGCTGGGCGATACCCGCGAACGGGCCTTGCATGCGGGGGAGGTCAACACCGTCGGCTTCCACGGCAATGCGATCCTGTCGCGCGCGCCGATCGACGCGCTGTGCCTCATCCGCCTGGATGATGGCGGCGTGTGGTTCAGCGGCATGACCAGCGACCAGCGCCGGCTCGGCTGGCGCATGGCGATCGCCGCCAGGATCGGCACCCCGAATTCGGCCCCGGGCGCCATGGTCGCGGTCACGCTGCATCTCGAAAGCCATAGCCACCCCGCCGACCGGGCGATGCAGATCGAGCGGCTGATCGCCGAGATCGACCGGTTCGCCGAGGGCCTACCGGTCGTGATCGCCGGCGATTGCAACACCACGGCGCTGCCGGCGGATGACGAGGGCGATGACGGCTGGTTCACCGACCCGGACGGCTGGGAACCGCTGTTCAGGCTGCTGCGCCGGGCCGGCTATGAATGGATCGACGCCAATACATCCGACGTTACCCAACGCACGCGACCCGACGGCTCGCCACCGCCGCCGTTCCGCCGGATCGATTGGTGCTTCACCCGCGGGTTTATCGCCGGCGAGGCCCGCACCATACCGGCGGTGGACGCCGGCGGTTCGGCGATTTCCGATCACGAGGCGATCTCGGCGACAGTTGCCGTTGGTTGATCGCGTCCCTGGGGGAGGAGAAGCGCCGTGTCAGCCAATCGGTCCCAGCCCCGCATATGCATTGGCCTAACCCTCGCGGCTGCCTTGCTGGCGATCGCCATGGCGACACCGGCCGGTGCGGCGGATCCGCAACCGGACGCGGTGCTGAGCGGGGGCGGGCTTACCGTGCTGCATCTGAGCGAGCGGGCCGATCGGCAGCTCAAGGCCGATCGGTTGCAGGCGACGCTGCGCGTCGATGCGAGCGGGGCCGATGCGACCGTCGTTCAGGGACAGATCAACCAGGCGATGGCCGCGGCGCTCGTCAAGGCCAAGGCGGCGACGGGTGTCACGGTGGAAACCGGCGGTTACACCGTCTATGAGGACCGGTCGCCGACCGCGCCGGCGCAGTGGCGCGGCAGCCAATCCATGACCATCGGCGGCGGCGACACCGCCGCCGTTCTGACCCTTGCCGGCATCCTGCAGAATGACGGCCTGGCGATCTCCGGCATGGCCTTCGATCTCGCCCCGGAGACGGCGCGGACCGTCGAGGATGACATGACCGACGTGGCACTCGGTCGGCTCAGAAAGCGGGCGGACCGGATCGCCGCCACCCTCGATCTCGGCGTGGTCCGCATCCGGGACATCCATGTCGGCAACGCCAATGATGCGCAGCCGCGACCGATGCCGATGCTGGCCCGCATGGCCGCCTCGTCGCCGATCGTCGCCCCCAGCGCCGAAGCCAGCATGGTGACGGTACAGGTAACGGTGGATGCGGAGTTCCTGCTCGGCGCGCGCCCGGCTCGTTGACCGACGCGCTTTGACGGATTGGTGCCGCTTTTTTCGGCATCGGGTGGCCGATGGCTCAGGATCCAGCCACGCCCGCTCCTTGGTGTTTACTTAACTTCTGAAGATTATTTTTAAATCTTTTAAAATCAATATAGTACGACTCTTTCCTAAACTGATTTCTGCGCCGAATCCGCCGCACGGCTTACGCGCGGCGGGAGGTCGATTGCGACATAACGCATGCCTGTGTTAGCGTCTTTGCGTTTGACGGGGGTCAAGAGAGTATGTCGGGCGGATGGCACATGGCTTGCTCATGGACAGTCCGATCGCATGCTCGACGCGGATTGGCGTCCCAACAACAAGACCGTCGTATCTTAACAGGGCAGGAAGTCTCTATGAAAAAAGTAAGTACCATCGCTGCTGCCGCCATTCTCAGCCTGGCAGCGGCGACCGCGGCGCAGGCCGGCCCGACGCTCGACAAGATCAAGAGCGCCGGCGTGCTGACCTGTGGCGTATCCACGGGCGTCGCGGGCTTCTCGCTCGCCGACAGCCAGGGCAAGTTCACCGGTATCGACGTGGATATCTGCCGGGCGATCGCCGCCGCCGTGCTGGGCGATGCGACCAAGGTGAAGTTCGTACCGCTCAGTGCCCAGCAGCGTTTCACCGCCCTGCAATCGGGCGAGGTCGATATCCTGTCGCGCAACACCACCTGGACGCTGCAGCGCGACGGGTCGCTGGGTTTCGAATTCGCGCCCGTCGTATTCTATGACGGCCAGGGCTTCATGGTCGCCAAGAAGCTGGGCGTGAAAAGCGCCAAGGAACTGTCCGGCGCCACGGTCTGCGTACAGCCCGGCACCACGACCGAATTGAACCTCGCGGACTTCTTCCGCAGCAATAAGCTCGATCTGAAGCCGGTGGTCATCGAAAGCCAGGACGAGGTCGAGAACTCGTTCTTCACCGGCCGCTGCGATGCCTATACGACCGACAGCTCGGCGCTGGCCAGCGCCCGCGTCACCAAGGCATCGGTGCCGGATGATTTCGTGATCCTGCCCGAGCGTATCTCGAAGGAGCCGCTGGCTCCCGCGGTCCGCAAGGGTGATGACGAGTTCTACGATGTCGTCCGCTGGTCGGTATTCGCGTTGTTCCAGTCGGAGGAAAAGGGCATTTCATCGAAGACCGTCGATGAGGCCCTGAAGAGCGACGACCCGGATGTGAAGCGCTTCCTGGGCGTCACCCCCGGCAACGGCAAGTCGATCGGTATCGACGAGAAATGGGCCTACAACATCATCAAGCAGGTCGGCAATTACGGCGAGGTCTATGACCGTAACGTCGGCGTGGGCAGCCCGCTGAAGCTGGAGCGTGGTCTGAACGATCTGTGGACCAAGGGTGGTCTGATGTATTCGCCGCCGGCCCGCTAAGCGGCGCCACAAAGCGACCTGATACGGCGGCGGGAGGCTTCGGCCCAACCTTGACCTCCCGCCGATTTCCACCCGACACCGTTTAGAGAAAGTTGCGCGTGCAATGGCGCTTCAGGAAGCTTCAGGATCCGGCGGCACCGTCCTCCGCCCTACCAAACCGCCATTCTGGAACGACCCAGTGGTTCGCGGGGTGATTTTTCAAATCGTCCTGATCGCCTGTGTCGTCGGTCTGGTTGGCTTTCTCGTCCATAACACGCTGTCGAATTTGGCGAGCCGGTCGATCGCGACGGGCTTCGGCTTCCTGCAAAAGGAGGCCGGTTTCGATGTCGGCGAATCGATCATCCCCTATACGCCGGCGGACAATTACGGACGCGCGCTTCTGGTGGGGCTGCTCAACACCCTGAAGCTCGCGGTCTGCGGCATCGTGTTGTGCACGATTCTCGGCACCCTGGTCGGCATCGCCCGGTTATCGACCAACTGGCTGATCTCGAAGCTCGCCAAGGTCTATATCGAGATCACCCGCAACATACCGTTGCTGCTGCAGCTGTTCTTCTGGATCACGATGGTCCGGCTGGCACCCAGCCCGCGCGACGCGGTCGAACTGCTGCCCGGCGTCTATGTGATGAATCGCGGTGTGCTGATGCCGTTTCCGGAGCCGGATCCGCTGCATACCTATATTTACATCACCTTCCTGGTCGGCGTGATCGCGACCTTCGCGGTCGCCCGCTGGGCGAAGCAGCGACAAATGGCGACCGGTCAGCAATTCCCGACTTTCTGGGCCGGTCTCGGTCTGATCGTGGGGTTGCCGCTGGCGGTCTTCTTCATCGTCGGTGCGCCCTTGGTGCTCGACGTGCCGAAGCTGCAGGGGTTCAATTTCCGGGGCGGCGTCGGCTTGACCCCCGAATTCGTGGCGATGCTGGTCGGGCTGGTCGTCTATACCGGCGGCTTCATCGCCGAGATCGTGCGCAGCGGCATCCTGGCCGTGAGCAACGGTCAATCCGAGGCGGCTTCCGCGCTCGGGCTGCGCCGGGGCGTGACCCTGCGCAAGATCGTCCTGCCGCAAGCGCTGCGCGTCATCATCCCGCCGATGACCAGCCAGTATTTGAACATCGTCAAGAATTCCAGCCTGGCGGTCGCGGTCGGCTATTTCGACCTGGTCTCGGCGGCGAATACGACGATCAATCAAACCGGTCAGGCGGTCGAAGGCATCGCCATCATCATGGCGGTGTACCTGACGATCAGCCTGGGCATCTCGCTCGGCATGAACGTGTACAACGGCCGCATGGCCCTGAAGGAACGGTGATCCCATGACCGACACCGCCCTCACCAACCCCAGCTTGCGACCGCCCGTGACGCAGGTCGGCGTCATCGGCTGGATGCGTGCGAACCTGTTCAACTCGATCCTGAACAGCATCCTGACCATCATCTTCGCCTATATCATCGTGCGGGTGGTCTACGCGCTGCTCGATTGGGGCTTGATCCATGCCGTGTGGCACGCCGCCAATGCGCGTGCCTGCCGGGCGGCGGATAGCGGCGCCTGCTGGGCGTTCATCGGCGAGAAGGGCCGGCTGATCCTGTTCGGCCGGTTCCCGTACGAGGACCAATGGCGCGCTGTGCTCGCCTCGGTGCTGTTCGTCATCGCCATGGGCCTCAGCGGCTGGCGCGCCTTTTGGAACAAGCGCCTGCTTTACCTATGGATCGGCGTCACGGCGGTCAATTCGGTGCTGATGTGGGGCGGTGTGTTCGGCTTGTCCTTCGTCGAAACCTCGCTCTGGGGCGGGTTGCCGCTGACGCTGATCCTGGCGATCTATCCGACCATGTTCTCGTTCCCGCTGGCGATCCTGCTGGCGCTGGGGCGCCGGTCCCGCCTGCCCATCGTGAAATCGGTCTGCATCTGTTTCATCGAGCTGATCCGCGGCGTGCCGCTCATCACCCTCCTGTTCATGGCGTCGCTGATGCTGCCGCTGTTCCTGCCGGCGGGTGTGACGATCGACAAGCTGCTGCGCGCCGTCGTCGCGATCACGTTTTTCACGGCCGCCTATATCGCCGAGGTGATCCGAGGCGGCTTGCAGGCGTTGCCCAAGGGGCAATACGAGGCCGCCGACGCGCTGGGCCTCAGCTACAACCGGAAGATCATCTCGATCATCCTGCCGCAGGCCCTGGTCGTGGTCATTCCGGCCTTGGTCAACGACTTCATCGGCGTGTTCAAAGACACGTCGCTGGTCACGGTCATCGCCTTGTTCGACATCGTCGCGGCAATGCAGAACGCCCTGGTCGATCCGGATTGGCGCGGCCCGACGATGGAGGCGTATTTCTTCGTCGCCGCCATCTTCTTCGTGTTCTGCTACGCGATGTCCCGCTACAGCGCCACGCTGGAGACCACCTTCAACAAGGGCCGGCGCCGGTGACCGAGCACCGCGCCGATCCGTCATCCGTCCTATCATCCTGGAGTAGCTAGACGATGTCGATTTCCCAACCCGCCGCATCCCCGGCCGTCGCGGCGCCGATCATCGAATTGCTGCAGGTCAACAAGTGGTATGGCGAGTTCCACGTGCTGCGGAACGTCAACCTGTCGGTCGCCAAGGGCGAGAAGGTCGTGGTCTGCGGCCCCTCCGGCTCCGGCAAATCGACCATGATCCGCTGCATCAACCGGTTGGAGGAACACCAGCAGGGCCAGATCATCGTCGACGGCATCGAACTCACCTCGAACCTCAAGAACATCGAGGCGATCCGCCGCGAGGTCGGCATGGTGTTCCAGCAGTTCAATCTGTTTCCGCACCTTACCGTGCTGGAGAACCTGACGCTGGCGCCGATCTGGGTGCGCAAGGTGCCGAAGAAGGAAGCGGAAGAAACCGCGATGTACTACCTGAACCGGGTGCGCATTCCCGATCAGGCCAAGAAATACCCCGGTCAGCTATCGGGCGGCCAGCAGCAGCGCGTCGCCATCGCCCGGTCGCTGTGCATGAAGCCGAACATCATGCTGTTCGACGAGCCGACCTCGGCGCTCGATCCGGAAATGGTCAAGGAAGTGCTCGACGTCATGACCGGCCTCGCCCAGGAAGGCATGACCATGGTCTGCGTCACGCATGAGATGGGTTTCGCGCGCAGCGTCGCCGATACGATGGTGTTCATGGACCGGGGCGAGGTCGTCGAGATCGGCACGCCGCAAGAATTCTTCGGCAATCCGAAAAGCGAGCGGACCCGAGGCTTCCTCAGCCAGATCCTCAACCACTAGTGCCATCGCACGGAGGATTTGACTGCTGTGTGGAGTGCTAATCTGCCCCTCTCCGCCCCGCCGGCGGAGAGGAACAGGTCGGTGATGTCGCTGGCTGGGTCCATCCCGTCAAATCCCCTGGGCAGAAGCACTAGGGGACATCATAGGAAACTCCCGTTTATCAGTGCGTTGCCAAGGGATGCTGGGAGAAACGCCAAATAACGGGAGCGGTTCCAGTTTTCCCCGGCTTCAGGAGTGCAGGCCCGAAAGCGACGGTGAGACGGGCGAGATCTCGCCGGGGGCGAAACGGAGGGGCAGGGCGGCACGCAGCCAGCGGCCGGCGATGGGGTGGAACCGCCACAGCCTTTGGGCTCCCGGTGTGGCGATCACGTCAGGCCCATCCCAAACGAGTTCCGTCGCCCCGGTCAGCTGCAGCAGGTCGCCGGTCGCGAAATCGGGAAACAGCAGGCCGGCCTGCGGATTGACCAGCAGATTGCCGAGCGTGTTGAAGAAGAGATTGCCCGAATAATCGGGCACGGTCAGGGTGCCGTCCGCAGCCATCGCGACGAAGCCCGGCTGTCCGCCGCGATGCGAGACGTCGGGCAAAGCGCCCAGGCCGGCCGAGGACGCCACGAAGAATGTGGTGGCCGCGCCGATCAGCCGCCTCGCGTCCGGATCCAGCGTCGAGATCGGCTCCACCGTCACCGGGCGCTCCGGTTCCATCGTCAGATAATCCCGCCGCACGATATATTTAGGGCAATTGCCGAAGCTTTGCTCGACGGCGAGCGTGAAGCCCGAGCCATCCGCGGCCACGACATGGCCGTTGACGCGGTTGCGCCGACGGGTCGGCAATTCCAGGCCGAGGACACCCAGCGGCGCCCCCGGCACCAGCGCTTCGGTCAGGGGATCGCCGGCCGCCGGCACCGCGTCGATTTCGAGCCGTCGCGGTTCCGGGCTCGTGACGAAACCCAGTGGGCCGGGGAGCAGCGAGGCCCAGACCTGTCCGGCCCGGTCGCTCGATCCGACTAGGATGAAGGGCAATTGGGCGAAGAAGACCCGGTGCTGATCGGGCATGAACGATCGGATACTATGCCGCCCGGCCGCCTCCATGCGGTCGGCGATGCCGAGCCGCCGATGCAGCGCCCGTTCACCGTCATGCCAGGGCGAGTCGAGGGGCGGCATGGTCGACCTCAGCCCGCGACCGGCATGGCGAGGAACCCCGGGAGGGCTTCAAGCCGCGCCAGCCAGGCCCGGACGGCCGTGAAGTCATCAAGCGCGACATCGCCCTCCGGTGCCCGCGCGACATAGCTGTAGATGGCGATATCGGCCAATGTCGCCTGCTCGCCGACCAGGAAGGGGTGTCGAAGGAGTTCCGATTCGAGGATTTTCAGCAGCTCCTGGGCGACGGCGACGGCGCGTTGGTGATCCCCCGGCCGACCGAACAGCTTGATGATGCGGGCCGTCGCCGGACCATTGAAGACCGGTCCCTGGGCCACGGAAAGCCAGCGCTGGACCTTGGCCGCCTGGACCGGATCCGTGGGCAGCCAGCGTCGCGCCGGATCGTAGCGGGTCGCCAGATAGACCAAGATGGCCACCGAATCGGCGACGACGATGTCGCCATCCTCCAGCACCGGTACGGTACCGAAGGGGTTCATGGCGAGGAAGGTCGGTGTCCTTTGGGCGCCGCCGCGCAGATCAACGGTGTTGAATTCATAGGACAGGTCCAGCAGCCGCAGCATCAGCTCCGCCCGATGCGAATGGCCTGACGGCTTGAAGCCATGCAGCGTAATCCCCTGATCCGACGTCATGCTCGCTCTCCTCGTGCCGGTTCGGGCCGATATCCGGTCACGTCTAGATAGGCTGTTTTGATCTCCGGTTTAATGATCTAGAATTGGCGAAGTCCATTGCGAAAAACGGGATAATTGGATGGATCGCCTGGATGCGCTGACGGTCTTTATCTCGGTGGCCGACGAAGGCAGTTTCGTCGCGGCGGCACGCCGGCTGCGGCGTTCCCCGACCGCCGTTACACGGGCCGTCGCGGTGTTGGAGGACCGATTAGGGACCCGGCTCCTGACGCGGACGACTCGCGCCATGGCGTTGACCGAGGCCGGGCAGCGCTATCTCGACCAAGGCCGTCGGGCTCTCGCTGAATTCGCCGAACTGGAGAACAGCGCGGCGACCGACCGGGCCGAGCCGACCGGATTGCTGACCCTCACCGCGCCCGAGATGTTCGGCCGCATGCATGTGCTTCCGGTCGCACAGGATTTCATGCGCGACTATCCGAAGATCGATGTCTCGCTGCTGCTGCTGAACCGGGTGGTGTCCTTCGTCGATGAAGGGGTCGATTTGGGCGTGCGGATCGCCCACCTGCCTGATTCGAGCCTGCACGCGACCCAGCTCGGCTCCGTCCGCCGCATCGTCTGCGCCAGTCCCGAGTATCTCGCGGTTCAGGGCGAGCCGGCGCATCCGGAGGCGCTGCGGGGGCACCGGACGATCACCGTCACCGGTGTCCGACCGATGCCCGACCGTTGGAGCTTCGGCGCCGCGGAGACCGAAATCAGCGTTCTGGTAAAGCCTCGCCTCGCCGTGAGCACGGTGCAGGCGGCGCTTGACGCGGCCGTGGCCGGCGGCGGCCTCGTCCGGGCCATGTCGTATCAGGCGGCGCCCTTGGAGGCGGCGGGGCTGCTCCGTCGCGTGTTGCCTGATTACGAGCCGCCACCGATCCCGATCCAGCTGGTCTATCCCGCCGGACGCCATTTGCCGTTGAAGACCCGGCTGTTCATCGACCGGGCCATCGGGGCGCTACGGGGTCGATTTGGCTGAGATTTCCGGCGGGATCAGCGCCGCGCCGGACCGGTTTCGACCGGCGTATCACCCGCCAGCCCCCATTCAGACCAGGAACCGTCATAGACCGCGACCTCGGTGTGACCGAGCAGGTGCAGCCCCAGGGCCAGCACCCCGGCGGTGACGCCCGATCCGCAGCTCGCCACCACCGGCCGGCTCATATCGATGCCGGCATCGGCGAACAGGGCGGACAGCTTTTCCGCCTCCAGGACGGTCTTGGTCGTGGGGTCGGTGAGCTTCGTGAAATCCAGATTGAGGCTGCCGGGAATATGGCCCGATCGAAGACCGGGCCGGGGCTCGGCGACGGTGCCCTCGAACCGGGGGGCGGCGCGGGCGTCGAGCACCTGTTCCTCCTTCGAGGCGATGTTGGCGGCGATCCCCTGTTTGTCGCGCACCAACTGGGGCTTGAACCGGGCGGTAAACACCTGTTCGGCCGGCTTCGGCAGGACGGCGTCGACCGGCCGGCCCTCCGCCAGCCATTTCGGCAAGCCGCCATCGAGCACCGCCACATCGGCGTGGCCGAACACCCGGAACATCCACCAGACCCGGGCGGCACTCATCAACCCGACGCTGTCATAGACGACGATCCGGCCGCCATCGCCCAGCCCCAGCCGACCGACGCTGGCCGCGAAGCTGACCGGATCGGGCAGCATATGGGGCAGGGGGCTGGTGCCATCGGCGATCGCGTCGATATCGAAGAACACCGCGCCGGGAAGATGCCGAACGGCGTAATCCTGCGCCGCCGTCGGCGTGACGCCGGGCATCTTGAAGCTGCCATCGACGATCCGAACCGCAGGATCGGTCAGATGCTCCGCCAGCCAGGCGGTCGAAACCAGGGCATCGGGATTGGCATAAGGCATGACGGGGTTCCTTGGGACTGCCAGGGGATTAGGGTGGCTATTCGGCGGCGGTTATTCGGCGAAGGCGATCGCCACGCGGCGGTTTTGGCGACCCTTGTTTTCGATCTTGGTGATCACGACCGGGCCGATCTCGGCGGTATTGGCGACATGGGTGCCGCCGCAGGGTTGCAGGTCGATATCGCCGATCGCCAGCAGCCGGACCGACCCGCGACCGGTCGGCGGCTTCACCGACATGGTGCGCACCAGTTCCGGCCGCGCCGCGAGGTCCTCATCCGTGATCGAGGTTTGGCTGACCGCATGGCCGGCCGCGATCAACTGGTTGAGGCGCTGGGTGATGGCCTCCTTGTCGAGCATGTCGCCCGGCACGTCGAAATCCAGCCGGCCTTTGCCATCGGAGATCTGCCCGCCGGTGACCGAGCCCGGGATGACGGCGCAGAGCAGATGCAGGCAGGTATGCATGCGCATCAACCGGTGCCGGTAGGGCCAATCGATCTCGGCGGTGACGGTGTCGCCAGGCGCCAGAACCGGCGCGCCGGGGGCGGGGACATGCACCACCTCGTCCGCCGCCTCCCCCTTGCGCGTGTCGACGATGGAGACCGTCGCACCCGTCGCGGTCGTCAAGCCGCCGCGATCGCCCGGCTGGCCGCCGCCGGCCGGGTAGAAGACCGTCCGATCGAGCCGAATCCCGGCCTCGTCCACGGCCATGACGGTGGCATGGCAGGAGGTCTGGTAGGCATCATCGCGAAACAGCAAACTCATGGCGCATTCTCCGGTCACCGCCGATCGGCCGGCAGCGCGACGGTAAGGCGGCGATCGGTCGCGATCAAGCCCAGGGGAAAGTATGGCCCTTGGGGAGAGTATGGCCCTGGGGAAAGTATGGCCCTGGGGAAAGTACGGCCCTGGGGAAAGTACGGCCCTGGGGAAAGTACGGGCGAACTACGCCCAACGCCGCCGGAGTTGCTTGCGATTGGCCGCCAGCCAATACCCGGCAATGATGGTGAAGGCATTGGCGATCCGTCCATCGGCGATTCGCGCCAGCATGTCGGGGAGCGGAATCACCAGCGTTCGGATATCCTCGTCCTCGCTCGCCAATCCCGCTAGGGGCGGTACGGCGGCGCTATCCACGCGGCCGCAAAACAGGTTGACGGTTTCGGTGCTGCCGCCTGGGCTGGTCAGCGTCCGGGTGATCAAGAGGGGTTCGCCGATCAGCGCGACGCCGGTTTCCTCGAACACCTCGCGCCGCGCCACCTCGACGGGGCTTTCGCCGGTCTCCATCAACCCGGCGACGATCTCGGTCTGCATCGCCGGGAAGCCCGCGAGCGACGCGGGCAGGCGGAGCTGGTCGATCAGCACGACGCGGTCGGGCCGGGGGTCGTAGAGCAGCACCGCGACGGCTTCGCGGGCGACGATCACCTCGCGTTCCAGCTCGCGGCTCCAGCCACCATCATGCCGCCGCTGGATCAACCGCACCTGGTCGATGGGGAAGAAGCCGGGATGCACCCGTCGCCGCTCGATAATCTTAAAGTCGGGGATCTTGAAGTCGGGGATCTTTAAGTTCGCCCCGGCCTCAGGAGATTTGGCGCTCCCGGGAGATTTCGTGCCATCGTCCGGCTTGGCCATGGGTTCGCGGAGCCAAAAAAAAGGGCCGTGCAAGCACGGCCTTTAAGTCTAGGGAGGAAACGCCCAAACTAGGTGATGAGCGCTGCAGAGCAGCGCGGGCAACATCACGAGATCAAACTCTCATTTATCCCGGTGGTCCGCAACGGCGGTTTAGGCGGGGCAGCCCCTACTTTATTGCAGTGCACGCGGCGCCTCATCAACCTCGGAACGACGCCAGGAGCCACCATCGCCCTGCGGTTGCTCCATGATCCCCTGGAAATTCGTCACCCTCAGTGCGGCGGCGCACAACGCCAGGGCGGCCGAGGCGACAAGCGCGGCGGCCGGGCAGGCGACGACGCTTTGGTCGGGCCGATACAGTTCAGCCACCCAGCCGGTGAAATGGCCGTGGCAGTCATTATGATGGGAGAGCTGGTGGACCGACCATCCCGGCGGCACCAAGCTCAATGCCGCGTCGACGGACGCCGTGAACGGCGCATGGGTGCCGCGAACCCCCAAAGCCTCGACGATTTCGGCGTCGAGCCGTTCGGACGGACCTGGCGCCGTCTCGATCCGCTGGACTAGATCCTCAATGTTCATCACCACCCCCTGCGATCCCCTATCCCCAGGGGTCGCGAAAATTCGCCAAAGGATTGCGCGCTCTTACCGCGCCGATCCCGTTAACTACGTTTACACGGGCATTTTCCGCTGGCGTTGCGGCAAAGTTGTGTCAGCGACGCGTAAGCTGCGTCGATGATGGGCGGCGGGAACCGAAACGCGTTTGAAGCCAACGCTGGAACTGGCGCACCCGCATCGGTGTCCACAGGCGTCGACGTTAGTATCCCCGACCACGCCAGCTATGTCGGACAGTTCCCGGGTCGGCGTCTCGTACAGACGGCAGCGTGCTCGGCGCCTTGAGCCGTAAGCCAATCCCGGAGCGCGCGAATGGTCGGCATGTTCACACGAGCGGCCTCGTAAACGAGGTAGTAGCCTTCTTCCGGACAGACGATGTCGATGAAGGGGGCGACCAGCCTGCCACTCT
>DATMGU010000099.1:0-3224 GCA_035555315.1 Allostellaceae bacterium
CCCATCGCAAACGTAAACTCAAATAACCTCAACAGGTCATCAAAGATACGCAAACAACTAAGCCTGCTCATTAGCACGCCGCCGCCTGCGCATCCCTTCCTCTACTCATACCAACAATGTCAAAGAACAAATCTTCCCGCCTCAACAACCAAACCCCGAAAGACCCGGCCCGCCGAAACAGAGGGCGGCTTATACGCCCCACACCAAAACTATGTCAACGACATTACGGGAAGTTTTTTCACCCCCGCCGCATGCCTCCCCCGCGTCCCGTAAAACCCCCTGTCGCGGCCCTCGAAGGCGTCGTCGGCCAACTGTCCGCCGAGCGCCGGTTCCCTCTATAAGGAAAAGGTCGAGCCGCCCCGCCTCGGGGTGTACCACCGGGTGAAATCGCCGATTTGGCAACCGCTTCGCACCCGTCTCTTAAAGGCCGGATCAAGGCATCCCGCGGGTTCCCGGCGATGGGTCGGAGAACCTACTCGCGAACCATTAAAAACCCGTTGCGAAGACCACATTTTGTGGCACCTTGTTCGTCGGGGCCTAGATGCGGTGGGTCGCGGCGCAAAGCCGTCGACCTGGTCGGGGTTGTTTCAAGTAAGACAGGGGTTCGGCACAGCATGCGTATCGCGCGGCGTTTCACTCGAGAGGGACAAGATCCCTACGCGGACATTCCGTTCACCACCGCCACCAGCGAGATCCGTAATCCGGACGGCTCCGTGGTGTTCCGGCTGGCCGATATCGCGGTGCCGCAGGAATGGTCGCAGGTCGCCTGCGATATCCTGGCGCAAAAGTACTTCCGCAAGGCCGGCGTGCCGACCCGGCTGAAGCCGGTGGAGGAGCCGGGCGTGCCGGCCTGGCTGTGGCGACAGGTAGCGGATGACGAGGCCCTCGCGGCCCTGCCGGCGACCGAGCGCGCCGGATCGGAGATGGCGGCGACCCAGGTATTCGACCGCCTGGCCGGCACCTGGACCTATTGGGGGTGGAAGGGCAAGTATTTCGACGGGGAAAGCGACGCCCGCACCTTCTTCGACGAGTTGCGCTATATGTTGTGCCGGCAGATGGCCGCGCCGAACTCGCCGCAATGGTTCAATACCGGGCTGCATTGGGCCTATGGCATCGATGGCCCGGCTCAGGGCCACTATTATGTAGACCCGGCGACCGGCGAGCTGGTCGCGTCGGAAAGCGCCTACGAACATCCGCAGCCGCATGCCTGCTTCATCCAGTCGGTCGCCGACGACCTCGTCAACGAGGGCGGCATCATGGACCTTTGGGTACGCGAGGCGCGGCTGTTCAAATACGGCTCCGGCACCGGCTCGAACTTCTCCAAGCTGCGCGGCGAGAACGAGAAGCTGTCCGGCGGCGGCCGCTCCTCCGGCCTCATGAGCTTCCTCAAGATCGGCGACCGGGCAGCCGGCGCCATCAAGTCGGGCGGCACCACCCGGCGCGCCGCCAAGATGGTGACGGTCGACATCGATCACCCGGATATCCAGACCTACATCAACTGGAAGGTGGTCGAGGAGGAGAAGGTGGCGGCCCTGGTCGCCGGCTCCAAGCTGGCCAACAAGCATCTCAACGCGGTGATGCGGGCCTGCGTCGAGGCCAAGGCGGATTACGGCGATGCCTGCTACGACCCCACCAAGAACCCGGCGCTGAAGCAGGCGATGCGCGACGCGCGCAAGGTGTTCATCCCCGAGAACTATATCCAGCGGGTCGTGCAGTTCGCCCGGCAGGGCTGGACGCAGATCGATTTCAAGACCTACGACACGGATTGGGACAGCGAGGCCTATCTCACGGTCTCGGGCCAGAACTCCAACAATTCGGTGCGCCTGACCAACGAGTTCATTCAGCAGGTGCTGAACGACGGCGATTGGCAGCTGATCCGCCGGACCGACGGCAAGGTGCACAAGACGCTGCGCGCCCGCGAGCTGTGGCACGATATCGGGCTCGCCGCCTGGGCCTCGGCCGATCCGGGCCTGCAATACGACACGACGATCAACGAGTGGCACACCTGCCCGGAAAGCGGCCGGATCAACGCGTCGAACCCGTGCTCGGAATACATGTTCCTGGACGACACGGCGTGCAATCTCGCCTCGCTCAACCTCATGCAGTTCCGCGACGGCGAGGGCGCGTTCGACACGCCCGCGCTGGAGCACGCGGTCCGGCTCTGGACCGTGGTGCTGGAAATCTCGGTCATGATGGCGCAGTTCCCGTCCAAGGAGATCGCGCGCCTGTCCTACGAGTTCCGCACCCTGGGCCTGGGCTATGCCAATCTGGGCGGGCTGCTGATGGCACGCGGCCTCGGCTATGACAGCGACGAAGGCCGGGCGCTCTGCGCCGCCATCACCGCGGTGATGACCGGCGTGTCCTATGCGACCTCGGCCGAGATGGCCAAGGAGCTGGGGCCGTTCCAGGGCTTCGCCAAGAACCGCGCCGCGATGCTGCGCGTCATGCGCAACCATCGCCGGGCGGCCTATTCGGCGGTCAAGGGCTATGAGCAGCTCTCGGTCCCGCCCGTGCCGCTCGATGCGGATAATTGCCCGGACGAGACGCTGGTCGCCGCGGCCCGGCGCGCCTGGGACGCGGCGGTCGAACTGGGCGAGGCCCATGGCTTCCGCAACGCCCAGGCGACCGTGGTCGCCCCGACCGGCACGATCGGCCTGGTCATGGATTGCGACACCACCGGCATCGAGCCCGACTTCGCCCTGGTCAAATTCAAGAAGCTGGCCGGCGGCGGCTATTTCAAGATCATCAACCGCATCGTGCCCGAGGCGCTGGCGACGCTGGGCTACGCACCCGAGCAGGTCGACCAGATCATCCGCTATGCGATCGGCCACGGCACCCTGGCCAACGCGCCGGCGATCAACCATGCCAGCCTCAAGGCCAAGGGCTTCAGCCAGACCAAGCTGGACGCGGTCGAGGCCGCCCTCGCCGCCGCCTTCGACATCAAGTTCGTGTTCAACAAATGGACGCTGGGCGAGGAATTCTGCACGGCCGTGCTGGGCATCGACGCCGCGTCGCTGAACGACGTGTCGTTCGACATGCTAGCGGCATTGGGCTTTTCCCGGTCGGAGATCGAGGGGGCCAACACCTTCTGCTGCGGCGCCATGACGCTGGAGGGCGCCCCCGGCCTGCTCGACGCGCATCTGCCGGTGTTCGACTGCGCCAATCCCTGCGGCCGGATCGGCAAGCGCTATCTGTCGGTCGAAAGCCATATCCGCATGATGGCG
>DATMGU010000100.1:0-18571 GCA_035555315.1 Allostellaceae bacterium
CGGCCAATACAGCGGCAAATCGGGATATGCGGCGCGCAGGCTTTCTAAAGTAATTCCCATTGCACCTTGTTTGCTAAAAATCAAAGAGGCATGCGACTATGGAACGGATTGATTTCGCTCGTGCTTTCGATTTTACGGGACGCACGGCCATCATCACCGGAGCCGCTGGCGGCATCGGTCGAGAAATCGCTCACTTGTTCAGCGAACGCGGAATCCGCCTGGCTCTCGTCGATCGAGATCCATCCATAGTCGCCCTCGCCAAGGAATTCGGGCACGGAGCCCGAGGCTGGATTGCCGACATAACGAAGGAAGACGATATCAAGCAAGTCGTCCAGGAGGTCATGACCGCGTTCGGCCAGATCGATATTCTGGTCAACAACGCGGCCATCGGCCATGTCGGAGCCGCCGAAACGATTGCCACGGAAGAGTGGGATCGGGTCATGTCGGTTAACTTGCGAGGGCAATATCTCTTCGCGCGGGAGGTCGCGCCACACATGCTCGCGGCAGGCTACGGCCGTATCGTGATGATGGCTTCCCAGGCCGCGATCGTCGGTATCGACGGGCACGCGGCCTATAGCGCCTCGAAAGCCGGCGTCATGGGCATGGTGCGGTGCATGGCCATCGAATGGGGCCCTCGCGGCATCACCGTCAATACGGTTTCACCCACCGTCGTGGAAACTCCCATGGCTTTGGTGGGTTGGTCGGGTGAAAAGGGAGAACGGGCCAAGGCCGAAATCCCCTGTCGTCGCTTTGTTCATCCGTCGGAAGTCGCTGTCGCCATCCTGTATTTGGCCAGTAACGCGGCGGCGATGGTTAACGGCACAGACCTGACGATAGATGGTGGATACACTATCCGTTAGGCTCGATACTGTTCATTTGGAGAGACGACCCGTATTGACGGCGCGCCCGCGCACGGCCCAGACCGACACGACGGTAAGCGCGCAGCAGATCATCAGATAGAACACCACCAGCCGAGGCGTTCCGTCGGACATCGCCACCAGGGCCGAGGCGATGAACGGCGTCGGACCGGCGATGAGCAGGCTGTTGAGTTCGCGCGCGAAGGCGATGCCGGAGAAGCGGTAGCGCGTCGGAAACAGGTTCGCGAGGAAGGCGCCCTGGGCGCCTGCCATGCCACCGAAGCCCAAGGCATAGGCGAGCCCCATGCCAAGGGTCGCGAGCGCCGCGTTCTTGGTATCGATCAGGGCGAAAAGCGGAAACGCGAAGAGCACCATGAAGATCGCCCCGAAGGCATAGACCTTCGCATGGCCGACACGGTCCGCGATGGCGCCGAGAACGGGCGTCGCCACGATGCCTGCCGCCGTCGCGACGATGACCGCCACCAGGGAATCGGTGCGCGGCATTTTGAGGGTGTTGATCATATAGCTGAGCGCGAAGGCATTGAGGATATAGGCGTTCGCGTTGTGGCCCGTGACGGAAAGAAAGCCGAGCACCACTTCCTTGGGGCTGTTGCGCAAGAGTTCGCGCACCGGCACGCGGGCCTCCCGTCGATGGGTCTCCGCGCGTTCGACCGCGACCAGATATTCCGGCGTCTCGTCGAGCCGATTGCGGATGTAGAGCGCCACGACGAACAGCAGCGCCGAAATCAGGAACGGGATCCGCCAGGCCCAGCTCAGCAGCGTTTCCTCGGGCACGTAAGAAATGGCGAGGAAGCTGAAGGTCGCGAGCAGGATCCCGATGATCGTCGCCGATTGGAGGTAGGCGGTGTAATAGCCACGGCGCTCCGGCGGCACGTATTCCGAGACGAGCGTGACCGCGCCCGCGTATTCGGCTCCGGCGCCGAAACCCTGCAACAGGCGGAGCAGCACCAACAGCACCGGGGCGGCGACGCCGATCTGATTGAAATCAGGCAACAGCCCTATGGCCACCGTCGATGCCCCCATCAGCGATATGGTGAAGATGAGGGCGGGTTTGCGTCCGAACTTGTCGCCGAAATGCGAGATGATGAGCCCACCCAGCGGACGGGTGAAAAAGCCGACCGCGAAGGTGGCGAAGGCCGCGAGCACGCCCGCCACCGGCGAGAGCTGCGGAAAGAACAGCTTGTTGATGATGAGGCCCGAGGCGGCGCCATAGAGGGCATAGTCGTACCATTCGATGATGGTGCCGACGGTCGCCGCGGTCACCGCTTTGCGGATGCTGGTCGCGTCGATGGCGGGTGCTTCAATCCCCTGGATCGCCGCGGTTTGACTCGTCTGCATGGCCAATGACCTCCCCGTTTGTTGTTGTTTCGGCCGACCTTTTGGTCGGTTCCATGTTGCTTCAGCGAGGTACCGGCAAAGATACCAACAGCTTCTCCGCCCAGGGGGCGAGTGCCCTCATGACTTCCGGATCGATCGTCATTCCGTCCCGTAGCTGCGCGGCCCGCCGCTCACCATTGGCTTCGCCGGGCAGCCGCGTCCCGACCGTGGCGCACCGGTCCCGTCAAGCTCATGCGTTTCCTCTCGATGGTCTTTTTTGTTTTCGGAGGGAGGTGGCGCGGCCTCGCCGCTAGGACGCCCCCTCGTTCTTCTGTGCCTGCCGGATATTGGCGAGCAGCGCCTGCCCGCTCCGCCGTAGATGCCGTTCCAGCGCGTCGCGCGCCGCCGTGACGGTACCGGCCTTGAGCGCGTCGAGAATGTCCCGATGCTCGCCATAGACCCGGCTCGTATCGTTTACGAGATAGACGTAGGCGGTGTGGGTCTGCGCCAGGATCCGCTGGTGCCAGCCGGCGATGACGGCGTTGTCGCGCGCCTCGACCAGGCGTTGGTGGAACGCTCGGTCGAAGGCGAGCGCCGTCGTCAGATCCTGCATCGTGTCGCGCCCGAGATGGAACGAATGCCGCTCCAGATTCTCCGACAGCTCATCGAGCAGGGCCGCGGTCACGGCCCCGCGCGCGAAGGCGGCTTCCAGCGATGCGAGTTCGACAAAGATCCGCGCCTCGTAGAGGTCCTCGACGTCCTTCAGCGTGAAGCGACGCACCACCGCCCCCTTGCGCAGCCCGGAGACCACGAGGCCGTCGGCCTCGAGGCGCAGCAGGGCTTCCTTCACCGGCGTCTGGCTGATCGCGAGATCGTTCGCCAGTTCCTCGGGCAAGAGGCGATGGCCGCCCGGCAATTGGCCGCCGAGGATCCGCGAGCGCAGTTCCTGATGAACCTGTTCGGACAGAGTGGCGCGGACGACATTGCTCATGACGGCCATGATCCGATTCCTCGTCAAATATGCAATATATAAAATGAAAAATTTTCTATTTGACGATACCCGGGCCGAGACCGACCATCACCCTCCACCGGGTCCTTCCAAGGAGCCGCCGTTGGGAAAAGGAGCCGCCCTATGAGCAAGATCGTGTCCGTCGAGGTGCTGCAGGCCAATCTTCACCCCAAGGTGAAGCGTACGGATGCGGTGCAGAGCTTCGAATGCCAGGAGACGCCGATGGTGCGGATCCGCGACGCCGACGGCATTGTCGGCACGGGCTATTCCTATACGATCGGCACCGGCGGCTCCTCGGTGACGAAGCTGTTGGACGACCATCTGGTACCGATGCTGCTCGGCCGCGACGCGGACGATGTGGAGAAGATCTGGCGCGATCTCTTCTACCGGGTGCATGCGACGACGGTGGGCGCGCTCACCTCGATCGCGATCGCCACCATCGACACGGCACTCTGGGACCTGCGCGCCCGGCGCGCGAACCTGCCGCTCCATAAGGCGGCGGGCGGCGCCAAGGACCGGATCAAGCTCTACTACACCGAAGGCGGCTGGCTGCACATCGACGAGGCGGAACTCGTCGAGGAGGCGATCAAAGCGAAGGAACGCGGGTTCGGCGGCACCAAACTCAAAGTCGGACGCCCCCATGTCGCCGAGGATGTCCGGCGCATCGCCGCCGTCCGCGCCGCCGTCGGCGATGAATGGGAGGTGATGACCGACGCCAACCAGGGCTTCACCCTGGACGAGGCGATCCGCCGCGCCCACCGCTTCGAGGAATTCGATCTCGCCTGGTTCGAGGAGCCGATCCACGCCGACGACGTGCTGGCGCACCAGCGGCTCTGTTCGTCGACCTCGATCCCCATCGCCGTCGGCGAATCCCTGTACAGCATCAGCCAGTTCAAGGATTATCTGCAGGCTGGTGCCTGCTCCATCGTGCAGGTCGATGTGGGACGGATCGGCGGTATCACGCCCTGGCTCAAGGTGGCGCACATGGCGGAGGCCTTCAATGTACCGGTCTGCCCGCATTTCCTGATGGAGTTGCACCTGCCGCTATGCTGCGCCGTGCCGAACAGCCGCTGGCTCGAATACATCCCGCAGCTCGACCTCGTGACCCATGCGGGCATGCGCGTCGAGGACGGCCACGGCGTTCCCTCATCGGAGCCCGGTCTCGGCATCGATTGGGACTGGGCGGCGCTCGACAAGCAGGTCGTCCACCGCAGCCGGCACGGCTAAGCCGTACACACCACGCCGCCATAAAAGGCCGCCATAAAAGAGTGAGAGAGGAGAACGCCCATGACGCGTCGTCTGGTAGGCAAGATCGCCCTGGTTACCGCCGCGGCCCAGGGGATCGGCAAGGCCACCGCCGAGCGCTTCGCGAGCGAGGGCGCGCGCGTCATCGCCACCGACATCAACGCCGACCTGCTCGCCAAGCTCGAAGGCTGCGAGACGCGCCTCCTCGACGTCACCAAGGATGACGCGGTGAAAGCGATCGCCGCCGAACTCGGCGAGATCGACATTCTGTTCAACTGCGCCGGCTTCGTGCATTCGGGCAGCATCCTCGACTGCGAGCCCGATGCCTGGGCCTTTTCCTTCGACCTCAACGTGACGGCGATGTACCGCACCATCCGCGCCTTTCTGCCGGGGATGCTCAGAAAGGGCAGCGGCTCGATCATCAACATGGCCTCGGCCGCGTCCAGCGTGAAAGGCGTGCCCAACCGCTTCGCCTACGGCGCCAGCAAGGCGGCGGTGATCGGTCTCTCGAAGTCCGTCGCCGCGGATTTCGTCGGTCGGGGCGTCCGCTGCAACGCGATCTGCCCCGGCACCATCGAATCCCCATCGCTCCACGAACGCATCTCCACCCAGGCGGCCACCACCGGCCAAAGCCTCGACCAGGTGCGGCAAGCCTTCGTCGCCCGCCAACCCGTCGGCCGCATCGGCAAGGCGGAGGAAATAGCGGCCCTGGCCGCCTATCTCGCCTCCGACGAAGCGGCGTTCACGACCGGCGCTATCCATGTGATCGACGGCGGGTGGTCGAACTGACGGACGGATCCGGCCCGTTCACCGCTTATCCCCGATACGCCGGATCAGGTCCCGCACGGCACTCAACGCCGGCGCGCAATCCTCCGTTCGCCAGACCGCGTGGAGTTCCACCGCGATGCCGGCGCCGAGCGATATCGGGCGAAACACCACATTGTCGAAACACGCGTTGCGCGCCTCTTCCGGCACGATGGCCAATCCCATGCCGGTGCTCACCAGCGACAAAATCGCCTGCGCATGACTCATGTGCTGCACAAGGCGCGGTTGGACGCGTGACGCCAGGAAAGCCCCCCTGATCAGGTCATGGAGGTATCGGCCTTCCTGGGAATACATGATGAACGGCTCGCCATCGATCTGCCGGAGTACCGGCCGGCGCCGGACGGCCAGAGGGTGATCGAGCGGCAGGGCGAGCGCCAAGCCCTCGCGCTGAACACAGTCGGAACCGATGCCGGCGTGCTCCGGCACGGGCCGCGCGAGGCCGATATCGATGCGATTGAGCAGCAGCGCCTCATGCTGCTCGACGCTCGACAGCTCCCTGAATTGCAGTTCGACATCGGGAAGTTCGGCACGCGCGCGGCTGACCAGGCGGGGCAGGAAACCATAGGTCGAGGCGCCGATGAAGCCGACCGTTACCTCCCCGCCGGGGGTGCTTGCCGCCCGCCGCGCGATCTGGGCGGCGGCCTCCGTCCGCTGCAGCAGCGATCGGGCTTCCGGCAAAAGCGCGTGGCCCGCCGCCGTCAACCGCACGGCCCGGTTCGCACGGACGAACAACGGCGCGCCGATTTCAGCCTCCAGCAACTGAACCTGACGGCTGAGCGGCGGCTGGGTCATGTTCAACCGCTGGGCGGCTCGGCCGAAATGCAGCTCCGTCGCGACCATGACGAAGGAGCGGAGATGGACCAGATCGAGCATCGATCCAATTCCTGCATCAGTTTTGGAGAAATCCGATGTTAGACAAGCATCGGCCTGGAAGCCAAGCCTCCTGTGCCGGACGAACACTTTCCCGCCGACCGAGTTTGCATTCGATCGCCGTTCAGACTAGTTATATGACTAGTCTGAATAATGCGGGGAAACTCAAACGATGAGTTGGTCGGTCCAGGACGCCAAGGCTCGCTTCAGCGAGTTTCTCGATACCTGCCTCAAGCACGGTCCGCAGATGGTGACGAAGCGCGGCGCGGAAGCGGCGGTCCTCGTTCCTGTCAATGATTGGCGCCGGCTCCAGCAATCGGCGCGCCCGACCCTCAAGGAGCTCCTCATGGCGGACGTGCCTCGTGCCGACATCCCCGTGCCGCGGCGTGGCAAGCGTCGCCGCCGCGCGCCCACGGAACTCGACTGAACACGCGATGTACCTGCTGGACACCAACATCGTCTCGGAGCTGCGCCGGCGCCGCCCGCATGGTGCGGTACTGGCCTGGCTGCGGAGCGTACCCGACGCCGAGCTTCACCTTTCCGCGGTGACGATCGGCGAGTTGCAAGCCGGCGTGGAGATCACCCGAGATCAAGACCCGGAGAAGGCGGCCGAGATTGAAGCCTGGGTCGAACTGGTCGCCGCGACCTACAACGTGCTCGCCATGGACGCACGGACTTTCCGGTGCTGGGCCCGGCTTCTCCATCGTCGCTCCAACGAACTCATCGAGGATGCGATGATCGCGGCCACCGCCGAGATTCATAATCTGACGGTCGTGACGCGCAATGTGCGGGATTTCGAACAATTTGGAGTTCGAACGCTCGATCCCTTCAAGGGTCCGACGCCGTGAGCCGCACGATTACCGAAAAATATAGTGCAGGCCATCTTCGCGTCATGCCGTCACCGATAACCATCGTCCCGAAATATATCGATTTTCGCATGGCGTACCGCGCACCAAGCTAACCTTCATAAAGCTCCAAGCTTGCCCTGGGGCTTCGCCGGTCCACGCTTAATCATGAGGCCAGCCGTTATATGCCGCCGTCATCTCTGAGAGACTGATGGCCGATGGAGGTCGACGGATGGATGACGTAACCACACCGCGTGCGACGGTCAGCATCGCCTATGACCGCAAGACCATCATTCTGCATTGGCTGACGGCCGCCCTGGTTGTGTCGCTCTGGGGTGTCGCTCAGGTGATCGATCTGTTTCCATCCGGGCCGCTGCGCGTGGACGCCCGCTCGGTTCACATCGCCCTTGGCATCGGTCTGATCGTGACGCTGGTCGTCCGCATCGCCTGGCGCGCCGGCGGCGGCCGCAGGCTTGAGCCGGCGGAAACCGGGCTCCTCGGGGCGGCGGGAACCGCCGTGCATTACCTGCTCTACGCGCTGTTGATCGCCGAATTGTGCCTGGGCGTGGCCAATGTCTGGGTTCGTGGCGATTCGCTGTTCAACCTGGTGACGGTGCCAGCCTTCGATCCGGGCAACCGGGCTCTCGGAGCCGCGGTGGGTAACCTGCATGGCACGGTCGCCAACGTGATTCTGATCGTCGCCGGACTGCATGCCCTGGCGGCACTTTTCCATCACTACATTCGGCGTGATGGGGTGCTGCGGCGCATGCTCTAAGCGTCGACAAGGCTCGCCCAGCGGCGGCGGCCCGGTGTAGGGTCCGCGGCCAACCCTTCTCGACTCGCTGGTGGAGAGCGCCTTTGTCCCGTTTCGCCAATCAACCCACCTCCCCCGCTCTTGACGTCGAAGCGCCGCTCGATGACGCGTCCGGGCTCCTGCGGGAGCGTTACGGCACCGCCGCAAGCTTCGCGCCGGAGCGGTGGAACGCGATATTGTCCACCCTGGCGGCGCACCGTTCGGTCCGGGCCTATCTGCCGACGGCGCTGCCGCCGGATACGCTGGACCTGATGATCGCCGCGGCGCAATCCGCCTCGACCTCGTCGAACCTGCAGACCTGGAGCGTGATCGCGGTCGAAGATCCCGATCGCAAGGCGCGGCTCTCCGAAATGGCCGGGTCGCAGAAGCATATCCGGGATTGTCCGCTGTTCCTCGTCTGGCTCGCGGATCTGGCGCGGATCGACCGTGTCGCCGGCGAACACGACGTCGCGGTTGCCGGGCTCGACTATCTCGAGATGCTGATCGTCGGCATCGTCGATGCGGCATTGGCCGCGCAGAACGCCGTCATCGCGGCCGAATCGCTCGGCTTGGGGACCGTCTATATCGGCGGTATCCGCAACAAGCCGGAAGAGGTCGCGGCCGAGCTGGGCCTGCCCTCGCGGGTCATGCCGGTATTCGGGCTCTGCGTGGGCTATCCGGACCCGGCGGACCCCGCCAGCGTCAAGCCGCGCCTGCCGCGAACCGCCGTGCTGCATCGCGAGCGCTATTCCTGGGACGATCAGCGGCCGGCGATCGAAGCCTATGACGCGACCCTGCGGGACTTCTTCAAGGGGCAAGGCATGGAAACGGCCCCCTGGACCGACACGGTCATCAAGCGGGTACGCACCCCGCAGGCGCTGACCGGCCGCGACCGGATCAAGGAGGCGCTGGGCAATCTGGGCTTCGTGCTGAAATAGCTCAGTCGCCGGCCAGCGGCGATACCTCCGGTCCCGCGACCAGCAGGCGTGCGAAGCTCGCGACGCTGGCGGCGCCGGCGAACCCCGCGCCCAGCACCAGCGCCAGGCTCGATCCATAGCTGACCGAGATGCCGAGGCACAGGGCCACGAGGGCCGCTCCGGTACTCTGACCCAGCAAACGGGCGGTGGCGACGATGCCGCTGGCGCCGCCGCTCCGCTCGGCAGGAGCACTCGACATCAGCGCCTTGAGATTGGGCGACTGGAAAAACCCGAAACCGGCGCCGCACAGCAGCATGCGCCAAACGATATCGATCACCCCGGGATGAGCCGGAAGCCCGGCGAGCGAGAGCATGCCGAGACTGAGGATGGCAAGACCGAAACCGCCGAGCAGGCCGGGCGAATACCGGTCCGACAGGGCACCGGCGATCGGCGCCATGATGCCGACCGCCACCGGCCAGGGCGTCAACAGCAAGCCGATCTCGACCGGCGTGCGGCCCAGCACGCTATGGAAATAGAACGGCAGCGCGACGAAGCCCAGACCTTGAGCCGCGAAGGAGCAGATCGAGGTCACCGCCGACAGGGTGAACATCGGCCGGCGAAACAAATCCACCGGCAACATGGGCGCCGGCAGGGTCGCCTGCCGGCGCCATAGGAGCGCGCCAAAACACGCCGCCCCGACAAACTCGGCCATGACCTCGGCCACCGGCGCGCGATGCGCCGCCTCGCCGATCGCGAAGATCAGCAGGCCGAACGTCGCCGCGTTCAACAGGGCGCTCGCCGTGTCGAACCGATGCGCCAGACGCCTGGTCTCCGGCAATGTCGGCATGGCCAGTGCGATCGCGATCACGCCGAGCGGTACATTGACGGCGAACAACCATTGCCAGGAGGCTACCGACAGGACGGCGGACGCCACGGTCGGTCCGACCGCGAAGCTGACCGCGACGATCAGCGCGTTGAACCCGACCCCTCGGCCGAGCAGCCGGGACGGATAGATGAAGCGGATCAGCGCGGTATTGACACTCATGATGCCGCTGGCACCAAAGCCCTGCAGCACCCGCGCCGCGGTCAGGCTGGGCAGCGACCAAGACAGGGCGCAGACCAGGGAGGCCAGCGTGAACACCACCAGCCCCACCACGTAAACGCGTCGATATCCGACGATCTCGCCCAGCGCGGCGAACGGTAGCAGCGAGACGACCAGCGCCAATTGATAGGCGTTGACCACCCAGATCGACGCGGCCGGGGTGGTCAGCAGATCGGCCGCGATGACCGGCAGCGCGGTATTCGCGATCGCCGTATCCAAGGTCGCCAAGCCGACGGCGATCGATACGGTGAGCACCGCCCAAACCCGCCGCTGCGCCGGCAGACCGTCCGACATCATTTCCGCGATCACGCCGCCCGCCTGTTCGCCGACTGCCTGCTCATCATCCATCACCGAGTGACTTCAATCCGGTGAGTTTAAACGGCGACTCCCCGGCAAGACACTTGTCGATAGGACATGTCAGATGGCCGCGCTGAAGCTGTCGGCGCGGGCGGCGATCCAGGCATCCTTGAATTGGGGATGATCCGTGCCGGTCAACAACTCCCCGGGCTGCAGGAAGTGATAGAGCTGGTCGAACCGGGCGACCTGGGTGGCGGCGGTACGTTTGGAGAAATGGAAGGGCCGCAACTGGCCGGGATGATGCAGCCCGGCGGCGGCGATCACCTCGGCCAGGGCCTTCAAGGTCGAGCGGTGGAAGTGGAAGACGCGTTCCGCCTTGTCCAGGACGACCAACGCGCGCTGGCGATGCGGATCCTGGGTCGCGACACCGACCGGACAGCGATCCGTATGGCAGTTCTGCGATTGGATGCAGCCGATCGCGAACATGAAACCGCGCGCGGCGTTGCACCAATCCGCCCCCAGGGCCATGGTCCGCGACAGATCGAAGGCGCTGGTGATCTTGCCGCTGGCACCGAGCCGGATCCGGTCCCGGATGCCAAGGCCGACCAGGGCGTTATGCGCGAACACCAACCCTTCGCGCAACGGCATGCCGACATGATCGGCGAATTCGACGGGGGCGGCGCCGGTACCGCCCTCCGCCCCGTCGATGACAATGAAATCCGGATAGATGCCGGTTTCCCGCATCGCCTTACAGATGCCGAGGAATTCCCAGGGATGGCCGATGCACAGCTTGAAGCCGACCGGCTTGCCGTCGCCCAGGCGCCGCAGTTCGGCGATGAAACCCATCATCTCAAGCGGCGTGCTGAACGCCGAATGGCGGGCCGGCGAGACGCAGTCGACGCCGATCTGGACGCCGCGCGTCGCGGCGATTTCGGCCGAGACCTTGGCGCCGGGCAAAACGCCACCATGACCCGGCTTGGCACCCTGGCTCAGTTTGAGCTCCAGCATCTTGATCTGCGGATCGGCCGCCTGCTCGGCGAAGCGCTCCGGCGAAAAGCGACCGGCCTCGTCGCGGCACCCGAAATAGCCGCTGCCGATCTCCCAGATGATGTCGCCGCCATGCTCGCGGTGATACCGGCTGAACCCGCCCTCCCCCGTGTCATGGGCGAAATTGCCGAGCTTCGCCCCCTTGTTCAGTGCCCGGATGGCGTTGGCGCTGAGCGCGCCGAAGCTCATCGCCGAGATGTTGTAGATCGAGGCGGAATACGGTTTGGTGCAGTCCGCGCCGCCGATCATCACCCGGAACGGCTCGGTCGCCGGTTCGTGCGGTGCCATGGAGTGGTTGAGCCATTCGAAGGCCGGCGCATACATGTCGAGCTGGGTGCCGAACGGGCGCTTGTCGAGCACCCCCTTGGCCCGCTGATAGACCATCGACCGCTTGTTGCGGTTGAACGGCGTACCGTCCGTATCGCTTTCCAGGAAATACTGCCGGATTTCCGGGCGCATCTCCTCGAACAGGAAACGCAGATGGGCGGCGATCGGATAGCTGCGCAGGATGCTGTGATGCGTTTGCAGCAGATCATAGGTGCCGATCGCCACCAAGCTACCGGTCGCGGCCGCCAGGAACAGGAAGACGGGATGGATGAACGAGATCGCCAAGAAGATCATCGTGATTAGCATCGCCGCTGTGTACGTCACATACCGGCGTGTGAAGGCAAGGCCGAGAAGATGCATTTGCAGACCCGTCAATAATTGGCCCGATCCACCACGAGCGATCGGGGAGCGGCGGCCCAACACAGTATAGAATGTCCCATATTGTGGTTAACGTCGCGTTGCACGTGACGGTCGCCCGACGCCAAGCGACCATCGGTAGGGTGCCGCGCGGCACCGCCCCCGCAACAAACCATCCACATTCTCGAATTTGCCTATGTTGCACCGCAACATTTGGCTAAACTGTCAGGGCAAGAGTTGGTCGAGGAACAGTCGGCCGCGCGTTTATGGCCGTCAGGAAGTGGATTAAGACGATGCGAGAGGATAAGTTCCGCGGCAATGTGTTCGTTGCGAACCTCCCCAAGGGGTATACCGATCAACAGCTTGCCGAGGCGTTTGATTCCTTCGGGATCGTCGTCGGCGCCTTTTTAGCGCGGGATCCGCTGACAGGCGCTCCGAAAAACCATGGTTTGGTGGCTCTGGCCCCCGATCGGGCAGCCGAGGCCGCGATATCGGCGTTGAACGGCACCCAGATCGGCGGTCAACGGATCGAAGTCCGCGTCGCCGATCCGACCATGGCGCTGGCGATCAGGGCGAAACCCCGTCCCGCGGCACCGGCGCGCCAGGAATATCAGCAACAGCAGCCGGACTACCCGCGACAGGCTCCTGAATACCCGCGACAGACCCAGGAATACCAGCAACAGGCCTCGGAATATCCGCGACAGGCGCCGCGGCGCACCTTCCAGGTCGAATACCGGTCGCTCGACCGCCGCTGACCCCGTTCGCCGCCGGGTCCCGAGTCGGCGCCCACGCCCGCTTTGGCGGTACGTGGGCGGACTCGGACCCTGCCCCGGCTATTTCTTGCGGGTGACCATGCTGGCGGGCGGCAGATCGTCTTCGAGGATGGTCATCATCAGCGACCAGGACACGTCGCCGTCATCATCGTCCCGGTGCAGCACGCCGATGAATTCATCGGCGATGCGAACCTCGACCGGCGCGCCGCGCTTGGCCGGCACATCGATGGCGATCTTGTCGTTGTTGAAGGTCCGGCGGAGATAATCCTGTACTCGGGCGATATCGTTCGGTGTCATCGGTTTCATCTTCTCGTCTGCGTCAGGACCGATGGTCGCGGTGGCTCGATCCGGTAAGCCATCGCCGGGTCATGCCACGTTGAAATATCGATTTCAATGAAGTTTAACCTTGCGGGCAGCGAGGGGGAAGCGCCGCGTCAGGCACTCTCCAATCGACCGGGTGGCCAATCGACCGGGTAGCCAATCGACCGGGCGGCTAATCGTCCAGACGGCCAATCGACCAAACGCGACACGCAACTTTGGATTTCACGCATGGCAGATTACATTACCGGCACGATCCAGGTGGCGATCCATCGGATGATCACCGCACCGCTTCACGCCTTGACGATCTCCTGGCCGGAAGCAATCGCGCTGGCGCTGGGCCTCGCGATCGCGATCTCCGGGCAATGGCGTGCCAAGCGATGGCCGAGCGTCGCCCTGTGCGTGGTACTCTTTTGGCTCCTGGCCCGCCGCCTCGCCGGACACTGACTTCCCCGGAACCGCAGATGGAGCCGCAGATGCCGATCCAGCTTTATGACCTCGCCGGCGCCGATCCCAAGCGCCGCTTCAGCCCGAATTGCTGGCGCGTCACGATGGCCTTGGCCCATAAGGGATTGGCGTTCGAAACCATTCCCTGGCGATTTACCGATAAGCCGGCGATCGCGTTTTCCGGCCAGGGCAACGTGCCGCTCATCATCGATGGCGATGCCGTGGTACCTGATTCCTGGGAAATCGCGCGGCATCTGGAGGCGGCTTATCCGGATCGGCCATCGCTGTTCGGCGGCCCTGCCGGGCACGCCCTGTCCCAGTTCATCGCGAACTGGACCGATACGGTGGTTCATCCCGGCGTGGCGCGGCTCATCCTGCTCGATATCCACGACATGCTGGCGGAGGTCGACAAGGCATATTTCCGCTCAAGCCGCGAGGCGCGCTACGGCCGATCGCTCGAAGCCGTCGTCGCCGATCGCGACGTACAGGTCATCGAGTTTCGCAAAAGCCTCAGCCCCCTGCGGCGCACGCTCGACCGGCAGCCGTTCATCGCCGGGGAGCACCCCGCCTTCGCCGATTACATCGTGTTCGGCGCCTTCCAGTGGGCGCGCACCGCCAGCACCTTCGCCGTGCTGACCCCGGACGATCCGGTCAGCCATTGGCGCGACCGTCTCCTCGACGCGTTCGACGGGCTGGCCCGCGCGACACCCAGCCGCGGCGAGTAACCTGGGCGAGTAATCCGGTCTCTCCACCGAGATCGAATTTCTGGAATCTTGGTGAATAAATTCGTCGGAGCTTAATCTATTGCCGTCACCCTGGGCGATGAACCAGGTTTCGAGACGATAGATCTTGCACAGTGCCCTCGCCTTTAATTCGCTGACGATGGCGGTGATGAACGTCACCCCCGCGTCGATCGCCGTGATCGACCGGGAGGGACGTATCGTCGCCGTCAACCACGCATGGCAAGCATCGTCGAGCGATGCCGGCTTTGTCGGCGGTACCGGGCAGCCCGAAACCGACTACATGGAACCGTTGCGTCAGGCTTCGGCGGCTGGCAACACGCATGCGGCACTGGCGCTCGACGCGCTTCATCAGATCCTGACGCGGCGCAGCCGCAGCGTATCGATCGACTATCCGGCCATGGCTGCCGGGCAACCGCGCATCTATCGCCTGCTGATCTCGACCGTGGGTGCCGAGGAAGGTGCCGTCATCCTGCATCTGGATGTCACCGAGCCATCCCGGGCGCGGCAGGCGGTCTACGAGCAGGACGTGCTGCTGGCCAGCATCCGCGTCAACAGCCCGGGCGCGGTCTTCCAATGCTGGCCCCACGCGGATGGGTCGATCGTCTTCAGCGGCGTCAGCGCCAACGCGGCCGAGGTCATGGGCATCACCGCCGCGACACTGACCGCCAATGGCGCGCGCTTCGCCGATCACTTGGACAAGCACGACCGCGTCCGGTGGCAACATGCGGTACGGCATGCCGCGACCACCGGCGGCATCATCGATATGGAGGTCAAGATCTCCGATCCGGCCTCCGGCTATCGCTGGATCAGGATCATGGCCCGGCCCCAGGCCAACGCCGCCCAAACCAGCGTCCCCCCAACCATCACCACGGCCACCACGGCGGGGATGTGGGAAGGCATCGCCGTCGATGTGACGGATCGCGGCAAGGCCGAGGAACGGCTTGCCTACCTCGCCTATTACGATCCGCTGACGGATCTGCCGAACCGCGCCTTGTTCGACGACCGGCTGGAGACGGCCCTCGCCAACGCCGCCCGCCTGGCGCATGGCGTCGCGGTGCATTACCTGGACCTCGATCATTTCAAGGACGTCAACGATACGCTGGGCCACCTCGCGGGCGACGATCTGCTGCGCAGCGTGGCGACACGGCTGCGCCAGGTCCTGCGTGGATCGGACACCATCGCACGGCTGGGGGGCGACGAATTCGCGGTCATTCAGCAGAAAGTCGACACACCGCATGACGCCGCGACGCTCGCCCGCAAGATCGTCGCCGCCCTGCAACCGCCCTTCACGCTGGGCGATGCCGAAATTACCGTCAGCACCTCCGTCGGCATCGCCATCTCCAACCTGCCCACCGACACCATGGCGGGCGATCCGCTGACGCCGACCGAGTTGCTGAAACGCGCCGATCTGGCACTCTACAAGGCCAAGGCAGCCGGCCGTAACACCTTCGGCTTCTACGCCTCCGAACTCGATGCCGAGGTGAAGCAGCGCATGGGCTTGCGGCAGAGTCTGCATAAGGCGCTGCTCGATAACGAGTTCATGCTGCATTACCAGCCGCAGGTGGAGCTGGCGACCGGTGCCATCAAGGGCGTTGAAGCGCTGATTCGCTGGATACGGCCGGGGATCGGCCTGCAGCCGCCGGGCAGCTTCATCCCGATCGCCGAAGAGACCGGGCTGATCATCCAGATCGGCAGCTGGGTGCTGCATGAAGCCTGTCGCCAGGTAAAGACCTGGCATGACGCGGGTCATCCCCGCATTCAGGTCGCCGTCAACGTGTCGGGTATCCAGCTCGCCAGGCCGGATTTCGTCAGCACGGTCCGCTCGGCGCTCGACAGCAGCGGCCTGCCGCCGAGCTATCTGGAACTTGAGCTCACCGAAAGCACGCTGATGCGGCATTCGGAAGAGTTCATGCGGCTGCTCAGCGAATTGCGCACGCTGGGCGTGCGCCTGTCGATCGATGATTTCGGCAGCGGGTATTCATCCTTCCAGTACCTGAAATCATTCAAGATCCACCAGCTCAAGATCGACCAGAGCTTCGTGCGCGACATGGTCACCGATCCCAGCGACGCGGCGATCGTCAATGCCATCGTATCGGTCGCTCGAACGCTCGATCTGGAACTGATCGCCGAGGGGGTGGAGACCGCGGCGCAGCGCCAATTGCTCGTAGGCCAGGGCTGCGCCAAGGGTCAGGGCTACCACTTCTCCAAGCCGATCGGACCGGAGGCTTTCGCCGAGTTGCTCGCAAGCGGCCTTCGGCTGCCGATCGACGAGCAGGGGCCGAAATTGGTCATCGGCCCCAAGCTCGTCGTCGGCCGGAAACTTGTCGGCGGCCGCAGCGCGCGCGGCGGCCGATAAGCCTGCGTCACACCCGTTCGATCACCATCGCGATGCCCTGCCCCACGCCGATGCACATGGTGCAGAGCCCATAACGGGCGCCCCGTTGCTCCAACTCGATGAGGGCGGTCGTCACCAGGCGCGCGCCGCTCATGCCCAGCGGATGGCCGAGCGCGATGGCGCCGCCATTCGGGTTCACATGCTCGGCATCGTCCGGCAGGCCGAGATCGCGGGTCACCGCCAGCGCTTGCGCCGCGAACGCCTCGTTCAACTCGATGATGTCGATCTCGTGAAGCGACAGCCCTAGCCGATCCAAGATCTTGCGGGTCGCCGGTGCCGGCCCGAAGCCCATGATGCGCGGCGGCACGCCGGCGACCGCCGTCGACAGGATCCGGGCCCGGGGGGTCAGCCCGTGACGCGACGCGGCCTCGGCCGACGCGATGATCACGGCAGCGGCACCGTCATTGACGCCCGACGCGTTGCCCGCGGTGACCGAGCCGCCGGACCGGAACGGCGCCTTCAGTTTCGCCAACTGCTCGATCGTCGTGTCCGGCCGCATGTGCTCGTCATCCGTGACCTCTATCGTCTCGCGCCCTTTGCGGGTGGTCACCGGCACGATCTCCTTGGCGAACCGACCGCTGGCGCGGGCACGTCCGGCGCGCTGTTGGCTGCGCAGGGCGAAGGCATCCTGATCGGCGCGGCTGATCTGGAATTCCTCGGCGACGTTCTCGGCGGTCTCGGGCATCGAATCCGTGCCGTGTGCCTCCCGCATGCGGGGATTGATGAAGCGCCAGCCGATCGTCGTGTCGTAGATCTGCGCGTCGCGCGAAAACGCCGCATCGGCCTTGCCCATCACGAAGGGGGCCCGCGACATGCTTTCGACGCCGCCGGCGATGAACAGCTCGCCATCGCCGCTGCGCACGGCGCGCGCCGCGGCGCCGATCGCGTCGAGACCCGAGCCGCAGAGCCGGTTGACGGTACCGCCCGGCACCCGATCCGGCAGCCCCGCCAGCAATGCCGCCATGCGCCCGACATTGCGGTTGTCCTCGCCGGCCTGATTGGCACAGCCGAGAATGACGTCATCGACGGCCGCCCAATCCACCGATGGATGGCGAGCCATCAAGGCCGCGATCGGCAGGGCCGCCAGATCATCGGCGCGGACATGGGCAAGCGCCCCGCCATAGCGTCCGACCGGCGTGCGGACAACGTCACAGATAAACGCCTCGTGGGTCATTCTCGGCAACTCCTGGGAGGGAGGGCGCCCGGATCGGAGGGTGAGCCGACCTCCCCGATCCCGGCCCTTTGCCGCAGAACATAACCTTCGGGCGGGCGCTGTCAAACCGCGCGACCCGCCCGGCGCTCCGGCGCGTTTCTCGCGGCCGACTATGACGGCAGAGGAGACGCCGGATCGACCAGCCCTTCTGCCTCGAGGTCGGTCCATAGCGCGGCGGGAATCTTCTCACGCATATAGGTAAGGTTCTGGTCCAATTCCTCGATGGAACGGGCGCCCGGGATGACACTGACGACAAGCGGGTGTGCGAGGGGGAATTGGAGCGCCGCGGCGGGAAGCGCTACGCCGTGACGCGCGCAGACCGCAGCGATGCGACGCACGCGCTCGAGGACGCGTTCCGGTGCCAGCTGTGTGTTGAAGGTAGCGCCCGTGACGGCGCCCGTTGCCAAGATGCCTGAATTATAGGGGCCGCCGATCACGATCTTGGTGCCGCGCTCGGCGCACAGAGGCAGCAACGTCGCGAGCGGTTCCTGTTCGAGCAGCGTATAGCGGCCGGCGAGCAGGAAATAGTCGAAGCGGCCGGCCACGACGAAATCGGACAGCATCTGCCATTGGTTGATGCCCACGCCGATCGCCTTGATGACGCCTTGCGACCGCAAATCATCGAGGGCGGGATAGGCGCCATCCATCGCTTCCTTGAAGCGGCTGCGCGCATAGGGATCCTCCCCGGGGGCGAAGTGAAGCGCCTCGTCGGGATCATGGATCGCCAGCATGTCGATATAGTCGGTGCCGAGCCGTTTGAGGCTTCCTTCGATCGACCGCATCACGGCATCGCGCGAATAATCGAAATCCGCCCGGATCGCCGGCGGATCTTTCCACAGCGTCGGCTTCAGCT
>DATMGU010000101.1:0-2123 GCA_035555315.1 Allostellaceae bacterium
AGCCGAAGGTGATCGCGGGGTGACCGAGCTGCACAGTATTCCGGACGATCCACGGCGCCATGGTGGCGGCTGCCGACATCGCGAAGACGGCGATCAGGGCGAGACCGCGTCGGCGATCGGGGCGCCATGCAGCCACGATCACGCCGAGCAGGCAGGCGGCGAAATACGCGTATAGGAAGGCCGGACGGGTGAGGGCGGTCAGGCTCAGGAGGACGCCGGTCAGGATGGTCCATGTTACCCGGTGACGCCCGCGTATGGCGGCGATCGCCGCCAGGGTGGCCGCGGTGCTGAGCAGCAGCGTGGTCGTCTCGGTCATCGCATAGATGCCGGTGCGGACCAGCACGCCGCCGGTCACCAGCGCCAGGATCAGGGTGATCCAGCCGATCCGGCGCGAGCCGCCGACATCCGTGCCGATCCGCCAGACCAGCAGGAAAAACCCGACCAGCATGGCCAGCTGTGCGCCACGCACCAGCCGCGCGCCGTCCGGGCATGCCTGGTTCGTGCCCCGACTCTCGGCCTGGCAGGCGATGGCACGATCGAAGGCCGGATCGAGCCATGCCGCGAGCGCCAGCAAGCCCGGATAGATCGGCGAGAACTGCATGCCGGCCGGCCGCTCCTGGCCATCGGGCGTGTCGTCGAACAGATAGCCGTTGGTAAACCGGCCCTCATGCCGCAGATCGTAGGCGATCCCGACATAGAATTTTTGATCGAACTCCGTGAGCGGCGGTACCCGTGTCCGCAGCGACAGTGGCATCAGGATGGCGAGGATCAAAAGCGTCGCTGCCGCCAGCTCACGGAACCGCATCGCGATCAGAGCGCCGAAGCCGCTTTCAGCACCTCGCCGACATGGCCATCGACTTTCACCTTGTGCCAGATGCCGCGCACGATGCCTTGGTCGTCGATCAGGAAGGTCGCCCGATCGATGCCCATGTATTTTTTGCCGTACAGGCTTTTCTCGACCCAGGCGCCGAAGCGTTCGGTGACGTCGCTGCCCTTGTCGGAGGCCAACAGGAACGGCAGCTCGTACTTCTTCTTGAATTTGTCATGCTTCGCCGCCGTGTCCTTCGAGATGCCGATGACCGTGGCGTTGACCCCGGAGAAATCCGGCAGCGCATCGCGAAAGCCGCAGGCTTCCTTGGTGCAGCCCGGGGTGTCGTCGCGCGGATAGAAATAGATAATGATTTTTTTGCCGCGCAACGCGGACAGCGTCACGGAACCACCACCATCGGTCGGTAGGGTGAAGTCCGGGGCCGGGTCGCCGATGGACAAGCTCATGGTGCTGGTGGTCTCCCCTGGGGTGTCGCGTGACGCTGAGGCGGCAATGCCGCCGCGGTAAAATCGATCAATCGCGTGTAGATTTCCAGCACCGTCGCCGCGGTTTTTTCAAGATGCCGCGCGCTGGGCGGCGTGCCGCGCGTATGAGTGCGTTCCCGGTGGCGCCGAAATACCCGTCTCAAGGTGTCGAGCGCCGGTTTCAGCTCGACTTCCGTGCCGTGGGTCACGCGCAAGACCGCGTGCGCGTGCTGATGGAACGCCAGCGTCTCCGCCAGGTGCCGCGCATCCTCCGCCGCCAATAGGCCGGCGTGGCGCAGCCGGTCGAGCGCCGTCGCCGTGTCCAGGCTCAAAATCTCCGGTCGTTCCGTGGCATGCGCCAGCATCAGGTATTGCGCGATGAAATCGATGTCGACCAGCCCGCCACGGCGATGCTTGAAGTCCAGCGGACCGGGCTTGGCGTGCTGGGCGGCCAAGCGGCGGCGCATATCGGCGACATCGGCGAGCAGGGCCGCCTTGTCGCGGGGGGCCGTCAGCGCGGCATGGATCGTGGCGTTGACCGCCTTGGCCAAAGGGGGATCGCCGGCGACGATCCGCGCGCGGGTCAAGGCCATGCGTTCCCACGTCCAGGCGGCTTCGGCGTGGTAGCGTTGAAAGGCGTCGAGGCTGGAGGCGATCGGCCCCGCATTGCCGGAAGGGCGCAGCCTGAGATCGACCGCATAAAGACTGCCCTCGGCGGTGAGGGCGGTCAGCGCGTTGATCAGCCGCTGGGTGAGTCGGGCGTAATAGGTCGTCACCGGCAGCGGTTTTTCGCCGTCCGACATCTCGATATCAGGTGGGGAGTTATAGAT
>DATMGU010000102.1:0-2642 GCA_035555315.1 Allostellaceae bacterium
CATGTAGATGTTGGCGCCGGCGCAGAACATGCGCTCCTTGCCACTGGTGAGGACGACCGCCTTGACCCGCGGATGCTCGAAGCGGAGGCGGTTCAGCGCATCATGCAGCTCGATATCGACGCCTAGATCGTAGGAATTGAGCTTGAGCTTGTAGCCCGGCTTGATCCCGCCATCCTCGGCGACGTCGAGCACCAGCGTCGCGATCGGCCCGTCGACCTGCAGCTTCCAGTGCTTATACCGGTCCGGGTGGGTATCAAACGTGATCATCCGCGCCTCCGCCCGATCTCGTTTTGAGCACTATAATGCATGTCTATCCGATGTAAAGCAGTATGATGCAGGATTGGCTTTGTTTCGCATTTTTGGCACTCTGCCAGCTGAAGTGCGCGGGGCGCGTGCACCGAACGCTTATTGCGTATATTGGCCGCGGCGCCAGGGCGGTCAAGACCGGACGTTGGGATGATCCCGAAGCAGCTCCTTCTCGAAACCGCTTTTCGCCCGGCGGGACGATCAGGCTATCCGCGGGCCGAACGGCCGGCGGCGGCATTGCGCTCGCCATCGCCGATACCGGCATCGGCATGAATGCGGAAGAGGTCATCGTGGCGCTGCGGCCGTTCCGCCAGGTCGACAACGCGCTGTCCCGGCGCTACGAGGGCACCGGCCTCGGCCTGCCGTTGGCCCAGCGCCTGATCGAGCTGCACGGCGGCAAGTTGAACATCGAGAGCGTGCCCGGGCAGGGGACGACCGTGACGGTCTCCCTCCCGCCCAAGCGCGTGCTCAGCTAGCGCCCACGTCGAGCAGCACCTTGCCGCCGCGTTCCACGTGGGCCACGGCGTCCTTGATGGCCGATAAGGGATAGGTCGCGGCCACTGGGGCATAAAGCCGACCCGATCGGAGCAATTCGGCTGCCTCGACGACGACCGGCCGAATCTTCGCCGCGTGCTCCGGGTCACTCAGGAAGAACCCGCGCACCGAAATCCGTTTGAAGATCAGCGCTATGGCGCTGATCGGAATGGGCGCCTTGCCCAGCGCGGCATAGGCCACGATCGTACCGTCGCGGCCGAGCAGATTGATCAGGGTCGCAGCGGACGGGCCGCCGACGCCGTCGATAGCGAGGCGAGGGGCGGCCGTTCCGAGAGCGGCCTTCACCAGGCTCAGACCTTCCGGTGTATCCACGATCACCAGATCGCCGCCCAGCGCTTTCAACTCGTCGATCAATTCCGGTCGACGGACCAGATTGATCGTCTTGAAGCCACGCGCTTTGGCAAAGGCGATGACCGCGCGACCCACGCCCGAATTGGCGGCATTTTGGACGACCCAGTCGCCGGGCGCGAGGTCGACGAACTCACTCAGCAGCAAGGCAGCGGTCGGCGGATTGATGGTCAGCATGGCGAGCTGCTGCGGATCGACATCGGCGGGCAGTGCGAACAGCCCTTCCGCCGGTACGACGATCCGCTCGGCCCAGGCAAAGCCATAGAGCGGGGTCAGGACGCGATCGCCGACCGTGACATTCTCCACGCCTGGACCGACGGCCAGGATTCGGCCCACGCCCTCGTTGCCAATGACGCTCGGCAGGCTCGGGCGAAGCGGGTAGGTGCCGCGGACCACCAGCAGGTCGCTGAGATTGATCGGGGAAAATTCGACGCCGATCAGGACTTGGCTGGGGCCTGGCGCCGGGGGTTCCTGGATCTGGACGAATTCGAGACACTCGACGGGATTGCCGAAGGCGGTGAGGTGAACGGCACGCATGGGAGCTTCCTTCTTGCCTTCGCCGGCCGCCCCATATTTATGGTTGCGACCATCATGATTATTTTTAAGGTGGCACTCGCAATCTTTAGAGTCAAGCCCGCAGCGGCAGGGAGACAGTCGGTGAAAGTCACCAAGGAAAAATCGGCGGAGAATCGCGCGGCGCTGACTAAGACAGCAGCGCGCATGTTCCGGGAACGAGGGATCGACGGCGTCGGCGTCGCGGAGATCAGCAAGGCGGCGGGCCTGACCCACGGAGCGCTCTATGCCCAATTCCCGTCGAAGCAGGCTTTGGTTGCGGAGGCTTTGGCGCATGGGTTGGCGCGCAGCCACGCCGACATGACGGCACCCAAGCCCCGTGGCGCGCCGACATTGTCCGACCATCTGGATCTCTACCTGTCGCTCGATCACCGCGACAATCTGGCAGATGGCTGCGCCATGGCGGCATCGGCAAGCGAAATCGCCCGACAGGACGAAGCCGTCAGCGCGCGTTTTGCCGAAGGCTTCGAGCAGATGGTCGGGGCGGTTCAGGCGTCGCTCGGAGCGACGATGCTCAGGGCTGACGACCGCGCGCGCGCATTGACCATCGGCGCCGCCATGATAGGCGGTGTCGCGATGGCCCGGGCTACCGCGAAATCGCGGCCGGATCTATCGGATGAGATCATGGCCGCCGTCCGTCGCGTGTTGGGCGAGGTCGGCGGCGAAGGCGGGGAGTCGCGGAACTAAGGTTGTCAGCGCCGCGGCGGCGCCACCGGGGCCGGCGGCAGGTCTTCCTCGAGAATGGCCATAGGCAGCGTCCAGGAGACCTCGCCGTCATCCTCGTCACGGTGCAGGACGCCGAGAAACTCGTCGCTGACGCGCACCTCGACCGGGGCGCCGCACTTGGCCGGCGGATCGAT
>DATMGU010000103.1:0-3929 GCA_035555315.1 Allostellaceae bacterium
AGCAAAACCTCACGCTTGTAGAGGCGCGCATAGCCGCGGCTCGGATTTGCCGTGACAGGGACCGTTGTGGCCTGCCGCGCCGCGAGTTCGGCTTTGTCGACGAGGAGATCGATCCGCCGGTTCCGCACCGACAGGCGGATGCGATCGCCGCTGCGCACCAACCCGAGTGGGCCGCCGGACGCCGCGTCCGGGGTCACATGGAGCACGATGGTGCCATAGGCGGTGCCGCTCATGCGCGCATCGGAGATGCGCACCATGTCTTTGACACCTGCCCGGGCGAGCTTTTGCGGGATCGGCAGATAGCCTGCTTCCGGCATGCCGGAGGGGCTGAGCGGCCCGGCGTTCTGGAGCACAAGGAAATCATCGGCGTTCACGTCGAGATCCGGATCGTCGATCCGCGCCGACAGGTCCTCCAGCGACGTGAAGACGACCGCCCGGCCTTCCTTTTCGAACAGGGCCGGGTCGGCGGCGGCCCGCTTCAGGATGGCGCCGCGCGGCGCCAGATCGCCGAACAGTGCCACAAGGCCGCCCTGGGGCTGCAACGGGTCGTCCAGCGACCGGATGACGGCGCGGTCGACATAACCGGACGAGTCGGCCAAACGCGCGCCGAGGGTCTCGCCGGAGACCGTGAGGCAGTCGAGATGCAGCAACGGCTTCAACTCGCGCAGGACGGCGCCGATGCCGCCCGCCGCGTAGAGGTCCTCCATATAGAACGGACCCGTCGGCTTCAGATCCACCAGCACGGGTGTGGTATCGGACAATTCGTTCAAGCGATGCAGATCGATCGCGATGCCGGCGCGACCTGCGATCGCGGTCAGATGAATGATGGCATTGGTGGAGCCGCCGATCGCCAGGAGCACGCGCAACGCGTTCTCGACGGAATTCGGGGTGATGATGTCGTGGATGGTGGTGCCGCTGCGAATCAAGTCCATGGCGGCGGTACCCGACGCTTCCGCCGCGCGGATGCGGTCGGCATGGACGGCGGGAATGGCGGCGGTGCCCGGGAGAAGGATCCCCAGCGCCTCGGCGAGCGATGCCATGGTGCTTGCCGTTCCCATCACGGCGCAGGTGCCGGTGGTCGTGGCAAGATTGCCCTCCACTTCCTCGATCGTCCCGCCGTCGATCTCACCCGCCCGGAATTTGGCCCAGAAACGGCGGCAATCCGTGCAGGCACCCAGGCGTTCGCCGCGCCAGCGACCCGTCATCATCGGGCCTGTCACGACCTGCACGGTGGGCAGGCCGGCGGAGACGGCACCCATGAGCTGCGCCGGCACCGTCTTGTCGCAGCCTCCGACCAGCACGACGGCATCCATCGGCTGGCCCTTGATCATTTCCTCCGTGTCCATCGACATCAGGTTGCGAAAGAACAGGCTGGTCGGGTTGAGGAACACCTCTCCGAGCGAGATGGTGGGGAACTCCAGCGGCAGTCCGCCCGCGGCCAATACCCCACGCTTCACGGCGGTGACGAGTTCCGGCACGCCGCGGTGGCAATTGTTGAACTCGCTATAGGTGCTGGCGATGCCGACGACGGGCTTTCGGAGGAGGCTCGACGAATAGCCCATCGCCCGCGCCATGGAGAGCCGCAGATAGCGGGCGAAGTCCGGATCTCCGTAATTCGTGAGGCCATTGCCAAGGCCGCGCGGCTGGGGGGCATCGTTCATTGGGGGGCTCCGTGGACTGTCAGGTGTTGTGCGGTTGCGTGGCGCCATAGGCGCGCAGATAGGCTTTTTTCGATGCCGGAAGATGGTCGCGGCAAAGCCTGACGAGCGCCTCGCGATCGTTGTTCCCGATGGCCGCGATCATGGCATGGTGTTCCAGACGCGCCGTCTCGCGGTCGTTCGGGCTGGTTAGAACAAGAAAGCGGATGCCGTGCGCGCGCTGTGACGCCGCCTCGATCGCCCCCGCTAAAAAAATGTTGTTGCAGCATCCGAATAGATGGCGATGGAAGGCCAGATTGGCGCGGAAAATCCCGGCGAAATCTTGCCGCTCCACAGCTAGATCATGGGCGGATTGCAGCGTCTTGAGTTCAGCCAATCTGGACGAGGGCAGCGGCAGAGGGATCAGGCCGGCCGCCTGGCTCTCCAGCAGCTCGCGCAGCACGTAGAGCTGCTCGACTTCGTCCGCCGTGTAGCTCCGCACCAGGGCGCCGCGATTGGGAATACGCTCGATCAAACCGATGCGGTCGAGCTCCATCAGCGCCTGCCGCACGAGATGGCGCGTCGCACCGAAGCGATCGATCAATTCCTCCTCGATCAATCGTTCACGGGGATGGAGCCGTCCGAGGACAATGTCTTCCTCCAGTGCTGCGACGATGTCCGAAAGGGACACCGTGGGCTGGCCCGTGATCGACTCTTGCTGGGGTGCCAGGTGCTGTTCTGAGCCGGCGGGGGACGATCTCGGCATACTCCAACTCCAATCATTCGTGGGATCCACTGTGCCCGAGAGGCGGATCCGACGCCCGACTTTCTCGCATTATAATGGGCGATAAGATTATCGACAATCATATTGACAATAATTTAAGGCGATTTTAGCTTGCGGCCTCAAGCGGCGATCAACGCTGGTCTTTCAAGGGTTTCCGCCACCCGGCGTCTTTCACGGGCAACGACCCGATGGCTTCACGGACAATAAGATCAAAGGGAAAAACGCCATGGCGACCCAGTTCGTACCGGATCTCGAGAGACAAACGATCCGCAAGGTCGTGTGGCGGCTGCTGCCGCTGATCGTCATCGCGTATTTCGTCGCCTATATCGACCGAACCAACGTCGCTTTCGCCGCGCTGACGATGAACAAGGATCTCGGGTTGAGTTCCTATGCGTTCGGCTTTGGGGCCGGCATCTTCTTTATCGGCTACTTCCTGTTCGAGGTACCGAGCAACATCGCCCTCGAAAAGGTGGGCGCCCGTCTCTGGATAGCCCGCATCATGATCAGCTGGGGCCTCGTCTCGGGCGCGATGGCGTTCGCGGCGGGACCGGTCAGCTTCACCGCGATGCGGTTTCTGCTCGGCGCCGCCGAGGCCGGTTTTTTCCCCGGCATGATCCTGTATTTCACCTACTGGTTTCCAGCCCGCTACCGTGGCCGCGTCGTCGCCCTTCTGTACATGGCGGTGCCGATCTCGAACGGCTTGGGCGCGGCCCTCTCCGGCGTGCTGTTGGGGCTGGATGGCGCCCTCGGGTTCAAGGGCTGGCAGTGGTTGTTTCTGCTGGAGGCTCTGCCCGCGATCGGCCTCGGCTTCATCGTCCTATGGGCGATGACCGACCGCCCCGCCGTCGCGAAATGGCTGACGCAAGATCAAAAGGATTGGCTTGAGGGCGAGCTTCAACAGGAACGGCGGGCTCTCCTCCACAGCGGCAGCCGGCATAAGCTCTGGCACAGCTTCACCGACGGGCGCGTGCTCCTGCTGTGCTTCCTCTACTTCCTGACGACAACGGCCAACTACGGCATCACCTTCTTCATGCCGCAGATTCTGAAGGGATTCGGACAGTCCGATCTGATCACCGGATTGCTCGCGGCCATCCCGTATCTTCTCGGCATGATTGGCCTGCTTGCCTGGGGGATCTCGTCGGATCGCACCGATGAGCGGCGCTGGCACTTCATCAGCGCTTGTCTCGTCGGCGGCGTGGGTCTAGCCAGCGCCGCGTTGTTCAGCGGCTCCTATTCCCAACTCGCGATGCTGGCGCTCGCGACGGTCGGCATCTACGGGTCTCGCCCGCCCTTCTGGCCCATGCCGTCTCGGTACCTGACGGGCACGGCCGCGGCCGGGGGCATCGCCCTGGTGAATTCCGTCGGCAATCTCGGCGGCTATGCCGGCCCCGTCATCGTCGGATGGATCAAGGACAGTACCAATGGCTTCGTCGCACCGCTCTACTTCCTGGCGGCATCGGCCGTGCTGGCCGCCGTCATCGGCGTCCTGGCACCTGGTATCGCCGGCG
>DATMGU010000104.1:0-16848 GCA_035555315.1 Allostellaceae bacterium
AGATGCGCCGTGCGCCGCGCGATCTCCTTGGTCGCGGCCACGGCGGTCGGCGCATTGGCGCAGATCGCGCGGGCGAGATCCAGGGCGGCGGCCAGCGCCTGGCCGGGCTCGGTCACCCGGTTGACGAAGCCGTGGCGATGCAGCTCCTCGGCACTCGCCGGCCGGCCGGTCAGCAGCAGTTCCATCGCCAGCATGGGCGGCAGCCGGCGCGGCGCGCGGATCGCCCCGCCGCCTTCCGCGACCATGCCGTGCCTCACCTCCGGCAGGACAAAGCCGGCATGGCGCGCGGCGGTCACCATGTCGCAGGCCAAAGCCAGTTCAAAGCCGCCGCCGGCCGCCATGCCGTTGACCGCGGCGATCACCGGCTTGGTCAAGTTCCAGCGCTCGGTCAGCCCCATATAGCCGCCCGACCCGAACGCGTCTTCCGCGTCGTCGCCGGCGGCGACCGCCTTCAGATCCCAGCCGGCGGAGAAGAACCGCTCGCCGGCGCCGGTGACGACGCAGACGCGCAGGGCGGGGTCCTCGGCGAAGCGCGTGAAGCCCGCATCCAGCCCCGTGCTCATCGCCCCGTCGATGGCATTGGCCGGCGGCCGATCCAGGGTGATGACCAGGATGGCGCCGTCTTCGACATCGAGGCGGATCATGTCTCCGGCATCCCGTAGCCGCCGCCGCCGGGGGTCTCGACGCGCACCAGATCGCCCAGGCGCAGCGCCACATTCTCCTTGCCGCGCAGGCTGCGCGACGTATCGCCGCTTTCCAGGGTCACCTTCATGGGCATGCCGTCGGCGCCGCCGCGCAAGCCATAGGGCGGCACGATCCGCCGTTCGAACATGGTGGTCATGGCAAGACCCGGTGCGAGCATGCGGTATTCGCGCAGCATGCCCTCGCCACCGCGATGCCGGCCGGCGCCGCCGGAGCCGGCGCGCAGGATCTGCCGCTCCATCAGGATCGGGTATTCCGCCTCGATCACCTCGATCGGCGTCGCCATGACGTTGGTGAGGTGCACCCGCACCACCGGCATGCCGTCGCGGTCGATCCTGGCACCCTCGCCGCCGCCATGGGGCTCGTACAGGGTCAGCCAGCGCCCGTCCGGGCCGGGGCCGCCGAAGATCACCAGGCCGGAGGAGGTATGGCCGCCGGCGCTCAGCCGCTCGCCGATCACCGGTTCCAGCGCCTTGAAGATCGCATCGACCGCCCGCTGTGAGGTCTCGTGATTGCCGCCGACCACCGGCTTGTCCGGGCCCGGATCGAGCAGCGAGCCCGGCCGGGTGACGATCTCCAGCGGCCGGTAGCAGCCGCCATTCGGCTGGATGTCGCCCCGGGCCAGCGCCCGTATGGCATAGAACACGGCGGAGCCGACCACGAAGGGTGTGGTGTTCAACGGCCCGGCGACGGCGTCGTCGCTGCCGGAGAAGTCGAAGCGCGCGGTATCGCCCCGCTTGTCGATGCGCACCCGGACCGCGACCGGCCGATCCTCCGGCCCGCCATCATCGAGGAAATCCTCGCCCTCGAACACGCCGTCCGGCAGCTCGCTGAGCAGCGCCCGCATCTGCAGTTCCGACAGATCGTGCAGCGCGCTTATCGCCGCCTTCAAGGTCTCCGCCCCATGCCGGGCGACGATCTCGGCGATGCGCCGATCGGCGATGCGGGTGGCGGCCGCCTGGGCCAGCAGATCGCCTTCCCGCTCCCGCGCCCCGCGCACATTGGACAGGATCATGCCCAGCTTTTCCGGGTCGGGCTCGTCCGCCGCGAAGACCCGCAGCGGGCTGATGCGCAGCCCTTCCATCCAGGCATCGGTCGCGGCGGCGTAATAGCTGCCCGGCGCCGCCCCGCCGATATCCGCCCAATGGGCGAGCGAGACGGCGAAGGCCAGGATCTCGTCGTGGTGAAAGATCGGCCGGATCGCCTTCACATCCGGCAGGTGGTTGCCACCCATTTCCGGCAGGTTCAGGAACCAGATATCGCCGGGCCGCAGCCGTGACGCGGGCACCCGCTCCAGGAAGGATTTTACGGTATAGCTCAGCACGCCCAGATGCACCGGCACGTCATGGCCCTGGGCGATCAGCTCCCCGGCCGCGTCGGTCAGCACCGAGGAAAGATCCCCGGCCTCGCGCAGCAGCGGCGAGCGGGCGGAGCGCATGACCACCGCCGACATCTCCTCGGCGGTGGCGGTCAGCGCGTTGCGGATCACCTCGATGGTGAATGGGTCGACGGGGTTTGGGCGGCTCGCTGTCATGGCTCAGACCTCGATATGCAAGTGGCCGGCCGGGTCTTTCCGGCAGGTCGAGCCGGGCGGCAGCACGACGGTCGACCAGGCATCCTCGATGATGCAGGGGCCGGCCAGTATCGAGCTCGGCGCCAGTGCGACCCGGTCGAAGCGGGGGGTTGCGACGAAGCCCGCCGCGTCGAAGCAGCAGGGCAGCACGATACGCGGCCGGGGGAGTTCCCCCGTGGCCACGGCCTCAGGCGGGGCGACCAGGTCGCCGGCCGGGATCGTCGCCTCGACCCGCAGGCTCTCGACCAGGAACGGCTCCTCGGTCGCATAGCCGTAGAGCTTGCGGTGTTCCTCGCGGAACCGCGCGGCGAGGTCGGCCACATCGCCGGATGCGGCGAACGGCACCGGCACCGCGACGCTCTGGCCGACATAGCGGATGAGCGCGGTCTCGCTCAGCCGGATCGCATCCGCCTTGGCGCCGGACCGCAGCAGCGAGGCCTGCGCCTCGGCCACCAGCCCGGCCCGCTCGGCGGCGAAGCGTTCCGCGTCCCACGCCGCGCTGTTCAGCCGCACGGTCTTCTGCCGGGCGATCAGCGCCGGGGCGGTGACGCAGCCGAAGGCGGAGAAGCCGCTGGAGAATTCCGGCACCAGCACCCGGGCGATGCCGACCTGGCGTGCCAGCGACACCGCGTGCATCGGCCCGGCGCCACCGAACGCGATCAGCACGCCCTGGCGCAGATCGACGCCGCGCTGCACGGTGACCCGGCGCAGGGCGCGCGCCATCACCGCGTTGGCGACCTCCAGCACGCCGAGGGCGGTCTCCTCCACACCGCGGCCGAACTGGGTGGCGAGCGGCCGCAGCACGTCCATCGCCAAGGCGGGATCGACCCGGATGCTGCCGCCCATCTCCCGCGCCGGGTCCAGATAGCCCAGCGCCACATTGATGTCGGTGACGGTCGGCCGGGTGCCGCCCAACCCATAGCTGGCCGGACCGGGATCCGCTCCGGCGCTTTCCGGTCCGATCGCGAGGCCACCCGGACCGAGCTTGACCAGCGACCCACCCCCGGCGCCGACGGACTCGATCGCCACCATCGGCTGGCGGATCGGCCGGCCGCCCAGCTTGCGGTCGCTGGCGATCTCGGCGCTGCCGTTGGTGACCAGGCAGACATCGGTGGTGGTCCCGCCCATGTCGAAGGCGAGGCCGTGATCGATGCCGAGCGCCCGGCAGACATCGGCGGTGGCCGAGGCCCCGGCGGCGGGGCCGGAGAGGGCGAGGGTGAGCGGCAGGGAGCGCAGTACGGCCGGCGCCGCCATGCCGCCGGCGGAATGGAACAGCTGGATGGTCGTGGTCTCGGGCACCGCCGCCAGCAGCCGATCGAGATAGGCCGAGGCCTTCGGCATCACCGCCGCGTTCAGCACGGTCGCCGTCGTCCGCTCGAACTCCCGCGCCTCCGGGCTCACCTCGTGGGAGACCGAGACGAACGGGCAGATCCGGCGCAGCGCCGCCGCCAGGGCGGCCTCATGGGCCGGATTGGCATAGGCGTGCAGCAGGCAGATCGCCACCGCCTCCACATCGCTCTCGCCCAGCCAGGCCACGGCGCGGTCGATCTCGGCCTCGCTGAGGCCGGTCAGCACCTCGCCCTTCGGCCCGACCCGCTCGGCGATGCCCAGGGTGCGGTCGCGCGGTACCAGCGGGGCGACGCGCGGCGGCGTGTCGAGGCGATACAGCCGGTCGCGGCTGGCCCGCGCGATCGCCAGCACATCCTCGAACCCGGCGGTGGTGATCAGCGCCACCCGGGCGAGCTTGCTTTCGACCAGGCTGTTGGTGACCAGCGTCGTGCCATGCACCAGGGTCGCGACATCTTTCCAGCCGAGGCCGATCGCCTCGATCGCCGCGTGCAGCCCGCCCAGCGGGTCCTTCGCGGTGGTCAGCGTCTTGGCATGGCGAAAACCGCCGGCCCCGTCGGTCGCGACGATGTCGGTGAAGGTGCCGCCGATATCGATGCCGACTTTCCAGCGTGGGATGCTCATCGGTCGCGTCTCCTAGGGGCTCGCCCCGTCGAGCGGGAAGTGGCAGCGGACCAACTGGCCCGGTGCCACTTCCCGCAATTCCGGTGGATGGGTCGTGCAGAAATCCGTCTCGCGCGGGCAGCGGCCATGCAGGCGGCAGGCGAGCGGGTCGGGATCGATGGGGCTGCGCGGCTCCCCCGCCAGCCGTTCGGAAGCTTCCCCGGCGGCGGGCGGGAGGGCGCCGGGCAGGCGGGGGATCGCCTGGATCAGCGCCCGGGTATAGGGGTGGCGCGGCGCCTGGAACACCTGTCGCGCCGGTCCGGCCTCAACCACCTTGCCCAGATACATGACGATGATGCGGTCGCACAGCAGGCGCACGACGTTGAGGTCGTGGCTGACGAACAGCTGCGCCACGCCGGCCTCCCGGCGCAGCGCCATCAGCAGCTTCAGCACCAGCGCCTGGACCGACACGTCGAGCGCCGAGGTCGGTTCGTCGAGCACCAGCAAGGCCGGTTCCACCACCATGGCCCGGGCGATGCCGACGCGTGCCTTCTGCCCGCCGGAGAGCTGATGCGGATAGCGGCGGAACAGCTCGGGGGGCAAGCCGACCTGGGCGGCGGCGCGCTCGACGCGGCGGGCGAGGTCGTGCCGATCGATGCCGGGCAGCAATTGGCGCGCGGGATCGGCGATCGCGTCGAACACGTTGAAGCGCGGGTTCAGGCTCTCGGTCGGGTCCTGGAACACCATCTGGATGCGCCGGCGCAACGGCGAGGCCGCGAAGCGCGCCGGGCTGATCCCCTGGATCGCCGCGCCGTCGAGCAGGATCTCGCCCGCATCCGGCGAGATCAGCCGGCTGATCAGCCGGGCGAGCGTGGATTTTCCGCAGCCGGATTCGCCGACCAACCCCACCGCCTCGCCCGGCAGGATGGTGAGGTCGACCCCGTCCACGGCGAAGAGCTGGGAGAAGGCCCGCCGGCCGACCAAGCCACGCAGCCGGCCGCCGGGGTGGGGGATCGGATAGAGCTTGCGCAAGCCCCTGGTCTCCAGGATCGGGATCATAGCGGCAGCCGGCACAGCACGCGGTGGCCGGCCGCCGGCGACTGATCCAGCGCCTCGGTATCGCAGATGGCTTGATGCCGCTCGCACCGCTCGCTGAACCGGCAGGGCGGCAGGTCGTCGCGCCGCAGGTCGGGCAAGGCGCCGTCGATCGGCTGCAGCAGGTCGATGCTGTCGACCGAGGATGGCACGCTGCGCAGCAGCTTCGCCGTATAGGGGTGGCGCGGTCGGTCGAACAGGGCGGCGACCGGGGCGGTCTCGACCACATGGCCCGCATGCATCACCACGATGCGGTCGCAATAGGCCGAGGCGAGCGCCAAATCATGGGTGATCAGGATGGCGCTGACGCCACCCCGCCCTCCCCGATCGCGCACCTGGTCGCGGAACAGATCCATGATCACCGCCTGGGTGGTGACGTCGAGCCCGGTGGTCGGCTCGTCGGCGATCAGCAGCTTGGGCGAGCAGGCCAGCGCCATGGCGATGCCGATCCGCTGGCACATCCCACCGGACAGCTCGAACGGAAAGGCGCGGCTGCGCCGTTCCGGATCGGCGATCCGCACCTGGCGCAGCGCTGCGAGCACTTTCGCCCGGATCTCCCCGGCCGATCCCGGATCGTGGCGGGCCAGCACATCGGCGATCTGCGTGCCGACCGCGCGGATCGGGTTGAGTGCGGTGCGCGGGTTCTGGAACACGATCGATAGATCGCGGCCGCGGATCTCGTTCATCTCGCGCGGCGCCAGGCGCAGCAGGTCCCGGCCACCGAACATCGCCGTGCCGGCGGTGACGCGCGCGGCGGTTCCCAGCAGCCCCAGCAGGCTGAACGCGGTGACCGATTTGCCGGAACCGCTTTCGCCGACGATGCCCAGGATCTCGCCCGGTGCGACGTCGAAGGACACGCGGTCGAGCGCGTGAACCCTCCCCGATCGGGTGCGGAACTCGACCGTGAGGTCGGTGACCGACAGCAGCGGTTGCCCGTTCATGCCCGCTTTCATGTCCGATTCCGAGGATCGACGATATCGCGCAGCCCGTCGCCCAGGAGGTTGAAGCAGAACACGGCGAGCATCAACGCAAGGCCGGGGAACAAGGCCATCCACCAGCGGCCGGAGACGATGAACTGCGCCCCCTCCGCGACCATGATGCCCCATTCCGGCGTCGGTGCGCGCACGCCGAGGCCGATGAACGACAAGCCCGCCGCGTTGAGCACCGCCCAGCCCAGGTTCAGCGACGCCTGCACGACCAGCGACGGCAGGATGTTGGGCAGCAGGAACACGCACAGGATGCGGACATGGCTCGACCCGCCGACCCGCGCCGCCTCGATGTAACCGAGAGTGCTGCGCATGCTGACCTCGGCGCGGGCGAGGCGGATATAGAAGGGCAGGTTGATGACCGCCGTGGCATAGACGACATTGGTCACCGAATTGCCCAGGGCGGCCACCATCGCCATGGCCAGCACGAACAGCGGAAACGCCATCAGCACATCGACCACCCGGCTGACCGTGGCATCGAGCGCGCCCCGGAAATAACCGATCGCGGCGCCGATCGCCGAACCCAGGGCGAGCGACAGCAGCACCGCCGCGAAGGCGATGACCAGGTCCAGCCGCGCGGCCACGACCGTGCGCGAGAACACGTCCCGGCCGAGCTGGTCGGTGCCGAACCAATGCTGCGCCGAGGGTGCCTGCAAGGCCACCCGCGTGTTCGTGGCGATCGGGTCGTAGGGCACGACCCAGGGGCCGAGAAATGCGGCGATCAGCAGGGCCAGCAGCACCAGCGAGGCGATCAGGTTCGGTGGGTTGTCCAGCAGGACATGGCGCACCATCGCCAATCGGTCATGCATTGGACCCCTAGGTATCGGGCCCTTAGGCATTGGGCCTTTATGCATTGGTGAGCCCCGTGCGCGGATCGATGACGCCATAGGCGATATCGACGATCAGGTTCACCAGCACGAAGATCGCCGCCATGACCAGCATGAAGCCCTGCACCGGGCCGTAATCCAAGGCGATCAGCGCGTCGAGCGCGTAGGAGCCGACGCCCGGCCAGGCGAACACCCGCTCGACCAGCACATTGGCGCCCAGCATGTAGGAGAACACCATGCCGAAGGTGGTGACGATCGGCAGCATGGCGTTGCGCAGGGCATAGGAGAACACGATCTTGTGCCAGCGCAGCCCATTGGCGCGCGCGGTGCGGATGAACTCGCTGCCCAGCGCCCCCAGCATCGCCGACCGCGTCATGCGCGCCAGCGGCGCCAGGGCGAACAGGGCCATGGTGACGCTGGGCAATATGAGTTGCGACAGCGCGCTCAGGAAACTCGCGGGATCGCCGGCCAGCAGCGTGTCGATCAGGAAGAAACCGGTGACCGTCGGCGGTGGTGCCGCGAAGGGGTCGAGCCGGCCGATCGGCTCCGGCGAGACCCCCGCCAGGTAATAGAACAGATAGATCAGCAGCAGCCCGGTGACGAAGGTCGGCAACGAGACCCCCGCCGTGCTGATCAGCCGGCAGGCGTGATCGATCAGCGAGCGGGGTCGCAGCGCGGCGCCGATGCCCAGGGGCAGCGCCACCGCGACCGCCAGCAGGAAGGCGGTAAGGGTGAGTTCGGCCGAAGCCGGCAGGCGCTGCATCAGGTCGCGGGCGACCGGCTGGCCGGTGGTGATCGACTTGCCCAGATCGCCCTGCAGCAAATCCCCCATATAGATCAGGTATTGGCGCCAGAGCGGCTGATCGAGGCCCAGCTTCTCGCGGATCGCCTGGATCGTCGCGGCATCCGCCGTCGGGCTATTGGCGAAGAACACCGCCGGGTCGCCGGGCAACAGATGGGTCAGCACGAAGGTCGCGATGACCACGCCCAACAGGGTCGGGACGATGCCGAGCAGCCTGGACAAAACCCACATGGCGGCCGGTCAGCCGATGACCGGCCGCTTAGGATTGAGCCGCATCAAACCCGTTTCAGGGTGCGCAGTTCCAGCATCCGGTGGAACAGGTATTTGTACCCGTCGACGGATTTCTGCATGCCGGTATCGAGGGTGGGCTGCCACAGCAGGATGATCGGCACCTCTTCCTTGGCGAGGGTGATCATGCGCTTCACCTCCGTCTCGTAGACCGGCTTATCGGTCTCGAACCGGGTCTTTTCCACCAGGCCCTGGAATTCCGGGTTGGCGTAGCTGCCGAAATTCCAGCGGGTCGCCCCGTTATAGAAGATCCGGAAGAAGTAATCCGGATCGCTGAGATAGGCGGCCGAACCCTCGAAGAAGAACGGCACCTCCTTCTTTTCCAGCAAGGTGCCGAGCTGGCCGCCCGGCACCTTGTTGATGGTGACGCGGATGCCGACCTGGCCCAGCGCCTCCTGGATCAGCAGCGAGACCGGTTCGGCGACGGTCGCGAGCGACAGTTCGAACGAGAAAGTCGTGTCGAAGCCGGTTGGGAACCCCGCTTCGGCCAGCAGCGCCTTGGCCTTGGCCGGATCGGTGGCATAGCCCAGCGGCTGCGGGAATTCCATGCCATCGGCTTCGCCCGGCTTGCCGCCGAACAGCGGCCGGCCGCGCTTGAACAGCGCCGCCTCGAACATCTGCTGATAGGGTAGCGCATAGGCGACGGCTTGGCGCACCTTCACGTTGTTGAACGGCGCCATGTTGCCGTTCATGCCGATGAACTGGAAGGCCCCGGCCATCGGCACGCCGACCACCTTGACCTTCGCCTCCTGCGCCAGCGATACGGCATCCTGCGGCGGCAGGTCCTGCACGATATCGGCGTCGCCGCGCTCCAGCGAGGTGCGGCGCGACTGGGCGTTCGGCACGACCTGCCACAGCACCCGCTGAAAGCCGGGCAGCGCGCCGTTCTTCCAACCGTCGTTGCGCGACAGGGTGACGCTTTGCCCGGGGACGGCGCTGTCCAGCTTGAACGGGCCGCCGCCGGCGATATTGGTCTTCAGCCATTCGCTGGCCCAGGGGTCGGCATCCGTCGCGTGTGACTTCGCGAGCTTCGAATTGATGATGATCGGATAGGTCGTCGCCATGTTCGGCAGGGTAAAGCGATCGGGCTTGGGCGTGGTGATGCGGATCGTCTGGGCGTCCAGCACCTCGAACTGGTCCGGGGTGGTCATCGATCCGGTGCTGAACTGCGCCTTGCCGATCGGGCTCGCGACGATCCGGTCGAGCGACCATTTCACATCCTCGGCGGTGACTGGCGTGCCGTCATGAAAGGTGGCGTCCTTGCGCAGATGAAACGTGATGCTGCGCTTGTCGTCGGAGATCTCGTAGCGCTCCGCCAGCTCGCCCTCGATGGTGAAGTAGTCGTAATAGAGCGTGCCGTCTTCGCGCGGCTTGGTGCCGAACCGGACCAGACGGTCATAGGTGTTCCAGGTCACCTGGATCGAGCTGCGATTGACGCCGATGCCGATCGGATCGAACGAGTTCGGGCTGCCTTCGCTGAGCACGCGCAGGCTTTCCGCCCGGCTCTGCGCCGTGGCCCGGTGCATCGGCACCAAACCCGCCAGAGCCACCGCCGCGGCGCCGATCCCGAATTCCCGACGATCCATGAATGTTCCCCTCGCTGCTGCCCCTGGCCGTCCCCGTGCCGCCCGTTGACACGATAATGGACCATCACCAATATGGAACAGCGTTTTTAGATTTGAAACAAGAGGCCTGTCATCGGGTGGCAGCCGGTTGTGGGGAGGTCCCTCGTGGATCAGGTCGAATCGGATGATCACCGTCTGTTGGCCGATGGCGTCCGCGCCTTCGTCGAGACGGAGCTTTTGCCCCACGAGGATCTGGTGGAACGGCTCGACGCGGTGCCGGACGAGCTGTTCGAGGAACTGCGGAAGAAGGCCATCAAGGCCGGCTATTACGCGATCAACATGCCGGAGGAGCATGGCGGCGGCGGACTCGTGGCGCGCGAGCGTTGCGTCGCCGAGATCGAATTCGGCCGGGTCAGCCGCGCGCTCGGCATCATTTGCAACCGCCCGGCGCCGATCCTCAAGGCCTGTACCGGCGACCAGATCGAGACCTATCTCAGGCCGGTCATCCGCGGCGAGCGCTGGGAATGCTTCGCGCTGACGGAGCCCGGTGCCGGATCGGATGCCCGCGCCATCACCACCAAGGCCGTGCCGGACGGCGACGATTATGTGATCAACGGCACCAAGCAGTTCATCACCATGGCGATGCGCGCCGACTTCATCATCCTGTTCGCGGTGACCGGGATGGACGAGACGCCGCGGGGCCCGCGAAAGCGCATCACCGCCTTTCTGGTCGACAAGGCGACGCCCGGCATCACGGTCACGCCGCTCGACGTCTTGTCGAACCGGGGCATGAAATCCTGCATCCTCGGCTTCGCCGATGTGCGCGTGCCCAAGCGCAATATCCTGGGCGGCGAGGGCCAGGGCTTCGCCATCGCGAAAAGCTGGATCTTCTCGGGCCGCGTCATGCTGGCGGCGAATTGCGTCGGCCTTGCCGAGCGGGCGATGGGCATCGCCGCGCAATGGGCCAATAGCCGGGTCGCCTTCGGCCAGCCGATCGGCCAGTTCCAAGGCACCTCGTTCAAATTCGCCGACATGGCGACCGAGATCCATGCGACCCGGCTGATGGTGTTCGACGCCGCGGCCAAGATGGATGCCGGCACCATCACCCAGCGCGAGGCGTCGCAGGTCAATCTCTACGGCTCCGAGATGGTCGGGCGGGTGACCGACAACGCGCTGCAGGTCATGGGCGGCATGGGGGTGACCAAGGAGCTGCCGCTGGAGCGGTTCTGGCGCGATGCCCGGGTCGAGCGGATCTGGGAAGGCACGTCGGAGATCCATCGCGACATCATCGCCAAGGATGTGCTGCGCGAGTACCGGTCGTGAATTCCCCATCACGGATTCAGGTCCAAGAGAACGGCCCGATCCTGGAGATCACCTTCGATCACCCGCCGGCCCATGCCTTCGATCAGCAGGCGAGCCGCGATCTCGACGCGGCGTTCGACCGGCTGCGTGACACCCCGGCGCTGCGCTGCGCCATCGTCACCGCGACGGGCGATCGCATCTTCTCGGCCGGCTGGGATTTGAAGGCGGTCGCCGCCGGCGATCGGGGCGAGGATTTCGGGGCGCATGGCTTCATGGGGCTGGAGCGGTTCGACCTCAACAAGCCGGTGATCGCGGCGGTCAACGGCTTGGCGGTCGGTGGCGGGTTCGAATTCTCGCTCGCCGCCACCCTGGTGATCGCCGCGCCCCATGCCGAATTCGGCCTGCCCGAGCTGCAACGCGGCTTCATCCCGGAGGCGGGCGGGCTGTGGCGCGTCCACCGGCGGCTGCCCGCGAACATCGCCTTCGAGCTGCTGCTGACCGGGCGCCGGCTGACGGCGGAGGAGGGGCTGCGGCTCGGCTTCGTCAACCGGATCGTGCCGCGCGACCAGTTGTTGGACGCGGCCCGCGAGATGGCCGGAAGGATCGTTGCCTCGGCGCCGCTCGCGGTCGAAGCGCTGCTCGAGGTGACCCGCGCGGTCGAATGCCTGCCGGACGAGCAGGCGTTCCAGCGCATGCGTTCCGGCCTGCCGGCGCATCGCCGGATGCGCGATTCGGCGGATTTCCTGGAAGGGCCGCGCTCCTTTGCCGAAAAGCGGCCGCCCCGCTGGACGGGCGTGTAGCAGACGACGATCAGCGGAGTAGGGAACAGCATGGATTTCGACCTGACCGAGGCCCAAACCGCGATGCGGGATGGTCTGCGCGCCTTTTTGCGCCGCGAATGCCCGATCGACTACGTCCGCGACTGCGACGAGACCGAACGCTTTCCGACCGAGCTCTATGCGAAGCTCGCGGCGCAAGGCTGGCTCGGCCTGCCGATCGCCGAGGAATATGGCGGCAGCGGCGGCAGCTGCGCCGATCTCGCGGTGTTTCTGGAGGAGTTCGCCGGGCATTTCGAGGCGGCGGCGAACATCTATTACACCACGGTGGTGATCGCGGCCGACGCGATCAGCCATTTCGGCACCGAGGCGCAAAAGCGCGATCTGCTGCCCAGGCTGGCGCGCGGCGAGATCCGCTTCGCCTTCTCGCTGTCCGAGCCGAATTCCGGGTCCGACGCCGCCTCGCTGCGCACCCGGGCGGTGCTCGACGGTGACCATTGGGTGGTCAACGGCCAGAAGATGTTCTGTTCCTGCGCCCAGGGTGCCGATTACATCCTGCTGATGGTCCGCACCGATACGGCGGTGCCCAAGCATGACGGCATCACCATGCTGTTGCTCGACCCGAAGACGCCGGGGGTGGAGATCCGCAAGCTGAAGAAGCTCGGCCTGAAGCCGATGGACCTCAACGAGATCTTCCTGACCGATGTCCGCGTGCCGGCGGGCGACGTTATCGGTGCCGTCCATGGCGGCTGGCACAATGTGCTGAAGACGCTGGATTACGAGCGCTGCTGCCTGTCGGCGGTCAATGTCGGCGCCGCGCAATCCTGCCTCGACAAGGCGCTCGCCTATACCAAGGAGCGCGAGCAATTCGGCCAGAAGATCTCGCAGTTCCAGCTGACCCGCGCCAAGCTCGCCGATATGGAGATGGAGATCGACGCCTCCCGGCTGCTGCTCTATCGCAGCGCCATCCTGGTCGATCGCGGCATCCCCAACAACAAGCAATCGGCGATCGCCAACCTCGCCTCGTCGGAGACCTATATGCGCGCCGCCGTCAACGGCATGCGGCTGATGGGTGGCTGGGGCTATCTCATGGAATTCGACATGCAGCGCCATTACCGCGACGCCAAGCTCGCCGAGATCGGTGGCGGTACCTCGGAGATCCTGCGCATCGTCATCTCCCGCGAGATGCTGCGCTGACACCGGTAGCGGGGAACGCACGATGACGATCGATCTGGTGCTGGCGCGCGGCTTGGTGGTGCGGCCCGAGGGGGCGGCACCGGCCGATGTGCTGGTCGCCGGCGGCAAGATCGTCGACATCGTCGATCCGGGCAGCGGCCGGGGCGATCGGGTGATCGACGCCGCGGGCCGCGTCGTGCTGCCCGGCGGCATCGACGCGCATGTGCATTTCCTGATCGGCTTCATGGGCCAGCGCAGCGTCTACGACTTCTATTCTGGCACGGTCGCGGCCCTGCGCGGCGGCAATACCACGGTGATCGACTTCGCCCTGCAGCGCGGCGGGCGCAGCATGATGGACGGGTTGAAGCACCGGCGCGTCCAGGCCGACCGCCATGTCGCCACCGATTACGGCCTTCACCTCATCGCCACCGATATCAACCCGGCCACCTTGGCCGAGGTGCCGGCCCTGGTCGCGGCCGGCGTCTCGTCGTTCAAGGTCTATACGATCTACGAGACCGAAGGGCTGAAAGTGGCGGAGGGGCCGTTGCACGATCTGATGCGCGCCGCCGCCGCCGCCGGGGCGATGGTCGGGCTGCATGCGGAGGATGCCGGCATCGTCGACGCGGCGATCGCCCGCCATGTGGCGGCGGGCGAGGTGGCGCCGCGGTTTCACGCCCTGTCCCGCCCGGCCCTCGCCGAGACCCTGGCGGTCGAGCGCGGCCTGGCGCTCGCCGCCGATGCCGGCTGTCCCTTGCACATCTTCCACCTGAATTCCGGCCCGGCGCTCGACCTGATCGAGGCGGCGCGGGCGCGCGGCCAGGCCGCCTCGGCCGAGACCTGCACCCATTACCTGGCGCTGACCGATGCCGCCTATGACCGGCCGGATGGGCATCTCTATGTGATGAGCCCGCCGCTGCGCGACGCCGTCCACCAGGAACGGATGTGGCGGGGTCTCGCCGGCGGCGCGCTGGCGGCGGTCACCTCCGACGACGCCTCCTACAGCGCCGAGGCCAAGGCGCTCGGCAAGGACTCGTTCGACCGGATCGCCAATGGCGTGCCGGGCGTCGAGGCGCGACTGCCGCTGCTCTATACATTGGGCGTCGCCGCCGGTCGCCTCACCCTGGCACAGCTCGCCGAGGTGTGGAGCGGCGGTCCCGCGCGGCTGTTCGGCCTGGCGCCGGACAAGGGCGGCATCGTGCCGGGCGCCGATGCCGATCTCGTCGTGCTCGATCCCGAGACGTCGCGGCCGATGACGGCGGCCAGCCATTATGGGGCGATCGGCTATAGCCCGTTCGAGGGCATGGCGCTGACCGGCTGGCCGGTGCTGACCATCCGGCGCGGCGAGGTCGCCGTCGAGGCGGGCACTTTCCTGGGACAGCCGGGCCAGGGGCGCTTCCTGACACGCCGCGCGCATGCCGGCCCCTGATGTTCCAGCCGCTGAGAGCCCCGAGCGTATCCCGGTCACCCTGGTCACTGGGTTCCTGGGCAGCGGCAAGACCACGCTGATCGGCCACCTGCTGCGCCAGGACGGCTTCGCCGGCACCTTGGTCGTGGTCAATGAATTCGGCGAGGCCGGCATCGATCACGATTTGCTGGAGGCGTCCAGCGACGACACGATCCTGCTGGCGAATGGCTGTCTGTGCTGCACCATCCGGGGCAATCTGGTCGATACCTTGCTGGACGTGCTGGCTCAGCGGGAGTCCGGGCGGCTGCGCGTCTTCGACCGGGTGATCGTCGAGACCTCCGGTATCGCCGATCCGGCACCGGTCCTGGCGTTTCTGATGAGCGACCGGCGGGTCATGGCCCGCTATCGGCTGGGCGCCGTGGTGACCACCTGCGACGCGGTCGCCGGCTTCGAGACCCTGGTGCGGCAACCGGAGGCGGCGAGCCAGGTCCGCTTGGCCGATCGGCTGCTGGTGACCAAAACCGATCTCGCCCCCGCCGATGGGGTGGCCCTATTGGATCGGCGGCTGCGCGCCCTGAACCCGCTGGCGCCGATCCATCATGTGGTGCCGGGCGCGGTCGATGCGGCATGGTTCCTCGACCCCTGGGCCGAGGCCAAGGGCGCGCAAGCCACGGCGTATGCCGAATGCTGCGACGATCCGGCCCATCATCACGCTCATCATACCGACCGCTTCACCGCGACCGTGCTGCATGCCACGCGCGATCTGACGGAGGCCGAAATGCCGGCCTTGATCGAGGCTGTGCGGGCCTATGCCGGGCCGCATCTGCTGCGCTTGAAGGCGCTGCTCCCCTTGGCGGGGGGACGGGTCCTGATCGTGCAGGCGGCCCTGATGACGGTGCATGACCTCGATATCGGCCCTGCCCTGCGGGCGCCGTCCGGGCGGCTGGTGTTGATCACCGAGGGCGCCTCGCCCGGTCCGCTGGTCGAGGCGCTGGCGCCGCTCGGTTTGCTATCGGCCTAGCGCGTTGCCTCGCAGCCAATCGGCGCAGCGGTCGAGATCGGCGTCGTCGTTATAGACATGCGGGCTGATGCGCAGCCCGCCGCCGCGGAGGCTGACGAAGATCCGCTCCGCTGCCATGCGCTCGACGATCCCCTCGGGGAGGGTTCCGGGGAAGCGCAGGCCGATGATATGGGGAACCCGTGCATGACGTGGCGGAAAGCGCAGGGGCAGGTCGGCGATCCGATCGGCGAAGCGATCGGTGAGATGGCGCAGCCGCTCCTCGATCCGATCCCGCCCGAAAGTGGCGATCAGTCGTAGCCCCGCATGCACCATGGGGATGGTGATGAAGCTGTCCCGTTCGCCCCGGTCGAAGCGGCGCGCGCCATCCAGGAACGGTAACGTCTCGACCGGCCCGGCACCCGGCAGGTCGACGCCGCGCCGGTTGCCGGCATGCTCCTCCAGCGGCCGGCCGGATTGCCGGTGCGGCGCGACATAGAGAAACGCCAGCCCATACGGGCCCAGCACCCATTTGTAGCTGGGGAAGACCAGGAAATCGGGCTGCAACAGCTTGACGTCGATCGGCATCACGCCGACCGCCTGGGTGGCATCGATCAACAACGGCACGCCCCGTCGGCGCAGCACCGGCGCGATGTCTGCGAGATCGACCAATGCGCCGTCGCTCCAGATCAGCGGCGTCAGCGCGGCGATGCCGATCGGCGGCGCGCCCGGCCGCTCGACGGCTTCCAGCACCGCCGCCGTCCAATCGCCATCGGCCGGCCGCGCCACGAAGTCGAGCACCGCGCCGGTGTCGCGCGCGAAGGCCGACCAGCAGAGGATCAGGGAGGAATGTTCGCCATCCAGCAGCAGGATGCGCGCGCCGGGGGCCATGCGCGTATTGGCGCAGACCGTGGCGATGCCATAGCTCACGGCACCGATGATCGCGATGTCGTCGGCGCGGGCACCGATCAGATCGGCCGCCGCCTGCCGGGTCTCCTCGACGACCCGATCGGCGGCGGCCAGGTCGCGCCGCCATGGTTTGACCTTGACGGCGACACCGGCGGCACCCGCCTGCTCGACCGCGAACGGTATGGCCGAGATCGATGCGGAATTCAGATAGGTGATGTCGGGATCGAGGGCGAACAGGTGCTTTTGGCACTCGAGCATGGTCGACTATCCTCGCCGCGAAACCTGGAATGGCGCCGAGATTAAGCGAGGCGGAACCGGCGCGCACGCATTGCTTTGCCTCACGCCGCCCTGATGCCGCCGAGGAAGCCTGCGACATCGCCCTTGAGGGTATCGGCTTCGGTGCCCATCAGTTCGGCGGCCTCGCGGACCTCGCCGGCGACCTGGCTCGCCTGGTCCACCGATTGGCCGACATCGCTGATGCTGGCCGAGATCTGG
>DATMGU010000105.1:0-61205 GCA_035555315.1 Allostellaceae bacterium
CGCAGGCTCATCTTCTCGACGACGACGCCGGAAAATTCCTCGTCGACGTCGATCTGCACTTCCTCGATCGGCTCCAGCCGCTGACCGTTCTCGGTCTTGTACAGCACGCGCGGGCGGGAGATCGACAGCTCGTAACCCTCGCGCCGCATGGTCTCGATCAGCACGCCCAGCTGCAATTCGCCGCGCCCGGCGACCTCCATCGCGTCCTTATCCGCGGTTTCCCGGACATGGATCGCGATATTGCCCTCGGCTTCGCGCATCAGCCGCTCGGCGATCATGCGCGAGGTGACCTTGCTGCCCTCGCGGCCGGCCAGCGGGCTGTCATTCACCGAGAAGGTCATCGCCAGGGTCGGCGGATCGATCGGCGTCGATTGCAGCGGGATGGTGACCTCGGGGGCCGCGATGGTATCGGCCACCGTCGTCTCGGTCAGCCCGGCGACGGCGATGATGTCGCCGGCCACCGCCTCGTCGATCGAGACGCGCTCCAGCCCTCGGAACGACAGGAGCTTGCTGAGCCTGCCCTGCTCGATCACGCCGCCATCGCGGTTCAGCGAACGGACCGACATATTGAGGCGGGCGACGCCGCTCATGACGCGGCCGGTCAAGACGCGGCCGAGATAGGGGTCCGCCTCCAGCGTGGTCGCCAGCATCGAGAACGGCGCGTTCACGTCGCCCTCGGCCAGCGGGACATGCGCGATGATCAGTTCGAACAGCGGCGTCAGATCCTCGCGCGGGGCATCCAGGCTGGTCGCGGCCCAGCCGTTGCGGCCGGAGGCGAACAGGGTCGGGAAATCCAGCTGATCGTCGGTGGCGTCGAGGGCGGCGAACAGGTCGAACACCTCGTTGTGCACTTCCTGCACCCGGGCATCCGGCCGATCCACCTTGTTGATCACGACGATTGGCTTCAGGCCCTGCTTCAGCGCCTTGGCGACGACGAACTTGGTTTGCGGCATCGGCCCTTCGGCCGCGTCGACCAGCACGACCACGCCATTGACCATACTCAGGATGCGCTCGACCTCGCCGCCGAAATCGGCGTGGCCCGGGGTGTCGACGATGTTGACCCGGCTATCGTGCCACAACACCGAGGTGCATTTGGCCAGGATCGTGATGCCGCGCTCGCGCTCCAGATCATTCGAATCCATCGCCCGTTCGGCGACCTGCTGATTGGCGCGGAAGGTTCCGCTCTGCCGAAGCAGCGCGTCGACCAGCGTTGTCTTGCCGTGGTCGACGTGGGCGATGATGGCGATATTGCGGATGTCCATGGCGGTCTCGATACGATCTGCCAGGCATGCCTGGCGGTTGATTAGGGGCGTGAGGCTCGACAGTCGTCAGGCGGCGTGCGCCACCAGGTCCTTCACCAGATCCTTCAGGGACGCCTCGGGGCGGGCGCCGTAATGGCTGATGACTTCCGCGGCGCATACCCCACCCAGCCGCGCGCAGGTCGCCAAAGGCCGTTCCGTGGTCAGGCCATGCAGAAAGCCCGCGGCGTAAAGATCGCCGGCGCCGGTGGTGTCGACCACCCGGGCGACCGGCGCCGCCGGCACTTCGACCCGCTCGGCCGGGGTGACGACGACCGAACCCTTGGCGCCGCGCGTTACGGCGGCGATCGCGCAGAGGCTGCTTACGGCATCCAACGCCACGGCCAGGTCATCCGTCTCGAACAGCGACAGAATTTCCACCTCGTTGGCGAACAAGACATCCACATGGCCGGCGATGAAGCTGCGGAAGGCCTGCCGATGCCGGCCGACGCAGAACGGGTCGGACAGGCTCAAGCTGACCCGGCGGCCGGCGCTATGGGCGATCTCGGCGGCCCTGCCGAAAGCCTCCTGCGCGCGCGGCGGATCGTAGAGATAACCTTCGAGATAGGTTACCTGGGCATCGCGGATCAGCGCCGGATCGACGTCCTCCGGACCCAGCTCGACGCAGGCGCCCAGGAAGGTATGCATGGTCCGCTCGGCATCCGGCGTCACCAGGATCATCGACCGCGCGGTCGGCAGCCCGCTGGTCAGCGGCGCCGTGGTGAAGCGCACGCCCAAACTCGTGAGGTCGTGGCGGAACACGGCACCCAGCTGGTCGTCGCGCACCTTGCCGATATAGCCGGCACTGCCGCCCAGCAAGGCGACGCCGGCGATCGTGTTGCCGGCGGAGCCGCCCGACATCTCCAGGCCCGGACCCATCGCCGCGTAAACTTCCTCGGCGCGCGCCGCGTCGATCAGCGTCATGGCCCCCTTGGTCATGCCCTGTCGGGCGATGAACGCGTCATCGGCATGGGCAATGATGTCGACGATGGCATTGCCAATGCCGACGACGTCCAGAGGGGCGATCGCCATGGGTGCGGTAATCCTAGGGTCTATAAGCATGTGACAAAGCCCACCGGCCCGGGTTGACAACCCTCCGGCCAGTGACGCTGCGGTGCAGTATAGGAATTTCGGTTGTCCTGGCAACCAAACCCGGCGCAGGGGTACCATGTCCGGATTGGTATCCCGCCCCGCCGCGCCGTCCCATCGCCCCGCGGCCTCGCCCCCTCGTTCACGCAACTGGAGTTGTCGCCCCAAATTGCTCACAGCCTTCACGCTCACTTTCGGTCAGTTACCGACCCCCGAATTCCGTCGGTTGGTGATCGCCAGCCTGTTCTGGTCGGTGGTCGTCTTCGTCGCCTTGTGGGTCGGTATCGGTGCCTTGATCGAGACCAATCTCGGGGCGAATCAATGGCTCGACTGGCTGGTCCAGGTGTTGGGCGGCGTCGCCAGCCTGGTGCTGGCCTGGCTGCTGTTCCCCGCCGTGGCGACGATGATCCTCGGCTGCTATGCCGAAAGCATCATTCGGGCGGTCGAACACCGCCACTACCCTTGGCTTGGCGAACCGCCTGGCCCATCATGGCGGGTGGTGCTCGGCAGCGGCCTGCGCCTCGTGGGCCTCAGTCTGATTACGAATATTGCGGCGCTTCCGTTCTACCTGCTGTTTCCAGGTATAAACTACTTGGTTTTCAGTGTGTTGAACGGTTATCTTCTCAGCCGAGAGAACTTTGATTTGGTCGCTTTGCGACGGTTGGGGCAGGGGGAGGCGCGGGCCTTGTGGCAAGCGCATCGGTTCGTCTTTGTGATCTCCGGCATGATCTTCGTCGGATTGTTCACCATCCCGCTGGTCAACCTGATAGCACCGCTCGTGTCGATCGCCGTGGTCGTGCATTTGGTGGAGCGACTGAGGGATGACACATCGGCCGGTCCCCGCGCGTTGCGGAACCGGGCCGTATCTTGAGGTGGGGCGTGGCACGGCCCCACCAGCGTGACGCCACCCAACTGCCGAACCGCTCGAGGCGTCCCGTATCGGCGACTACCAAGCTCCGCTACCGCCAACCACAACCGCCAACTATTGGGGATTTTTAGATGTTCCGCCGTAAAAAGACCGAAGGCGACGACGCCAGGCCAGAGGCAGAGACGAAAGATGCCTTGCTAGGCGTTCCACCGTCGAAAACCACCGCCCGGGCCGCCTTGTCGGGCAGTTCGCCGATCGCTCCGCCGAACATGCCGACGCGTCTGCCCGCGATGCCACCCCGCGCCGGTGGCGATCTTTCCATTCCGCCGCGCGCCGGCGGCGATCCTTCCCGCTCAATGGAGTTGCCCCGTCGAATGACTGATACATCGACTTCCTTCGCCCCGGCCCCTCCCGCTGCGTCGCCCACCCCGTCGCGGCAGAACGAGGCCTCCACCCGGCAGCTGATCGTCGGCCGTGAAATCTCGCTGTCCGGCGAAATCACCGCCTGCGACCGCCTTGTCGTCGAAGGCAGTGTCGAAGCCAATCTGGCGAATTGCCGGGATATCGACATCGCCGAATCGGGCCTGTTCAAGGGCTCGGCCTCGATCGAGGAAGCGGAGATCCGCGGTCGCTTCGATGGCGAGCTCACCGTGCGCAAGCGGCTGCTCATCCGGTCGACCGGCAAGGTGGTCGGCACCATCCGCTATGGTCAGATCGAGATCGAATGCGGCGGCCAGATTTCCGGCGACATCCAATCGGTGGCGATGACCGACGAAATCGGCCATCCGGTCGAGACCATTCGGCCGGTTCTCGGCGATCGGGCGCCGCTGGAACGCAGCGACCTGCACCCGGCACGGGTGAATTAGACCCGCGTCACCGTGTTTGGGACGAACCGGCCCCGGACAGGCCGGGGCGGTTCGTCCCAAAAAAACCTGCCCCTGGGGAAATCAATCGATGCGGCGCTAACGGGCCCTTAACCTTGTTGCGTTGCGATAGGATGATTGGGCAGTATCAAGCCTCGTTGCTGGGGGAGTGTGCGGTCAGATGGCCAGGGTTCCGGGGGGAACCGATGGGCTTCGTCAAGTGTATGCGGTGCGGCAATTCACGGTTGCCCGTCGGTCGCTCAGGGGTCTTTTCGGGGTTGTGATCACCGTCGTCCTGGCGGGCTGGTTGGCTGCCTGCGGCACGGTGCCGGGACCCGTATCGACCACGGCATCGACCCGGCCGGACATGGCGACCGCCCCATCTCCGACCGGCCCGCTTCCGACCAGTCAGGCCCGGGCGGCGTTGCCGTCACCTGTGGCGTCGGCCGCGTCCCGTGATGTCGCGGCCAAGGTCGCGGCCCTCGTTAACCTCACTCGGGACGATCTGACCGCGACCTTCGGCCAGCCGGATTTCACCCGCGCCGATCCCCCGGCCGAGATCTGGCAATACCGCTCCGCGAGCTGCGTGCTGGACGTGTTCTTCTACCCGGAAGGCTCGGACATGCGGGTAAGCTACGCCGCGACGCATAGCCGTGGCCTGATCAAGATCGCCGAAAACGCCTGCTTTCCGGGGCTAGCCACGCCGCCTCGGCCGGTCACCACCGAGGCGCGTAGTTAACGCCGCATCCGCCTGGATGGCCTCGTCGACCGGCGAGGCCGCGGTGATCGACGGCCTCGGCGCCGTCTTCGCCTTATAGCGGCACAGGTCGCGCACCACGCAGGTCGGACACTCCGGCTTGCGCGCCTTGCAGGTATAGCGGCCGTGCAGGATCAGCCAGTGATGCGCGCCCATGCGCCATTCGCTCGGCACGTGCTTCATCAGCTTGTCCTCGACGGCGCGCGGCGTCTTCCCCGGCGCGATGCCCGTCCGGTTGCCGACGCGGAAGATATGCGTATCGACGGCGATCGTCGCTTCGCCGAACACCACGTTCAGCACCACATTGGCGGTCTTCCGGCCAACGCCCGGCAGGGCCTCCAACGCGTCTCGATCGGCCGGCACCTCGCCGCCATGCCGATCGAGCAGCAATTGGCTCAGCGCGATGACGTTCTTCGCCTTGGTCTTGAACAGGCCGATCGACTTGATGTGCTCGATCAGGGCTGCCTCGCCCAGGGCCAGCATCTTGGCCGGCGTGTCGACCGTCTCGAACAACCGGCGGGTCGCCCGGTTGACGCCGACATCGGTCGCCTGCGCCGACAGCACGACGGCGACCAGCAGGGTGAATGGGTTGAGGTATTCCAGCTCGGTCTTGGGTTCGGGCAGGCGCTCGGCCAACCGGCGGAAGAATTCGTCGATCTCGGCTTTGGTCATGATCGGGCGATCCTAGAGAGCCGCTGCCGCGGGGGCCAGCGCCTTGAACCCTGAGCGCCTTGATCTGGCGCCTTGAACTCCGGTCTGCGACCAGATGGAAGCTTTACCGGCACGCGCGGCGATGCCTATCGTTAAGGGTGATGACCGAACCCGTCCCGGAAACCCAGCCCGAGCCGCCCGTCCTGTTCGAGGCGAGTTTGCGGCCGCATCGCAGCCTGCCGCCGGCCGGATTCTTCGGCTTCATGCTGCTGGTGGCGGTGGTCAGTTTTTGCGCGGGTGTGGGTTTCGTGCTGATGGGGGCCTGGCCGGTAACCGGCTTCTTCGGGCTCGACGTCCTGTTGCTCTACGGCGCATTCCGGCTGAACTACCGCAGCGGCCGGATGCGCGAGACGCTGCGCCTCACGGGCGACAGCCTGACCATCGAACGCATCAGCGTGCGCGGCGAGCGGCGGTTCTGGACGTTCCAGCCGTTCTGGCTGCGCGTCCAGCTGATCGACACCGGCGCCGACGGCAACCGATTGGTATTGACCTCCCACGGCCGCTCACTCGCGGTCGCCGGCTTCCTGTCCGCGGACGAACGCCGGGTACTGGCCGGCGACCTGCAAGCCGCCCTCGCCCGCTATAAGGCCCAGCTGACCCAGGTGTGATCCAAATCTAAAGCCCCAGCACGTCGCGCATGCCATAGAGTCCGGCCGGCCGCTCCATCGTCCACAAGGCCGCGCGCACGGCGCCGCGCGCATAGATGCGCCGGTCGCCCGCGCGGTGGGTCAGTTCCAGCCGCTCGCCCTCGCCGGCGAACATCACCGTATGGTCACCGACGATATCGCCGCCGCGCAGCGCCGCGAAGCCGATCGAGCCGGCCGGGCGCGGTCCGGTATGGCCGTCACGGCTGCGGATCGCCACGGCATCGAGCTCGACGCCGCGCCCGGCCGCCGCCGCCTTGCCCAGCCCCAATGCCGTGCCGGAGGGCGCGTCGACCTTGTGGCGATGATGCGTCTCGACGATCTCGATGTCGTAGCCGGCATCGAGCCGCCGGGCGACCTGCTCGACCAAGCCGAGCAGCAGGTTGACCCCCAGGCTCATATTCGGCGCCGCGATCACCGCGACCGCCGCCGCCGCCGCTTCGATCGCCGAGGTCGCGGCGGCATCCAGGCCGGTGGTGCCGATGACCAAGGCGGTGCCGTGGCTCGCGGCCAGGATCGCGTGCCGGGCGGCCACCGCTGGGGCCGTGAAATCGATCACCACATCGGACGCGGCGATCACGGCTTCCGCATCGGCGGTACCGACGATGCCGGCCGGCGGCAATCCGGCGATCTCCCCCAGATCCCGGCCGGCGGCCGAGGATGTGGTCCCGCCGGCCAGGACGGCGCCCGGCGTCGCCAGGACCTCGGCGATCAGCAGCTTTCCCATCCGTCCGCCGCAGCCCATGATTCCGATCCGGCATCCAGTCATTCGCGTCGTTCCTCTGGTTGGCTTTCCCTTGGCGGTCCGCTTCGGCTACATCTCGGCCCCATGAGCCTTCTGCGCGCCGCGGCCACCATCGGTGGCTATACCATGATCAGCCGGGTATTGGCCTTCATCCGCGATATGCTGACCGCCTCGGTGCTGGGCGCCGGCCCGGTCGCGGAGGCGTTGTTCATCGCCCAGCGCCTGCCCAACATGTTCCGCTCGCTCTTCGCCGAGGGCGCCTTCAGCGTCGCCTTCGTGCCGACCTTCGCCGGCATGGTCGAGGCCGAGGGGCGGGAAGCCGCCCAGGCCTTCGCCGAACGGATCCTCGCGGTGCTGCTGGTCGTCCTGCTGCTGATGCTGGCCTTGGCGGAGGCGCTGATGCCTTGGGTGATCTACCTGATCGCCCCCGGCTTCTCCGGCGATCCGGCGAAGCTCGCCTATACCATCGAGCTCACCCGCATCACCTTTCCCTATCTCCTGTTCATCTCGCTCGTGACCCTGCTGGGCGGGGTGCTGAATTCCTTCGGCAAATTCGCCGCGGCGGCGGCGACGCCGGTCCTGCTGAACCTGTTCCTGATCGGTGGCTTGCTGCTCGGCTGTCACATCGGCGATACCTGTACCGGTGGCGTCGCCTCGATCGAGGCGACCGGCACCAGCGGCCGTATCCAGGCACTGGCGATCTCGCTTGCCGGCCTCGCGCAATTCATCTGGCTGATGGTGTCTTGCGCGCGGGCGGGCCTGGTCATGCGCCTGCCCCGGCCGCGCCTGACGCCGGCGGTGCGCAAGCTCCTGACCCAGATGCTGCCGGCGACGCTGGGGGCGGGGATGAGCCAGGTCAATCTGCTGGTCTCGACCGGTGTCGCGACCTTCCTGCCGGCGGGCTCGGTCGCCTATCTCTATTACGCCGACCGGCTCAATCAACTGCCGCTCGGCGTGGTCGGCATCGCCGTCGCCACGGCGATCGTGCCGACCCTGTCGCGCCAGCTTCGCGCCGGCGACGAGAAGGCCGCCAATCACACGCTCAATCGCGGCTTGGAGCTGGCCTTGCTGCTGACTCTGCCGGCCGCCATCGCGCTGGGTGTCATCGCCGATCCGATCCTGGCGGTGCTGTTCCAGCGCGGCAATTTCGGATCGGTGGAGACGGCGGGTACCGCCGCGGCCCTCTCCGCCTACGCGGTCGGCCTGCCGGCCTTCGTGCTGGTCAAGGTGCTCGCCCCCGGCTTCTACGCCCGGCATGACGTGCGCACGCCGGTGCGGGCGGCCCTCGTGTCGCTGGTCGTCAACATCGTGCTGACCCTCGCCTTGGCGCTGCCCCTCGCCCATGTCGGCAACGCGCTGGCGACGACCATCGCCGGCTGGGTCAACGCGCTGCAGCTGATCTGGCTGATGCATCGGCGCGGCCATCTGGTGCTCGATGGCCGCTTCCGCCGGCGGGTGCCCCGGGTGGCGGCCTCGGCGATCGGCATGGGGCTGGTGCTGCTGGCCGCCATGGGGTGGCTGTGGCCGATCCTGCATGGCGGACCGCTGGTGTTCCGCGTGACGGCGCTGGCGGGCCTGATCGCCCTTGGCCTCGGCGGCTTCGCGCTGCTGGCCCTGGTATCCGGGGCAGGCGACTGGCGTGAGCTCGCCCGATTGGTTCGTCGCCAACCGGCGTGACCCTGACGGCCGACTTGACCCTGACCACCGGGCGAAGGGATAACCCTCACCTCTCCTCACCTCAGCAGCTTCGGGTATCATGAACCGCATTTTCTCGGGCATCCAGCCGACCGGCAATCTGCATCTGGGCAACTACCTGGGGGCCGTGCGCAATTGGGTGCGGCTGCAGCGGGATTTCGACTGCGTCTTCTGCATCGTCGATCTGCATGCCATCACCCAGCCGCAGAATCCGGCCGAGCTGCGCCAGAGCACGCGCGAGGTGGCGGCGCTCTATATCGCCGCCGGCATCGATCCCGCCCGCTGCGTGATCTTCAACCAGAGCCTGGTCTCGGCGCATGCGGAACTCGGTTGGATCCTCGGCTGCTTGACGCCGCTCGGCTGGCTCAACCGGATGACCCAATTCAAGGACAAGGCGGGCAAGCAGCGTGATATGGCCGGCCTCGGCCTCTATAGCTATCCGGTGCTGATGGCCGCCGACATCCTGCTGTACAAGGCGACCCATGTGCCGGTCGGCGAAGACCAGAAGCAGCATTTGGAATTGGCCCGCGACATCGCCGGCGCGTTCAACCGGCAGTTCGGCGTCGAGTATTTTCCGCTCCCCGAACCGGTGATCCAGGGTCCGGCGACGCGGGTCATGAGCCTGCGCGACGGCACCAAGAAGATGTCGAAATCGGATGTCTCGGAGTATTCGCGGATCAACATGGTCGACGACGCCGAGGCGATCGCGCTCAAGATCCGCAAGGCCAAGACCGATCCGGCACCCCTGCCGGACAGCGTCGAGGGCCTCGCCGATCGGCCGGAGGCGGATAACCTGCTGGGCATCTACGCCGCGCTGACCGACACGGAGCTGCCCCAGGCGGTCGGCCGCTTCGCCGGCCAGTCGTTTTCGATCTTCAAGGAAGCCCTGGCCGAGACCGTCATCGGCGTCATGGCACCGATCGCCACGGAATACCATCGCCTGATGGCCGAACCCGGCTACATCGACGGTATCTTGAAGGCCGGCGGCGAGCGGGCCAACGCGATCGCGGCGCCGCATCTCGCCGAGGTCAAGGACATCGTCGGCATGCTCCGCCCGTAAAGCCCCCAAGCCGGGCTCGGCCCGGCTGGATTCGGCCCGGCTGGACTCGGCTCGGCTATTGCGTCGCGACGGCCGGTGGTTGCGGGTCCAGCTCCTGCCAGCCGCCGCCCATCGCCTTGTACAGCGCCACGGTCTGCTGCACGATCGCGAGGTCGCTTTGCGCCACGCTGTCTTCGGCCGAATAGAGATTGCGCTCGCTGTCCAGCACCGCCAGGAAGTCGCCGATCCCGCCGCGATAAAGCTCGGTCGAGCGGCGCAGCGCCAGTTGGTTGGCTTCCAGCGCCCGGGCGAGGTTGTCGTGCCGCTGGCGCTCCGAGGTATACGAGACCAGCGCGTCCTCGACCTCCTGAAACGCCGTCAGCACGGTCTTCTCATAGGTCAGGCGGTTCTGTTCGGCGACCGATCGGGCCTCTCGGACATTGGCGTCGAGCTTGCCGCCTTGGAAAATCGGCACCGACACGCTCGGGCCGAAGCCCCATTGCAGTGCGCCGCTGGTCAGCAATTTATTCAGCGAACCGGCGCCGACGCCGATGGTTGGGCTCAACGAGAAAGTGGGAAAGAGTTGTGCCACCGCGACGCCGATCTTGGCGTTCGCCCCGGCGAGATTGCGTTCCGCTTCGCGGATGTCCGGGCGGTTCCGGACGACGGATGAAGGGGTCGTCGCCGGCAGCACGGGCGGCGACGGCGGCAGGGCGCCCGGCTTCGACAGCTCCGCCTCGACCTCGCTCGGTACCCGGCCGATCAGCACGGCGATGGCGTGCGCCTGGACCGCGGCCGTGGTCTGCAATTGCGGCACCACGGCGCGCAATGTTTCCAATTGCGCGCGGGCCTGCGCCACATCCAACTCGTTGCCGAGACCTTGGCTGAATTTCTGCTGGGTAAGCGACAGCGCGTCCTGCTCGGCCGTGATGTTGCGCTGGGCGATGGCGAGCCGCGCTTGCGCCGCCCGCAGTGCCGCGTAATCCGTCCCGAGATCGCCCAGCAGGCTGACCAGCATGGCGCGGCGATCTTCGATGCTGGCGCCGATCGCCGCGTCCGCCGCTTCGACCGACCGGCGGGTGCCGCCGAAGATGTCGATCTCCCAGGATGCATCGAAGCCTGCCTGGTAGGTGTTGTAGACGCCGCCATAAGGCGGGAATTTCAGCGCGGTGCTGCTGCGGTTGCGGGTGGCGTTCGGTTGCAGCGAGACCGATGGGTAGAACCCGGCGGCCGATACGTCGCGCTCGGCGCGGGCTTGGACGACCCGTTCGGTGGCGAGCTTCAGATCGTAATTGGCGGCGATCGCCCGTTCGACCAGATCGTTCAGCACCGGATCGTTGAACCCCGCCCACCAATGATCCAATTCGGCGGTGGCCGTCGTATCGATGGCGCCCGACTTGGCGCCGGCCCATTGGTCCGGGGCGGTCGTGGCCGGCGGGTGATAGTCCGGGCCGACCGTGCAGCCGGCCAGGGCCGCCAGCAGAGCCAGCACAGGCCGCTTGGTGATGACGAGGCGAAGAGAAAAAGCGCGCATGCTCAATGTCCGCCAGCTGCTGGGCCGCCGGACGCTTTGGTCGCGGCGAACAGGAAGGTTAGGGGGACGACCAGGAAGCAGATCCCGGCGCCGAGCCGGAAGACGTCGATATAGCCCAGCAGCGCCGATTGCCCGACCAGGGTCTGATAGATAAACCCGCTGGCCCGCCGGGCGGCGTCGAGCGGCGCCAAGCCCTGCGCGCCGAGCGCCGTCGTCGTCCGCGCCAAGGTGTTGTTGTAGGGCTGATCGAACACCGTCAAATGGCTGCTCAGATGGGCCATGTGGACCTGGCCCCGTTCGGTGATCAGCGCGGTCGCGATCGAGATGCCGACCGAGCCCGCGATGTTGCGGAACATGGTATAGAGCGACGCCGCGTCGCGGTTGAGCTCGGGCTTCAGCGTCGAATAGGCGATCGTGCTGATCGGCACGAACAGGAAGGCCAAGCCGACCATTTGCGAAGCGCGCAGCAGGGCGAGCCGGGTGAAATCGATCTGCGGCGTCAAGGTGCCGGCGAACAGCATGGCCGCTCCCATCGAGGCGAAGCCGAAGGCGATCAGAAAGCGCGTCTGGACTTTCGGCATCAGCCGGCCGACCAGCGGTATCAGGCAGATCACGACCAGGCCGCCCGGCGACAGCAGCAACCCGGCGAGTGTCGCGGTATAGCCGATCTGCTGCTGCGCCAATTGCGGGATCAGCACGGCGGTCGAATACAGCAGCACCGCCATCAGGAAGATCATCAGTGTGCCGAGCGCGAAGTTGCGATCGGCGAGGGCGCGCAGATTGACGATCGGTTTATCGGTGTAGAGCAGCCAGGCGACGGCACCCGACAAGCCAAGCAGGGCCATCACCGCGAAAGTGCGGATGAAGGGCGAGCTGAACCAGTCGTCGTCCTCGCCGCGGTCGAGCACCAGCTGTAGGCAGCCAAGGCCGAGGGCGATCAGGCCGAGGCCGATATAGTCCACATGCAGGCCGCCCGCCCGGCTCGCGGCTTTGGCCCAGGGCGGATCCTCGACAAAGCGCATCACGGCCGCGAAGGCCATGATGCCGACCGGGACATTCAACAGAAAGATCCAGCGCCAGCTGAGATTGTCGGTGATGATGCCGCCCAGGGTCGGCCCCAGCACGGGGGCGACGATGGTGGCGATCGCGGTGATGGCGAAGGCCTTGCCGCGCTTCGACGGCTCGAAGGTGTCGAGCACGATCGATTGCTGATTGGGCTGCAGCCCGCCGCCGAAAAAGCCTTGCAGCACGCGGAACACGATCAGCTGGCCGAGGCTGGTCGCGACGCCGCAGAGCAGCGAGCAGACCGTGAACATGCCGATGCAGATCAGGAAATACCGCTTGCGACCGAGCACGCTGCCGAGCCAGCCGGAAATCGGCAGCACGATGCCGTTCGCCACCAGATAGGAGGTCAGCGTCCAGGTCGCCTCATCGGCGCCGGCGGACAGGCTGCCGGCGATATGCGGCAGCGCCACGTTGACGATCGTCGTGTCGAGCACTTCCATGAACGCGGCCGACGTCACCACGACGGCGATGATCCATGGGTTGGATGCGGGCCGCCACGCCGCGCGGGCGGCCGCACTCTCGCCGTTGGCGACGCTCATTTGAGGTCGACCGTCGGTTCGACCGAGAGACCGATCGGCAAGGGAAAGCTGGGGTCCAGGCCGTGATCGATGACGATCTTGACCGGCACGCGCTGCACGATCTTCACGTAGTTGCCGGTCGCGTTCTCGGCCGGAAAGGCGCTGAAGCGCGAGCCGGATCCCATCTGCACGCTGTCCACCTTGCCGCTCAGCTTAAGCTGCGGATAGGCGTCGACGGTGATCTTGACCGACTGGCCCGGCCGCATGTGGGTCAGTTGGGATTCCTTGAAATTGGCGGTGACCCAGACCTCCGGCGATACCAGCGAGAAGACCGATTGGCCGACCGGCAGATAGGTGCCCAGCTCCACATTGCGCTTGGTCACCCAGCCATCCTGGGGCGCGACGACCATGGTGTAGGATAGGTTCAGTTCGGCCTGGTCGAGATCCGTCTGGGCCTGTGCCAGCTGGGCCTCGGCTTGGCTCGCCTGTGCCTCGGTATTGGCGATGTTTTCCGGCACCAGCATGGCGATGCGAACCTGCGCCTCGTTATCCGCCAGTGTCGCCGCCGCGTTGCGCTCGCTGGCTTTCGCCGCGTCGATCTGCTGCTGGGTGGTGGCCCGCGTGTCGACGGCGCGCTGGCGCTCCAGATCGGCGGTCGCCTTGGCCAGCGTCGCCTTGGCCGAATCCCGTTGCGCCACCGCCGATGCCAGCTTTGCCGGGTAACTGGTCTTGGCGATCTCCAGGGTGGCACGCGCGGCGGCGAGCTGCGCCTTGGCGAGGGCAAGCGCCGCCGCCGCCTTGTCGCGGGCCACGGTATAGTCGCGCGGATCGATTTCCAGCAGCACGTCGCCAGCTTTGACCCGCTGATTGTCATTGACGTCGAGCGCCGTCACATAGCCGGCGATCTTGGGCGCGATGGTGATCGCGCGGCCGTCGGTATAGGCATCGTCGGTGGATTCGGTGCCGGCGGTCTTAAGGTAATACCAGACGCCGCCGATGATCACGGCGATGACGATGATCAAGAAGACGATGGGCGCGCGGTAGCTGCGCCCGCCGCCGTTCGCGGCATCGGCGTTCGTCATTGCCATTCATGATCCTTCCCGACTGCGCCAATCCTTTGCCCGCGGCGCTCGGCGATAACGACAAGAGCTTGCTCGCGGTGGATCGGTGAGAAAACTGAACTGGTGAGATGTGAATGTTTTCATAGACCGGTGAGGTGAATCTGTCTACGGTAAACTGAACGGTTTAGTTTTATCTGGATGCCCCGCCGTGGCCGACGAACACGCAGCCGATCCCCTTGAAGATCCCAGTAGCAAGGTCGCCAAGATCCTGGCGGCCGCGCGGGAGGCATTCATGCGGGATGGCCTCAACGATACCAGCATGGATGCGGTGGCGAAGCGCGCCGGCGTTTCCAAGGCGACGCTCTATGTCTATTTCGCCAGCAAGGACGTGCTGTTCGCCGCGGTCATGAAGCGCGAGCGCGAGCGGTTTGGCCTGACCATCGGCGCGATCACGGTGCGAAGCGACGCCGATATCGAGACGACGCTGACGGATGTCGGTACGCGATTCCTGAAATACGTCATCAGCCCGTCGGCGGTGACGTTTTTCCGGGTGACGGTCTCGGAAAGCCTGCGGTTTCCCGATCTGGCCAAGACCGTCATGGGGGCCGGCCGGGAGGAGCTGATCGGCTGCGTCGAGGCGATCCTCGCGCGCGCGGCGGCGGCGGGCGTTCTGGAACTCGACGATCCCCGGCGGGCGGCCGGCCAATTCCTCAGTCTGGTGAAAAGCGACCTGCATATGAATTGCCTGGTCGATCCGGCTTACCGCCCCCCTACCGACGCGATCGCCCGGCAGGTTCAGGAATCCGTCGAATTCTTCATGTTCCGCTATCGCCGTCGGTGACGGCCTTTTAGCGCAGGCGGCCGCTTAGCGAAGGATCGTATCGAGGACCGGCAGGCTGACGTCCTTGGGATGCCGGTCGTTTATTCCACGAAGAAATCTCCCTCGCGGCAAATTTGCCGCATGGCAAATCGTCGAATCCACGGCATGCTTGCTTCCGACCACCGAAGGGGGATGAAGCAGCATGCTTTCGGTTCGACCCGCTACCATCGCCGACGTCCAGTCGGTCGCCCGCGTCGATGTCGAGACCTGGCAGGCGACCTATGCGGGGGTCTTGCCCGATCATCTGCTGGTCGGCCTCTCCGAACGGCAACGCGCCCTGGTCTGGTCCCGTTTCATCAGCCGGCGTCCCGGCGATACGGTGGTCGCGGTCGAGGGTGCCGCCGGGGAGCCGGGGCGGGTGCTGGCATTCGGCAGCTGCGGCCCGCAGCGCGACCAGGATCTCGCCTTCGCCGGCGAGGTGTTCACGCTCTACGTCGATGTCGATTACCAGGGCCGCGGCATGGGCCGCCAGGTGCTGCTGGCCTTGTTCGCCCGGTTGGTCCGCTCCGGCCTTTATTCGGCGGCGATCTGGGTGCTGGCCGATAATCCGGCCCGGTTCTTCTACGAGCGGGTCGGCGGCAAGCCGGTCGCCCGCCGCCGCCTGACCATGGGCCGCAGCGAGGTCGAGGCGATCGCCTATGGCTGGCCCGATCTCGCCGCGGTCATCCAATCACGCGGCCGGGCCAAAAGCCGCATCGATTAGCAAGGCCTAAGAGACCGTGTTCTCAAACGGTCTCTAAGCCTAACCTAGGGCTGGGCGGGCAGTTCGGCGATTGCCCGCTGGGTCTCGGTGTATCTAGGGTCGTTCGGCGCCAGAACGCTCAGCAATTGCTGCCAATGGGTGCGTGCCAGGCCGGGCTGCCCCGATGCCGCCTCCAACCGGCCCAGCGACCACAGCACCTCCGGTTGACGCGGATCCAGCGCTAGCGCTTGGCGCAGGGCGTCGACCGCCTTGGCGGGTTCGCCCAGTACCTCATAGGCGCGGCCGAGACGCTGCCAGCCCTGCCCGTCATCCGGATTGGCTTTCAGCCGTTGCGCCAGGCCTTCCACCATCCCACGGATCGCCGTCAGGCGTTCGGCCGGCGGCAAGGCGGCGATGGCGGCGCCTCCGGCACTCTCCGGCCCCGATGCCGGTTGGGCGGGCACGCCCGCTGGGGCGCTAGCTAGCGCGCCTCCGGCGCGGCGGCGTGTCGCCTCCACGATCGCCGCTTCCAGGGTCGCGCGCCAGGGGGCCTGGGACGGCGTTTCGGCGAGCATGGCCTGCCAGGCCGCGATTGCCCCATCCAACCGGCCGGCCTGGGCGTCGCCGAGGGCGAGGTAATAGCGTGCCCGATAGCGCGTCCGATCGGCCGCCGCCTGGCTCAAGACGTCGCGCGCCTGATCAGTGACCTTGCCATCGGCCGCCGCGACCAGCATGGCGCCGTAATCCTCCAGGATATCCGGGCGGCCCGGTGCCAGGGCCAGGGCGCGGCGATACGCCTCCCCCGCCGCGTCCCAGCGGTTCAGCGACCCATCGGCCCGCGCCAGCAGCACCCAGCCTTCCAGGCTGTCCGGCGCCGCGGCCAGCCGCTGTTCCAGCACGGCGGCGACCTTGGCCGGGTCCAGCGTCCCGTCCGGCGCCAGCACCGCGCGCTCCGCGCCGCGCCCGGCCAGGGGCGCATCCCGGGCATTGGGGGAACCCAGCAGCAGATAGACGCCGAGGGCGGCGACCGGCGAGGCGAACAGCACGAGCTGCGCGGCGATGCCGCCGCTCCGTCGGCGCGCCGCTTTCGGTTCGGCCTCGATCTCCGCTTCCGGTCGCGCGGCCGCCAGCATGCGGCGCTGGATTTCCAGGCGGGCGGCGGCGACCTCCCGGTCGCTCAGCACGCCGCGGTCGCGGTCGCGCTCGACCTCCGCCAATTGGTCGCGATAGACCGCGAGATCGTAGTCGGCCCGCGCCCGGTCGGCGGGTGCTCCCACAACCAAGGGCCGGACCAGCAGCCCGACCACCAGCGCCGTCAGCGCCCCGAAAATCACCCAGAGAATCATGACAGCCTAATGGTTGGCAGGCCGTTGCGCGGGAGCTTCCGCGAGCAGCGCATCGAGCCGCCGCTGCTCGCCCGCCGTCAGCGGCATCGGCTCGGGCGCCCCCCGCCGGCGCGCGGCCAGCACCAGATATCCCAAGCCGCCGATCAACAGGCCGGCCGGCCCGAACCAGAGCAGCCAGGTGACCGGCTTCATCGGTGGCCGTAGCAGCACGAAATCGCCGTAGCGCCGCTGCAGATAGGCCAGCACCTGCGGGTCCGTGTCGCCGGCTGTCAGGCGCTGGCGGACCAGCACGCGCAGGTCATGGGCGAGGTCCGCGTTGCTGTCGTCGATTGTCTCGTTCTGGCAGACCAGGCAGCGCAGCTCCTGGCCCAAGCTCCGGGCGCGGGCCTCCAGCACCGGATCGGCCAGGCGCTCATCCGGCAGCACCGCCCGGGCCGGGCCAGCAGTCATGGCGAGGGCGACGATCAGCGCCGGCAAGAGGGCGTGTAGCCGTCTCATGAGCGCTCCAGCGCCGCGATCCGGGGCAGGATCTCGTCGGTCAGGATTTGGGCGGTGACGGGCCCAGCATAGCGGTAGCGGACGCGGCCGGCGCGGTCGATCAGATAGGTCTCCGGCACGCCATAGACGCCCCAATCGATCGCCACCCTGCCGTCCCGGTCGATGCCGATGCGGCCATAAGGGTCGCCCAGGCTGGTCAGCCAGCGCAGCGCGTCTTCCGGCTTGTCCTTATAGTCGATGCCGTAGACCGGGACGCGCCCGCTGGCGGCGAGTTGCGCCAGCGCCGGTTGTTCCAGCCGGCACGGCGCGCACCACGAGGCGAAGAAATTCACCAGGATGACGCGGCCGCCGAGATCGGTTTGCGCCAGTCCGGGCTTGGCGCCCAGCGGCGGCAGCCCGAACACCGGAACCGGCTGATCGATCAGCGCCGAGGGCAGGCGGTCCGGCTGGGTGCCGAGCCCCAGGGCCAACCCCCCGGCCAGGGCCGCGAAGGCGACGATCGGCAGGATGGTCAGGATGCGTCTCATGCGCCGGCCGCCTCCGCCGCCCCGGCCGGATGCCGCCGCCGCACCGGCGCACCGATCCGCAGACGTCGATCCGTTAGCGAAACGATCCCGCCGAACGCCATGATTCCGGCGCCGAACCAGATCCACGGCACCAGCGGATTGTAATAGATGCGCACCACCCAATCCGACGTGGCCTGGGCGGCATCCGGCGCCGCTTCGGGCGACGTGCCGCGCTTGTCGCCCAGCACGACATAAAGATCGGCGAGCCCATTGGTGTGGATCGCGACGTCGGCGACGGTCATGCCCTGCAGCGGATAGCGGCGCAGCTCCGGCATTTGCTCGGCGACGAACCGGCCATTCCGGCTGACCGTGAAATGCGCCCGGTCGGCGGTGTAGTTCGGACCGGTGACCGGCTCGGTACCGTCGAACCGCCAGACATAGCCTGCGACCTCCGCCTGGTCGCCCGGATGCATCGCGGCGATATGCTCGACCTGGCCGCCCGCCGAGACGCTGATGCCGGCGATCGACACGGCGAGGCCGGCATGGGCCAGCGTCATGCCCCAGGCCGATCGGGGCAGATGCCGCGCCCGCGCCAGAATACCGCCGCCCACCCCGCCGCGACGCAAGCCCAATCGCTCGACCAGTTCGGTCACTGTGGCGCCCAGCAGCCAGGCGGCCAATGCCAGACCCAGCACGGCGAAGCCGCCGCCACCGACGTGTCCCCATAAGGTGCCGACCGCCACCGCGACGGCGAGGCCGGCGGCCAGCCGAAGGCGCAGCAAGACGCCGGCGAGATCGGCCCGCTTCCAGCTCAGCAGCGGCCCGACGCCCATCACCGCGACCAGCGGCACCATCAGCGGCACGAAGGTGGCGTTATAATACGGCGCGCCGACGGAGACCTTGCCGCCGCCCACCGCGTCGAGAAACAATGGATAAAGCGTGCCGAGGAACACGGTCAGCGCGGCGGTCGACAACAGCAGATTGTTCAGCACCAGCCCGCTCTCGCGGCTGATCGGCGCGAACTGGCCGGTCGGATTGAGCGCCGGTGCCCGAACGGCGTAGAGCGTCAGCGAGCCGCCGATCACCACGACCAGCAGCCCCAGGATATAGGCACCCCGCGTCGGATCGACCGCGAAGGCATGGACCGAGGAGAGCACGCCCGAACGCACCAGGAAGGTGCCGATCAGCGACAGGGCGAAGGTCACCAGCGCCAGCAGGATGGTCCAGCTTTTCAAGGCGTCGCGCTTCTCCGCGACGATCGCCGAATGCAGCAGCGCCGTACCGGCCAGCCAGGGCATGAACGAGGCGTTCTCCACCGGATCCCAGGCCCACCAGCCGCCCCAGCCGAGCTCGTAATAGGCCCACCAGCTGCCCAGCGCGATGCCGAGCGTCAGCGCGCACCAGGCGACCAACGTCCAGGGCCGCACCCAGCGCGCCCAGGCGGCATCGACGCGGCCTTCCAGCAAGGCCGCGACCGCGAAGGAGAACGCCATTGAAAAGCCGACATAGCCCAGATACAGCATCGGCGGATGAAACGCCAAGCCGGGGTCCTGCAGGATCGGGTTCAAGCCCTGGCCGTCGGGCGGTACCGGAAAGGCGCGGGCGAACGGGTTGGACGTGAACAGGATGAAGCCCAGAAATCCCACGCCGATCATCGCCTGCACCGCCAACACGCGCGCCTTCAGCGCCATCGGCAAATTTTCACCGAACAGCGCCACGGCGGCGCCGAAGCCGGTCAGCATCAGCACCCAGAGCAGCATCGAGCCCTCGTGGTTGCTCCACAGCCCGGTGATCTTATAGAGCAGCGGCTTGGCCGAATGGCTGTTCTCGACGACGTTGCGCAGCGAGAAATCCGAGGTCACATAGGCGTGCATCAGCGCCGCGAAGGCCAGGGCGACACAGCCGAATTGCAGCAGCGCCGCCGGCCGGGCGACCGCCATCCAGGCGGCATTGCCGCGCGTGGCGCCGGCGAGCGGCAGGCCGGCCTGCACCACCGCCACGACCAGCGCCAGCACCAGCGCGAAGTGCCCGACCTCGCCGATCATGGTTTGGCGTTCCCAAGTGCCGGGGCCGCCGCGGCCGAGGCGGTGGCACCCTCCTGCCAGCGGCCGGATTTCTTCAACGCGTCGACCACTTCGGGCGGCATATAGCGCTCGTCGTGCTTGGCCAGGACATTGGTCGCCGCGAATATCCCGTCCTTGCCGATGGTGCCCTCGGCGACGACGCCCTGGCCCTCGCGGAACAGGCTGGGCAGGATGCCGGTGAACACCACGGGCAGGTCATGCGCCCCGTCGGTTACCTTGAACGCGATCCGCTTGCCGCCCTCGCTGGCGCTGACGCTCGCCATCTCGACCAAGCCGCCGATGCGCAGCCGGCGGCCCGGCGCCGGCGGTTTCGCCGCGATGTCGCTCGGGCTGACGAAGAAGACCAGGCTGTCATCGGCCGCGTTGAGAATGAGGCCCGCCGCCGCCGCCAGGCAGGTCATCCCGGCGATCACCGCGTAGAGCCGCCTCCGTTTGCGGGTCATGGGTGCTCACGCGTCATGGGCGCCCTCTCCCTCGGCTTGCAGCTCGGCCAAGAGGCGACGGCTGGTGCGATAGCGGCCGATGCTGGCAAGTGCCATGGCGAGGATGACGATGGTCGCCACCGCGTAGGCCGACCAGACATAGACGGCATAGCCGCCCATCTCCAGCCAATGCGACAGATCCGCGCCCATAGGTTCACGCCTCGCGCGGGGTGAGGGAGGTGGGGCGGCCATACGCCGCCTCCGGCGTGGCGGCGGCGAGGCGCAGCGCGCGGATCTTGCGTTCGTTCAGCGCGGTGCGCATGCGCACCAGCAGCAGCACGCCGAACAACAGGGTGAAGGCCAGCGCCATGACCAGCAGCGGCGCCAGGATCGCCGGATCGATCGCCGGGCCGTCCATCCTCATGACGCTGGCCGGCTGGTGCAGCGTGTTCCACCAATCGACCGAGTATTTGATGATCGGCACATTGATGAAGCCGGCCAGCGCCAGGATCGATGCCGCCCGGCCGCCGCGCTCCGGATCGTCGAAGGCCTGCCCGAGCGCCATGTAGCCCAGATAGAGGAAGAACAGGATCAGCACCGAGGTCAGCCGCGCGTCCCAGACCCACCAGGTCCCCCACATCGGCGCCCCCCAGAGCGAACCGGTGACCAGGCAGACGAGGGTGAAGCCGGCGCCCAGCGGGGCGGCGGATCGGGCGGCGATCTCGGCCAGCGGATGCCGCCAGATCAGGGCGGCGGCACTCGCCCCCGCGACCAAGCCATAGGCGCTCATGGCGATCCAGGCGGCGGGCACATGGATGAACATGATGCGCACCGTCTCGCCTTGCTGGTAATCCGGTGGCGCCAGGACCAGTGCCATGACCAGGCCGATCGCCAACGCAGCGATCGTCGCCGCGGTCAGCCAGGGCAGGACCGCGCCGCTCAAACGCATGAACCGGGTCGGATTGGCGAAACGATGCATTATGGCCGAACAGCCTCCTCGCGGCCGCCTTGCTTAGCGCAAATCGGGGCGCAGTTCGAGGGCTCGCTCTGCCACACTACTCGACAGCCTGGCGCAGGGCTGCCGCGGCGGCGAGCGGGCACAGCGGCAGGGCCAGCGCCAGGAACGCACCCAGGACCAGAAAATGGGCGCGAACCGCGCCGCCGGCAAGCGCTTCATCGACCGCGGCGGCGCCGAAAATCAGGATCGGCACGGTGAGCGGCAGGACCAGCAAGGCGAGGAGCACGCCGCCGCGTCTGGCGCCGAGCGACAGCGCCGCCCCCATGCCGCCCAAGAGGCTGAGGCTGGGGGTGCCGAGCGCCAGTGCGACAACCAGTCGCGGCACCGCCGTCGGCTCCATCTGCAGCAGCAGGGCCACCACCGGGGCGGCCAGCACCAGCGGCAAGCCGCTGACCAGCCAATGGGCGAGGCATTTCGCCAGCACGATCAGTTCGAGCGGCAGCGGCGACAACACCAGCAGGTCCAGCGTGCCGTCCTCCCATTCCGCCTGGAACAGCCGGTCGAGCGACAGCAGCGCGGCCAGCAGGGCGCAGACCCAGACGACGCCGGGGGCGATCCGCGCCAGCACGCTCGCCTCGGGACCGACGCCGAACGGGAACAGGATGGCGGCCAGCACGAAGAACAGCACGGCCATGACGGCATCGCCGCCCTGGCGCATGGCCAAGGAGAGGTCGCGGCGCAGGACGGCCCGGAACACGCTCATGCCGGGACCATCGCCCGATCCCGGAACTCCGCAAGCGATAGGAACCGCGGCCGGTCGAGATCGAGGGCGCCATGGGTCGACAGCACGACGACACCACCCGCCGAGCGGTGGAGCCGGATCAACCCGGCCAAAGCGGCGAGGGCCGCGTCGTCGAGGCCCGTACCGGGCTCGTCCAGCAGCCAGAGCGGCGCATGCCACGCCGCCAGCCGGGCCAGCGCCAGCCGCCGCCGCTGGCCGGAGGACAGGAACCGGCACGGCGTGTCGCTCAAGGCGCCCAGCCCCACGACGTCCAGCGCCTCGCCCAGGTGGGTCCGTGGCCGATCGGCGAGACCGCACCAGAAGCTCAGGGTTTCCGCCACGGTCAGGGCCGGCCGCACGCCATCCAGATGGCCGACGTAATGTACCCGCGCCCGATGCGCCGCCAGGTCGCTCGCGATCGGCGCTCCCTTCCAGGCAAGCCGCCCACCGGCCAACCTGCCCAGCCCGGCCAGGATGCGCAGCAGGCTCGACTTGCCGGACCCGTTAGGCCCGGTCAGCACCAGCGCGTCGCCCGCCCGCAGCGCAAAGCCGATACCGGCGAACACCCGCCGCTCGCCGCGCGTGCAGGCGAGATCGGTCGCGGTGAATATCTCGATCGAAGTCATCGATAGCGCATAGCATGGTGGCCGCGAGAATGCGCTCCTGGTTCTCGCAATCTAATTTTATGAAGGTCGCTTCCGAATTCTCACAGGATAATCGAGGAGAGCGGATTTGGATGGATGCTTATTTCTTGGTATATTAATATTTGATAACGCTCTCGTCGTGCCTGTGCGGCGTCCATGGAATGGATGGGGAATAGATCATCTTGTAGGAATAGTGTGATGGCGCAAAAGATATTAAAAAATCCGAGTCCAGAAGATCTTTTGCGCAACGTTTCGTCAACGGTCAGTTATCGAATTAAAGAAACGCATGAAAGATTTATGGTCATACAATCTGAATTTATTTCAAGAGGTACGAGCCTTAGGCATGGACTGTTGCCGGCCCTACCATAATGGCCTGGCTGAGCTGAGCGATCAAATCGGGCTGGCGACTTTAGGACGTTAATCCAGCCTGCCGTCGACGCTACTTGTTTGTTTTCGCGCCGCCGGACAAAAATGGCGGTCCCAATGGGCAGGATCGGCGCCATCTACCTCGGGTATCGATCGTAGCGATCGGGTCGTATGCGGCTTAAGCTGCGGGATCGGTTTTCCTCACACGGCCAGCGCGTCGAGATCGAAAAAAGCTGTCAACGCCCGTTTCACGACACGCATGGTGGCATGATCGATCTGACCGAAGACCGGACCGACCTTGGCGCGTCGCACGGTCATCGCGCGATCGATCATCACCTGCGAAGATGTGCGCAGGCCGTTGCCGGAGGATGGTTCCACGGTAATCCGGATCAAGGGCGCGTCGCGGATATCGCTGGTCAATTGCAGCACGGTGACCGACGGCAGGATCGCGAAGGCATCGGCCTGTATCACAAGCGCCGGTCGCGGCTTGCCGTAATCGCCGCTGACGGCGATGGTCACCAGATCGCCGCGCTTCATGCTTTCCACTCATCCGCGAACTGATCTTCCTCGAACAGGGCATCAAGTTCTGCGAGGGAGGCATGGTCATCCGTGCCTGGATCGCGAGATCTTTCTGCCACGATACGGGACTGCCGGCGCGCTTCCGTCTCGAAGGTCTGCCTTTCCCTTCGCTTTACGAAGGCTCGCATAAAATCCCGAACGAGCTGTGCCGCCGGCTTATCTTCCGCCTCGGCCGCCGCCACGAAGGCAGCCTTCAGGCTCGGGTCGATCCGAAAATTGAAGGTCTCATTCTTCGGGTTTTGGCTGGTTCTTGCCATGATCGCCGCCTGAGTGCAGTACAAATTACGTACAATATGTGTCTACATTATACGGCTGGCAACCTGGCCAGCATGAAAAACCCAACGATCAGCCACGGGCGGTTTTATGAGGGCGCCCGCCCTTTGCGCCGTTCGACCGTGCCGCGGCGGCCTTGGCGGGCGATGTCGTCTGTCCCGCCACTCGGGCAAGCTCCCGGGTCATCTAGGCGCGTATACCGAAAATGCCCGATGCTAGAGATCGCGAAGACAAAAAAACGGCGGTCCGAGGGGGGAGGACCGCCGTTGACGCGGGCATCTTGGAGTGGCCCGCGTGGAGTTACGCTGAAGAGTCGCGGGGCACCGCCGGCGCTCACGCGACGTGTTACTGTGGCGATGCGATCTGGGCGGCGTCAGGCCGAAAATGCGGCGAATTTGTGAAACGTTCCTATGGCTTGGTCCGGCTGCCCGGCGCGCGATCGTCGATCTGCTTGGAACGCCGGGCAGCACCGCGTATACCAGCCGGCAAATCTCTGTTTCGCCCGGCGGATCTGCTATAGTCGGCGCTCAAGGCTCATCTTTTTCTGAACCGCGCGGCGCGATGGCCCTGTTCGATCTCCGGACGTCTCGGCCATCATCTCTCGACCGTCGCCTCGAAGGAGCAATTTTCCGTGAAGCTTTCCGGCCATGACACCCTGAAGACGCGCCGCACGCTGACCGTCGGCGGCAAGACCTACACCTATTTCAACATCAAGGCGGCGGCGGCGGCGGTCGGGCTCGACAACCTCGACCAATTGCCGTTCTCGCTCCGGGTGCTGTTCGAGAATCTGGTCCGGCTGGAGAACGGCCGCACGGTCACCGTCGACGACATCAAGGCCTTTGTCGGCTGGTTGCAGACGAAGACCTCGTCGCGTGAGATCGCCTTCCGGCCGGCCCGCGTGCTGATGCAGGATTTCACCGGCGTGCCGGCGGTGGTCGATCTGGCGGCGATGCGCCAGGCGATGGTGGCGCTGGGTGGCGATCCGGAAAAGATCAACCCGTTGAACCCGGTCGATCTGGTGATCGATCACTCGGTGATGGTCGACAGCTTCGGCAGCGATCATGCCTTCAAGGATAACGTCGAGCTGGAATTCGAACGCAACGGCGAGCGCTATGCCTTCCTGCGCTGGGGCCAGACCGCGTTTGACAGCTTCCGGGTGGTGCCGCCGGGTACCGGCATCTGCCACCAGGTCAACCTGGAATACCTGGCGCAGGTCGTCTGGACCGGCGAGGAGGAGGACGGCACGACGGTCGCCTATCCGGACACGCTGGTCGGTACCGACAGCCACACCACCATGGTGAACGGCATGGCGGTGCTGGGCTGGGGCGTCGGCGGCATCGAGGCCGAGGCGGCGATGCTGGGCCAGCCGATTTCCATGGTCCTGCCCGAAGTCGTCGGCTTCAAGCTGTCGGGCAAGCTGCCGGAAGGGGCGACCGCCACCGATCTGGTGCTGACCGTCACCCAGATGCTGCGCCAAAAGGGTGTGGTCGGCCGTTTCGTCGAATTCTATGGCCCGGGCATCGCCGCGCTGACCATCGCCGACCGGGCGACCATCGGCAACATGGCGCCCGAATACGGCGCCACCTGCGGCTTCTTCCCGATCGACCAGGAAACCCTGCGCTACCTCACCTTCTCCGGCCGCGACGCCGCCCGCGTGGCGCTGGTCGAGGCTTATGCCAAGGAGCAGGGCATGTGGTACGACCACACCACGCCCGAGCCGGTGTTCACCGATGTGTTGGCGCTCGATCTCGCGACCGTCCTACCCTCGATGGCCGGCCCGCGCCGGCCGCAGGACCGGGTGCTGCTGTCGAACACGGCGGCCTCCTTCGCGACCGAACTGCCCAAGCTCGCCGGCACGACCGATCCGGCCAAGCTCAACCGCCAGGTGGCGGTGCCGGGCACGGATTACGCGGTCAAGGACGGCGACGTGGTGATCGCCGCGATCACCAGCTGCACCAATACCTCGAACCCCAGCGTGATGATGGGCGCCGGCCTGTTGGCCCGCAACGCCATCGCCAAGGGTCTGACGGTGAAGCCCTGGGTGAAGACCTCGCTCGCCCCCGGCAGCCAGGTCGTGACCGAGTATCTCAGCGCTTCCGGGCTCGACAAGTCGCTCGATACGCTGGGCTTCAACCTGGTCGGCTATGGCTGTACCACCTGCATCGGCAATTCCGGGCCGCTGCCCGAGCCGATCTCCAAGGCGGTCGATGAGGGCGATCTGGTGGTCTGCTCCGTGCTGTCGGGCAACCGCAACTTCGAGGGCCGCATCAGCCCGCAGATCCGCGCCAACTACCTCGCCTCGCCGCCGCTGGTCGTCGCCTATGCCTTGGCCGGCTCGCTGAAGATCGACCTCGCGACCGAGCCGCTGGGCCATGATCCGCAGGGCGCGCCCGTGTTCCTGCGCGACATCTGGCCGTCCAGCCATGACGTCGAGGCGGCGATGCGTGATTTCCTGACCGCCGACATGTTCCGCCGGCGCTATTCCGACGTGTTCAAGGGCCCGGAGGAATGGCGGTCGATCGCGACGGCGGAGGGCAAGACCTATCGCTGGACCGAAGGGTCGACCTATATCGCCCATCCGCCGTTCTTCGAGAACATGCCGAAGGAGCCGGGTCCGCTGACCGACATCCATGGTGCGCGGCCGCTCGCCCTGCTCGGCGACAGCATCACGACCGACCACATCTCGCCCGCCGGCAACATCAAGAAGGACAGCCCGGCCGGCCAGTACCTGCTGGGCTACCAGGTGCGCCCGGACGACTTCAATTCCTACGGCGCGCGGCGCGGCAATCACGAAGTCATGATGCGCGGCACCTTCGCCAATATCCGCATCAAGAACGAGATGGTGCCGGGCGTCGAAGGCGGCGTCACCAAACACCAGCCGGATGGCGCCGTCATGCCGATCTACGACGCCGCGATGAGCTATCAGGCGGCCGGCGTGCCGCTGGTGATCATCGCCGGCAAGGAATACGGCACGGGGTCGAGCCGCGATTGGGCCGCCAAGGGCACCAGGCTGCTAGGCGTCAAGGCGGTGATCACCGAGAGCTATGAGCGTATCCACCGGTCCAACCTGGTCGGCATGGGCGTCCTGCCCCTGCAGTTCAAGGATGGCCAGAACCGGCAGGCGCTGAAGCTCGACGGCACCGAGATCCTCGACATCACGGGCATCGAGCAGGGCATCAAGCCACGCATGGATGTCGCCTGCGCCATCCATCGCGCGGATGGCACCACGACCAACATCACGCTGACCTGCCGGATCGACACGCTGGACGAGGTCGAATACTTCCGGCATGGCGGCATCCTGCAATACGTGCTGCGCAACATGGCGAAGGACGCCGCCTGAGCGTAAAGCATGCGACGAGCTGTCCTCGCGTTTAGACCAACGCGGAGAGGCTCGTCGCATGCGGTCATGGCCGCCCAATCTTACTCGCTGCGGGGGATCAGGCCGATCTTGCGCTCTCTACCGCGCGCGACAAACTGATCTCGGACGACGCGGAACAGCCGCGGTGGCAGGAAGCCATATGCGGCGCTCTCTGGTCCCTGTCCGGGCTGGAAGCGGAGGTCGGGGCCGGGCCAGGTGAAATCATTCGCCTCGCTCACGATGATCCACGAGCGTTCCGCATCCAGGCCAAGGCGTACCTTGGTCGGCTGAGGCAGCTCAATCCCCTCATCCGGTGGCTGAGGCGGGGAATGCGTTATGGGAAGTACGATGACACGGGTGCGGTCCTCGTCGCTTTGGATCGCCACGACGATGGCGCAGGGACGGTCCTTCACGCCCTCCTCACGCCCGGCATCTGCTTCGCGCTTCCAGAGATATGAATAACGAATCACGAGGCCGGGCTTTGGCGCCGGCCAGGTCACCGCCGCCAGTCGGCCAATTCCGCATCAAGATGAGTATGGTCGGCCGGAACCTCGGCCTGGGCGATCAGCGCGATCTCGTTTTCGCTCAGTTCCTCGGGCCGGATGACCCGGCGGTCGCGGCTCGTCAGACGGCTGTACTCCTCGACTGACATGACAACCAGGCGATCCCGGCCATTCTTGGTGATGGTGACCGGCTCCGAAAGCGCTTTGTCGGCCAGGGAGCCGTAGTGCTTGATGAACTCGGCGGTCGTCACACGCATAAGAGGGGCTCTTTGCGAATAATTCATATTATTCGAATAATGTGCATTTCCCCACCCAAGAGCAAGCCTCGTGCGTCCGAGGGGTTTGCGCCGGCTCCGAAAGCGCGCTGAACTGGATCGGTTCATATAAGATCCATCGACTCCCCTTGCCTTTTCATGTTGCAGTGCAACATAGGAGGCATGATGACCCCACCAGACGCCCCCGCCGTCACCGATTGGCTTAGACGACAGGTCGCTTGGCTATACGGTGCCGTGCCGCCAGCGACGCGGCCACCCGAAGCCGCTCCGCTCGTTGAGGCGGCTGTCGGCCCGATCGCCGAAGTCGAACACCCCGCCCTCAAACCTGCCAACGCCAAACCGGCGACCGCGCGACCCCGCGCGCCGAAGCGTGTCGCGGCGCAGGTGCCGGCCGTCAAGGCCGTCAAGCGGCCGACTGTCAAGCGGCCGACCGTCAAGTTTGGCCGGCCGGCCAGCCTGGTCGCCGTCGAGGCGCCGCCCGTGGCCGGTCTCTCCCTGGCCTTGCAGGGGGGCGGTGCCATCGGTGCGTTCACCTGGGGCGTGCTCGATCGGCTGCTTGAGGCCGAGGTGCCGATCGCGCGGATAACCGGGGCCAGCGCGGGTGCCTTCAATGGCGTCGTCCTCGCGGCGGCCCTCGCGAAGGACGGTCCGGCCGGCGCGCGCAAGGCCCTGGCGGAGGCTTGGAAACGGGTCAGCGACGCGGGCGGCATGAGTGGCCGCACCCAGCACTTGGACCTTGCGAGGCAAATGTTCTCGCCTTATCAGCTCAACCCGTTCGATGTGAATCCGATCCGCGACATCCTGATGGACGCGGTCGATTGGCCGGCCCTGACGTCGCGCCGGGCGCCGACGGTGTTCGTCTCGGCGACGCGCATCGCCGATGGCCAGGCGCGGATCTTCACCGGCGCCACGCTCACCATCGACGCGGTGCTGGCATCCGCCGCCTTGCCCGGCTTGAGCCGGGCCGTCGAGATCGATGGCGAGGCCTATTGGGATGGCGGCTATAGCGCCAATCCGCCGCTCGATCCGCTGCTGACGCCGGGCGGGGCACCGGACATCCTCCTGGTCCGCTTGAACCCGACCAACCAGCCGGGGGTGCCGATGACGGTCCGGACGATCGCCGAACGGGTCAACCAGATCGTGTTCGACCGGCCGCTGCTGGACGCGCTCGACCGGCTGGCGCCGGTCTTCGCCGAGGGTCGGTTCCGGCTGCACCAGCTGAACGCCGATCGCGTGCTCGACGGCCTGCCGCCGGGCAGCGCCGGCAATCTCGATTGGGATTTTCTCACCGGCCTGCGCGATGCCGGTCGCCTCGCCGCCAGCGAATGGCTCGACGGCATCGGCGCGGCGCTGGTGGTTGAAACCGCGGTGGTCGAAGCCTCGGGCGCGTGACGCGCGTCATGGACGGGATTTAAAACCCGACGCTGAACAGGACATGCGATACGTTCGTTCCATTCGCCTCTCGCGGGCGGGATACCGATCGCCAAAGTCAGGTCATAACGCGCCATGGCAATTCTCAAGGTCGACCACAAGACGGTCTACCGCTATGCCAAGCCGGTGGAATTCGGCGATCATCGGCTGATGTTCCGGCCGCGTGACAGCCATGACCTGTGGTTGCTGGACACGGCATTGGCTATTTCGCCCAAGGCGAGCGTGCGCTGGCTGCACGATGTGTTCGGCAATTCGATCGCGATCGCCCGCTTCGCCGAGCCGGCGACGGAACTACGCTTCGAATCGTCGTTCCGGGCGGAGCATTTTCCCGTTGAACCGCGCGAGCTGGTGCTGGAACCCTATGCCGGGCGCTATCCCTTCCGCTATGCCGCCGAGGATGTGCCGGATCTCGGCGGTACCGCCGAGCGGCATTACCCGGATCCCGGATATCAGGTGGCCAATTGGGCGCGCTGGTTTGTCGAAGGTGGGCGCAGCCGTGACACGCTGGACATCCTGATCGGCATGACCCGGTCGATCAAACACCAGTTCGGCTATGCGCGGCGCGAGGAAGCCGGCACGCAGGAGCCGTCCGTCACGTTGGCGACCCGCTCCGGCAGTTGCCGGGATTTCGCCCTGTTCATGATGGAGGCCGCGCGCAGCCTGGGCTTCGCGGCGCGCTTCGTCTCGGGCTATCTCTACGACGAGAATCTGATCGGCGCCCAGGCGACCATGATCGGCGGGGGCGAAACCCATGCCTGGGTGCAGATTTATCTGCCGGGTGCCGGCTGGGTCGAATTCGACCCGACCAATGCCCTGGTCGGCGGCCGCAACCTGATCCGCGTCGCCGTCGCCCGCGACCCCTCCCAGGCGGTGCCGTTGAGCGGCACCTATAGCGGATTACCCGGCGATTTCCTCGGCTTGTCGGTCGAGGTCACGGTAACGACCGAATAGGTGGGTGAAGAGCCCGATCCTGGCGATCTCTTGGATTTTATCCAAATTCTTATCAAACTCTTTATGAATATTGTCGGTTATTAGGTCGATCAAAGTAATCATTCGATAAGGCTTGGTTGGTATCAATGGGATGGTCGTTCCAGCGAACAGCGCGACGACCTTTCTGATCCACCAGGGAAGCCTGATCATGAGCACCTTAGCTGCGACCCAACTCGAAGCCTCATTCGGACATCAACCCTCCGCCGGCAAGGCCGCGACGGCCGATGCCGACACCTCGGCCCCCCTTTCCATCGGTTGGCTCGGTCCGATGCTGGTGGTGGCCTGGCTGGGTTACATGGTGACAGCTTACCTGCCGCTGTGATCGAGCATGGTAGCAAGAAGCGGAGCGCATTCCGCCTGTCTTTGAGGGTGGCCCTACACCCTCCATGTCGAACGACCGCCGCTCGGATCGGCGCTCGACGCTGAGACCGAAAAGCGACGGAAGGCGCTGCGCTTTTCCGTCCTACGCCGCATGCTGTATGACCAAGGTATGACCGGCGCCATCCCACCCCATCCAAACGCTCTCAATCCAGCGGCCAATAACGACACACTGATGACCGCCAGCGAGGCGGCGGGTGCCCTGAATGTCAGCCGGCAGACGCTCTACGCCTATGTCAGCCGCGGGGCCATTCGCTCGGTGCCGGCGCCGGATGGCCGCAGCCATCGCTATCACGCGGCGGATATCGCGCGGCTGATCGCCGCCAAGGACCCTTTGGCGCGGCAGGGCCGCGTCGCTCGGGCCGCCTTGGATTGGGGCCTGCCCATCCTGGATTCCGCGATCACCGAGATGACGGCGCGGGGGCCGTGCTATCGGGGCCGGCCCGCCATCGACCTTGCCGGCCATGCCAGCTTGGAAGAGGTGGCACGGCTGCTGTGGGATTGCGCCGACGCCGACCCCTTCGCGGCGGCCCCGCCGGTGGACAGGCTGACGATCGGCGTCGATCTCGAGCGGCTGATGCCACCCGGCCTGATGCTACCCGGCCTGACGCCAATCGATCGGTGCCTGGTCCTGCTGCCGGCGGTCGCCCCACGCTGGCCCTTCGTCTGGTCCGGCGAACGCGCCGAGTTGCTCGTCGCCGGTGCCGCCCTACTGCGGCTGTTGACCCGCGCGGTCGTCCCGACGGCGATGATCGAGGGGCCAACCCATGAAGTGCTGGCGCGCGCCTGGAGGCTCGATCCCGCCGGCGCCGATCTGGTGCGCGCGGCGCTGGTCCTGCTGGCCGATCATGAGCTCAATGCCTCGACCTTCGCAGTGCGCGTGGTCGCCTCGACCGGCGCTCCCTTGCACGCGGCGGTGGCCGGTGGACTCGCGGCGCTGCTGGGTCCGCGTCATGGCGGCGAGACCGCGCGGGTCGAGGCCTTCTTGGACGAGGCCGGTTTTGGTGAGAGGGGCGGCCAAGCGCGCCAGACCGATCCGGCCGACGCGGTCACGCGGCGGCTGCGCCGGGGCGAGCGGGTGCCCGGCTTCGGCCATGCGCTCTATCCGGAGGGCGATCCCCGGGCGACGGCGCTGCTCGATCGGCTGGCGGCGGCGATCGGCCGGGATCCGTGGCTCGACCGGCTGGCCGGCGCGGTGGAAGCCGCCACCGGCAAACGGCCGACCATCGATTTCGCCCTGGTTTCGATGACCCGCCGCCTCGGCCTGCCCGATGGCACGGCGCTGGCGATCTTCGCGCTCGGCCGCACGGCCGGCTGGATCGCCCACGCGCTCGAACAGCGCGAGACCGGTTCGCTGATCCGCCCGCGCGCCCACTATGTCGGGCCGACCACCGCGGCGCATGGCCCACGGGACTAAAGGAGCAACCATCCGGCGATGCTGGAAAATCTCGTGCTTGTTTCCAACGAACAACCCTTCGACGCGTATGGTATCGGAAGATTGTGATGAAGCGGCGCCACCGTCCGAAATCCCCGCTTCATCGCGCCATGGTTCATTAGGGAGTTAGAATGTTGAGGCTTGGATTTGTCGGTACGGGCGCGTTGAGTGAAGCGGTCGTGCGGGGCCTGCAAGACGGTAAGGGTGAAGAATACGAAATCTACCTATCGCCGCGTTCGGAAGAGCGCTCGCGCGCTTTGTCCATCGCCTACGACAATGTCGTCCGTGAGGAGAGCAACGAAGCGGTGGTCGAGAAGAGCGACGTCGTATTCTTGGGCGTACTTCCACGGCAACTTTCGGTGCTCTCCACCTTGCCGTTTCGCAGCAACCAGATCGTCGTGAGTTTTCTGGCGGGCGCGCCGCTCGACATCATCCGCGAGCAGGTGAAGCCCGCTACCCGGATCATCCGCGTCATTCCCCTTCCCAGCATTCGCTATAAGCGGGGCCCGATCCTCATGACCCCGGATGACCCGATCGTCCGAGATCTGTTCACGTCTCTCGGAGACCTCGTCGTCTTGGACGACGAGAAGGATTTCGCGGCGATCACCATCGCGAGCGGCATGATGTCCTCGCATTTCGAGCTTCAGAACACGATTATCCGGTGGCTCGAAGCGCGCAAGGTACCGTCACCGTCGGCATCGCTCTATGTCCGATCCTTTTTCGATGGTCTGAGTGAAATCGGCCTCGCCACGGAGCGGCTCGGCGAGGCGGTGCAGCCCAAAGAGTACGAGACCCCGGGCGGCCTCAACGAGACCGGGCGGGCGCATTTGAAGACCAGCGGCTGGTTCGAGCAACTGACTAGCGGGCTAGACGTCGTCGAGAACCACAGCCGCGGCCTCGCGAAACGGGACTGAAACCCTAACCCGCCAACCCCTGCTCCAACGCGCTCGCCAGCCGCCGCGCGAACGCCACCGGGTCGGGCAGCGCCTCGCCTTCCATGATGCGGGCCTGATCCAGCAGCAGCCAGGCGACGTCTTCCAGCTGCTGGCCGGCGCCGCTGTCGCCGACCCGGTCGGCCATGCGGCGGATCAGCCCGTGATTGGGGTTGACCTCCAGGATCCGCTTGGTCTCGCCACCGGGCAATTGGCGGTGCTGCTTCAGCAGCCGCTGCAGATGCATGTCCATGTCGCCCTCGTCGGCGACCAGGCAGACGGCGCTTTCGGTCAGCCGTTCCGAGATGCGGACGTCTTTCACCGCATCGGCCAGGGCCAGTTTCAGATAGGCGACCAGGCTGCTCGTCTGGGCCGGCGGCTCGGCGGGCTTGTCTTCGGCCGCGGCCGCGCCGTCGATCGCGGCGAGCTCGGCGCCGCCCCGGGTGACCGAGCGGAACGGAAACTCCTTGTACTCGCCGACCGAGGGCAGCCAGAACTCATCGACCGGATCGGTCAGCAACAGCACCTCGACGCCCTTGGCGCGGAAGCCTTCCAGATGCGGGCTGCGCGACACCATGTCGAGCGTATCGCCGGTGATCGTGAAGATCGCCTTCTGACCGGGCTTCATCCGGCCGGCATATTCTTCGAGGCTCACCAGCCCGTCGGAGGCGGTCGAGCGAAAGCGGGCGAGCCCCAGCAGCGCGTCGCGCTGGTCGCGATCCTCGTACAGGCCCTCCTTCAGCACCGCGCCGAAATTCTCCCAGAACTTGGCGTAATCCTCCGGCGCGTCGGCCGCTTTCTTGGCCAGTTCCGCCAGCACCCGCTTGGTGACGCCGGCGCGGATCTTGCCCAGCATCGGGTTGGATTGCAGCATCTCGCGGCTGATGTTGAGCGGCAGATCCTCGCTATCGACGACGCCTTTCAGGAAGCGCAGATAGGCCGGGATCAGTTCGGCGCAGTCATCGGTGACGAAGACCCGCCGGACATAGAGCCGAACCGCGTGCTTGCGCGCCGGGTCGAACAGGTCGAACGGCTTGGTCGAGGGCACGAACAGCAGGCTGGTGTATTCGATGGTACCTTCGGCCTTGCTGTGCAGCGTAAGCCAGGGCTCGTCGAAGCCATGGCCGACCGAGCGATAGAATTCGGTGTACTGCTCGGGCGAGATATCGCTCTTCGGCCGGGTCCACAGGGCGGAGGCGGTGTTGAGCGTATCGTCCTTGCCATCGGCCTTCAGGACGATCGGCAGGGCGATATGGTCGGCATAGGTCTTGACGATGTGCCGCAGCCGTGTCGGCTCCAGGTAATCATCCTCGCCCTCGCGCAGATGCAGAGTGATCGTGGTGCCCGGTCCCGGTTTCTCCGCCGGCTCGACGGTGAATTCGCCCTTGCCGTCCGAAACCCAGCGGAACGCCTGCGCCTCGCCGGCCCGGCGCGACAGCACCTCGACCCGGTCGGCCACCATGAAGGACGAATAGAAGCCCACGCCGAACTGGCCGATCAGCGAGACATCCTTCTTGGCATCGGCGCCGAGCTCGCGCACGAAGGCGGAGGTGCCGGAGCGTGCGATGGTGCCCAGATTCTCGATCAGCTCGGTCTCGGTCATGCCGATGCCGTTATCGTCGATGACGAGGGTCCGAGCCGGTTTGTCGGGGGTCAGCATCACCCGATAGCCCTGCTCGCCCGAAGCAAGTTCCGGATTGAGGATCGCGGCGTAGCGCAACCGGTCGCAGGCGTCCGAGGCGTTGGAAATCAATTCCCGCAGGAAGACCTGCTTATCGCTGTAAAGCGAATGCGCGACGATATCGAGCAGCCGACTGACCTCGGCTTGAAAGCTCCTGGTTTCTACACTCATCGTTTCGGACCGTACCCTATACCCACAACCGGCCCTTGATATGTGCGAGGGCGGGGAACGGTGCAAGAGCGCAATGCCGTTCCCCGCCTTGGAAGCGTGAGCCGTCGACGAGTCGGTGGCGGCGGGATCAGCAGGGAGTCAACGCCTGGCCGACCTGGGAGCCGATCAGCGCGCCGCCGACCACGCCGGCGATGGTCGCCGCGATATGTCCGGGGCCTCGGCCGAACTGGGATCCACCCAGGCCACCGGCCACCGCCCCCACGACACCGCCGGCCACCGCGCCATCGGCGCGGCAGGCATAGGCGGGTGCCGGCGGGGCCTGAACCTCATAGGCGTTCGGGTAATAATAAGCCGGTGGCGGTGGTGCCACATAGACCCGTTGCGGCGCATAGATCACTGGTGGCGGTGCCGCGTAGATAGGGGGGCCGCGCCACCAGATCCGATGCCAGGGCGGGCCGTACCAGCCGGGGCCGTCATACGCCCGCTCGCGCCACTCGCCGCCATCTCGGTGATAGCCGCGATCTCCCCCATCGCGGCGATAGTCGCGATCGCCATGTTCGCCGCGGTCGCTATGATCCCAATCGGCATGAGCGACGCTGGGCGCCAGGCTGCCGGCGAGAAGACCGGCGATCAGAGCCACCGAAAGCCGGCGGCTGGTAAAGAGTTTCGATGCGGGAAGCCGGATCGACATGATGGCAACTCCATAAGGTGTACCACCCCAGCAACGATGCCGCCGCCACCGCTATTCCGCCGATCCGCCTCCGCCGAGGGTTACAAATTTTTCAGGTTGGGCGTTCAGCGCCAAACCCCCCGGCAGCGGCCCAGATAATCGGTAAACAGGCTGAACTGACGGCGCCGCCGGTACGCTCCGTCGACCGTATAGGTGGTCGCCTCCACCTGGTACACGCCGGCATCGAGCCGGACCAGCCGGGAGCCCTCGCCGATGGCGATCGCCACGCGGTCGGCGATGATGACGGCGATGCACGGGGCGATCGGCCGCGCCGGTTGCCGGACCGGCTCGACCGCGGTGCCGCGCGCCAGGCCGGTCCGCGGGCGGACCTGGTCGACCACTCGCCGGCCGCTCGCCAGATGCGTCAGGCTCATCAGGATATTGATGTTGCCACGGTCACCGTTCGACGACGCCGTGTCACGCCGCCAGGGCAGGCGCGACCGCTGCCAGATCGAGAACTGCAACAGCGTGAAGCCTTCGCATTCGGCGTATTCGGACTGCATGGCGATGGTGCGCGGTGCCAGGGCGCCGGCGATCCGGTCGGTCGGCAAGGACCTGGTCCAGCCGCGCCAGCTCGCGGGTGGCCGAGAGGCTGCGCGCTCGTAGAGAGGCACGCCATCGAGTTGATATGCCACATCGGCCATCGGGCCCGCCGATCCGTTCCCCGTCGCGATCCCCGCGACCGCACTCGGCATGAGGCATCGCGCGCGGTAAACAATGTGTTAACGTAGTTGGGAACCTAGCGCACAGAGACTGAGACGACCGCCGCTCGGCGGCTCTCAGCTGTGATCGATGGAAGACGCGGTTGCGTTAATCGATGTGCCGAAGGTTAATATGAGCGACCTTCTGCTGGGGTGACGTACACAAGAAAAACCGCCCTTGTGAGCGGGTTTCCTACGAATGTCACCGGACGTTAGAAGCCTGGAAATCCATCACGGTTGATCATTTCGGCACTCCTCTACCAACGATCAACGAACGGCGAGATACTTCGGAAGCTTGCAGAGCCTGTCAAAGAAACTCTAGCGGGCTCAGCTTAATTTTCGATAAATGACTTGACCATGGATCAACCCAAAGTTGTTTTGATAGCCACGATTTTCGTGACATTAGGGTGGATGTACACCGACCGTTCAAACAGGCTTCTCGCCCAGCGACGTCACACTTTTGAAATGTTCCGATCCTATCTCGCAGAAGAAGCATTTATATCTGCCGGCAAGAATATGGGGAAGATGGTCCGCGAAAAAGTCTCCCAGCCGACTACGACGTCATAGATCGAGAAGATGACTTAGATACAGTTATATTCCCTTATGCCGAATTCGCCATAAGGAGGACTATCCCGAGCCAGAGACTATGCCGGGCATCGATCCTAAGCCCCGGAATTTCCGATAGGTTCGGATTGCTCGTTCGGCATAGTTGCGTGGTGTGGAAAGTCGGCTCGGCTGGGAATGGCGGAGCATTTCTGATTGCGATATCCCCTCCAGGGGGATAGGACTCCGCAAATGAGCCATTCCACGCATCCCGAGATCGTCAAGCGCCTGAAGCGTGCCGAAGGTCATCTCCGCAGCGTCGTCGAAATGATTGAGGGTGGTCGCGCCTGCCTCGACATCGCCCAGCAGCTCCATGCGGTCGAAAGTGCCGTGCGTGAGGCGAAGAAGACGCTGATCCACGATCATCTCGACCATTGTCTCGACGAGACGGTAGGCGCGCTCGCTCGCGACGCCCGAGGGCCGATCGACGAGTTCAAGGCCATTACCAAGTATCTCTAGGAACCCGGCGCGCCTCCGTCGAAAGCGTGTGAGGAGGAAGACATGAGCCCGGAATTCCTGCTGATCGGCGCTGTCGCCGTGGTCGGGGTGCTGCACACCATCGTTCCCGACCATTGGGTGCCGATCACGCTCTTCGCCCGCCAGCGCGGCTGGACCAGGGCCGAGACGGCCAAGGCATCGCTCCAGGCGGGGATCGGGCATGTGGTCTCGACGCTGATCATCGCTGCGGTCGTTTGGGTGGGCGGCGTGGCGGTTGCGACCCGCTTCGGACATGTCGTCGATACCATTGCCAGTATCGCCCTCATCGCATTCGGCGGCTGGATCGCGATCTCGGCGCTGCGCGAGATGCGCGGTGGCGGCCATGGGCACGGCCATAGCCACGGACACGGGCATAGCCACTCCCACGACTTCTCCCACCTTGGTGGAGCGGGCCAGGGCGTGCATGGACCGGAACTGCAATCGATCGCGACCGGCCACGGCGCGATCCTTCTGTCGATTTACGAGACCGGCCAACCGCCGCGCTTTCGCGTGACAGGTATCTCACCCACGGACAAGGTCACGGTCGAAACGGTCCGGGAAGATGGTTCGCGCCAGACCTTCCGGTTTGCAGATCGGGGCACCTATCGGGAATCGATCGAAACGATCCCAGAGCCGCACGGGTTCAAGGTCGTCGTCGAAACCGGCCATGACGACCACACCCATACCTACCAGACCGAGTTCGCCGAGCATGAGCATGGCGAGCACGGCCACGATCACGGCGATCATGATCATGACGACGAGCCGCCCCTGGAGGACGACAAGCTCTATATGCCGCTCCGGGGCGAGACAGCGGAACTGGTCCGGCACGTTCATGTCCACCGCCATGGGTCTGGCATGCCGCACCTGCATTGGCATGATCATGTCCCGGCAACGGCCCACGACATCCTGGCCGATGCCGAGACCGTCCCGCCGCTGCATGAGCACAAGCACAAGACGACGGCTAGGACGGCGCTGCTGCTGATCCTAGGCTCCTCGCCGATGGTCGAAGGCATCCCGGCGTTCTTCGCAGCCGGGCAATACGGCATCGGCCTGATCATCACGATGGCGATCGTGTTCGCCGCCAGCACCATCGCGACCTATGTCCTGCTGTGTGTCTATTCGACCGAAGGCCTCCAGCGGGTGCGGCTCGGGGCCATCGAGCGATATGGCGAAGTGTTGAGCGGTGCCTTCATCGCGCTCGTCGGCGTGGCATTCTGGATCTGGCCCGTGGTGTGACGCTCCGGCCTCACGGGCCGGGGCGGAACACAAGGATCGCGGCATCATGCGCCAGCAACGACGCCCGGCGCGCGACGAACAGGCGATCCCAGTCGGGCACATAGAGCGACGTGCGGGCGCCGGATGCGGTCGGGATGGTCCCCAACGGATGAAATCCGTCAGAAGTCTTGGTAAAGACGGCCACCTCGCCGCTGCCGCAGCTGACGTAGATCCGCGCGCCGGTCTTGTCGAAGAACACGTCGTCGGCGTCGCCGCACGTCGCGAACGAGGCGACCTGGGCACCGCTGACCGCGTCGATCAGAACAAGCTTCGTCGGATTGCGAAGCACGGTCGCGAACAGGTTCTCGCTACCGAGCGCCGCCGGAAAGTTCGCCGATCCGCCCGGCTTCCAACTTGCCGTTTGGCGTCGGGCATCCAGGTCAACCACCGCGATCTGCTTGGCGTCCGGCACGTTCACATAGGCAAGGCCCGAGGGCGCGATCTGAAAGCTCTCCGGATGGTCGGCGAGCTTGATGTCGGCGAGCTTGGTGGCGGTCGCCGGGTCGATTACCGCGAGCCCGCCGCTGCCGTATCCGACCACGACGGCGCCGTTACGCGGGTCGATCCGGATGTTGTCGGCGTCATCGCCCAGCGGGATCGTCGCCATGGCAGCGAAGCCATCGCCTGTGAAGGCATGGACCGTACCGTCAGCAGCGCTGGCGACGAACAGACGATCCTGTCTCTCGGCATAGGCAACGCCCTGCGGTTCCTTGACGCCAGTGATCCGCTGGACGACGCGACCGCTCGCCAGATCGATGGCATCGACCGTGTCGTTGCCCAGTTCGGCGACGAACAGGCGCTTGCGCTTCAGGTCTACGGCCATGTGGTCGATTCGGCCGCCGACGCCGTCGAGTGGGATGGTCGTCTCCAGCACCAGAGGCGGTTCGGCGGCCAAGCCTCGTCCGCTCCAGAGCGGAGCCGCGCAGGCCAGCATGATGCTGACCTGCGCAACGACCGAAATCCAGCGCGTCACTTCTCGCCGCTGTAGCGGGTGTAGAGCGACGACGCGCCATCCCAGCGAATGTTCTGCATAAACGCATCGACGTAGGCGGCGGCCTTGGCCCCGTAGTCCATGTGATAGGCATGCTCGTACATGTCGAGTACCAGCACGGGACGGCCGCCCGCCAGGGTCGTCGTATGGTCGGCTGCCCAGCAGTTGATCAGTCGCTTGTCGCGCGGCGAGTAACTGAGGATCACCCAGCCGGAGCCGCCACCCTCGGCCTTGCCCATCGCCGTGAACTCGGCGCGCCAGCGATCGACGCTGCCGAAGTCGCGTTTGATCGCTTCTTCGATCACGCCGCTCGGCTGGCCGTCGCCGCCGATACCCTCGAAAAACTGCTCGTGCAGGATCATCGAGTTGGCCGCGATCAGTTCTTCGCGCTTCAGGCCATTGACGGTGAAGGTCGGTGCCATAGCCCAGTCCAGGCTGGCAAGTTCAGTATCGATCGCATTCAGCCGCTTCACGGCGCCGACATAGTTGTTCTCGTAATGGCTGGTCAGGATCTTCTCCGACATGCCTTTGATCTTGCTCGGATCGAAGGGCAGCGGCTTTGCCTGGTAGGCGGCATTCGGCACGGCGGCCGGTGCTGCGTTGGCGGCGGTCGGAACGAGTTCGGCACCGAGTGCGACACCCGCTGCGAGGGCGCTGGCGGTTCCGAGGAAATGACGGCGATCGAGGTCAATCGACATGACTGTCTCCTTGTCGTGATCTGGGTCTGGAAGACGGGCTAGTTAGCCAGCCCGACGAAATATCCGGCGACGCCCAAGGCCGAGCAGGCCGCCAAGGTCGGGAGCATCCCGGCCTTGAAGCGGAACAAGGCGAGCGTGGCGCCGACGGCGATAACCAAAGTGCTGGTGCTGATCGTGCCGAGGTCCGGGACCTGGAGCCTAAGCCCGAGGCCGGGATGGACCACTTCGACGCGACCGAACAGGGTGTGGATGGCGAACCAGACCGCGAGGTTCAGGATCACCCCGACGATGGCGGCCGTGATGGTCGAAAGCGCCGCCGACAGGGCTTTGTTGCCTCGCAGCGCCTCGATGTAGGGGCCGCCGACGAAGATCCAGAGGAAGCATGGTGCAAAGGTGGTCCAGGTGGCGAGCGTGCCGCCCAGGACCCCGGCCAGCATCGGCGGCAAGGCGCCCGCATGCCGAAATGCCCCCATGAAGCCGACGAACTGAAGCACGATGACCAGGGGGCCAGGCGTGGTCTCGGCCATGCCCAGGCCTGACAGCATCTCGCCTGGCTGGAGCCAGCCGTAGCGCTCGACCGCCTCCTGGGCGACATAGGCCAGCACGGCGTAAGCGCCACCGAACGTCACCACGGCCATCTTGGAGAAGAACACGGCGATGTCGGTAAAGACGTTGTCTGGGCCGACCGTCGCTAGCAGCAGGACCAAAGGGCCGAGCCAGAGGACGAGGCACACGGCGGCGGTCTTGATCGCGCGGGATGCGGATGGCCGCACATGCTCGGGGATCTCCCGTGCGAAAGCCTGGTCGATCGCGGCCGTGCCGTCGTCGTTGGCGGCGGCCTTGCCGCTCTTGGCGCCAGTACGAAAAGCTTCGACGCCCGCCGCGTTGCCGACAAACCCGAGCAACCCGGCCGAAATGACGATCAGTGGAAACGGCACGCCAAAAAAGAAGATCGCGACGAACGCCAATCCGGCCAAGCCGACCATCGTGCCGTTGCGCAGCGCCCGCTTGCCGACCTTGATCACCGCTTCAAGCACGACCGCCAGCACGGCGGCCTTCAAGCCAAAGAACAGACCCTGGACCACGCCGAGATCGCCGTACCCCGCGTAAAGCCAACTCAGCACCATCAGGGCGATGTAGCCGGGCAGCACGAACAGGCCCCCGGCGATCAAGCCGCCGCGCACCCGATGGAGTAGCCAGCCGATGTAGGTCGCGAGTTGCTGTGCCTCGGGGCCGGGCAGCAGCATGCAGTAGTTGAGCGCGTGCAGAAACCGGGTCTCCCCGATCCACTTCTTCTCCTCGACCAGGATCCGGTGCATGACCGCGATCTGGCCCGCCGGGCCGCCGAAGCTGAGCGACGCTATGCGCGCCCAAGCCCAGACCGCCTCGTGCAGCGGAATGCCATAGCCGCGATCAGTCGGGGCGGCCGGATCGCGCGCGAGATCGACGGCGCCGCTCATGCTGGCTGCTTCCAGTTATGGGTCTCAGCCTGGAGGCTGCGGCACCAGGCATAAAGCGCGTCATAGACGAGCATCCCGTGGCCGAGCATCGCGTGGTCGTTGTGATGGTTGGCGGACAGGCCGAGCGAGATGGCGAGGAGGCCGGCCGCCTGGGGTGCCAGGTCGGGCCGCCCTGTGTCGGCACCCCGCACGATGACGGCGAGGCGGTCGAGGGCGGCATCGTGGATGCCATAGACCTTTAGGACCGCATCGTAGCTGCACAGATCGCCGTCATGGGTGAACGGCTCGGCGCCGGGGATGTCGTAGGCGATGGCGCCCGTCTCGGCCGCCGTGCTCAGCACTCGATCTGTCGGCACATAGAGAAACGTCGCTTCGGGATCGATAAAGCGGCGGATCAGCCAGGGGCAGGCGATCCGATCGATCTTTGGTCGCTCCCGCGTGACCCAGCTCGACGGCGTTGTGCCGTGCTTGCGCCGGATCGGCATTCCGGCGTCCCGCCAACCTTCGATGCCACCGACGAGCAAACGCGCATCGATGCCTGCCTCGCGGAGCGATGCCACTACGCCTTGGCTGACTTCGTGACCGTGGACGCAATAGGCCACGACCTGATGCCCTCGCGGAAGCTTATCGAACCAAGCGGCGACATCATCGGGTGGTCGGCGAATGGCCCCGACGACCATTGTCTCGTCGGCATCGAATGCCGCGTCCTGTCGGACATCGACGAGCACGGGCGCCGATACGGTGCCCAATGACAGATAGAGGGATTCTGGGGAGATCGACGGAACATCCATGCGCTCGCACCTCGGGCTTCGAGGGTTGAGCAGAGCTTGGACGGATGCCGTCTTGGGTAGGCCGGGAGCCTGCGAGTCCCGACTTGGCTTTCATAACGCGTGGTGGCTTGGACCGCAAGCCCGACGCGGCTGTTCCGTTTTGCCCTTTCGCCAATCCCTCTAAGCCCCGCCTGGCGCGTCCAGGCAATGAACGATCGATGGGAGCTGGCATGATGCGGGATCAGCATGGTCGCGAGAAGATCGGCGATCTGGGCGTCAGAGTAGATGTAGGGGCGTGGCCTTCGCTGCGGCGGGAAACCGCCCGAAGGGGGATCTCGGTCGTGACGTCGGTAACGGCCACATGGCGGGCGAAAGCTCTGACCGTAGACATCCGCGACGACCAGGTGGCCGGTCCGCATTGCGATCCGGCCCACGCCGCTGCGAGCTTCCCCGTGATACGGGGTTCGTTCCGCGCCTTCATGAACCTGACGAAGCTGCGGAGCCGCTTCTCCTGGCTCTCCAGCTTGAAACCGAGGGATCGACGCAGGGTCAAGTACTGTTCCAGCTCTTCCAGGAGACCGGTCATTGCACGGCTCCTGGCCATGGGAGGCACAGGGTTCGAAGTGCCGCGATATCCACCTTCGCGTAGATGCGGCTCGTATCGGGGTCTTGGTGCCGCAGCACCTGACCGATCTCGGTAAGACTGGTGCCCGAAAGGATCATGTGCGTCGCCAGCGTGTGCCGAAAAACGTGGGCATGCCGCGACCGGAGCCCCGTCACGCCAGCGCGCTTCAGTGCTCGGCGCGCGATCAGGATCACCGGCGTCGCCACAGTGAATGGCGTTCGGGGTGTCTTGACCCTATGGAAGATCACCCGCGCACTCGATGGTGGTTGGCCGTTCCGGACGTAGTCGACGATCGCTTCACCGACGTCGTCAGCCAATGGCATGGTCGGTTCGTAGATGGCGCGACGAATATCCAACCAACTGGGACGGTATCTATGAATTTTTCGCGCTGAAGCCTTACCGCCGCTGGCAATCGATTGCGATGAAGTGACGCCGACGCATGCCTTGAGCGGACGTTGCAATTCAAACTGAGACGCTGGTGCATTTCCCGACCGCTTGCATTTTCCGGCTGGCCGACCGATGTTCCAGCCATGTCGCTGGGTAGGCCCTCGGCGCCGGTCATCGCGGTCCTCGGGCCGACCAATACCGGCAAAACTCATCTCGCGATCGAGCGCATGCTCGGTCATGCGACGGGGATGATCGGCTTTCCGCTGCGCCTCCTCGCGCGCGAGAATTACGACCGGATCGTGCGGCTGAAGGGTGCTCGCGCCGTGGCGCTGATCACCGGCGAGGAAAAGATCGTCCCGCCCAACCCGGCCTATTTCGTCTGCACGGTCGAATCCATGCCGCTCGACCGTCAGGTGGATTTCCTGGCGATCGACGAAATCCAGCTGGCCGCCGATCCGGAGCGCGGCCATGTGTTCACTGCCCGGTTGCTGCGCGCGCGGGGCCGTCAGGAAACCATGTTCCTCGGCTCCGACACGATCCGGCCGCTGCTGCGGCGCCTGGTGCCCGAGGCGGAATACGTCGCACGGCCCCGGTTTTCGACGCTGACCTATACCGGGCCGCAAAAAGTCACTCGCCTGCCGCCGCGCAGCGCCGTCGTCGCCTTCGCCGTCGCCGATGTCTTCCATTTGGCCGAACTGGTGCGCCGGCAGCGCGGCGGCACGGCGGTCGTGCTGGGGGCGCTCAGCCCGCGGGCGCGCAACGCCCAGGTCGCGATGTACCAGGCCGGCGAGGTCGACTACATGGTCGCGACCGACGCGATCGGCATGGGCCTCAACATGGATCTGGACCATGTCGCCTTCGCCCGGCTGGCGAAATTCGACGGTCGCGCGCCGCGCCGGCTGACCCCGGCCGAGATCGCCCAGATCGCCGGTCGCGCCGGCCGGCACATGAATGACGGCACCTTCGGCACCACCGCCGATCTGGGGCCGATCGACGAGGATGTGGTCGAGGCGGTCGAGACCCATCGGTTCGATCCGCTGACCCATCTGTTCTGGCGCAACACCGATCTGGATTTCCGGTCGGCCGGTGCCCTGTTGCGCAGTCTGGAGACGCGGCCGCCGCGGCCTTTCCTGGTCAAGGCGTCCGAGGCGGATGACCAGCATGCGCTGGCGACGCTGATCCGCCAGCCGGAGATCACCGCCGCCGCCGGCAATCCGGCCGCCGTCCGGCTGTTGTGGGAGGTCTGTCAGATCCCGGATTTCCGCAAGGTGATGAGCGACACCCATGCCCGCTTGCTGGCCGAGGTGTTTCGCCATTTGACCGGGCCGATCGAGCGCCTGGCCGATGATTGGGTGGCGGCCCAGCTCGGCCGGCTCGACCGGATCGACGGCGACATCGATACCTTGGTGACGCGCATCGCCCATGTGCGAACCTGGACCTATATCACCCATCGGCCGCATTGGCTGGGCGACGGACCGCATTGGCAGGAACGGGCGCGCACCATCGAGGACCGGCTGTCCGATACCCTGCACGACCGCCTTACCCAACGTTTCGTCGATCGGCGGTCGGCATTTCTCGTGAAGCATCTCAAGGAATGCGGCGAGTTGGCGGGATCGATCGCGCGCACCGGCGAGGCGGCGGGCGAGGTCCGCGTAGAAGGACATTTCGTCGGCGCCATGCGCGGCTTTCGCTTCGTGCCGGATCCGGCGGCCAGCGGTGCCGGCGTGCGCACCTTGATGGTCGCGGCCAACCGGCTGCTGCCCGGCGAAATCGCGGCGCGAGCCCGCCAATTCGCCGCCGAACCGGACGCGGCGCTGAGCTTGCTGCCCGACGGCCAGATCGCCTGGATGGGCATGTTGGGGGCGGGCGAGCCGATCGGCCGGCTGTTGCCCGGCGACACGCCGCTCACTCCCCGAGCCGAGCCGCTGGCCTTCGATTTCCTGGAGGGCGAGCTGCGTGACATGGTGCGCCGGCGGCTCGGCGGCTTTGTCCGCGGCACCGTCGAGAGCGGCCTGCGGCCGCTTTTCATCGCGGCGGCGGCTGGAACTGGAGCTGGGGCCGCCAGCGAACTTGGCCCGGCGGCGCGGGGCTTGGTGTTCCGCCTGGGCGAGGCGCTTGGCAGCCTGCCGGCCGAGCCGCTTGGCGCCGTGCTGGCGGCGCTGTCGCCGGCGGATCGCAAGCGGCTGACCCGCCTCGGCCTGCGCTTCGGGACCGAGACGGTCTATGTCGAATCCCTGCTGAAGCCGAAACCCCGGGCGCTGGCCGCCTTGCTCTGGTCGGTGCATGCGGCGGTGCCGCTGCCCGGCGATGTGCCGGCTGCGAGCCGCCTGTCGGTCGAGGCGGGGGTGGATTGGCCGGTGGGGCTGGGGAACGCCATCGGCTTTCGGCGGGTGGGGCCGCGCGCCATCCGCGTCGACCGGCTGGAACGGCTGGCCGCGGCGTTGCGCCGCTTGGCGCGGCCCGGGCCGTTCGCGCTCAACGGCGCGCTCGCCTCGCTGATCGGCTGCCCGCTGGTCGATCTACAAGGCGTGGTGGCGGCACTCGGGTATCGGGCGGTGGTCGAGAGCGGCGTGATCACCTACCGTGCCATCGCTCGCGGGGCAGGGCACCGATCCCGGCGTGTCGTGCCCCGCCCGGCCCCGATAATCGCCGAGGATCATCCCTTCGCCAAGTTGAAGGCGCTGCGTCTAGCGCCATGAACCATGCCGCCGCGCCGCCCGAACCGCCCAGCCTGCGCATCGATAAATGGCTGTGGCATGCCCGGCTGGCCAAAACCCGGGGCCTGGCCGGCCGGCTCGTCGATGCCGGCGCGGTGAGCTTGCGCGACAATCCGGTGCGCCGGGCGGCGCAGTCGGTGCGGGTCGGCGATGTGCTGGTCGTGACGCAGGGCGCCCGGCGCCGAACGCTGACGATCCTGGCCCTCGGCATCCGCCGGGGCCCCGCCATCGAGGCCAGGACGCTCTACAGCGAAACCGGCACGGCGGAGGGGACCGCCGAGCCTTGGGTGTCATTGCTGGCCGATATCGAATGACCATATTGGAGGGCACCGCGCCGTTACGGCGCATTTGTTGAAACTCCCTGCGCCGTTACGGCGCATTTGTTGATTATCCCTGCGCCGTTACGGCGCATTGCCCGCCGAGCATAGGGCGTGATAGCGAAGCGCTCATTATGTTCGATCATATCCTGAGTATGCTGAACGGCGAGCCGATGTTGGCGGAGCCGGAAGACATCCAGATCGCCGTCGGCGCCTTGCTGGTCGAGGCGGCCCGGATGGACGATCGTTTCGATGAGACGGAACGGGCGGCGGTCCAGCGCATTCTGGCGCGCCGCTTCGACCTGTCGCCCGAGGAGACCGCCCGGCTGCTGGCCGGGGCGGAGCGGGCGGCGATCGAGTCGAGTCAGCTGTTCCGGTTCACCCAGCTGGTCGTCGAACGCTTCGACCCGCGAGAGCGGATCGGCTTGATCGAGATGATGTGGGAGGTTGCCTATGCCGATGGCGTCCTCGATCCGGACGAGGACGCCTTGCTGCGCCGGGTCGCCGGATTGATCTATGTGTCCGACCAGGATCGCGGTGCCGCCCGCAAGCGCGCGCTGCGGCGTTTGGGCCACGATCCGGATTAACGCGATTTAGGGTAAAATAGCTCTCGCCGCTGCCCTTGCGGTTCGGGCGAGTTTCATTTATCGACGGGCGCGATAACCGGAGCATGCCGGCCGCATGCTCCGCACGAAGGAATGGAACGTCATGACGTATGTGGTCACGGAAGCCTGCATCAAGTGCAAGTATATGGATTGCGTCGAGGTTTGTCCGGTGGACTGCTTCTACGAAGGCGAGAACATGCTCGTCATCCATCCCGATGAATGCATCGATTGTGGCGTTTGCGAGCCGGAATGTCCGGCCGAGGCGATCGTGCCCGATAGCGATTCGGTGGCCGATCGGTGGGTCGAGATCAACCGGCAATATGCCGCCGATTGGCCGAACATCACGCGCAAGGGCGATGCCCCCGCCGATGCCGATAGCTGGAAGGGTGTCGACGGCAAGTTCGACAAATTCTTCTCGGCCGCTCCCGGCAAGAAAAAATAGCCCGAAAGATAGCCGAGGCGTATGGCGCGCCGATCTGATGCACCCATCTAACCATGGGTGGGCAGATGCCGCGGGCTGTTAGCGGCCCGGCGAATGCGCGACGAACGACGGACGATCTGCCCCGGTAAGCGGGGAGGAGATGGCGGCCATGTGCCGTCATCCTGCGCTGTGGGCTGGCTTTTGAGCCGCCCTTCATGCTATACTTCTAATCGAGTTGATCGGATTAGGGGCGGTCTGTCTGGGCAGCGCCCTGATTTTGCCTGGTTACCTTCAGTCCTATGGTCGGGTCGCATCGGGCGTATACCGAGAGGTGTGCGTTCTGCCGGAAAATGTCGTTTCGACAGTGTTCGTCCGGCAGCTTTTAAGGTTTTGAGAGAAATCGATGTCGGACAAGCTTGCTTTCGCTACAGGCGACTATGTTGTGTATCCGAGCCATGGCGTCGGAAAGATTCTGGGCATCGAAGCCCAGGAGGTTTCCGGGTACAAGCTCAATGTCTTCGTCGTCCATTTCGACAAGGACAGGATGACGCTGCGCGTCCCGGTCACCAAGGCGACCGCGTCGGGCCTCCGCCGGCTGTCGACCCAGAAAGAGATGCAATCGGCGCTGGCCAAGCTGAAGGGCCGTTCCAAGGCAAAGCGGACGATGTGGAGCCGCCGCGCCCAGGAATACGAGGCGAAGATCAATTCGGGCGATCCGGCGTCAATCGCGGAGGTCGTGCGCGATCTCTATCGCAATGCCGGCCAACCGGACCAATCCTACAGCGAACGGCAAATCTATCAGGCGGCGCTCGATCGTCTGGTGCGTGAGTTTGCGGCGGTCGAGGCGATCGACGAGCAGACCGCGACCCAGCGGCTTGAGCAGATGATGAACGCCGCCTGAGCGACTCGGCCTCGTTTCCGTCGAGCCCGCCCCAGCGATGATTTTACGGCCATGACCCGTCGGCAGCCCTTCCATGATCGGCTGTCGGCGCGTCGTGGTCGCTTCGGGCTGGGTCGCTTCGGGTGACGCCCACGCGCTCATCCGATGCCAATGTATTTGCCCGATTGACCGGCCGCGACCGGATCTGGGCGATCTCGTCGATCCATGGCGAATCCCGCCGCCTCGCTTCCGTGCATGCGGCGATCGCGGCCCGTCTGCAGCCGGGCGACGGTCTTGTCTATCTCGGCAATTTTCTTGGCCGCGGCTCGGATGTGCGCGGCACCTTCGACGAGCTGCTGGCCTTCCGGCTCGGGTTCCTGGCGCGGCCCGGCACCTTCGCCTGCGATGTCGCCTATCTGCGCGGCAGCCAGGAGGAGATGTGGCAGAAGCTGCTGCAGCTGCAATTCGCGCCGAACCCGTTCCAGGTGCTGGAATGGATGATCGATCACGGGCTGGGGCCGACGCTCGCGGCCTATGGCGGCGATCTGCGCCAGGGTCAGCTCGCGGCGCGCGACGGCGCGGTCTCGATAACCCGCTGGACCAATGGCTTGCGCGCGGCGTTGAACAGCGCCCCGGGCCACGCCAATCTGATGACCGCCCTGCGCCGGGCCGCCTTCACCGGCGATGACGGCGTGCTGTTCGTCAATGCCGGGCTCGACCCGTCGCGGCCGCTGACCGCGCAAAGCGACAGCCTGTGGTGGGGTGGGGCCAATTTCCTCGATCTGGAGCAACCCTATGGTGGGTTTCGCCGGGTTGTCCGCGGCTATGACCGGCATCATGGCGGGATTCAGGAGACGCGCTATGCGGTGTCGCTCGATCGCGGCGCCGGCTTCGGCGGCCCGTTGGTCGCCGCCTGCTTCGATCCGTCCGGTTCCCTGCTGACGACACTGGAAGTTTAGGACCCCGAAGTTTAACCCCCGAAGTGCCAGCACGCGCACCCCGCGAGAAAAATCGCGGGGCGCGGTGATCCGGTCCGGCCCCCGCGGCGTATATCCATTAGTGACCACCCGGTGAACAGCCGGATCGGCTCACCATTGTTGCGCGGGCGGCAAAGAGGGGCGGGTGGCATGGCTCACATCGACGATCCTGATACGCAGCGGGCCAATCTCAGCTTTATAAAAGCATCGATGAAGGAACCGCTGCTCGCGCGCGAGCATGAGTTCGACCTGGCCCGGCGCTGGCGCGAGGCGGATGACACCGAGGCGCTGCACGCATTGGTGCGCGCCTATACGCGGCTCGTCGTCTCGACCGCGTCGCGTTTCCGCAATTACAGCCTGCCGATGGGCGATCTGGTGCAGGAGGGCAATGTCGGCCTGATGCAGGCCGCCGCCCGGTTCGAGCCCGACCGCGACGTGCGGTTTTCCACCTATGCCGCTTGGTGGATCCGCTCTGCCATGCAGGATTACGTGCTGCGCAACTGGTCGATCGTGCGCACCGGTACCACCGCCGCCCAGAAATCGCTGTTCTTCAATCTGCGCCGGCTGCGGGCGCGGATCGAGGATGCCTCGGGCCGGCCGATGGGCCGCGAGGGCAGGCAAAAGATCGCGGCCGAGCTGAATGTCGAGATCGCCGAGGTCGAAACCATGGAGATGCGGTTGGCGGCGAGCGACCAGTCGCTCAACGCGCCGATCAGCGAGGGCGGCGAGGATGATTGGCAGGATTTTCTGGCCGATACCCGCCCCAACCCGGAAGACGTCGTCATCGGCCTGCGCGACAGCGCGACCCGCTCGCACTGGCTGGCCGAGGCGCTGGGCGAGCTCAGCCCGCGCGAGCGCACGATCATCCGGCAGCGTCGGTTGAGCGAGGAGGGTGCCACGCTCGAGGAACTCGGCCGCGAGTTAGGCGTCTCGAAGGAACGGGTGCGCCAACTCGAACACCGCGCCTTGCTGAAACTGCGCGAATCGATGCGCCGGCGGGTCGAGATGCCGACCGATCTCCTGGTGGAACTCTAGCAACCGAGGATCGTCCCGCGGCCTGTGCCGTTTAGCGAGGATGGAGGTTCTCGCATGAACGATCAGGTCAAATCCCCCACCGAGGCCCGGCAGGCGAGCAAGGAAGGCGTCGGACGCTATGTCCTGACCGCCTCGCTTGTGCTCGTCGTCATCGCGTTCATCGTCGCCTATGTGCTGACACGGGGGTGACCCCCGCTGTCGCAATCCCCGCCGTCGTGTAAGCTCTTGGCCATTGGATCGAAGGCGAGGACGGCAGCTGGGAACACCATCGGCGATACGCGGCACAATCCCGGCCAGAACGTCGATCGCCCTGGCCGCCCGGATTGCGCTCACCCTCATCCTCTCCGCTGGTGTTGCCTGGGCCGAGCCCCCGCCCGTCGCCGGCCTGCCGAAGATCGGCGAGGCCCGTGTGGCGCGTATCCTCGACAGCCGGACTGTGGCGCTGGAGGACGGCCGCTCGCTGCGCCTCGCCGGGATCTATGTCGCCGACGCGGCGCCGGATGGTATCGCGGTCGCCGCCCTGCGGCGGATGCTGGCCGGCCATACGATCGGACTGCACGCCTCGGCCGAGGTCCCGCTGGATCGCTATGGCCGGCTGCGCGCACAGGTCACGCGCGATGACGGGCTCTGGGTCCAGGCCGACCTGATCCGCCAGGGGATGGCATTGGTCGAGATCGGCGGCGCCGACGACCAAGCCGTCGCCGCCGATCTGCTCGTGGTCGAGCGCCAGGCTCGGGCGGAGGGTGTCGGCCAATGGGCCGATCACGGCTTCGCCCTGCGCCGGCCGGGGGTGGCGTTCCGGCTGATCGAAACCTTCCAGATCGTCGAAGGCCCGGTGACCGCGATGATCGCCCAGGATGGCGATCTGCTACTGAGCTTGGGTCCGAACCGTCGCTTCGACCTCACCTTGCGCATCCCGCGCGAGGCCCTCCGTCGCTTCCGCGCCGCCGGCCTCGACCCACGCCGCTGGGCCGGCCATGTCGTGCGCGCCCGCGGCTGGGTCCGTACCCAATACGGTCCGATGATCGATGTGATCTATCCGGCACAGATCGAACTCGACCCGCCGGCTTCTTAGCGAGGCCTCATAGACCTTCACCCACCCCACCGCCTGCGCTATAACCGCCGCGCCGTCTCCGTAGCTCAGCAGGATAGAGCATCGGTTTCCTAAACCGGGGGTCGCGTGTTCGAATCACGCCGGAGACGCCATACAATTCGTCGCCCGGGACGGTTTCTGTTCTGTCCGGAAGATTGATGAGGTCGAGGCGCCTATTCTCTTCGATGTGGCGCGTCTCACAATTCTTCTTCAGAGGGATCGGTTATGATCATCCGCCGTCGGCCCCTTGAAACGGATTCGCCAAAATATGCAGGCAAGAAATTTTCTGACTGAGCTCAGTGCGGGCTTGGTTACATCGCTTCTGTCTCTGGCCTATTGTTTCTCGTACGGCGCGCTGATTTTCGCCGGCCCCTTGCAGCCGTTCTTAAGCGAGGGGATCGCCGCGGCTCTGATCACGGCCGCGGTGGTGGGCACCTTGATCGCGCTGACCAGCGGCTTTCGCGTCTCGATCGCAGGGCCGGACAGCAATACCGCGGCGCTGCTGGCGGCCATGATGGCGGCTTTGGCTCCGGCGCTCGCCGGACGACCCGCGACCGAAGCCTTGGCCCTCGCCTTCGCCGCCCTCGCCCTCGCCACGTTCATCAGTGGCGCGACGACATACCTCATCGGCTGGCGGCGCCTCGGCCGGTTGGTCCGCTTCGTGCCTTACCCGGTACTGGCGGGATTTCTCGCCGCCTCCGGTTGGCTGATGGTTTTGGGCGCGGTGCGCATGGCGAGCGGCGTGTCGCCGAGCTTCGCGACGCTGGCTGAGATCGCCCAGCCGGGACCGGCGCTGGCTCTCGCCATCACGGTCTGCTGGGCGGGTCTGCTATGGGTCGTGGCCGCTCGCTTCAAGCATTTCATGATCCTCCCCATCGCCTCGATCGGCGCCACCGTCGCCACGGTACTCGTCTTCCAATGGCTCGGTTTTTCGTCGGAAGAGATCCAGAACTCCGGCTGGTTCTTCGAAGCCAGCGCCCCGCACCATGTCACACTGCCGATGCTCCAGGCGGAATTCTGGAAGGCCGATTGGGGCGTGCTCCTCGCCCGGTCGGGCGACATGGCGGCCATCGCCGTCATGACCGTGCTCTCGATCCTCCTCAATTCGACGGGTGTCGAACAGGCGGCGCGCACCGACATAGATCTTGACCGGGAGTTGCGGGTCCAGGGCATCGCCAACATCGCGTCCGGCCTGCTCGGTGGCTTCGTCGGCTATATCTCGGTAAGCCGGACCCTGATGGCACGTGGCGCCGGCGGCACCGGCCGCATCGCGGGCGTGGTCGTCGGTCTCGTGGCCCTCGCCTCCCTTGCCGGGGGGCCAGGTCTCATCAGCGAATTTCCGCGCTTTGTGCTGAGCGGCCTGCTGCTGCAGATCGGCGGTTCGCTGTTGTGGAACTGGGGCATGGCAAGCCGGCGGCGCCTACCCCCGCTCGAATGGCTGCTCGTACCCCTCGTCGTCATCGCCACCGCGTCGCTGGGCATCCTTGTCGGCTTTCTCCTGGGTATCTTGGGCGGCTGCGTGATCTTCGCCTTCAACGTCAGCCGCGTCGATATCGTCGAACGGGATTTCGGCGGCGACGAGCAGCCTTCCTCCCTCATGCGGTCAAGCGAGGAGATGGCGCTGCTTGGGGCGCATGGCGGCGCAGTCCGGGTGCTGCAACTCGGCAGCTTCATCTTCTTCGGTTCGGCCTATCGCCTGCAGGAGCGCATCGTGAATCTGGTGGCCGCGCATCGACCGCGTATGGTCATTCTGGATTTTTCGGCGGTTACCGGCATCGATTCATCCGCCGGGTCCGGCTTCGCCAAAATCCGGGACGCGTTGCACAGCCAAGGCATCCAACATTCGATCGTGGGATTATCGGCCGGCGTCCGCCGGGTCATGGCGGACGCCGATCGGCTGCTGCCCCACCATGCCAATCTGGACGAAGCCCTGGAGCATGGTGAAAACCTCATCCTGGCTGGGCTTGGGCTCAAACCATCGCAACATCGCCCCCTATTGGATTGGTTCACCGACGCGCTCGGCCGCGCCGATCACGCCCACGATCTGATCGACGCGCTGGTGCCGGCGGACTATGTCGACGAGCGTTATCTCTGTCGACAGGGCGACCCCACCGACACGCTGCTGTTTGTCGAAAGCGGGCGCGTCAGTGTCATTATCGAGCGGCAGGGATCCGCCGCGATCCGCCAGCGGGTATTCGGCGCCAACACAATGATGGGCGAAATGGGCTTTTTCCTGGAGGCGCCGCGCACGGCCAGCCTGCGTATCGACCAGGACGCCGTTGTTTGGGCGCTAGACCGCCCGTCCTACCGGCGCCTCAGCGAGAAGCGGCCGGAGTTGGTGGCGGCATTGCTCACCTACACGGTGCGCGTTCAGTCCGAACGACTTGCCTACGCGACCCGGCAGATCGCGGCGCTACGCCGCTGACCCTGGCCTACTGGCCGGAGCGATGACACGCCACAGGGTCATATGTGAGGTTGTGTCAGCAGGCACTTTCCGAGGGTTGAATCACCACTCGGCGGGGTCCCGATCATGCCATTGGCTTGTGCCGGGGGACGAGACCCAGCGGATGAAGCGTCGAGAGAGGCCGCGGATCGCCTCAGCTAAGCGCCACAATGCCCGTAAGGTCGTGCTTTGCGGGGCTTGTTCAGCTGACGATATGGGCGGTCCGGAAAGAGCCATGCACGCGTTCCCAAGGTGCTTCAGTCTTGATGAACGCCAAAGTCACATACCCCGTGCGGATTTTCAGCATTTCAAGTGTAACTCACCGGAGACCGTCGCCGATTTGGGGAGCCGGGCCAAAGGGGCCGACTGGTCGATGATCACGCGTTGAAGAGGTCTGGAAACAAGACGCGCATAATGACGATGGCAATGACGCAACACGCATACGCGACCATCACCGATGCGCCCCGATTCGCGCGGAACGTTTCAGCCAAACGCCCCAGCGCCCGCCAGATCGTGCTCTGCGGGGTGTGTTCGGCCGATACTGTCGAGGGTTGGTAAAGAGCCACTATGCGCTCCCAAGGTGCGGTTACTATTAATTAACGTGAAGGCTATATGGCCCGGCCCGATTTGTCGCGTCATAGTTGTGACCGAGTTGCAATCTTCGCCGCCCGGCTGCTCGCTCAGCGCGTCGCCGACGGCCAGACGCGTCTATAGGTGGCAAGCATCTCGTCGCCGACATGGAAAGCCGGGGCCGTAGGATCGTTTTCCGATCCGATCGGCCGCACGATGGTCTCGTAATCGGGGGTCATGAAGAAGGGCATCGAGAAGCGCGGTACCCCGCCGCGATTGGCGACGCGATGATTGGTCGAGGAAAAACGGCCTTTGGTCCAGAATTGCAGGGTATTGCCGATATTGATGATATAGGCGCCTTTGAGCGGCGGCGCGTCGATCCATTGCCCGGCCTTGTTCAGCACCTGAAGGCCGCCGGTATCGTCTTGCGACAGGAGGGTGATCACCCCGGAATCGCAATGCGAGCGGGCCAGCAGCTCGACACGGGGATCGTCGATTTGCGCATAGCGCAGCAAGCGCAGCTGGGCGAGTGAGTGCCGGTAATGCCGGGTGAAAAAATCGCGGGGCCGATCCAGGCCCTCGGCGAACAGCTCCAGCAGCGTCGTGCCGACCTGGAAGGTGCGCTGGTAGTAGGTATGGATGGTGTCGCGAAACCCTTCGACCGCGTCCGGCCATAGATTGGGTCCGCGCAGGGGCAGGCCCATCGTCACATCGGGATGTTCGGGGCCGAGTTCGGCGGCGCAGTGAAACGCCTCGAGGTTGTTGCCCTTGAAGGTCGGATCGGTGTCGCCCTTTTCCAACAGGCCGAGATAGCCGCGATACTGGGGCGACCGGGTGATGTGGATTTTGCGCTTCTCGCTCTCCGGCAGATCGAAGAAACGGCGACTCATGTCGAACACGCGGTCGAAGGTGTCGTCGCCGACGCCATGGCCGACGACATACATGAACCCGACCCGCTCGGCGACCGAGACCACGTCCCGCACCAGATCCGCCCGGCGCTTCGGATCGGCGGCGCCGCTGATATCGACGATCGGAATTTCGTCGAAGGCGGCAAGCCGGGCTTGCATGGGCTGGCCGAGCATGGGGTTTGGTCCCTGATCCGTTGGGGGTGGTCTGAATATTGTATGGACATAAGCTGTCGACGGCATCGAGCGACCCTCAAACTTCAATCGCCCCAATGTTCTTTGCCGTCCAGGGAGATGCGTCACATGCTTCGTCGTCTTGCCGCCGTCCTGCTCGCCGTGCTCGCCCTCGGTGCAGGGGGTGTAGCTGCTCAAACACTGCCGCCCGATATTGCCCAAAGCAAGAAGATACGGGTCGCGGTGAACGGCAGCTACCCGCCGATGGAGAGCGTCGACGTCGCGACCAACAAGCTCGTCGGCTTCGATATCGATCTCGGCGAGGCTCTGGCCAAGACGCTCGGCGTCGAGCTGGAATGGCAGGACGGTTCCTTCGCCCAGCTCATCCCCTCGCTGCAGAGCAGCCGGGCCGACATGATCCTGAGCGGCATCAGCGACCTGCCCGCGCGCCGGGAATCGCTAAACTTCATCGACTATCTGAATTCGGGTGCCCAGTTCTACACGCTGGCCAAGAACACCGCGATCAAGTCGCCGGCCGATCTCTGCGGCGTGCATGTCGGGACGGTGCGCAGCACGTCGTTCCCCGCCAATATCGCGCAATATAGCGCCGAGAACTGCGAGAAGCTGGGCAAGCCCGCGATCATCGTGGACGGCGTCGACCGCATGCCGCTCGTCGCGACGGAGCTGCAGCAGGGGCGCATCGATGCCGCGGTGCGTGGCAGCGAAACTTTGCCGACGATGATGCGGGACGAGCCCGACACCTATCGCATCGTGACGCCGCCCTTTACCAAGGTGTATCAGGGCATCGCTTTCCTGAAGACCAACACGGCCTTGCAGGACGCGGTCCTCGTGGCGCTGAACAAGCTGTTCGCCGACGGCACCTACACCGCCCTCATCCAGAAATGGCATCTCGAGGCGAGCGCCGCGCCGGCACCGACGGTGAATGGCGAGCCGCCGCGCTGACCGGCGATCGTCATCGGCAACCTTTCCCATCGCCCAACTAGAGCGCCGTCGAATGCGCCCTTTCCGCCACAACTATGACATGCCCCGTGCTGCAATAGAGTCTGGCCTGCCAACGTTATCAGGTCACAATGCAGCCGATAGTCGGCCGATCTGTCTTGGTCGACTATAGAATCGGGAGTTCTTCAATGTCGTATCGATCTATGAGCGTCAAGAAACTGCTGGGCGTCGCCATCGTTTCTTGCGGCATGCTGTTCGTTAGTCTCAGCGCGGCACGCGCCGATGATGATGAGCACGGTTACCGGCATGACCACGGCTATCATGAGGGCTGGCATCGGCGACATGAGCCGGATGTGATCTACGCGCCGGGCCCCGTCGTGCTCGTCCCGCCGCCCCGCGTGTATTATGCCCCGCCGCCGCCGGTCGTCTATGCCGTCCCGAGCCAGCTCAATATCATCGTTCCGCTGCGTTAGCGCACGGCCCGGGAAAGACAAGAACATGACTGGAAATTTGTCCCTCCGTCTGTTGTTGATTGTCGCGATCGCCCTGACGGCACCCGCCGGCATCTTCGTCTCCACCGCCTACGCTCACGGGGGCGGTGGTGGCGGCGGCGGTGGTGGCGGCGGCGGTGGAGGGGGCGGCGGTAACGGCGGTGGTAACGGTAACGGCGGCGGTCATGCCGACGGGATCGGGTCCGGCGTCACGGCCGACCAAGCGGATACCGGTTCCCATACCGGCATCACCGGACACGGCGCCACCGGCCACGCGGCTCATGATCAGGCGGCTCGGAGCACTTCGGGTCGCACCCATGGTCAAACCGTGGCGCGTGCCAGCAACCGGGCGAATGATTTGGGCAAGCTCAACGCCGCCCATGCGTCGCCGACGGCACGGGCGCATGCCGCCCCGAATTCCGCGGTCGGCAATGTCGCCGCCTATAGCCGGGCGCTGAACCGGGCCCAGGCCATTCCAGACCCGGTGGCCAGGCAAGCGGCCATCGATAAGGCGATCGCCGGCCTGAACTCGAACAAGCCGGTGACCCCCGGCGTCGTCGATCAGGTCGATGCTCGGCTGGGGCTGTGAGCCGGGGCGCCCGGTACGGCTGAGCGGCCGTTAGTGGCGGTCGAGCGTCACAGCGTATCCAAGAACGCCGTCACCCGATCGGTGACCGCCGACAGCGCATCCGCCACCGTCGCATGGGTTGTCGCGGGGCCCGCCGCTCCTTGCCGCAGCGCGTCGATCCGATCCTCCGCCTGGGTCGCCTTGGCGGGTAATGTCGTCGTCATATGGCAGAGGCTGTGTTGCAGATCGTTCGGCGGGGCCGCCGAGGCGTCGGCGACTTCCGTCGTCGTCGGGGAGCGCGTGGTGGCGGCGATGCTTTCCGGGCCGAGATTGGTCGGATCGTTGAGGCTCAAGGCGCGGATCAGGTCCGGTGCCGCCTCGTCTCGCGCGGTCAGCGGATCGCCCAGATCGAACAGCTTGCGCAGGGTCGCGATGATCGAGGTGTGGTCGAACGGGTAAGGCGGGCCTTGCCCCGGCAGGCCGTTCTCCACCACCCGCACGACGCTACCCGGTGCGATATAGGGCGAGATGATGACCGCCGGCACCCGCACGCCATACCGGTCGAACGAAAATTCCGTATTGGCGGCGCTGGCTGCGTCCGGCACCACCGCCTTGGGCGGCGGCACGTGATCGAAGCAGCCGCCATGCTCGTCATAAGTGATGATGAACAGGGTCTGGGTCCAGGTCGGCGCGGCGCGCAGGGCGTTGTAGACGCGGGCGATCAACTGCTCGCCATAGACCACGTTATGCGGCGGGTGCTGGTCGTTGGGAATGAGGCCGAGCGGCTCGTTGGTGAAATAGCGCGGTTCGATGAAGCTGTAATTCGGCAGGTTGCCGTCTCGGCAATCCGCCTCGAACTCGTCCTCGAACATCCGGAAATGAAACGGCGCGTCGAACCAGAGATTGGCCAGGGTCATGCTTTGCGGCACGTCGTGGAAATACACCTTCCAGCTCTTCTTGCAGGCGCTTAGGCGCTCGAAGATCGTTGCCATCTCATAGGGAAAATGGAACGGCTCGTTATCGACCCAGCCGCCCGCCGTCGCGGTATGCGCGAAGAACCGGTTCGGCCAGGTCTGGCAAGGGGCCGAGGCGTGCCATTGGTCGCAGACCCCGAACGCGGTGGCGAGCGCGCTGATGACGGGCACCTGCGCCGGCGTGAAGTAATGCATGACCGCCTTGGGATCCGGTTTCGCCGCCCCCGCGGCCGCCGCCTGCCGGGCGTAATTGTCGGCGAAGCCGGACATGGTCGGCGGCCCCGCGGTGGGCGATCCGCCCAGGCCGTAGAGCTGGGTCACCATATCCGCCTGAAACAGCTCGCCCGGATCGGGATCCGGGATGCGGGCGGTCGCCGGGTCCATTCCCGTATCGTTCCAGACCGGGATCGCAGCCCCCGCGCCGCCGGTGGCCGGGTCGGTGAATGGGTTCGTCTCCTCGCCCGACAGCCCGTTGAACCCGTCGCTCTTCGGATAGAGCGTGCCCAGCATCGAATCGAAGGAACGGTTCTCCAGCATCAGAACCACGACGTGATTGATCCCGCTCAAAGCCGGCATGCGCGCCTCCCCCTGCCGAGGATGTTTTCAAGCCGAAATGACGCGCCGAAAGCCTGCGTTATGCAAGCATAACGAGAGTCGGCCCTATCCTACCTGGATGATCTCGTCGCGGATGCATGCCGCGCGATGGCTTCGCGTGCCAGGGTCGGCGCCGGGGCCGGCGCCAGGACCGACCGGGCGCGGTGCCGGGATCGCCGCGGCGCAGGCCTCGATCGCGTGCGGGCAGCGGGTGCGGAAGACGCAGCCGGAGGGTGGGTCGGCCGGGCTGGGCAGCTCGCCGCTGAGCACGATGCGGTCGCGGCGATGGGCGGGATCGAGGCTCGGCACGGCGGAGAGCAGGGCGGCGGTATAGGGGTGGCGCGGGCTGGCGAATACCTCCGCGGTCGGCCCCTCCTCCATCACCCGGCCCAGATAGAGCACGACGACCCGGTCGCACAGATGCCGCACGGCGGTCAGGTCATGGCTGATGAACAGCATGGCGAGGCCGAGCCGCGTGCGCAGATCGGCGAGCAGCGCCAGCACCTGCGCCTGTACCGAGACGTCGAGGGCCGAGACCGGCTCATCCGCCACCAGGAAATCCGGGCCGGTCGCCAGCGCCCGGGCGATGCCGATGCGCTGGCGCTGGCCGCCGCTGAACTGATAGGGAAACCGCTTGGCGTGGTCGGCGTCGAGCCCGACCTGGCGCAGCAGCTCGGCGACCCGCGCCGGGGCCTCCCGCGCCGTCGCCAGACGGTGGATGCTCAGCCCATCGGCGATCTGCGCGCCGACTGGGCGGCGCGGGTCCAGGCTGGAATAGGGGTCCTGGAAGACGATCTGCATGCGCCGTCGCAGGGCGCGTAGTGCAGCACCGTCGAGCCCCTTGAGATCGGTGCCTTCGAACAGCACCCGGCCTTCGCTGGGCGGCAAAAGCCCGAGAAGCAGCCGGCCGACCGTGCTCTTGCCCGAGCCGCTTTCGCCGACCAGCCCGACCGCCTCGCCGCGCGCCAGGGACAGATCGAACCCGGTCACCGCCTGCACGGCGCGCGGGCCTGTCGAGAAGGGCCGCCACAGCCCGCGCGCGGCGAACCGGCGGGTCAGGCCCTCGGCCAGGACTAGCGGCTGGGGGGCGGGAGACCCGTTCATGGCTCGGCCCAGCGCGGACAGCGGGTCGCGCGCCCCGCCATGGCCTCGACCAGCGGCGGCGGGGCCGCGTCGCAGGCATCGATGCGCCGGGTACAGCGCGGCGCGAAGCGGCAGCCGGGCGGCAGGGCATGCGGCGGCGGTACCACGCCCGGAATGCCCTGGGGCGGCACGCCGCCCTCGGTCGGGGCACTCGCCAGCAGGGCCGCGGTATAGGGGTGCAGCGGTGCGCTGAACACCGCCTCGACCGGCCCCGTCTCGACCACCTCGCCGGCATACATCACCGCCACCCGGTCGGCGATCTCCGCCACCACCGGCAGGCTATGGGTGATGAAGATCAGCGCCAGCCCGGCCTCGCGCTTCAAATCCGCGAGCAGCGCCAGCACTTGGGCCTGGATGGTGACGTCGAGGGCGGTCGTCGGCTCGTCGGCGATCATCACCGGCGGGTCGTTGGCGATCGCCATCGCGATCATCACCCGCTGGCGCATGCCGCCGGACAGCTCATGGGGGAACGCGGTCGCCCGGCGCACGGGGTCCGGAATGCCGACCCGCTCCAGCAAGCGTATCGCCCGCCGGTCGGCGGCACGGGCCGAAAGGCGGTGA
>DATMGU010000106.1:0-62731 GCA_035555315.1 Allostellaceae bacterium
GCTGAGCTGCGCACCCGCCTCGCCGTCGAGCACCTTGCCGGCGGCGTCCATGTTCTCGAACAGATAGCCCAGATCCAGCACGCCGATCTCCGGCGCCAAGGTCGACCAGATCGACGAGCCGGAGATCATCATGTCGACCACCCCCAGCTTCACCGAGCCGACCACGTCGGATTCCTTGCCCAGCTGGTTGTCCGGGAAATACTGCACCGCGATGGCGTCGCCGACCTTGCCCTTCAGGCTGGAGGCGAAGCGGTCGTACCACAGCCAATGGGCGGAATTCGGGTCGGAGGGCAGGGAAGACGACAGGCGCAGGGTGACCGGCGCCGCGGCTCGGGCGACGCGCGGCAACAGACCCTCACCCACCGCGGCGGCACCGATACCGGCCCCCAGACAGGCCACGACAGAGCGATGAAAGCTGCGGCGGGTGAGAAGAATCATGGCGTTTCCGTCCCTTTGTCTTTTTGTTTGGTCTTATTGTTGCCTGTTGGGCGTTGCGGGGACGGGCCGTTTTCGCGGCGTGATCGTTCCCGTTGTCTACCTGTGTATGGTAGCGTAGTCTGAGTTTGATCGGCAAGCAGCATTTGATGGTTCGAAACATGGATCTGGTGATTTCCCAATCGGCGGACTCGGCCGCGCGCCGCCTGGAACAGGAGCTGCGCCGGGCGATCATCGCCCTGGAGATCGAGCCGGGCGCACGCCTGTCGGAGCAGGAAATCGCCACCCGCTACGGGGTTTCCCGCCAGCCGGTACGCGAGGCGCTGATCGCGCTCGGCCGGACCCGGCTGGTCGCCGTGCAGCCGCAGCGCGGCACCGTAGTGGTCAAGATCTCGATCCGCATGATGCTGCAGGCGCGCTTCGTGCGCGAAGCGATCGAGACGGCGGTGGTGCGCCAGGCCGCCTCGAATTTCGATCCCTATAGCCGGGCGCGGATCGACGAACTGCTGGGCCGGCAGCGCGTGGCGGCCTTGGAGGGCGATTCAGAAGCCTTCCGCCGCGACGACGAATTGTTCCACATCGCCCTCGCCGAAGGGGCCGGCTGCCCGCTGGCCTGGCAGACCACCGCCGATCTCAAGGCGCATCTGGACCGCGCCTGCCAGCTCAGCCTGTCCGGGCCGAAGCCGCTGCAGGCCCTGGTCGCCCAGCATGAGGAAATCGTCGCCGGCATCGACGCCAAGGACGCCGACCGGGCGGAGGCGGCCATGCGGGTCCATCTCACGGAAATCCTGCTCGCCCTGCCGAAGATGGAAGCCGCCCATCCGGAGATGTTCGAATAGCCGTTGACCATCGATAGCCAGCCAAGGGCCGGCGCTTGCGGTGCGATCTCCCCCACCTTATGTCTAGCCGCGCTACAGGGTGCTGCGCCGGGTGATCTCGGCCGCAGAATCGTGCCCAAATCGTCCGCACCCGAACCGCTGAGCGCTTATCGATGGCTCTCCTTTCCCGACCGGCCGCTTCCCCCGAGGCTGCACAGTCCGAGGCCGCACAGCCCGAATCGGCACCTTCGGACAAACCCCGTACCAGCCGCAGCCTGAAGCCGCTGTTTCCGCTCGCGGCCTATATCCGGCCCTATATCTGGCGGTCGGTCGGCGCCGCGGTGGCACTGGTCGTCTCCTCCGGGACCGTGCTGCTGCTGGGCCAGGGCCTACGCCGGCTGGTCGATCAGGGTTTCAGCGCCGGCAACGCCCAATTGCTCGATCAGGCGGTCTTCGCCTTGTTCGGCGTGATCGCGGTGTTGGCGCTATCGACCTATGTGCGCTTCTACCAGGTATCCTGGATCGGCGAGCGGGTCGTGGCCGATATTCGCGCCGCGGTGTTCGATCGCGTCATCGCCATGAGCCCCGCCTATTTCGAGACGACCAAGACGGGCGAGATCCTGTCGCGGCTGACCACCGACACGACCCTGCTGCAGACGGTCATCGGCTCGACCGTCTCCCAGGTGCTGCGCAATATCCTGATGTTGCTGGGCGGCCTGGCCATGCTGATAGTAACCAGCGCCAAGCTGACCGGCCTGGTGCTGGTCGTGGTGCCGTTCGTGCTGGTGCCGATCCTGTTCTTCGGTCGGCGGGTGCGCGGTCTGTCGCGGCAAACCCAGGACCGCGTCGCCGAGATCGGCGCCTATGCCGAGGAGGCGATCAACGCGGTGCGCACCGTCCAGGCTTTCACCCACGAGCCGGTCGATCGCCAACGCTTCGGCCAGCGGGTCGACCAATCCTTCGAGATCGCGATCGACCGCATCCGGGTGCGCGCCCTGCTGACCGCGATCGTCATCATGCTGGCCTTCGGGGCCGTCGCCCTGGTCATGTGGATCGGTGGCCATGACGTGGTCGCCGGCCGGCTGAGCGGCGGCGATCTCTCCGCTTTCGTCTTCTATGCCATCCTGGTCGCTGTCTCGACCGGTACGCTGAGCGAGGTCGCCGGCGATCTGCAGCGCGCCGCCGGTGCCGCCGAACGGCTGACCGAGCTTCTGGAAACCCGCTCGGACATCGTCGCCCCCGCGTTGCCGGTCGCCTTGCCGGTGTCGTCACCTGGCAGTGTGGCGCCCGGGAGCGTAGCGCTGCGGGACGTCACCTTCGCCTATCCGGCCCGGCCCGACCTGCCCTCGCTCGACGATTTCTCGCTGACGGTCGAACCGGGCGAGACGGTGGCCCTAGTCGGGCCGTCGGGTGCCGGCAAGACCACGGTGTTCCAATTGCTGCTGCGGTTCTACGACCCGCAGCAGGGCGTGGTGCAAATCGACGGCGTCGACGTCCGGCAGGCGGATCCGCGGGCGGTGCGGGCGCGGATCGGCCTGGTCGCGCAGGATCCGGCGATCTTCGGCGCCACCGCCTGGGAAAACATCCGCTATGGCCGGCCCGAGGCAAGCGATGCCGAGGTGCGGCAGGCCGCCGAGGCCGCCGCCGCGACCGAGTTTCTGGATCAAATGCCGCAGGGTTTCGACACGTTCCTGGGCGAAAAAGGCGTGCGGCTGTCCGGCGGGCAGCGGCAGCGCATCGCGATCGCCCGCGCGATCCTGCGCAACCCGCCGATCCTGCTGCTGGACGAGGCGACATCGGCGCTCGATGCCGAATCAGAACGTGCCGTGCAGGCAGCCTTGGAGCGGCTATCGGTCGGCCGCACCACGCTGGTGATCGCACACCGCCTGGCGACCGTCCTCAAGGCGGATCGGATCGTCGTGATGGATCAGGGCTGCGTGGTGGCGAGTGGCACCCATGACGAGCTGAGCCGGCAGGGCGGGCTCTACGCCCGGCTGGCGGCGCTGCAATTCACCGATCGACCGCAGGATGCCCAGCCCCTGGATGCCCGGCCGCAGGATGTTCGGCCGGCGGATCTCGCCATCGGGTGAGCCATACCATGGGCGGCCTTGTTCTTGGGCGGCCTTGCGGCGGGATGGTCACGCTACCCCCAGCACGGCCACGCCCGTCGCCCGTCCGGCCCGCGCCAAGGCCTGATCGAGGGTAGCGAGCGGCAACCCGGATCGCAGCGCCAGTTCCAGATACCCGGCATCGTAGACCGTCAGGCTCTGCGCTTGGGCCAAATCGATAATCCCCGTCCAAGCTCTGGCAGCCGTCTCGTGATCGATCGTGATAGACAATGCGCCAAGGCCCGTGAGGGCACGCGCCCGCTGCGCCTGCGTAATCCGCTGCCGCCGTTCGGCCATCAGCAGAACATTGGCGATTTCAAGCGGCCACGGGCCGGGCACCAATGCGCCGGCCTCGGCGACTTGGTCGAGCACCGCGCCGATGGCCGCATTGCCTTCGCCGGGCAGAAACCAGGCGAGAGCGACCGCGCTGTCGAGCACACAAGCCGGCATATCAACGTCGGCCCGTGTCGCGCCACGCCGTTATCTCGTCGAGGGTCACAGGCGTGCCATCAGCGAGTTCGGCGGCAAGCGCCCTCAGGTTGGCCGCCGCGGCACGCGCCTCGGTAAGATTAATCGCCGTCGTCGCCGGTACCAGCTTCGCCACCGGCTTGCCGCGCCGGCAGATGATAATCTCTTCGCCCTGCGAGACGCGATCAAGCAGACCACCCAGCGTGTTCTTCGCCTCGAAAGCGCCAATCTCCATCATGATCCAACTCCGGAACCCATGAACCAGCTTATTAATAAGCTAGCCTCTAAACCAGCTTACTCATAATGGAGATCCAGAAGAAGCTTTTCCATCCCTCCGCGATCTTCACGCGACGGGTCGCGATCGACAGATGAGAGCCGGCGCGACCGTTCGTGGAGCGGCACCGCAAGGGCCATGTCGCTACCTGCACGATGATAGCCGGCGCCCTTTACCGGTTCAAACACCCGTCGCCGCGCCGCCGGGTCCGCTACGCCGGGTGCTTAAAGATAGTCGCCGCGCACCTGCTGGCGCAGCGCGTCGATCGGGATCACCTGGCCGCGGCGCTCAAGATGCCAGAAGGTCCAGCCGTTGCAGGATGGCGCGCCCTGGACGACGGCGCCAACCTGATGGATCGAGCCCCTGGCCTCCGCCGAGATGACCGTGCCATCGGCGCGTACCCGGGCGGTCCATCGGCGATTGAGATCGAACAGCACGGCCCCGGCCGGCACCAGACCGCGCTCGACCAGGCTGCCGAACGGCACGCGCGGCTCGCTGCGCTTGTTGTGCAGGCTGATCAAGTCGGCGGACTCAACCGGCTCGACGGCGGCGATCCGCTGCCGCGCCAGTTCGGCATACCCGGCCTCCCGCTCGAAGCCGATATAATGCCGGCCGAGCCGCCGGGCGACCGCGCCGGTGGTCCCGGTGCCGAAGAACGGGTCGAGCACCACATCGCCCGGCCGCGAGGCAGTCAGCAACACGCGATGCAGCAGCGCCTCGGGTTTTTGTGTGGGATGCGCCTTGCGGCCGTCGAGCTTCAGGCGTTCCGGCCCGCCGCAGAGCGGAATCAACCAGTCGGAGCGCATCTGCAGCTCGTCGTTCAGCGCCTTCAGCGCATCATAGTTGAATGTGTAGCGGGACTGCTGATCGCGGGCGCACCAGATCAGTGTCTCATGGGCGTTGGTGAACCGCCGACCCCGGAAATTCGGCATCGGGTTGGTCTTGCGCCAGACGATGTCGTTCAGGATCCAATAGCCCAGATCCTGAAGGATGGCACCGACGCGGAAGATGTTATGATAGCTGCCGATCACCCACAAGGTGCCGTCCGGCTTCAGCGCGCCGCGCGCCGCACCCAGCCAGGCGCGGGTGAACCGGTCGTATTCGCCAAGATCGGCGAACTTGTCCCACGCCTCGTCGACGCCGTCGACCAGCGTGTCGTTCGGCCGACGCAGCCCATTGCCGAGCTGCAGATTATAAGGCGGATCCGCGAAGACCATGTCGACGCTGCCCGGTGGCAGGCCCCGCATCAGCTCGACGCAGTCACCAACCCGAACGTCATCGATCTGCAACCGGTCGATCTCCGGCATCAGGCTCAAAGCCCTCCAAAAGGCGCGTGTCACGGCCGCGCACCTTGGGCGAGTGCTCCGGTCCCGTCAATCCTGGAGCCGCCGGAATGCCAACATTAATGCCAAACATTTCAACGGCGACGCCAGGTTATGCCCGAGTGTGGGGAGTTTTTCGCGCCTAGGGTTTAGCAAGAACCGAGGGCGACTGGTCGGCCATGGCACGGGGAGTGAGACCGAGATTGCCGCCCGAGGCGACGGCATCCGGCCGCAACACCACGAAGCGATGCGATCCCATCGCCGTCTTGACGTTGGCCAAGCCCCAACCGCCGCACAGAATTCCGCATGCCAGAAGCCCGATCGCCACGGCCCGGCGGCCATGGAGGAGGGGGAGTGCCATCATGACGGCCACGCCGCCAACAACCAATCCCAAGATGCCAAATGCCAAGCCCAAAGGCATCGCGAGACGCTCCCTCTCAATTTGCTTGCAGCGCCGGTAAGTAGCATGATCGGTGAGTTTAGTGCAATCTAGGCGAACGCTCATGGTTAATGGATGGCAGTATGGACAGGGGGCGAGGCTTGGCTGCCTTGAGCAATCGATGACCGGCGCGCCGACACCGGCCGCCGGGATCGCCGATCCGCAGGGTATCGCGCTGTATCACGCACATATCTATTATGATCCGGCATCGACCCGCCACCAGGCGGCGGCGCTGCGCGAGCAGCTGGCCATGGCGTTCCCCGATGCGCGCCTGGGCAACTGGCACGACCAGCCGGTCGGGCCGCATACTCAGGCCATGTATCAGGTGGTGTTCCAGCCCGAGCGGCTGGCGGCGATCCTGCCCTGGCTGATGCTGAACCGGCAGGGCCTCGCGGTGCTGATCCATCCGGAGACCGGCAACGACTATGCCGATCATCTCCGCCACGCCGCCTGGCTGGGCGCCGTGCTGGCAATCAAAGCCGAGGTATTGAGCGGCGCGCGCTGAACTCCAGAGCGGAGTTAGGCTTCACTTGATCTGGCTGGGGCGGGAGGGATCGAACCTCCGAATGGCGGAATCAAAATCCGCTGCCTTACCGCTTGGCGACGCCCCACCAGATCGATGCCCGTAAGCCTGGCATCTCGGGCGGGCGCACCTTAGCGACAAGGTCCCAGCACTTCAACAGGGGCAGTTCAACAAGGGCACTTCACATCACCGGCGGCGAGGCGGGTCGGTTCGACCCACCAGGAGGGGTGTGCGGCGGCCAGGCGGGTGGCGGCGGCGGCGAGACTGGCGGTATCGGTGAAGAGGCCGAAGCAGGTCGCCCCGCTGCCGCTCATCCGCGCAAGCAAACAGCCGGGGGCGGCGGCCAGGGCGTCGAGGATGCTGGCGATCGGCGGTAGCAAGCCGATCGCGGCTTTGGTCAGGTCGTTCGGAAGCGGTGCCAGGGCGGCGGCCAGGGCGGCCGCGTCCGGCAGAGCAGGCCAATGGTCGGGGCCGGGCGGCGAGAAGGCGCCGCGCCGAGCGGCGAAGACCCGGGGCGTGGGCAGGCCGATGCCGGGATTGACCAGCAACAAGGGAGCCGGCGGCAAATCCGGCCCGGGCTCGACCCGGTCGCCGATGCCGCTGAGCCGCGCCGGGTGGCCGGCAAGGCAGACCGGAATATCGGCGCCCAGCGCCAGGCCGATCCGCGCCAGGGCCCCCGGCTCGAGATCGAGCCGCCATAACCGGGCGAGCGCCCGCAGGGTCGCCGCGGCGTCGCTCGACCCGCCGCCGATGCCCGACGCGATCGGCAGCCGCTTGGTCAGGCGGATCGCAGCACCCGTCCGGATGCCGGCCGCGTCGGCCAGCGCCCGGGCGGCGCGCATCACCAGGTTTTCCGCGACATCCCCGGCGAGTGTTATGCCGAACGGGCCGTCGATCGACAGGCTGAGAGTCTCCGCGGGGGCGACCGCGATAGTATCGCCCGCCTCGGTGAAGCCGACCAGGCTGTCGAGCAGGTGATAGCCGTCCGGCCGCCGCCCGACGACCGCCAGGGTGAGGTTCACCTTGGCGGGGGCGGCCCGTTCGATCGGCCATGTCATCGGTGGGGTGGGTGTGGGGTCGGTGAGAAGCGTGATGTCAGCCGCCTTGGGTGCGCTTGGCCGGCGGTGCCGCCTTCGCGGGTACCACCGCCCCCGGTGCCGCCGGACGGGATGGGGCGTGGTTGATCTTGCCCTCGATCGCCTTCTGCAGGTCGGAATCCGGGTTCAAGCTCAGCGCGCGCTGCCACTGAAACCGGGCTTCCTGATCCCGGCCGATCTGCCAATAGGCATCGCCCAGATGGTCGTTGATCGCCGCATCCTCCGGCCGCAACTCGACCGCGCGCTCCAGGAACGCCGATGCCTTCTTGGCGTCGCCGATGCGGAAATACGCCCAGCCCAGGCTGTCGACGATGAAGCCGTCATTGGGGCGCGCCTCGACCGCGCGTTGAATGAGTTTCAGCGCCTCGTCGAGATGCTGATTTCGCTCGACCCAGGAATAGCCCAGATAATTCAGCACCGCCGGCTGGGTCGGCTGCAACTCCAGAGCGCGTTTCAGATCGGCTTCGGCCTTGGGCCATTGATTCGATCGCTCATAGGCGATGCCGCGGCTGTAATAGATCGACCATTGCCGCGCATCGGGTTTGGGGATCCGGGCAAGCGCCGCGGTATAGGCGTCCGCCGATTCGGCGAAGCGCTGGCGGCCGCGCAGAGTGTCGCCAAGCTCGATCAACGGGTCGGACCGATCGGGATGCTCGGCCGCCATCGCCTTTAGTTCGGCGTCGGCCGCGTTATTGTCGCCGGTGGCATTGACCAATGCCGCGGCCCGCAATCGGGCGCCCCAGCTGAATGGTGATTTCGGGTCGATCGCCCGATAGACCGTCAGCGCTTCCTCCGAACGCTGCTGCCCCTCCAGAACATCCGCCAAGACGAGCTGGGCAAGCGGAAAATCCGGCTGCAGCACCAGAGCCAGCCGCGCATAGACCAGCGCCAGATCGCCGGTATCCGGCTGGTTCAGCAAACTGGCCAGATCGAACAGCGCCTCGGCCAGACCGTTCTTCGGCGATGCGATCAACGGCGCCGGATTGGCGCGGATCGGCGCCAGATCCAGGCTTTCCCGATTGCGCGCAGCGAAACTCGCCTGCAGCGCCGTCGCCTCGTCCACCTTGCCATGCCGGGCGAGGAAGTTGGCCGCGAGTTCGATCACCCGGTAGGGCGGGTTCGGGTTGTCGCCCAGCGCCTTGCGATAGGCCGCCTCGGCGCCGCCCGCGTCGCCGGCGAGATCGAGCACCAAGGCGCGGTGCAGATCGGCGACCGGCACGAAAGCCGGGCTGTCGCCGAGCGGCGCCAAACCGGCAAGCGCCGGCTGCGCCGCGGACACACCGGCACCGGGGGCGGGCGCCAGCGCCCAGCCGCGCAGCAGGGCCGTGATGAAACGGTTGAGACCGTCGGTCGGCTGTGCCTCGGCCCGCTGGCGTACGCCGTCCCAGCGGCCGGCGCGCGCGTCGTCGACCAACAGGGTAAGACCGGGCAGGGGTGCCGTGGGCGTCCGACCGACGATGTCGGCGGCCAAGGGCACGGCCGCATCCATCCGCCCATCGCTCAACGCCAGGATGAAGGCCCGATTGACCAGGTCCGGATTGTGCGGATCCGCCGCCAGCACCGAATCGAGCAGGCGCGACGCGTGGGCATAATCGTGCTGCGACTGGGCGAAATGCGCCGCGAGGAAATCACCGAATACAGCACCCAGTTGGCAGGCCTGATCCGGCGTGGTCGTCAAGGCGGGATCATCGGCCGGCGCGATGCCGGAATCCACACCCGTCCCTGCCACACCGGCCGCCGAGATCGTCTGGACCGTCACCGGCACGCGCGGCGCCGCCATGGAACTGTCGCCAGGACCGGCGACCGGGGTCAGGATACCCGACCCGCAGGCGACCAGGCCGATCGCCACCAATCCCATCGGCACGGCCGTGCGCATGAGCCTCAATCCGACCAGCCATTCCGCGGTCAACCCTATCCCTATCGCGGAACGCCGGCCTTCCGTGGAACGCCGGTTCGCGCCTTGCCGCTCGGTCATGGGCTTCGTCTCCACATCACACCCAAGCGTCACATGTTTGGGTAGTTCGGTCCATCGCCACCTTGCGGTACCACCCAATCGATGTTTTGCGTCGGGTCTTTGATGTCGCAGGTCTTACAATGCACACAGTTCTGCGCGTTGATCTGCAAGCGTGGGGCCGCGCCGTCGCCCGCATCCCCCTCGGCACCGATGATCTCGTAGACTCCGGCCGGGCAGTAATATTGCTCGGGCGAACCGTATTGCGCGTAATTCACCCGGATCGCCACATCCGGATCCCGAAGCCGCAGATGCACCGGCTGATTTTCCGCATGATTGGTGTTCGACACGAACACCGAGGACAACCGGTCGAAACTGATCTTGCCGTCGGGCTTCGGATAGACGATCGGCGTCACGGCGGTCTTCGGCTTCAGGCTTTCATTGTCCGCATGCCCATGATGCAAAGTCCACGGTGCCTTGCCCTGAAAGAGATAGGTGTCGATCGCCGAATAGGCGAGGCCGGCCCACAATCCCCAGCGGAAGGACGGCCGGATGTTGCGGACCCGCCAAAGCTCCTCCCAGACCCAACTGCCCTCCAGCACCGGGCGATAGGCCACCTGCGGCGCCGCGGCGGTGGCATCCTCGGTCAATTCACGATACGCGACCTCGGCGGCGAGCATCCCCGATTTCATCGCCGTGTGGGTCCCCTTGATCTTGGGCACGTTGAGAAAGCCGGCGGCGCAGCCGATCAGGCCGCCGCCGGGAAAGCTCAGCCGCGGTACCGATTGAGCGCCGCCCTCGTTCAACGCGCGGGCGCCATAGGCGATCCGGCGACCGCCCTCGAATACCGCGCGGATGGCGGGGTGGGTCTTGAACCGCTGGAATTCCTGGAACGGGCTGAGTGTCGGGTTCCGATAGTCCAGCGCCACGACGAAGCCGACCGCGACCTGATTGTTCTCCAGATGGTACAGGAACGAGCCGCCGTAGGTCTGGGCGTCCATCGGCCAGCCGACCGTATGCACCACCTTGCCGGCGCTGTGCTTGGCCGGATCGACTTCCCACAATTCCTTGATGCCGAGCGCGAAGGTCTGCGGCTCGGCCTCGGCTCCGAGGTCGAACCGCTCGAACAGCGTCTTGGTCAAGGAGCCTCGGCAGCCCTCGGCGAACAGCGTGAGGCGGCCATGCAGCTCCATCCCCGCCTGAAACGCCTCGGTCGGCTTGCCGTCCTTGCCGATCCCCATATCGCCGGTGGCAACGCCTTTGACGCGGCCGGCCTCGTCGTACAGCACTTCGGCGGCGGCGAAACCCGGATAGATCTCGACACCCAGCGCCTCGGCCTGCTCGGCCAGCCAGCGGCAGAAATTCCCCAGGCTGATGATGTAGTTGCCGTGATTGTTCATCTGCGGCGGCGTCGGCAGCCGGATCGCTCTGGTCTCGGTCAGCATCAGGAAATGGTCGTCCCGCGCCGGGGTGTTGAGCGGGGCGCCCCGTTCGCGCCAATCCGGCAACAGCTCGTCCAGCGCGCGGGGTTCCAGCACCGCGCCGGACAGGATATGCGCCCCCACCTCGGAACCCTTTTCCAGGACACAGACGCTGATCTCCGTGCCGCCGGCCTCGGCCAGTTGCTTCAGGCGGATCGCGGCGCTAAGCCCGGATGGACCAGCGCCGACGATGACCACGTCATATTCCATGCTGTCGCGCGTCATAGACACTCCCCACAGGCGTTTCGGATACGGCGTTTCGGGTGCCGTCAGACCTCATCCGCCAGATTGTCGATCGTCCTTATCGATTGTCGCCCTTGGCTGGCCGCCCCGGGGACATCCAAGCCATCCCTTCACTACGGGCAATTCCTTGTATAGGAGCAACCCGTTCTATCAAGGCGTTCACTTCTATTTCTATAGTGCCACACCGCCAACGACACCTTGAACCCGCGTTCTCGTGTTAACGCCTAAGGCCAGTTCCCAGCGAAAGATACGCCAAATGACCGACGGGGATCAGACATTGCGGGACCTCATCCAGTGGTTCGTCGCCGCCGGCGCCGACGAGGCGATCGGTGATCGGCCGATCAATCGGCTGGCCGTCGCCGACGCCGTCCCGGCGGCACCAGCCGCCCCCCCGGGCCCAGCGGCGCCCGCCGCCATCCGGGCAACAACCCCTGCGCCGGCAGCGGCCCCGACGCCCCCTCCCGATGCGGGGGCTGGCCCCTCGACGGTTACCCGGCGAGCCGTGCCGGCGGCCAGCCCGAGTGCCGCCGCGGTCGACGCGCGGGCACGGGCCGAGGCGGCCGGCACGCTGGCCGAGCTTGAGGCGGCGATCCGCGCGTTCGATGGCTGCGCCTTGAAGGCGACGGCGACCAACACCGTGTTCGCCGATGGCAACCCCGCCGCGCGCCTTATGCTGATCGGCGAAGCGCCGGGTGCCGACGAGGATCGCCTGGGTCGGCCATTCGTCGGCGTCAGCGGACAATTGTTGGATCGAATGCTGGCCTGCATCGGGCTCGATCGGACCAATGTATACATCACTAATATTCTCCCCTGGCGACCGCCCGGCAACCGCAAGCCCAATACCGGCGAGATCGCCGCGTGCCTGCCCTTCGTCGAGCGGCATATCGCCTTGATTCGCCCGAAAGTTCTGGTGATGGTCGGCGGAACGTCGAGCGCCGCCCTGCTGCCCGGCAGCGACGGAATCATGCGGCTGCGGGGCCGTTGGCTGCAATTGCCGATCCGCGGCTTGGCCGAGCCGATCGAAGCAATCGCCATGTATCACCCGGCATTTCTGCTTCGCTCCCCAGAACGAAAACGCGAGGCCTGGCACGATCTACTAACGATTAAGACAAAATTACTAAAATAGAATTAACTTCCAGAATAGAAGACAAGAGAATGCGGATTGACTGCAAGTAGTAAAAATCTGTTACCAATTTATCCTTGTCTTGTAGGAAAATTAGCCTTAAACACGCCGCATGACTGGACCAAAACGTAATGGCCGTCCTATTTGGACTTGGCCAGCCGTGATCCTTTGTGCCTCAGTGAGCCTCGGTTTTGGGCGCGAAGCCTTGGCTGCGTCCGATAGGGACGATCCCGTCACGACGGCGTTGCTATCCCCCGCCACCGGCGACGTGTCGCATGAACCAACCTTGCCGACGCCGCTCTCGCCCGCCGACGCCGCCCGGTATGGCCGCATCTTTCGATTGCAGGAAAAAGCCCAGTGGCAGGCGGCCGACGCCGAGATCGCCGCGGTGGACGACCGTATTCTGGTCGGCAGCGTCCTGGCGCAGCGATATCTAAGCACGACCTACCGCACCGGCTTCGCCGAAGCCCGGGATTGGCTGACGAAATATGCCGATCAACCCGAGGCCCGGCTGATCGCCGATCTGGCGGCACGGCGGCGGGTCGGTGGCGGCGCCCTGGCGAAGCCCGAGCCGGGCGCGCCGCTCCGGGGTAGCATGCCGGCCGATCCGGCGGATCTGCATCCGATCGCCGTCATGAACGACAAAGCCGGCAGCGACAAAGTCGCCGAGGCGTTGAAAGCGAAAATCCGTACCGCGACACGCACCGATCCCACCGAGGCCGCGGCACTCCTGCTGCGCGAGGAGACGGTCCAATCGATCGACGAGGCGGAGCTGGACGCTCTGCGCGTCGATGTCGCCGAGGCGCTGCGGCATCAGGGCCGCGACGCCGATGCACTGATGCTGGCGGGCAAGGCCAAGTCCAAGGCATACCAGCCGATCGCCCATTGGCAGGCCGGCCTGGCGGCCTGGCGGCTGCGGCATTTCAGCGAAGCCGGCATGCATTTCGAGGCGCTCGCCCGGTCGCCGAACATGTCGAACTGGAACGTCGCCGCCGGGGCGTTCTGGGCGGCGCGGGCCTATCTGGTGACCAAGCGGCCGCAGATGGTGAATTACTGGCTGGGTATCGCCGCCGATCAGCCGCGCACCTTTTACGGCTTGATCGCCCGGCGGATGCTGGGACTGGAGCCGGATTTCAGCTTCGCGGCGGCGACCCTCGACGCGCCCAACATCGCGACCCTCAACAAGCTGCCCGGCGGAAGACGGGCTATGGCGCTGCTGCAAATCGGCGAGACGCACCGCGCCGAGGCCGAGTTGCGCGCCGTCGCCGGCAAATCGACCCCCGGATTTGCCCGGGCGGTCGTGGCGCTGGCCGACCTCGCCAACATGCCCTCGCTCAGCCTGCAGCTGGGGTCCGCCCTGACGCAGGTCGATGGCAGGCGGCATGACGATGCGCTGTATCCGGTACCGCGCTGGCAACCGACCACCGGGTTCAGCGTCGACCGGGCCCTGTTATTCGCCCTGATGATGCAGGAATCCCTGTTCGACATCGAAGCGCGCAGCGGCTCGGGCGCCGCCGGCTTGATGCAACTGATGCCGGGGACCGCCCGTGCCATGGCCACGCGCATCGGCCTCAAGATCCGCAGCACCGACGAGCTGGACGACCCGGTGCTGAACCTCACGCTCGGCCAGGAATATGTGCGCAACCTGGTCGATCACGATTTCGTCCGCGGCAATCTGGTCCTGTTGATCGCCGCCTATAACAGCGGGCCGCAACCGATCCCGCAATGGCAGAACCAGGCGGATACGCCGAACGACCCGTTCATGTTCATCGAGAGCATGCCGCGCCAGGAAACCCGGCTGTTCGTCGAACGGGTGCTGACCAATCTGTGGATCTATCGGCAGCGGCTGAACCAGGCGACACCCGAACTCGACAAGCTTGCGGCGGGCAAATGGCCGACCTATGTAGCGCTGGACGACAGCGCTCAGGGGACCACCCGATATGCCGCGGCTCGATGAAACACGCCCGTTCCTGCCGGTCCGCATCGCGGTTCTGACCGTTTCCGACACGCGCGGCCTCGACGACGACAAATCCGGCCAGACCCTGGTCGATCTGCTCACCGCCGCCGGCCACCAGCTCGCCGAGCGCTTGATCGTGCGCGATGATCAGGTGGCGATCATCGCCCGGCTGCGCACCTGGATCGCCGATCCGCTGGTCGATGTGGTGATCTCGACCGGTGGCACCGGCGTCACCGGCCGGGATGTCACGCCCGAGGCGTTCGAACAGGTCTATGAAAAGGCGATCCCTGGCTTCGGCGAGGTCTTTCGCATGCTGAGCTATCAGAAGATCGGCGCCTCGACGATCCAGTCGCGCGCCACCGCCGGCGTCGCGGGCGGTACCTATCTGTTCGCCTTGCCCGGTTCGCCCGGCGCCTGCCGGGACGCGTGGGAGGACATCCTGCGCCACCAGCTCGACAACCGGTTCCGGCCCTGCAACCTGGTCGAGCTGATGCCCCGCCTGCGGGAGCATCTGGGGTAAGATCAGCCGTAAAGCCGCCGGATCAGGCGGGGCGGCACCCCGGCGAAATACAATACCAGACACGCCAGATTGCGCAGCGGCCGCAACATATAGCCGTCACGCCGATAACGTGCCGCCGAGGTCAGGGCGACACCGTCGAGCGGCGTCAGCCGGCGCCGGCCGATCCGTCTGACCAGATCGACATCCTCCATCAGCGGCAGCGGCCGAAAGCCGCCCAGTCGATCGTATAGCCCGCGCGCGATCAGCAATCCCTGATCGCCATAGGGCAGACCGCGCCGGCTGCGCCAATTCGCCAGGCGCTCGATCCGCCGCGCCGCCGGATGGGGGTCATCGAGCGCCAGCCGGAAATAGCCGGCGCGGTCGCGGCAGTCCGGATCGACCATGAACCGCCGGACGGCCGACTGCCAGCCGGGCCGCAGCACCGTGTCGGCATGCAGAAACAACAGCCAGGGCGCGGCGGTCGCGGCGGCACCGGCGGCGAGCTGAGGACCCCGGCCGCGCGGTGCCGCGACGACCGTCACCCCGGCCGCCCGGGCCAGCTCGATCGTCCCATCGACCGAACCGCCATCGGCCAGGACGACTTCGCCGACGGCGCCCTCGGCCAGACACACCCCAGCCAGACACGCCAAACTACGCGCCAGCCCTTCGGCCGCGTTGAGGGTCGAGATCACGACAGCCAGCTCCGCCAGCGGCAAGACGATCTCCATCGGTGCGAGGGTAACCGATCCATGCCGCTTGCATGGCGGGCATGGGCTTAGGCAAAGTCAACTACGCGCCAAAAACCGGCCAGCGCATCAACGTGAACTGGATAACGTCCCGTGCAGCATCTTTCATCCTGGCCCCGGCTGTTGCCGCACCGCAAGGCGCTCGCCGCCTTGCTGAGCGATGCCGGCATCGCCGGTGTCCGCGGCCCGGAGGATTTGATCGCGCTGCCGATGCGCGGGGTGGCGCATGACCATATCCAGGTCGGCGACAGCGGCGCGCTGCTGCGCATTCCGCGGCTGAGCCAATGGTCACTGGCGCCGGCCGAGAACCTCGCCTATCAGGCGGCGTGCTTTCGGCGGGCCGAGCCTTCCGGTCGCACGCCGCGCCTGTTGACGGTGCTGCCGCCGGATAGCGCGGTGCTGCCGCGCGGCGCGCTGCTGGTCGAGGCGATCGCCGGACGGGCGCCCCATATGGCGACAGATCTCACGGCCCTGGCGGAAAGCCTGGCATGCCTGCACCGGCTACCCGTTCCCACCCCGCCCCATCGGCGTCCGCTGGCCGATCATGGCGCCGGGGACGGCCCGATCGCAGCGACCGTGGCGCTGCTCGACCAGCATGCCGCGTTCCTCGACCGCGCCGAGCTTCGCCCGGCCGCGCGCGGCCTGCTGGAGCGGGAATTGACGCGGCTGCGCGACCTCGCCGCCGCCTCGGCCGGGACCGACCAGCCGGTCAGCCTGGTCGGCACCGATACCCATCCGGGCAATTTCCTGATCCGCGAGGATGGCAGCGCGATCCTGGTCGATCTGGAAAAGGCGCTCTACGGCGCGCCGGCGATCGATCTCGCCCATGCGACCCTCTACACCTCGACGACCTGGGATGCCGCGATCGGCGAGGTGCTGAGCCTAGCCGAGACACGCCGCTTCTACGCCGCATGGCGCGCCGCGGCACCGGCCGATCTGGTGCGCCGATCGGAGCCCTGGCTGGTGCCTTGCCGCCGCGTAACCTGGCTGCGCACGGTATTTTGGGCGGCGCGCTGGCGCGTCGTCGCCGACCAGGATCCGGATTGGTCGGCGAGCCGGATCGAACCGAGCCTGCTCGCCCATATCCGCGCCCGCGTCGCCGATTTCCTGGACCCGGCCACGATCGAGCGGGTGAGCGCCACCTTGGACGAGCCGGTTTGATCAGAGGTCCCGCATGGAACATCCTGCGGGGCCGAATAGTATGTTCTTGATTCGTTCCGACCAGTGGTCCACCATCGGGCCATGGACGATGTATTCCCTTCGGATAAAACGCCCTTCGATGAAGCGCCGGGGCGGCTGAGCCCGCGCAAGGGGCGTGGCGCCTTGACCAACACGACCGGCCGGTTCGAGGCCGAACGGCGGGTGATCGTCGATGACGGCTGGGGCAGCGCCGACGAGCCAGCACCGCCACTGCGGACGGTGCTGACGGAGGATGCCACGCGCGTCATCATCGCCCGCAACACCTCCCCGGACGTGCCGTTCGACCGCTCGATCAACCCCTATCGGGGCTGCGAACATGGCTGCGTCTATTGCTTCGCGCGGCCCAGCCACGCCTATCTCGGCCTGTCGCCGGGCCTGGATTTCGAGAGCCGGCTGTTTGTGAAGCCCGAGGCGGCGCGGCTGCTGGACGCGGAGCTGCGGCGCCCCGCCTATCGCTGCGCCACCATGGCGCTGGGTACCAATACGGATCCGTACCAGCCGGTCGAACGGCGCCTGGGCATCACCCGCGGCATCCTGGAGACCCTGAGCGCCTTCGAGCATCCGGTGTGCATCGTCACCAAATCCGCGCTGGTCCAGCGCGATATCGACATTCTGGCGCCGATGGCGGCGAAGCGGCTGGCCAAGGTGGCGATCTCGATCACCACCCTGGACCGCGACCTGGCCCGCCGCCTGGAGCCGCGTGCCGCGACACCCGGCCGCCGGTTGGAGACGGTGCGCGCCTTGAGCGAGGCCGGCATCCCGGTGAGCGTCATGACCGCGCCGATGATCCCGGCGCTCAACGATAGCGAGCTGGAAGCGATCTTGGAGGCGGCGCGCGATCATGGCGCCCGCTCGGCCGGCTACGTCCTGCTGCGCGTGCCGCATGAGATCAAGGATCTGTTCCGGGAATGGCTGGAGACCCATGCGCCGCTGAAGACGGATCACGTGCTGGCGCTGCTGCGTGAGACGCATAACGGCAAGCTCTATGACAGCAATTGGAGCACGCGGATGACCGGCCGAGGCCCCTATGCCGAGCTGCTGCGCCAGCGCTTCCACCTGGCCTGCCGGCGCCTTGGCCTCAACCTGCGGCGCGACGAATGGAACCTCGACACGACGCGGTTCCGGCCCCCACCCCGGCCGGGCGACCAGCTGACGCTGCTCTAAATCGCCAGCTGATCGACATCGACGCGCCTTGCGCGATGGTTGGGACGGATCCATGGCATCGGCGTTAGTATGGCAACACTTTGGCCCGGTTAAAAATGCGACACAGGACAAAAAGCCATGCCGGTCGATGTCAAACAGGTTCTCATCGTCGATGATGATAGCGAGATTCGCGAACTGCTCACCACCGTGCTGCGGTCACGCGGCTTCCATGTCGAAGCGGTCGGCGACGGGGCCGCTATGCGCGGTGCCCTGGCCAAGATGAATTTTCATCTGGTGGTGCTGGACGCATTGCTGCGCTTGGAAAATGGCCAAACCCTCGCCGATCATGTCCGGCAATTGGACATACCGGTGCTGATGATCTCGGGCGATCCGTCGCAGCTCATGGCCATGTCGGAACGGCATGTCGAGGTCATGTCGAAGCCCCTGCGCGTCTCCAGCTTCGTCGAGCGCGTCCGTACCATGACCGAGTCGGTCGGACAAGCTTAGGGGCATCCGGACGGCCCCCTTGCAACCCGCTGGAAGTGGCATGCTTTCGGCGACGGATTGTCTCGCGGAGACGGCCATGGCAGAACCCAGCCTCAGGGGTGTTTCTGGGGGCAGATGGTCGTGCCGGATTTCGCGTGGGAACGCCGGTTGGGCGGCATGGTCGCCGGCGTCGATGAGGTGGGACGGGGCCCGCTGGCCGGTCCGGTCATCGCCGCCGCCGTGATTCTCGACCCGATCGCCTTGGATGCCGCGGCGGACCTCGCCGATGCGCTTGTCGGCTTGGACGATTCCAAGCGGCTGAATGCCGTCACGCGGCGCCGTCAGGCCGCGGCGCTGAATGCGCTGGTGGCACGACGCGGCGCCATCATCGGCATCGGCGGCGCCAGTGTCGCCGAGATCGACCGGCTGAATATCCTGCAGGCCAGCCTGTTGGCGATGCGTCGGGCGGTCGTCGCCCTCGGCGTCATCCCGGACGCGGTACTGGTCGATGGCAATCGCGCGCCCCGGCTGACGGTGCCGGTGACGACCCTGGTCGGTGGCGATGGCATCAGCCTGTCGATCGCCGCCGCCTCGGTCATCGCAAAGGTGCTGCGCGACCGGTTGATGGTCCAGCTGGCTGGCCGCCATCCGGGTTATGGCTGGGAGCGCAATGCCGGCTACGGCACGGGCGAGCATCTGGCGGCCCTGGATCGGGCCGGCATCACCGCCCATCACCGGCTGAGCTTCGCGCCATGTAGGGAACAGGCCGCGAGGAGAGCGACAGGGCCGGTCTTCGCCGTCGAGGCGCCGGACCTGTCGCCTCCGCTGTAGGATTCTCTACTGCGCGGGCTTCGTCGGGGTGGTTTTCGCTCGCGTCTTGTGGCCGGCGGCCAGTTCCGCCTTGGACAGCACGCCGTCATGATTGGCGTCGAGGGCATCGAAGCGCGCCGCCGCGCGAGCAGCGGCGGCGGTCATCCAAGCCTCCCGGGTGATGCTGCCGTCGGGCCCACGCTCGGCATAAATGCCCCGTCCCGGCTTGGCGGCGGGGGTGGTGGTGGCCGCCGGGGCGGCGGCTGTTTGAGCGGCGGCACCGCCGGCCACGACGGTCGACGCGACCAGAGCGGCGAGCAGGAAAGACGGCAGCAAGGACAAGGGACGACGACGCATAAGATATCTCCGGGTTAAGGGTCTGTACATCCTATACGAGAAAAAGAATCCTGACATCCCCGCTTAACGGGATTTTGGCGGCTCACCGCGCTGTTGCCCGACCGCCCGTCAGCCGATCGAAAGCCGTTGTCCAAAGCTCGATCGCCCGAGGCCAATCCGGCAAGGCGGCCCCCGCCTCGGCCGCCCCCTGGCGCAACCGCGCCAGCGTATCCGCCTCGGTCAGCAGGCGCCGCAGCGCCTCGGCCAGCGCCGATCGGTCGCCGGGCGGCACCAGCATGCCGGCGCTGGACGGCACCGTATCCGGGATCGCCCCGGCGGTGGTGGCGAGGATCGGCAGGCCATGCGCCATCGCCTCGGCGTAGACCATGCCATAGCCTTCGTGAAACGAGGGCAGCACGAACAGGTCGGCCGCGGCGTAGGCGGCGCTCAGTCGTTCCGACGGCCATTCGCCGGTGAGTTCCACCCGATGGCCGAGCTCCGCCCGATCGATCGCGGCGCGCAGGGCCGCCACGGTCGGCGGATCACGTTCCAAACTGCCGACGATGACCAGCCGCCAGGAAAGCCGCGTCAGCGTCGCCAGAGCCTCGATCAGCAAAACGTGCCCCTTGCGCGGCGTGACCGTGCCGACGGAGAGCAACCGCATGGGTCCGGCGCCCCGTGGCGCGGCCTCCAGAGACGCAGCCCCCTGGGACGCGGCCCCCAGGGACAAAGGGGCGGCGGTGCCCGGCGGCACGACGACGATCCGGTCGCGCGCCAGACCGTAGCCGGCGATGGCCCGGGCGGTACCGGGGCTCGGACAGATGACACCGCGCATGGTCGTGACGCACCAGCGTTCGAGCTCGGCCAAGCGGCGCGCCTCGGCGGGCTCCAGACCGGTTTCCAAGGCGAGCGGGTGATGGATCATGCCGACCACCCTGAGGCGCCGCGCCTCCCGAGCCAGGCAATCCGTGAAGGCCGGCAAGGCCAGTCCATCGATCGCCAGCGCCATATTGTCCGGCAAGCAGCTCAGGATGGCACCGGCCGCGCGCCGTGCGACGGCATCGCCCTCGGGAAATTTGCCGGGCAGCTCGGCGACGGCGACCCGCCGGCCGGCGGCCTGCATTCCCTCGACCATGCGTCGGTCGTAGAGATACCCACCATTGATCTGGTCGAGCCGTCCGGGGACGACGAAAGCGATCGGCGGCGTTTTTGGAGAAGATGAGGTCGCTATCGGTGGCTCCATTGCTCGGTCCAGCGACGGGACAGTCCGAGATGCGCGACAAAGTACGCATGCCTGCCCCGAGAGATCAAACATGCTTGATGCGCCTCGCGGGAATGGCGAAGCGGGGTCGCCGACACCATCTTGCCAACAGCGTCTTGCCAACGGAGGCCGCAAGGATGACTTTGGCGAAGCGGCGCACCGTGTATGATAGCGCAATGGTTGGAGTAGGCGGATCTTGAAGCAGTCGGCGGTGAGGCCTTTGCCGGAAGTGGCAAAATCGACGGCCGGGAATGGCGCGGCGATAAACCCGCTGGTGGCACGCCGTGTCCAGCGCGCGATCGGCGATCTGCGCCGAGGCGATTTCGTGGTCCTGCGCGACGGCGACAGCGCCATGCTGCTGCTGGCCGCGGAGTCGGTTGAGCCCGAACAGCTGGTCGAGGCGACACGCCTGGGCGGCGGCGCGCCGATGCTGGCGACGACGCGGCGACGGGCGATCGCTCTTAAATTGATGCTGGCGAGCGAGGCCGCCGGTGGTGGCGCCGTCAAGCTGATCCTGCCCGCCTCGGTCGGCGCCGCCGCCCTGCGCCACCTCGCCGATCCGACCGCGACGGATGAGCGGGTGGAGCCTGCCGGAATCTCCCTACAATCCGGCGCCCCCCAATCCGCCGCCCTGCAATCGATCGATGGGCACGAGGCCTTGCGCCTGCGGATCACCACCGTATCGGCGGATGCCGACGCGGCGCTCGTCGCGGCGGCGGTCGACCTGGTGAAGCTCGCCCGCCTGCTGCCGAGTGCCGTGCTGTTTCGCCTCGACGCGCAGGCGATCGACGCGATGGCGGGCGGCACCGCGTTGATCGACGTCAGCGTGGCGGATGTCGCCGCGCACCAGGCGACCTCGGCGCGCGGTTTGCGGGAAGTGACCAGCGCCGACGTCCCATTGATCGACGCGCCGAACACCCGGATCATCGCGTTTCGACCCGATGACGGCGGTGACGACCATCTGGCCATCCTGATCGGCACGCCGGAGGCAGGCAGGCCGGTGCTGACCCGGCTGCATTCCGAATGCTTCACCGGCGACCTGCTGGGCAGTCTGCGCTGCGATTGCGGCGACCAGCTGCGCGGCGCCATCGTCGAGATCGCCGCGGCCGGCAGCGGCGTGATCATCTATCTGGCGCAGGAGGGCCGCGGCATCGGCCTGGTCAACAAGCTGCGCGCCTATCGGCTGCAGGACACCGGCTTCGACACCCTGGATGCCAACGAGCAACTGGGCTTCGATGCCGATGAGCGGGTCTACCAGCCCGCCGCGGCAATCCTGCGCGCGCTGGGTTTCGAGCGGATACGCCTGCTGACCAACAATCCGGAGAAACTGGCCGCGCTGCAGCGCCACGGCATCGACGTGGTGGAGCGGGTGGCGCATGTGTTCCCATCCAACGCCCATAACTCCGAATATCTGGCGACCAAGGCGAACCGCGCCGGTCACCTGTTCTAATCCCGAAGGCATCCGGCCGGCTGGATGGCTAACCGGCAGAACTAGCCGGCGCGTTCTCTGTTCTGCTCGGCAGATTCTGCCGGACCGGCTGGATCGACTTTCTTCCAAGCCCTTGAAAAATCCCCGTTTCTCGCCTGGCATCTGGCTTGCTCCTGAAGGTCTGTCACAACGGGACAGCCATGCAAGCCACCGCCGCCCTTCCACCCAGCGCGCCCCCACCCAGCGCCCCCCCGGCGAGCACCACTTCGCCGGCGCCTGAAAAATCGCATTTTTGGGACGGCGAAGATTTTGGCTTCACCGATGTGCTGGCGGCTCTCAACCCCCTGCAGCATGTGCCGATCATCGGCTCGATCTACCGCGCGATCACCGGCGACACGATCGGCAATGTTGCCCGAGTGCTCGGCGATACCCTGTATGGCGGGCCGATCGGCCTGGTCACCAGCTTGATCAACGTCGCCCTGGTCGAAGGGACCGGCAAGGATCTCGGCGAAAACGCGATCGCCATGCTGCGAGGCGATGACGCCGCACCGGCGGTCCCGCCGCAGTTCGCTCAGCAGCCCGCCCAACAGCCGGCACCATCCGCGCCCGGCCGGACGGCGGTCGCCAGTACCGCGCCGGTGGCAAAATCCGGCAACGTCATTCCCCTGGGCACGGTACCCGGCATCGCCCTGCCGACATCCTCCGCCCAACCGGCGGCCGGCGGAAATGGCGCGAAGCTATCCCCCAATCAAACGGCCCTCGCCGCCCTCAGCCAGGCCTCGGGGGCACCAGCTCCCCTGTCGGGCATCGCCCTGCCCACCGGCGGACGCGGACCGATGCCGCTGCCGAGCAGTGAAGCGCGCGCCTTTCCCATCAACATGGCGAACCGGGGTGTCGGTCCCAGCAGCCTGTTCAACCACGCCATACCGCTCGCCTTGTCGGCCGGGGTATTGTCGAGGCCCACCGCGACAAATGCGATTTACGCTTCAACCGCCTCTGGGCCGTCGTCATCCGAGACGCCGACCGTCTCGCCCGACCTCATGGAGCGCATGCGCGCCGGTCTGGACAAATACAACCGCGGCGCGTCGGCATCGCCGAGCGCGGTCAATCAACTCCAGTAGCGCGGCGGCTCGAAAACCCGATATGGCCGATCTCATCCTGCGGCGTGACGGCATGGCGGTGTTCGGCGACCGCGCGCGGCCTTGCGCGCTTGGCCGGGGCGGCCGATCCATCGACAAGCGAGAAGGCGACGGCGCGACGCCGATCGGCGCCTGGCCCCTGCGCCGGGTGCTCTACCGCGCCGACCGGCTGCGGCGGCCCTCGACCGCCTTGACCGTGACGGCGCTCGAACCCGGCGATGGCTGGTGCGACGCGCCGGCGGATGCGCGGTACAACCAACCGGTGCCGCTGCCCTATCCGGCGAGCGCCGAAACCCTATGGCGTCCGGACTCCGTTTACGACGTGATCGTGCCGCTCGGCTTCAATGACGCACCGATCGAACCGGGCCGCGGCAGCGCGATTTTCCTGCATGTCGCCCGCCCGGACTATGCGTCCACCGAAGGCTGCGTGGCGCTGGCGTTGACGGACTTGCTGGATTATCTGGCGTCGGCACAACCCGGCGATCGGGTCGTGGTCGAGGCAACTCTTACTACCGCGACGCTGTAGGTTAGGCGGCATAGCTTTCTAAACAGTAGGGCGGGCCTCCGTGCCCGCCCTACTGACTTTAGATGACACCTTTCTACAACGTCGCTACCACCGGCGGGCGGCCGCCGAAGATCGCCGTGCCGACGCGGACATGGGTCGCGCCCAGCCGGATGGCCACTTCGTAATCGCCGCTCATCCCCATGCTGAGGGTTTTCAACCCGTGGCGGCGGGCGATCTCGCGCAGGAAGGCGAAATGCGGTGAGGGTTCCTGATCGGCCGGCGGGATGCACATGAGCCCGGTGATCGGCAGGGCCAGCCGGTCGACGCAGTCGCGGATGAACGCGTCCGCGTCGGCGGGCAGGATCCCGGCCTTCTGCGGCTCCTCGCCGGTATTGATCTCGATCAGGCACTGCCGCAGCCGGCCGGGCTGCCCCGCCGCCCGGCGACGCGCCAGCTCCGTTGCGATCGCCTCGGCCAGTTTCGGGCGATCGACCGTCTCGATCACCTCGAAGCCTTCGACGGCATCGCGCACCTTGTTGGTCTGCAGCGGGCCGATCAGGTGGAGCTCCAGATCGGTGGTATCGGGACGCAGCTCCGCGAATTTCGCCAGCGCCTCCTGCACCCGATTTTCGCCGAACACGCGCTGCCCGGCCTCGATCGCCTGTCGGACGTCGCCCGCCGGCTTGGTCTTGCTGACGGCGACCAGGGTAACCTCGTCGGCCGATCGGCCGGCGGCGATGGCGGCGGCCACGACGCGCCGCCGGACTTCCGTAAGAGAGGCCGCTATATCGAGTGTGCCGGTATCGCTCATGGCCCGCCAACCATCGGGAAATGCAAGGCGACGTAGTGGAGGACCTGCTCCACCGCCTCCTCGACCGTCAAGTGGCCGGTATCGATGGTGAGATCGGCCGCCTCCGGCGCCTCGTAGGGGGCGCTGACGCCGGTGAAGTCGGGGATCTCGCCGGCCCGGGCGCGCTTGTACAGGCCCTTGGGGTCGCGCTGCTCGCACAGCGCCAGATCGGCCTTCACGAAGACCTCGTGGAACAGTCGCTCATCAGCCTCGCCGATCAAGCTGTGCGAGGCGGCCCGGGCCCGTTCGCGGTCGCTGCGATAGGGCGAGATGAAGGCGCTGAGCACCAGCAGACCCGCCTCCGCGAACAGCGCCGCCACCTCGCCGACACGCCGGATGTTCTCGGCCCGATCATCGGGCGAGAACCCCAGATTGGTGTTGAGGCCGCGCCGGACATTGTCGCCGTCCAGCAGATAGACTTGGTAGCCGCGTTGGAACAGCCGCTGTTCGACCGCCACCGCCAGGGTCGATTTGCCGGCGCCGCTGAGCCCCGTGAACCACAGCACGCCGCCGGCATGACCGTTTCGCGCCGTCCGCATCACCCGGGTGGTGCGCGCCGCGACAGCGGTGAGATTGGTCGATTTGCGGCTGTCGAGCGGACGCTGGTCGGGATAACCGGCCATGTCGACGATGCCGCCGCCGACCGGCTCGTAGCCGTCGAGCAGCACGAACCGCCCCGTCGGCGGACAGGTGGCATAGGCGTCCAACGCGACCAGCCCGCGCGCGCGCAGCACCAGATCGGCGACCGCGTCGGTCGGCACCGCATCGATCGGGCAGGCTCCCAGATCGCTGGTATCGATGACCCGCTCGATCGCCTGGACCTCGACCGGCACTTCGGCGGTCGCGAGCTTCAGCCGATAGCGGTTGCCGACCGCGAGCGGCTTGGCGCCCAGCCAGAACACCCGGGCATGGATAACCGAAGTCAGCATCGGCGGCGCCGTGTCATGGCTCGCGAGGTCCCCACGCTCCACGAAAATCTGCGGATCCAGCGTGATGCCGATGCTCTCGCCCGCCGCCGCGTGGTCGCGCCGCGCCTGCGGGCCCCACGCCTCTATGCTGGCGATCCGCGCGGTCTTGTTCGACGGCGAGAACAGCAGCGTATCGCCGACCCGCAACCCCCCGGCCTCGATCCGGCCGGCGATGATGCGGCGGTCGTCGAATTTGTAGACATCCTGCACGGGCAGGCGCAACGGCAGGTCGGCGCTGGGGTTCAACCCACCGAACCCGTCCAGCGCCTCGATCACCGTCGGTCCGGTGTACCAGCCCATCGCCGTGGACCGGGTCACCAGATTGTCGCCGTCGCGCGCCGAGACCGGGATCACCGCGCGGGGTTCGATCCCGACCGTCGCGAGATAGCTCGTGAATTCCGCCGCGACCACGTCGAACCGCGCCTGGTCATGGCCGACCAGATCCATCTTGCTGACCGCGACGGCCACCTGGCGAATGCCCAGCAGCGACAGCAGAAAGCCGTGCCGCTTGGATTGGTCCTGCACACCGTCGCGCGCATCCACCACGATCAGGCCGGCATCGCTGGCCGCGGCACCGGTCACCATGTTGCGCAGGAATTCGCGATGGCCCGGCGCGTCCAGCAACACGTAATCGCGGCCGGCGATCTTCCGGCCATCCAGGCCGGTTCGCGCGGAGCTCAGCCAGATATGGCTGACATCGATGGTGATGCCCTGATCGCGCTCGGCCTTGAGCGCATCGGTCACGAAGGCCCATTCGAAGGGCATGCCGCGCCGTGCGCACATCTCGGCGACAGCCTCGATCTTGCCCTCCGGCAGGGCGCCCAGATCGGCGATCAGCCGGCCGATCAGCGTCGATTTGCCGTGATCGACATGACCGACCGTGACGATGCGCAAAGGGTCGGCACCCGCGGTTTCGAAAACTCCATCCAACGGCGCCATCACATATGGCCTTCCGCGCGAAGCCGCTCGAAGGCGTCCTCGGCCTCCTGATCCTGCTTACGACCGGCGCGTTCCGGCACGCGGGTCGCGATCAGTTCGGCGATGATCTCGTCGATCGTCGAGGCCTCGCTCGCCACCGTGCCGGTGCAGGGGGCGCAGCCGAGCGATCGATAGCGCCGGCCGTTCCGGGCGAAATAGAGATCGACCACGGGGATCTCCTCCCGCTTGATGTACCGCCAGACGTCGAGTTCGGTCCAATGCAGCAGGGGATGCACCCGGACATGCGTGCCGGGCGGGAAATCCGTCATGTATTGGTCCCAGAATTCCGGCGGCTGGTGCTTGCTGTCGTAATGGCCGTCGGCGGCGCGCGGGCTGAACACGCGTTCCTTGGCCCGGGTGCCCTCCTCGTCGCGGCGGATGCCGGCGATGATGCCGGTGAAGCCGCCCGCCGTGACCGTCTGGTTCAGCGCCTGGGTCTTCAGGGCGGTGCAGCAGGTGATCCGACCGATCGTGTGGTTCATGCCGCCGACCAGCGCCGCCTCGTTCCGGCCGACGATTAGGTCGAGCCGCCATTCGGCCGCGATCCGATCGCGGAACGCCAGCATCTCCGGCGGCTCGAACGAGGTATCGATATGGATCACCGGGAACGGCACATGGCCGAAGAACGCCTTGCGCACCAGCCACAGCACGACCTGGCTGTCCTTGCCGAACGACCACAGCATGCCGAGCTTATCGAGCTTGTGGAAGGCTTCGCGCAGGATGTGCAGGCTGCGGGCCTCAAGCGTATCGAGATGGTCCATTGTGGGTCCAGGTACGAGGTATAGTAGAACACCCTTCCTTTAGAAGGGTGTTCTGGATTTGCAAAGTCGCTTCACGTGGGCTTCCCAATCAGTGGGGCGGGCCTCCGTGCCCGCCTCGCCGTGAAACAGCGATCATTGGGTAGGCCTCACCGATAGCCGAACCGCACCATTTGTTCGCCGTGGTGCTGCTTGATGAGTTCCTGCTGCTCCGGGGTCAGGAGCTTTTTCCATTGTTCCGCCTTGCCTTCGCGGAAGAAGGCCGAGGCCCAGCTCGGGCGTTCGATAAAGCCTTTGCGGCGTTCCTGGGCCTGCAGCACCTTGAACGAACTAAGCTTGATCGCCTTCTCGACACGTTCCCGCGGCGGGTTCAGCCCCAAAAACCGAACCACGGAGCCGAAGGTCTTGGTCGGTGAGGCCAGCAGATCCTCGTAGCGAATTACCAGGAGCTGCGGGTTGGGGGTGTTGGTCCAGGAATAGACGTGGCGCGACCAGGTGCTCATGAATTCATAGACATTCACCGCGTCGCCGCCGGTCGCGGCACCCTCGTTGTTCAGAAGCGCGATCGTCTCATCGATCGAGATGTTGAGGTGATGGCTATAGGAGATCGCGATGTCGCGCGGGTCGCGGATCACATAGATCGCCCCGGCGGTCACGTCGAGGGTGACCATCGGATGACCGGCATCCTCCAGCAGCGCGTTATGGGTTTTAACGAAAATCGTGTCGGGATGGGATTCGGTCATCTTGCGATGCACCAGCGGCCGCATCCGGCGCACCTCGTCGAGGGTATAGTCCGACACCGGGCGCGGGTCGAACATCTGGTACCAGGGCGCCTGGCTTTCCCCCAGGGTGAAATCCGACAGCTTGTTGATGTCGTAGGACTCGCCGGGGCTGCGCAGCAGGTTGTGCAGGAAGGACCGCATCCAGGTATTGCCCGATTTCGGGTAGGAGGCGAGCCACATGATGGCGCCCATCAGCGCACCAAGCCTCTCTCAAGATGGTTTGTCATGCCCCACCATCGCCTGCGCGAATGACGCATAATCGACCGAATTTCTCATCCGGGATACTAGCGCGAAAGCGGAAGTGACGAGAAAACGGAAAGAGGGCGAGCGGATGATCCGCTCGCCCTCGGTCTCAGGCGACTCTAGGAGAGTAGGATCCTAGAAGCGCAGGTCCGTACCGACGACCAGAGCGGTCGAGGTATAGCTCTTGGAGAAGATGTAGCTCTTCGCCGTCGGCGCCAGCGTCGCGCCGGCACCGTCATAATTGCTGAAGTTGACAGCGGTAAACAGCGTGACGCCCTTGGCAACCGCGTAGTTCACACCAGGAACGATCGAGTCGAAGATCGGCGCCCGCTTGGTGCCATCCACCAGGCCTTCATAATAGCCGCGCGACCAGGAGATGCCGGCCCGGAACGGCCCAACCGTGTAGGCCACACCGACATCGAAGGTCTTGTTGATTTCGTAGTTCGCAATCGCCGACGAGGTTTGCGCGGCGGTATTCGCAACCGCCGAGACATAACCAGCGGTCAAGCCGCTCGGGCCAACACCACGTGTCAGCTCATAGGCGCCGCCCACAGACCACGGGCCGTAGCCCAGCTGGACGCCGGCACCGATGCTGCTCGGATGCCCATCGGCGCCGATCGTCGGCCTCTGACGGGTATCCTGGACGTAATGGGTTTCGGCGCCGAGATTGACGCTGCCGATCGAACCCTTCCAATTCGCTTCGATGCCCCAATTGTCACGGGTGCCGCTCACAGCGGTAGCGCCAACGACCGGCGTGTTAGAGGCACCGTAGGTCGTGGCGGTTTGTTCCTTGAGGCCATCCGGCGCATAGGATGCGGAGAACTGGAAGCCGGCGAGAACCGGGGTGAAGTACTGGACGCGGGTTGCGCGCCCATCGATCGAGTAGGACGTCGTGTTGGAACCGATCGGCGCGTTCGTCCAATAGACGCTGGGCGAATTCGAGCCGTTTCCGCCGGAAACCAGGGCCTGCGGCGCGGCATAGGCGCCCCGGCCGGAGACATCCTTGAAGGAACCAACCTGGACCTCACCAAAGCTGTCATGCTTGATGCTGACCCATTCCTGCTTCACTAGGTCATTGACCTTCGAGGAAGCACTGGATGCCGTCGCGGTATTTTCAGCGCGGTAGTCGAAACGCGCACCGACCGTCAGGCCGCTCGGGGTCTTGACCGAACCCAGGATGCCGAGGATGGCATCTTCCTGGAAACCGTCGAACCCATGCTTGTAGCCGGACTGACCGGGCTGGGTCTGATCCTGGAGCATGGCGCCATAGCCCTGGACCCAGTAGCCGCCGAACCCGAGCACAATCCCATCGGCAGTAGCCGGGGTCGGCACCGGTTGTTGCGCGAAAGCCTGACCCGAGAACGCCGCCGCTGCTACGAGAGCAGTCGACCCCAACAGTAACTTTTTCATAACCCCTCCTGAAACCGAACGCGTCCGGGCGCACCCCAACGCTATCAATGAACCCGCGGGGCGGTGACATCCCGTCATCGCCCGCACCCCCAAACCACTCCAAGTGGCGTCACCCTACAATTCACGGGGCAGTGATTAAAACCATGCTGTCACCATTTTCGGGGGTTTTCCGCGGCGTGTTGCATTCCAGGCACATGTTGGTAACTGGACGGGCGGGCCCGTTCGTGGGATAGGAACGCACCATCAGGCAGCCGGACCTCTTGGCGATCTTGCTTCGCAGGATCGGCGGGAAATGGTACCTAGATGGCTTATCGGGTGGGTCGTCCGGCCTGAAACGGTGCCCGCGGCGCCAGCCCGGCCGGTGCCGATCGACCTAATCTCTTGGATTCTGGTGTAAAAGTCGCGATGCAGAACAAACGGTCCTTCTTCTTCACGATCGCAGCGCTCGTGGTCGTACTCGCCGGCTGCGGCGACATTCGTCCGGATACCAGTACCGCCTCGCGGGAAAATGCGCACAGCGATCTGAACAGTGCTAACGGCAATATCCTGGGCGAAGGCGGCATGCTGAGCGGCTTGTTCAACGGCAGTGACAAGAAGGATCCCAATGGCGGGGGCATCGGCGTCAACAGCTATCTGTGGCGCGCCTCACTCGACACCGTGTCGTTCATGCCGCTCGCCTCGGCCGATCCGTTCGGCGGCGTCATCATCACCGATTGGTACAGCCCGCCAGAGACCCCGAAGGAGCGGTTCAAGATCAATATCTATATCCTCGACCGGCAGCTGCGCGCCGATGGCGTGCGCGCCACCGTGTTCCGGCAGCAGCAGGCGCCGGATGGCCGCTGGGTCGATGCTCCGACCGAAGCCAATACCGGTTCGAATTTCGAGAACACCATCCTGACCCGCGCGCGGCAGATCAGAATGGAGACGGCGGCCAAGCAGTAGGGGCGGTGAGGATCTACAGTGGGGCGGGCCTCCATGCCCGCCTCGCCGGAACGGCGATCGATTGCTTCGCAAGGCGGGCACGGAGGCCCGCCCCACTGACCCACCCCCTGAATAGTTTGGCACTTTAGAGAGTGGAACAACGCGGTAACAATGGAACGGTATAATTTCCGGGAGGCCGAGACCGCCTGGCAGGGCGTCTGGCGGGACCGGCGATCCTTCGCCACGGTGACCGATCCGTCGAAGCCGAAATATTACGTGTTGGAGATGTTCCCTTATCCGTCCGGCAAGCTGCATGTCGGGCATGTGCGCAATTATACGATGGGCGACGTCATCGCCCGGTTCATGCGCGCGAAGGGTTTCAACGTCCTGCACCCGATGGGCTGGGACGCGTTCGGCCTGCCGGCGGAAAACGCCGCGATCGCCAGCGGCGGCCATCCGGCCGATTGGACCTATGCCAATATCGCGACGATGCGCGCGCAGCTGAAGCTGATCGGCCTCACCTACGACTGGGATCGCGAGATCGCCACCTGCCATCCGGAATATTACCGGCACGAGCAGAAGATGTTTCTCGATTTCCTGCGCGCCGGCCTGGCCTATCGCAAGGAATCCTGGGTCAATTGGGATCCGGTCGAGAACACGGTACTGGCCAACGAGCAGGTCATCGATGGCCGCGGCTGGCGCTCCGGCGCTCCGGTCGAGCGGCGCTTGCTGTCGCAATGGTTCCTGCGCATCACCGATTTCGCCGATGAGCTGATCGCCGGGATCGAAAAGCTCGACCGCTGGCCGGAACGCGTCCGGCTGATGCAGGCGAAATGGATCGGCCGGTCGGAGGGCGCCCGGGTGTTCTTCAGGCTGGGCGGCCCCGACGTGGCGCCCGGCGAAAAGCTCGAAGTGTTCACGACCCGGCCGGATACGCTGTTCGGCGCCTCGTTCTGCGCCCTCTCGCCCAATCATCCGGTCGCCCAGCGGCTCGCCGCCCGCGATCCGGCAGCGGCGGCGTTCATCGCCGAATGCGGCCGGCTCGGCACCAGCGAGGCGACCATCGAGGCGGCCGAGAAGCTGGGCTATCGGACCGATCTGGTCGCCCGCCACCCGCTGGACCCCGCCTGGGAACTGCCCGTCTATATCGCCAATTTCGTGCTGATGGAGTACGGCGCCGGCGCCATCTTCGGCTGCCCGGCGCATGACCAGCGCGACCTGGATTTCGCCCGGAAATACGGCCTGCCGGTAAAGCAGGTGGTGCGACCGGCCGTCGAACATGACGGCGCGGCACCCGAGATCGGTGACGAGGCGTTCGTCTCGACCGACGGCATCATCATCAATTCGGACTTCCTGAACGGGCTCAGCGTCGCCGAGGCCAAGCGCCTGGCGACCGCCCGACTGACCGAACTCGAGGCCGGCTTCACCACGGTGCAATACCGCATGCGCGACTGGGGTGTGTCACGCCAGCGTTATTGGGGCTGCCCCATCCCGGTGATCCATTGCCCGGATTGCGGCATCGTCCCGGTGCCCGAGGCGGATCTGCCAGTGCGCCTGCCCGATGATGTCAGCTTCGACCAGCCGTCCAACCCGCTGGAGCGACACCCGACCTGGAAGCATGTCGCCTGCCCGAGCTGTGGCGGCGGCGCCACGCGGGAGACCGATACCTTCGACACGTTCTTCGAAAGCTCCTGGTACTTCGCGCGGTTCTGCTCGCCGCGCTCATCCCAGGCCTTCGAGCCGCGCGATGTCCAATATTTCCTGCCGGTCGACCAATATATCGGCGGCATCGAGCATGCCATCCTGCATCTGCTCTATGCCCGGTTCTTCGTCCGCGCGCTGAAGAAATGCGGCTATCTGGATCTGGAAGAACCCTTCGCGGGCCTGTTTACCCAAGGCATGGTCTGCCATGCGAGCTACCAGGATGTGAATGGCCAGTGGCTGTTCCCCGAGCAGGTGCGCGACGCCGAAAGCGATCATCCGACCGACGAGCAAGGCCGGCCGGTGACCGTCGGCCGGGTCGAGAAGATGTCGAAATCGCGCAAGAACGTGGTCGGGCTCGATGAGATCGTCGAAAGCTTTGGCGCGGATACCGCGCGGCTGTTCCTGTTGTCGGACAGCCCGCCGGAGCGCGATCTGGAATGGACCGCCTCGGGCATCGAAGGCACCTGGCGCTATGTCAACCGGCTGTTCCGGCTGGTGACGGAGCGGCTCGCGCTGCTTGGGCCCATCGGTGCCGCCCCCGCCAGCCCTGTGGACGGCGCCGCCCTGGAAACTCGCCGGGTGGTGCATCGGACGGTCGCCGCCGTCACCGAGGATCTGGAACATTTCCGCTTCAACCGGGCGATCGCCCGCATCCGCGAGCTGTCCAACCACCTGGAAAGCGTACCGGCCCAGAGTCCGAGCGGGCTCGATGGCAGCATCCAGCGTGAGGCGCTGGAGACGATCGTCAAGCTGATCGGCCCGATGATGCCCCATCTGGCGGAGGAGCTGTGGCGGCATCTCGGCCATACGGAATTGCTGGTCGACCAACCCTGGCCGGCGGCCGATCCGGCCCTGCTGCGGGACGAATCCGTGACCGTCGCGATTCAGGTCAATGGCAAAATGCGTGACACCATCGATCTGCCGCGCGATTGTCCCGAGGATGACGCCCGCGCGGCGGCGCTGCGGAGCGCCAACGTCATCCGCATGCTGGAGGGTCGCCCCGTGCGCAAGGTCATCGTCGTGCCGAACCGGATCATCAATGTCGTGGCTTAGGCGCCGGCACGGATCGGCCAACCCGCTGGCGGCGGTCCTGCTGGTGGCGGCTCTGGCCCTGCCGCTTGCCGGCTGCGGCTTCCACCCGATGTATGGCAGCGTCAGCCGCGACGTGGATCCCGATTTGGCGACGGTGAAGATCACCCCAATCGCGGAGCGGCTGGGCCAGGTCATAACCACCGAGTTGCAGGATGGCTTCAACCCGTCGGGCATGCGGGTACAGCCCAAATATTCGCTCGATGTCGCGGTGTCCAAGTCGCGCGGCGACCAACTGGTTCGCACGGACGGTACTGCGAGCCGTACCGAGGTGTCGGTTTACGCCAATTTCACCCTACGCCGCCTCGCCGACAACGCTACGTTGATCGCCGGCACCGTCCGATCGATCTCGGGCTTCGATATAATGACCAGCGAGTACACCAACCTTGTCGCCGGCAACACGATCGAACTGCGTGCCGGCAGCGATCTGGCCGAGCAGATCCGCACCCGGATCGCCCTGTACCTGCAAAGCGGCGCCGAGCAAGCCTCGGACGAGGAGCGGCTGGCGGCCGCGCGCGCCGCGAAACTCCGCGGCGGTGCGGCACCCACCCCCCAGCCCGCACCCGCTACCCTGCCCAGAGCAACTACCCTGCCAACCACCCAGCCGTGAAGCTGGCGCCCGGCGACATCGCCGCGTTCCTGCGCCAGCCCAAGCCCGGCATCCTCGCCGTTTTGATCTTCGGTCCCGATGACGGGCTGGTCCGGGAACGCGCGGCCAGCCTCACCCGCGCGGTCATCGGGGCCGCCGACGACCCGTTCCGGTTGACCGTCCTGTCGCCGGATCAGATCCGTCAGGATCCGGCCCGGCTGGCGGATGAGGCGCGATCGCTCAGCCTGCTGGGCGGCCGACGCGTCATCAGGGTCCGTGACGCGGGCGACGGCCTCGCCGCCACCATCGCCGGACTCCTGGACGCACCCGCCCTGGGAAGCGGCGACGACCCGGCGTTGATGGTGCTGGAAGCCGGGGACCTGCCGGCACGATCGAGCCTGCGCAAAGCATTCGAGAGCCATCCCCGGGCGGCATCGATCGCCTGCTACGCCGACGGCCCGCGCGAGGTGGCGCAGCTGATCCGCGAGACCCTGGGGCGCGAGAGCATCACCATCGTCGATGACGCGATCGAATATCTCGTCGCCAATCTGGGCAATGACCGGTCGGTGACCCGGCAGGAGCTGGAGAAGCTGGCGCTTTATGCCGGAGCCGGCGGCCGGGTCGGTTTGGCGGATGCGGTCGCCTCGGTCGGCGATAACAGCCTTTTGTCGATCGACGATCTGGTGCAGGACGCGTTTGACGGGCGCGGCGCCCTGGTCGAGCCCGCCCTCACCCGGTTGTTCGCGGAGGGTGAGCAACCGGTCGGCCTGGTCCGGGCGATGATGCGCCACGCCCAGCGCCTGCATCTCTGCGCCGCCCAAATCGCCGCCGGCAAAGCGCCGGACGCGGCGATCCGCGAGCTGCGCCCACCGGTATTCGGCCGATCGGTCGAGCGCTTCAAGACGCAACTGCGCGGCTGGTCTCCCGCGCGGATCGGCGCCTTGATCCAGGCCCTGACCCGACTGGAGCAGGATTGCAAACGCACCGGCCTACCGGCGGAGCTCCTCTGCCGCCGCGCCTTCAGCAGCTTCGGCGGCCTCCGGCGCCGCGCGCCGTAGTGTGGGTCACCGCACCCGCTTGATGAAGTGATCCAACTGGTCGAGGGTGCGGTACTCGACCGTCAGCGTCCCGCCCTGCCCGCGGGTGGTGAGCCTGACCGTGAGGCCGAGCAGTTCCGTTAATTCACGTTCCAAATCGCGCGTGTTGACGTCCGGCGCGGGTGGGTTGGACGCCTCGCCGCGCTTGCTCGGCTTGCGCTGTGCGACGAGCGCCTCGGTCTGCCGGACGTTGAGGCCGCGACGGACGACCTCCTCGGCCAAAAGAGCTATGAGCTCGGCCTTGGGCGTCCCAAGCAGGGCGCGAGCATGGCCGGCGGAGAGCCGGCCATCGGCCAGCATGGTGCGCGCCATGCCGTCGAGGCCTAGCAGCCGCAGCGTATTGGCCACGTGGCTCCGGCTTTTGCCGACCGCGCGTGCCAGATCGTCCTGGGTATGCCCGAACTCGTCCATCAGCCGCTTATAGGCCTGCGCCTCTTCCAGCGCGTTGAGGTCCTCGCGCTGCAGGTTCTCGACCAGCGCGATTTCCAACGCGTCCTGGTCGGTGAGGTCCTTGACGATGACCGGGACCTCGTGCAGCGGCACTTGCTGTGCCGCACGCCAGCGCCGTTCGCCGGCGATCAGCTCATAGCCGTTCGGCACGGTCGGATGCCGGCGGACCAGCAGGGGCTGCAGCACCCCCTTATCACGGATCGAGGCGACCAGGCCGGCCAGACTCTCGTCGTTGAAGGTGCTGCGCGGCTGAAACTTGCCAGGATGGATCAGCTCGACCGGAACGCTGCGCGTCGGCCGGCGGGCTTCGACCGCGTCGGCCGCCGATTGATCGTCGGTGAACAGCGCGGATAAACCGCGGCCCAGCCGGCGCTTGCCATCATCACTCATGCTTCTATCGCGACCTTCGGCAAACCATCGTTGCCCGTTATAGCGCGAAATCCTGCTCGCGGTAGAGCACCTCGCTGGCGAGATGGATATAGGCCTGCGAGCCGGCGCAGCGCCAATCATACAACAGCACCGGTTTGCCATGACTCGGCGCCTCGGAGATCCGGACATTGCGCGGGATGACCGTGTCGTACACCTTGCGCCCGAAATAGCCGCGCACATCGGCGGCGACCAGATCGCACAGATTGTTGCGCCGGTCGAACATGGTCAGCACCACGCCCTGGATCTCCAACGGCGGGTTCAGCGCGCGCTTCACCCGATCGATCGTCCGAACCAGATGGCTCAGGCCCTCCAGCGCATAGAACTCGCATTGCAAGGGCACCAGCACCGCGTCGGCGGCGCAGAGCCCGTTCAAGGTCAGCAAGCCGAGCGATGGCGGGCAGTCGATGATGACATAGTCGTAGACGATTGTGAGCCGCTGCAGCGCGTCGCGCAGCCGGAACTCGCGATCCTCCGTATCGACCAGTTCGAGTTCGGCGCCGGACAATTCCACCGAGGCGGGCAATACCTGCAGCAGCGGTACGCTGGTCGTGACCAGCGCACCGTCGATCTCGGCATCGCCGACGATCACGTCATAGGTCGTCGTCACCCGCGCCTTCTGCGGGATGCCGAGCCCGGTGCTGGCATTGCCTTGCGGATCGAGATCGATCAGCAAGACCCGCTTATCCGCCGCGGCGAGCGCCGTCGACAGGTTGATCGCCGTGGTCGTCTTACCGACCCCACCCTTCTGATTGACCACCGCTAGGATGCGTGGCGTCTTCAGCCTGGAAGTTTCTTTCGATACGGCGATATCGGCAATGCTGTCACTGATGCCGTTCACGGTTGAACCGCTCTTTCCCGTTGAATTTGCAAAATAACGCCGGTCGGGTCGGAGTGGCTGGGCCGCTCACGCACCCGGATTGGCCAATGTGCTTGAGCCTCGCGGACTTCATGAGCACTTTGCCCACCCTTGAGAAAAAGGCAAGCCCCGCTTGGGGTCAGGAAGCGTTCCGCATGACCGAGCAGCGCCGATAGCGGGGCTACCGCCCGGGCGGTCACGACATCGGCGGCGATCGACGGCGCCGCGTCGAAGCGGCAGGCATGGATCCGCACCGGCACCTCGGTCAGCCGCGCCGCCTCGCGCAGGAAGGCGCATTTGCGCTGGTCCGCCTCGATCAGATGTACGGTCATCCCCCGCTGCCGGGTCAAGGCCGCCAGGATTAAACCCGGCAAGCCGGCACCACTCCCCAGATCGACCACGATCCGCGCTGTCTCTGGCAGCAAGGGGACGAGTTGAGCGCTGTCCAAGATATGCCGCCGCCAGAGATCCGTCAGGGTCGCGGGGCCGACGAGGTTGATCCGCGCGTTCCACTTTACCAACAAGTCGGCATAGCAGCGCAATCGGTCCAACGTTTCACGTGAAACATCGGTTGACGCCGCGAATGCCTCCGGCGTCAACGGCGCCTCAGGCATGGCGCCGCACCTGCCGCGAAATATCCCGGCGAACATATTTCAGCAGGGCGACCAGGGCCGCCGGCGTAACACCAGCGATGCGCGCGGCCGCCCCCAAGGTCTCCGGCCGGGCGCGGTCGAGCTTCTGGCGGATCTCCGTCGAGAGACTGCCGACCAGCGCATAATCGAGATCATCGGGCAGGATCAGCGCTTCGTCCCGTCGATAGGCCTCGATATCCGCCGTTTGGCGTTCGATATACGGCTTGTAGAGCGCGTCGATCTCGACCTGTTCCGCGACATCGGCGGGAAACGCGCCCAGCGCCGGCCAGATCGCCGCCAGCCGGGCGAGCGTGATGCCGGGATGGCCCAGGAGATCGGCGGCGCTGCGCACCTGACCATCCTCGTTCACCGCCAACCCGTGCTTCTGTAGAGCCGGCGGCGTCATCGAGAGGCTGTCGGCGAGTTGCCGCGCCCGGGTCAGGGTCGCCAGCTTCTCCGTGAAGCGCGCAGCCCGCTCGGCCCCGACGCAGCCGATCGCCATCCCCTTGGGGGTCAAGCGCTGATCGGCGTTGTCGGCGCGCAGCAACAATCGGTACTCGGCGCGCGAGGTGAACATGCGGTAGGGCTCGCTGGTGCCTCGGCCGACCAGATCGTCGATCAGCACACCGATATAGGCGTCGGCGCGATCGAGCACGAAGGGCTCGGCGCCGCCCGCCGCCAAGGCCGCGTTGAGGCCGGCGACGAGACCCTGGGCCGCCGCCTCCTCATAGCCGGTGGTGCCGTTGATCTGCCCGGCGAGGTAAAGCCCCGGTATCCGCCGCGTCTCCAAGGTGCCGCGCAGCTCACGCGGGTCCACGTAATCATATTCGATGGCATAGCCGGGACGCAGCATGACCGCCCGCTCCAGCCCCGGAATCGTCGCCAGCAGGGCTGCCTGCACATCGCGTGGCAGCGAGGTCGAAATCCCGTTCGGATAGACCGTGTCGTCGTCCAGTCCCTCGGGCTCCAGGAAAATCTGATGCCGCTCGCGCTCGGCGAAGCGCACAACCTTATCCTCGATCGACGGGCAATAGCGCGGCCCGGCGCTGCCAATCTGACCAGAATACATCGGCGACCGGTCGAGATTGGCCCGGATTATCGCGTGGCCCGCCGGCGTCGTCTCGGTGATATGGCAGGCGATTTGCGGCGTGGTGATCCGATCGGTCAGAAACGAGAACGGCTCCGGCGGATCGTCGCCCGGCTGGGCCTCGAGCCGCCCCCACTCGATCGTCCGGCCATCGAGCCGCGGCGGCGTGCCGGTCTTCAGCCGGCCGAGCGGGAAGCCCGCCCGTTCAAGCGTTGCCGAAAGACCCATCGATGGCGCCTCGCCGACCCGGCCCGCCGCGATCTGCTCCGTTCCGATATGGATGAGTCCACGCAAGAACGTGCCGGTGGTCAAGACGATTCGAGCGGCACACAGTGTGGTGCCCTCGCCCGTGACCAGCCCGGCCACCCGCCCCGCCTCATCCAGCACCAGATCCTCGGCGGATCCCTCGCGGATCGTGAGATTGGGCTGGTCGGCCAAGAGCGCCTGCATGACGGCGCGGTAGAGCTTGCGATCGGCCTGCGCGCGCGGGCCGCGCACCGCCGGGCCCTTGCTGCGGTTGAGCACGCGGAACTGGATGCCCGCCCGGTCGATCGCCCGGCCCATCACTCCGTCCAGCGCATCGATCTCGCGCACCAGATGGCCCTTGGCCAGGCCGCCGATCGCGGGATTGCAGGACATCTCGCCGATCGTCGCGGCCTGATGCGTCAGCAACAGGGTCCGCGCACCCAGCCGCGCGGCGGCGGCGGCGGCCTCCGTTCCGGCATGGCCACCGCCGACCACGATGACGTCATATGTATTCATGATGACGCACCCTAGCGGCGGAGCGGTCCGCTGTCGAGACGCGGCCCCTTTTCCGGCCTCTATTTCCCGATGCAGAACTCGCGGAACACGATGTCGAGCACGTCTTCGACATCGACGCGGCCGGTGATCCGGCCGATCGCCCGCAGGGCCAGGCGCAGGTCTTCGGCGGCGAGTTCGGGCGCCGAAAGGTCCGCCGTGGCATTGCGCATGAGGGCCTCGACGCAATCTTCCAGGGCGGTACGGTGGCGCGCGCGGGTGACCACCGATGGTGGGCCGGCCATGAGGTCGTCCGCCCGGCGCTGCAGCTCGGCGACGAGCGCCGTCACCCCCTCGCCGGTATGGGCCGAGATCAGCCGATCATCCGCCCCGGCACCGGTCACCGGCCCCAAATCCAGCTTGTTCCAGACGATCAGCGTCCGCTCGTCGATCAGCGGTGCGAAGGTCGATTTCTGCATCGGGTCGGTGGCGTCGAGCACCAGCAAGGTGACATCGGCGGCCTCCGCCCGGGCCCGCGCACGTCGGATGCCCTCGGCCTCGATCTCATCCGTCGCCGCGCGCAGCCCCGCCGTATCCGCGAGGATCACCGGATAACCGCCGAGATCGAGATGCACTTCGATGATGTCACGGGTTGTGCCGGCCGTCGCGGCGACGATCGCCGCCTCCCGCCCCGCCAGCGTATTCAGCAGGCTGGATTTACCGGAATTGGGCGGCCCGATCAAGGCGACGGCCAGCCCATCGCGCAGCCTTTCGCCGCGCTGGCGATCGGCGAGGCTTACCGTGATCTCGGCGGCGAGCGCCGCCCGATCCCGCGCCAGGCCACTCGCCAGATCCGGTGGCAGATCTTCCTCCGGGAAGTCGATCGCGGCCTCGAGATGCGCCAGCATCCGGGTCAAGCGCAGGGCCCAACCCTCGACCACCCGGGCTAGCGCACCGCCGCTCTGGGCCAGCGCCTGGCGCCGTTGCCCCGCCGTCTCGGCCGCCACCAGATCGGCGATGCCCTCGGCCGCGCTAAGATCCAGGCGGCCATCCTCATAGGCCCGGCGGGTGAACTCGCCGGGCTCCGCCATCCGGCAACCCTCGAGACCGCCGAGTGCCGCGAGAACCCCGGCGATCACCGCCGGACTGCCATGGAGATGGAACTCCGCCATATCCTCGCCGGTGACGCTGTTCGGGGTCGGGAACCACAGCACTAGTGCGCGATCAAGCAGTTCCGCCGTTTTCGGATCGCGCAGTGCCGTCAGCGTGGCGCGGCGCGGCGCCGGCCGGTGTCCGGCCAAGATATCGAGGGTGACACCAGCGTGGCCCCCTGATACCCGAATCACGGCGATGCCGGCACGCCCACGGGCGGTCGACAAGGCGAAGATCGTGTCCCGCGTCACCGATCCCGTTCCGTCAGGCCGCCGGCTCGCGCTGATCGGGATGCAGCAGCAAGCGCTCGACCCGCCCGCCCTCGACGAGGTGGGTCCGCAGGATCTCGTCGACGTCATCCGTCGTCCGATAGGTATACCAGGTGCCTTCTGGATAAATCACCATGACCGGCCCCAATTCGCACCGATCGAGACAGCCGGCGCTGTTGATCCGCGTCTCGCCAAGCCCCAATTCCTTGGCACGCACCTTCATGTAGTTGCGCAGCTTCTCGGCACCGGCGGCGGTGCAGCAGCCGCGCGGATGACCCTCTGGCCGCACATTGGTGCAACAGAACACATGGGCGCGATAGAATGGCCGCTCGGCCTCGGCATTGGCGGTATTTCCCACGGTGTCTCTCGGATAGTTGGGGACGGAAAAGCACAGCGTCCCCATACCTAGTAAGCTACGCCCATTCGAACAACCATTCCTTTCCCTCAGCATAGTCGAGAACCGATGAGCCAGAACGACCTCGCCCACGAGACCAGTCCTTACCTGCTGCAGCACAAGGACAATCCGGTGCGTTGGCGGGCCTGGGGTCCCACGGCCCTCGCCGAGGCCAAGGCCGCGAACAAGCCGATCCTGCTCTCGGTCGGCTATGCCGCCTGTCATTGGTGCCATGTCATGGCCCATGAGAGCTTCGAGGATCCGGCAGTCGCCGATGTCATGAACGCGCTCTATGTGCCGATCAAAGTCGACCGGGAAGAGCGGCCGGACATCGATGCGATCTATCAGCAGGCGCTGGCCGCCCTAGGCGAACAAGGCGGCTGGCCGCTGACCATGTTCCTGACGCCGGCGGGCGAACCGTTCTGGGGCGGCACGTATTTCCCGCCGACCGCGCGCTGGGGCCGGCCAAGCTTCGTGGCCGCCCTCCAGGGTGTCGCCGAAGTCTATCGGAACGACGACGCTAAAGTGATGCAGAACGTCGCGGCGCTGCGCGAGGCGTTGGGCCGTCTCTCGGCGCCGCAATCTGGGGGCGCCGTGGCGCCGGCGCTGCTGGATCAGATCGCCGAACGGTTGAACGGGCAGATCGACCCGATCCATGGCGGGATCGGTGGTGCCCCGAAATTTCCCAACCCGACCATGCTCGACCTGCTGTGGCGTGGCTGGAAGCGCGGCGGGCAGAATGCCGCGCGCGACAGCGTGCTGCTGACCCTGGACCGGATGAGCCAGGGCGGCATCTACGATCACCTGGGCGGCGGCTATGCCCGGTATTCGACCGATGAGCGGTGGCTGGCGCCGCATTTCGAGAAGATGCTCTATGACAACGCCCAGTTGGTCGATCTGCTGACCCATGCCTGGCAGGACACCGGCCGGCCACTCTACGCGGAACGCGTCACCGAGACGATCGCTTGGATCCACCGTGAGATGACCCTGCCGGGCGGCGGCTTCGCCGGCACGCTGGACGCCGATAGCGAGGGTGTGGAAGGCAAGTTCACGGTCTGGGCCGAAGCCGAGATCGACCGGGTACTGTCCGAGGCGGGCCTCGGCGATCACACCGCCCTCTTCAAGCGGCATTACGACGTCAGCGCCGAGGGCAATTGGGAGAGTCACACCATCCTGAACCGCTCCGCGACGCCGGAGCTCGGTGATCCGGCCACGGAGGCGATCCTCGCTGAATGCCGCGCCGCCCTGCTGGTTTCACGTGAAACACGGGTGCGACCGGGACTCGACGACAAGGTCCTAGCCGATTGGAACGGGTTGATGATCGCCGCCCTCGCCCATGCCGGCTTCGCCTTCGATCGGCCGGACTGGATAGACCTCGGCGTCGCGGCCTTCGACTTCATCACCGCGACCCTGATGGATCGTCGAGGCCGCCTGGCCCATTCCTGGCGCGCGGGCAAAAGCCATCCCGGTACCCTCGACGATTACGCCGATATGAGCCGTGCCGCCCTGACGCTCCACGAAGTCACCGGCGGCGAGCGCTATCTCACCCAAGCGATCGCCTGGGTCGCCGTGCTAGACCGGCATTTCGCCGACCCCACTGCGGGTGGCTATTTCTTCACCGCGGACGATACCGAAGCGCTGATCACGCGCACCAAGAGCATCGGCGACGCGGCCGTGCCCTCGGGCAATGGCGTCATGGTCGGTGTCCTGGCGCGCCTCCATCTCCTGACCGGCGATGTCCCCTACCGGGCAAAGGCCGAGGCGCTGGTCGCGGCGTTCTCCGGGGAGCTCGCCCGCAACTTCTTCCCATTGTCGAGCTTCCTCAACGGTATCGACTTCTTGAACCGCCCGCTGCAGGTCGCGATCATCGGCAGTCCCGGCGCCCCCGATACCCGAGCCTTGCTCGCGGTTCTCCGCCGCCTATCCTTGCCCAATCTCGTCTTGACCGTCCTGCCGCCCGGCGGGACTCTGCCGCCTGGCCATCCGGCGGCGGGCAAGACGCCGCGAGCCGGTGCCGCCACCGCTTATGTGTGCGAAGGACCGGTCTGTTCCCTGCCCATCACCGACCCCCGCGTGCTGGAAGCCGATTTGCGTGGGCGGTAACCCCGCTTTTCCCACCCTCTCACAAGGACATCCCGATCATGGTTCACGCGATCCGCGTTCGCGAATATGGTGGCCCCCAAGTCATGAAGTGGGAGACGATCGATGTGCCGGTGCCCGGTCCAGACCAGGCGCTGATCCGTCAGACCGCGATCGGTCTCAACTTCTTGGACACCTATCATCGCTCTGGCCATTATCCCGAGCCGCTGCCCTTCTCGCCCGGTAATGAGGGGGCCGGGATCGTCGAAGCCATCGGACCCGGTGTCACCACGGTCAAGCCAGGGGATCGGGTCGCCTATGCGGGTGTCATCGGCGCCTACGCGGAGACCCGCGTGATCCCGGCGGCGAAGCTGGTGGTCATTCCCAATGGCGTCACCGATCAACAGGCCGCGGCCATGATGTTGAAGGGCATGACCGCCGAATACCTGGTCCGGCGGACCTATCGGGTGAAACCCGGCGACACCATCCTGATCCACGCCGCCGCCGGCGGTGTCGGGTTGATCGTCTGCCAATGGGCAAAGCATCTGGGCGCCACGGTCATCGGTACGGTCGGCACCGACGAGAAGGCGGCCCTCGCCAAGGCCCATGGCTGCGACCACCCGATCGTCACCGCGCGGGAGGATTTCATCGCCCGCGTCGCCGAGATCACCGACGGCAAGAAACTGCCCGTGGTCTATGATTCGATCGGCAAAGACACCTTCATGAAGTCGCTCGATTGCCTGGCACCCTTCGGGTTGCTCGCGGCCTTCGGTCAGTCATCCGGTGGTGTCGAGCCGCTCAATATCGGTGTCCTCGCCGCCAAGGGGTCGCTCTACGTCACCCGGCCGACGCTTGGCACCTATATCGCCACCCCAGCCCTCCTGGCGGAAACGGCCCGCGACCTGTTTGACGTGGTCGGCAAGGGCATCGTCAAGATCGCCATCAACCAGACCTACCCTCTGAAGGACGCAGTCCAAGCCCATATCGATCTGGAAAGTCGCAAAACGACCGGATCGACCATCTTCACAGTCTGATAAAGTAAAGGCCGGTGTTTAGAACACACCGGCCTTTGACTTATAGGGTGGAAGAGCGCGAATACTTACGTATTCATCGCGTCGAAGAATTCGGCATTGCTCTTCGATTGCTTCAACTTGTCGATCAGGAATTCCATGCCGTCGGTGACGCCCATCGGCATCAGCACGCGACGCAGCACCCACATCTTGCTGAGGGCGCCCTTATCGACCAGCAGCTCCTCTTTCCGCGTGCCGGATTTGGAGATGTCGATCGCCGGGAAGGTACGCTTGTCCGCGACCTTGCGATCCAGCACGATCTCGGAATTGCCGGTGCCCTTGAACTCCTCGAAGATCACCTCGTCCATGCGCGAGCCGGTATCGATCAGCGCCGTCGCGATGATGGTCAGCGAGCCGCCTTCCTCGATGTTGCGGGCCGCACCGAAGAAGCGCTTGGGCCGTTGCAGCGCGTTGGCGTCGACACCGCCGGTCAGCACCTTGCCGGAAGACGGCACCACCGTGTTGTAGGCGCGCGCCAGACGGGTGATCGAATCCAGCAGGATGACCACGTCGCGCTTGTGCTCGACCAGGCGCTTGGCCTTCTCGATCACCATCTCGGCGACCTGGACATGGCGGGAGGCCGGTTCGTCGAAGGTCGAGCTCACCACCTCGCCGCGCACCGAGCGCGCCATATCGGTGACTTCCTCCGGCCGCTCGTCGATCAGCAGGACCAGCAGATAGACTTCCGGGTGGTTCGCTGCGATCGCATGGGCGATGTTCTGCAGCATCACGGTCTTGCCGGTCCGCGGCGGCGCCACGATCAACGCGCGCTGTCCCTTGCCGAGCGGCGAGATCAGGTCGATCACCCGGGTCGTCAGGTCTTTCTTGGTCGGATCGCCGATATCCAGCGACAGCTTTTCCTCAGGATAAAGCGGCGTCAGATTGTCGAAGTTGATCCGATGGCGGATCCGGTCGGGCTCATCGAAATTGATCGTGTTGAGCTTCAAGAGCGCGAAATAACGCTCACCATCCTTGGGCGAGCGGATCTGGCCCTCGACCGTGTCGCCGGTCCGCAAGCCGAAGCGGCGCACCTGGTTGGGTCCGACATAGATGTCGTCCGGACCGGGCAGGTAATTCGCCTCGGGCGAGCGGAGGAAACCGAAACCGTCCTGCAGGATCTCGAGCACGCCATCGCCAAAGATCGGCACGTCGTTCTCGGCCAATTGCTTCAGGATCGCGAACATCATGTCCTGCTTGCGCAGACTGCTGGCATTCTCGACCTGGAGCTCTTCGGCGAAAGCCAGGAGCTCAGCCGGTGTCTTCCGCTTTAATTCTTGAAGATTCATGGATATGTCGCGCTGAGAGGAGGGGGCAGAACGGCGCCAGGGGAAATGATCGGGAACCGGAGGCGGGGCACCGTGCGTGTCGGGCGGTGAAAACCGCCGGATCGCATCGGATGGCAGGTGCGCATCACGGGGGAAGCAAGGAGCCGGCGGGCCGGCATCTCCGTTTGTTTAGGCGACCGGTCCGCACAAGTCAAATGACTTGCATCGACGTCTCTCATCAATTGGGCAGCCCACACTGGTTTTCAACCCGATTAGAACGGCTTGACCACCACCAAAAAGACGATGCCGATCATCAGCACGGTGGGCACCTCGTTGACCAGACGGAAGAAACGCGCGGGATGTTTGTTAGCATCCTCGGCGAAGGCGCGAGTCCAGCGGGCCATCATCCCATGCGCGGCCAACAGCCCCGCGACCAGCAGCAGCTTCACGGGCAGCCACGCCTGCTGGTGATCGACCAGGCCCGGCACGCCTACCAGCAACACCCCGAACAACAGAGTCGCCAGCATCGCCGGCCGCATGATCAGCCGGAGCAGCTTACGCTCCATGATTTTGAAGGTCTCCGACAGGGCGGAACCCGGTGCTGCCTCCGCGTGATAGACGAACAGACGCGGCAGATACAGCATGCCAGCCATCCAAGCGATCACGCTGATGATGTGCAGAGCCTTCAGCCACGGATAGGCCGCCAGCATAAAATCCATCATGCTCCCTTCCAGGGACATCGACGAAAGGATGTCGGGCAGATCCGGCCTGCTTCACCAGAGCACAGCGGCTCATCGCCGGCTTGTAGCCGGCGTATCTGCCGCGTCAGGCCATCGATGAAGGCCGGCACGGTGCTGACCGTGGGGACCCGGTGAAAGCCCGGGACGCCCGCGTGATGGGCGAGTTCCCGGTATTCGATATCCAGCTCTACCAGCGTCTCCGAATGCTCCGAGACAAACGCGATCGGCACCAGGATGAGAGAGATGCCCTCCCGCCCCGCCCGCTCAATCTCCCGACCGGTCGACGGGCCGATCCATTCCAGCGGCCCGACGCGGCTCTGATAGCAGATCGACCAATCCAGCCCATCGATCGCCAGCCGATCGACCACCGCCACCACCGTGCGTTCGACCTGCCATTGATAGGGATCGCCTGCCTTGACGGTTTTCTTGGGCAGTCCATGGGCTGTGAACAGCACCCTGGGGGGCTTGCCCGGCATTCCCGCGACACCTTGTTCAGCCAGCGCTTGCTGGACCAAACCCGCGACCGCCTCGACGAAGCCCTCATCCTGGGGATAGCAGCACAGCAGCTTGGTCGGCACGTCCAACCCGATGGACCGCGCGGCACGGCGCCAATCGGTGACCGACGAGCCGGTCGTCGTCGAGGAGAATTGGGGATAGAGTGGCACCAGCAGGATCCGGTCCGGCGCCCAAGCCTGAACGGCACGGCTTTGCTCCTCGCTCATCGGATGCCAATAGCGCATCACGATGAAGCTCTTGAAGTCAGGCCCTAGCGCCGCTTCCAGGGCCAGGGCCTGCGCCTGTGTATTGCCGAGCAGCGGCGACCCACCACCGATCCGCTCGTAGATGGACCGCGCAACCGGCGCCCGGCGCCCGGCGATCAGTTTCGCGACCAACCAACGCAACGGGTTCGGCAAGCTGATGATCGCCGGATCCCGGAACAGGTTGACCAGAAACGGGGCGACCGCGCTCGGCTGGTCGGGACCGCCCAGATTGAACAAGATCAACGCTGTCTTCATGATGTCGCCTTCATGGCGCCGCACAGTGCTGAAGCCTCGCCACCCTGTCTAGGCCGGCGGTGTCGCACCTTGCCCCTCAATCACGTACCCTTGATCTCGTAGCCCTTGATCATGCTCGCAAGCTCCGCGACATGCTCGACCGGTGTCTCCGGCACGATGCCATGGCCCAGATTAAAGATGAATCGACCGCCGCTCAGCGTGTCGTTGATCCGCTGGACCGCTGCCGCGAGGGCGACGCCGCCGGCGACCAGCACTTGCGGGTCGAGATTACCCTGCACGGCTACATGGGGCTGCAGCGTGTCCCGCGCCCAGTCAAGCGGCATCCCCTGATCGATGCTCGCCACATCCACGCCTGTCGATTTCACGAACCGCTCATAGGCGAGGCCGGAAGCACGTGGAAAGCCGATCACCGGGATGGCGGGATATCGCTGCTTCAAGGCGCCGACGATCCATCGGGTCGGCTCGATCACCCAGCGGTCATAAGCTTCGCCGTCGAGCGCCGATGCCCAACTGTCGAAGAGCTGGACGATTTCCGCCCCGGCGTCGATCTGCGCACTCAGATGAGCGACGGTGGCCCGGCACAACAGATCAATCAGCTGGCCAAAGCCATCCGGGTCCCCGCTGGCCCAGGCCTTGGTGCGTTCGAAGGTCCGGCTGCTGCCGCCTTCGATCATATAGGTCGCGACCGTCCACGGGGCTCCGGCGAAACCGATGACCGCGGTGTCGTCGGGCACGGCCGCGGCGATGCGCCGGACCGCCTCATAGACCGGCGCCAGACGGTCCGCCTGCCAGTCGAGCGTTAGCTCAGCCAAGCCTCTAATATCGCGGATCGGCTCCAGGACAGGACCCTCGCCCTCCTTGAAGGCGACAAGCTGGCCGAGGCCATGGGGGATGACCAGAATATCGCTGAACAGAATCGCCGCATCCATGCCGAACCGTCTCAGCGGTTGCAGCGTCACCTCGGTTGCCAGATCCGGATTGAAACAGAGGTCCAGAAATCCACCGGTTTTAGCGCGAATGGCGCGGTATTCTGGCAGATATCGGCCGGCCTGACGCATCAGCCAGAAAGGTGGCCGATCGGTCGGCTCGCCTTTGATTGCCCGCAGCAACCGCTTCCGCGATGGCCGAAGCTGCCCGGCCCCAATATCCGCGCCGTTCGAGAAACGATCCACACTGCTTCCCTTTTGAGAAATAGAAATTATTGAATAGGGGTAGGGGTAGTAGGGCCTGTGGATAGTGTGGATTACCGCTGCCGATGATTCCATCCCCACCGGCGATGTTTTCCTGCCTTTGACGCCGTCTCCTGTGCATTTTTCCGGACTAATTGTAAGGGGGTCATTCTATCCGCCCGCCCGCCCGCCTGATGAATAACGGGGATAAGGGGGATGCTTCGGCCCGGCGGCAGATTATCCCCCCTGTCACGACAGGCTGCGCGAAAAGGTCCTCAGAGGTATCGAACGGCCCTTTATAGTAGGGTGAGCGGGTATGGTTTCGGCGAGGGGTGTCATATTCCTGACTTATCCCCGTTGATCCGATAGTTTCCCCCAGGAAATTTCGAAGGGACCCTGGAACTTGACGCGTTTCCATCTCCATCTGGTATCCGATGCGACTGGCGATACGGTCCATGCCCTGGCGCGGGCTTGTCTCGTGCAGTTCGAGGAAGCCGAGGCGATCGAGCATATCTGGTCGATGGTGCGCACGCGCGGTCAGATCGAGCGGGTGATCGCTGGTGTCGATGCCAATCCGGGCGTCGTGCTGTTCAGCCTGGTGAACGAACAGCTGAGGTCACCGCTTCAGGAGGCGTGTCGTCGTCTCCAGACACCCGCGATCCCTGTGCTCGACCCGGTGATCGGGGCGTTGGCCGGGTATCTCGGCCGGCAGAGCCGTGGCTTGCCAGGACAGCAGCACGCGCTCGACACTGAATATTTTGCTCGGATCGACGCCATGACCTTCGCCATGACTCATGACGATGGCCAGGCGACTTGGGGTCTGAACGACGCGGATGTGGTACTGGTCGGCGTCTCGCGCAGCTCCAAGACCCCGACCTGCATCTATCTGGCCAATCGGGGGATCAAGGCGGCAAATGTCCCACTGATCCCGGGGTTGCCGCCGCCGCTTGAATTGTTCACGGCGACGCGCCCGCTGATCGTCGGCCTGACCAACGATCCCGAACGGCTGACCGCGATCCGCCGCAATCGGCTGACCGCCCTCCAGGAATCGCCGGAAATGGCTTATACCGATCTGCAATCGGTTCAGACGGAGGTGGCGGCTGCCCGCCGCCTATGCGCCGAGCAGCGCTGGCCGGTCATCGACGTCACCCGTCGCTCGATCGAAGAGACTGCCGCCGCGATCCTCAAACTGTTGGCCCGGCGGCAAGGTACGGAACCTTGATGGGACAAAAGCCAGTAGGCGGCCGCTTCCGGCTCGCGGGGGTGGTCGGCTGGCCGGTCGCGCATTCCCGATCGCCAATCCTCCACCGTCACTGGCTGGACCGGTATGGCATCGCCGGGGCTTATGTCCGGCTGCCCGCCGAACCGGCGGAGCTGGAGCGGTTGATCCGCGCCCTGCCGGCACTGGGCTTCGCCGGATGTAATGTCACGATTCCACATAAGACGGCGGTGGTGCCTTTGATGGATCATCTCGACGAAACCGCCCGGCGCATCGGTTCCGTCAATACGATCGCCGTATCGCCAAGCGGCGAGCTTACCGGCAGCAGCTCCGACGGATACGGGTTCCTGGAAAACCTGCGGGCGATGCAGCCCAACTGGCATTCGTCAAACGGCGTCGTCACCGTGTTCGGTGCCGGCGGCAGCGCCCGGGCGGTGACCACGGCCTTGGCGATGACCGGCGCCCAGGAGATCCGTGTCGTCAATCGCAGCGAGTGGCGTGCGGCCGCTCTTGCCGAGGAATTTGGCGCGCCGCTGCGGCCCTGGCCCTGGGCGGCGCGCGCCGCGGCTCTGGAGGATGCGACTCTCCTGGTCAATACCACCAGCCAGGGCATGGCTGGCCAACCGCCGCTCGATATCGACCTCGCGGGGCTGCCTCGGACCGCGGTTGTCGCCGATTTGGTCTATATGCCGCTGGAAACGCCTCTGCTGGCCACGGCCCGGCGTCGTGGCAACCCGACGGTTGACGGCCTCGGCATGTTGCTGCATCAGGCACGTCCTGGTTTCGAGGCTTGGTTCAGCGTAGCCCCGGCGGTCGACGACGCGCTACGGCGCGCTGTCCTCGCCAGCTTCTGACGCGGGGCATCGGTGAAGATCGTCGGTCTCACCGGATCGATCGGCATGGGGAAATCGACCGCGGCCGCCATGGCGCGCGATCTGGGTGTGCCGGTGCACGACGCCGATGCCGCCGCGCGTCGTCTGCTGGCGCCGGGCGGCGAGGCGGTCGAAGCGGTATTGGCCGCATTTCCCGATGTGGCCGCGGCGGATGGCGGGATCGATCGCATTAGGCTGGGCGACCGCGTCTTCCGTGACACCGCTGCCTTGCGCCGGCTGGAGGCGATCACCCATCCTCTGGTCAGGCGCGCCGAGGCGGCGTTCCTGGCGCGGCAGGCGCGCCGGCGTGTCCCGCTGGTCGTCCTCGACATCCCGTTGCTCTACGAAACTGGTGGCGAGCGGCGCTGCGACGCGGTGCTGGTGGTTTCCGCCCCTGCCTTCCTGCAACGTCAACGCGTGCTGCGCCGGCCGGGGATGACCGAGGTGAAGTTCCGGGGGATCCTCGGCAAGCAAGTGCCGGACGCGGAAAAACGCCGGCGAACCCGCTGGGTTTTGCCGACCGGCCTGGGCAAGGCGGTGACGCGGCGGGCTTTGCGGCGAGCCCTCGCCGATATCAAGGCTATCCCCAACACGGCCGCTTGAGTTGCCGACTCCGCGCGGCGATACTCGGTGCCGCCGAACAGGTGGGTTTCAGGGGGCGTAGGACGGTATGCGGGAGATCATCCTCGACACGGAAACGACGGGACTCGATCCGGCGAGTGGCGATCGGGTTGTCGAGATCGCGGCTATCGAGTTGTTCAACCTGATGCCTACGGGCCGCGAGTTCCACATCTACATCAATCCCGAACGCGACATGCCGATCGAGGCGTTCGAGGTCCATGGCCTAAGCGCGGAATTCCTGGCTGGGCACCCGACCTTTGCACCGCAAGCCGCGGATTTCGTGGAGTTCATGGCCGGTGACCGGCTGGTCGCTCATAACGCGGAATTCGATGTCCGGTTTCTCAATGCCGAGCTGACGGCCTGCGGCTTGCCGGTGCTCGCCTCGCCAGTGCAGGACACCTTGCAGATGGCCCGGCGGAAATTCCCCGGCGCGCCGGCCAGCCTCGATGCCTTGTGCCGGCGCTTCGCCATCGATCTGTCGGAGCGCAGCCGGCATGGCGCGTTGATCGACTGCCGGCTGCTCGCCCGAGTCTATCTCGAATTGATGGGCGGCGCGCAACCCGTCCTCAGCCTGATCTCGGCTGATGTGCGGACTGTCGACGGGCCGGTTCTGGTCCGTCAGCCCAGGGCCGCCCGGCCGCATCAGGCGATGGCCGAGGAATTGGCGGCACACCAAGCGCTGCTGGACGGATTGACCAACCCTGTCTGGCGTCAGTGATTGGTGTTAGGCGGTGCCGGCTTCGCCCGCCGCCAGGTTCGCCTGTTTCAGCCGGCGCACCTCGCCGAAATTGATCGGATTGATCAGCAGCGGCAGGAAACCACCTTCCCGCGTGCTGGTCGCGATGATCGCCCGGGCGAACGGGAACAGCAATGTCGGCGCCTCGACCAGCAGCAGCATCTCGACCAAATCCTCCGGTGCGTTCCGGATGGTGACGACGGCGCCGTATTCCAGCTCGATCAGAAACGCGACCTCGCCTTGTGACTTCGCCTCTGCCTTGATGTTGAGAATGACCTCGTAAACATCGTCGCCGATCTTCTGCGCCTTTACATCGGCACCGACCTGAACTTCGTTCGGCGCGTTTTGCGGCAGCAAGCTGTTCGGCGCGCGCGGATTTTCGAACGAGAAATCCTTCAGGAACTGGACGTTGACCGCGAAGAACGGACCGGTCTCGCCAGCGGCGCCCGTAATCTGGTCCCCGGAATTTTGATGGGCTGACGGTAAGGCTGTGGATTTGCCGTTGGCGGCGGTATCGGACATGCACGGCTCCGGGTAACAGGCGCCCAAGGATCAGGCGGTATGGATCGGGTGATGGAGCGGGGCACTAGCACGGAACCCGATGGCACCACAACGCCCCAGAACCACAACACCCTGGCGTCGGTCGAGGCGTCAGCGGGTCAGCTAGGAACGACCCCAGCGGCTATCGATCGCCGGGGGCTCCTCCCCGACCGGCCGCACCTCGTGGAACTCGCCCTCGATCGTCCTTCCGTCGCCTCCCGGCGGTTGATGCGGCCCCCCATCTCGCGGTGAGCCGTCTTGCGCCAAGCCGCCCTGGCGGAGGTGTCGTAGCACCAAATCGGCGGCCGCGCGCCGCACCGGCGGAAACAGCAGGATAAGGGCGGCGAGATCGGTGACAAAGCCCGGTACCATGAACAAGGCGCCGATCAGCAGGATCAGCACGCCATCGACCATTGGTCGTACCGGCGGTTCGCTTCGCTGCAGCGCGGCCTGCATCCGGCGGAGCGCCAACAAACCCTGGGAGCGGACGATGCCGATGCCGATGACACCGCTCAGCAGCACCACCGCCAGTGTCCCGGCCAAGCCCAGCCAGTGCCCGATCACCACGAAACCGGCGATTTCCAGCAAAGGCAATAGGAACAGCGCCAGGATCAGAGGCATAGCGGCTTGTCCTTTTCAGCCGAGGAGCTTATCTGTCGATGGCGGTTCGGAACCGGCGACGGCCGATCCAGGGAAAAGGGCATCCCCCGCATCCGGGCGGCTTCCGGCAGGATTTCAGCGATGAATGACCAGATTATCGACATAATCCTATTTGCCATGGTAGCCGGGTTTTTGATTCTGCGGTTGCGCAGCGTGCTTGGCAGGCGACCCGGCGCGGAACGACCGCCGGAACAGGGTGACCGTTCCCGGCGCGGCTTCGGTCCGAATGTTCCAGCCAAACCAGGCCAGATCAATAAGGCCAAATCAGGTTTGCCGACAGACAACGTGGTCAGCCTGCCCGATCGGGGCAAGGGCCTTTCGCCGGCCCGCCCCGACTCCCCGCTTGACGCGAACCCGGCCGACACGTTCGAAAAGCCGCCGGGAACCTTGCAATCGGGGCTGCAGGAGATCGCCGCCGCCGATCCGAGTTTTTCACCCGAGGCGTTCCTGGTCGGCTCGCGCAGCGCCTTCGATTACATCGTCAGCGCCTTCGCGGCCGGCGACACGGCTGTCCTGCGTCCTTTGTTGAGCGACGATGTCTACGACAGATTCGCCGATGAGATCCGCGGCCGGATGGCGGCGAAGGAGACTTTGGAAACGCGTATCGTCCGCCTCGATGCCGCCGATCTGGTGGAGGCGGATCTCGAAGGCCGGACCGCCAGCATCACCCTCAAATTCGTCTCGCAGCAGACCAGCGTCGTTCGGGACGCCGATGGCAAGATCATCGAAGGCGACCCGGAGCGCCCATTCGAGCGGACGGACATCTGGACCTTCTCCCGTAATGTCCGGTCGCAGAACCCGAATTGGGCGCTGGTGGCCACCCACGCGCCTTGATGGGCGAAACCGCGCTGCGGACGCTCGCCCTCGTCGCCATTCTGGCGCTTACGGCCTGTCACAACGCTCCGCCGCCCGAGCCCGATGCGCTCGTCGTGCGACCGGCCAGCTTCGCCGACCTACCGGGTTGGGCGGCGGATGATCCGGCTGCCGCCCTGCCGGTCTTCCTGAAATCCTGCGCGGTTCTGCTAAAGCAGCCGGACGACCAGGCGATCGGTCCCGGCGACGTCGCCGGCAAGGTCGCGGATTGGCGCCCGGCCTGTACGGGGGCGGCCGCCGTGCCGCCCGGCGATAGCTCGGCCGCCCGCGCCTTTGTCGAAGCCGCCTTCACACCGATGGCGGCGACCAATCACGGCGAGGCGAATGGGTTGTTCACCGGCTATTACGAAGCCGAGCTGCACGGTGCCCGGCGGCCCGATGGCGTGTTCAGCACCCCCCTTTATCGCCGGCCGCCGGATCTGGTCAGCGTCGATCTGCAACTGTTCCGCCCCAGCCTACGCGGAGAGCGGATCGCCGGCCGGGTGCAAAACGGCCGGCTAGTGCCTTACGCCACCCGCGCGGAGATCGATGCGGGCGCGTTGGTCGGCCGCAATCTGGAAATGATCTGGGTCGATAACCCGGTCGATGCGTTCTTCCTGGCAATCCAGGGCTCCGGCCGGGTCACGCTCGCGGATGGCAGCGTGGTACGTGTCGGCTATGACGGCGAGAACGGTCAGCCCTATCTGGCGGTCGGCAAGGTGCTGGTCGAGAAAGGCATCCCAGCGGCGGAGGTCAGCATGCAGCGGATCCGCCAATGGATCGCCGAGCATCCCGATGAGGGCCGTGGCCTGATGGAGCAGAACCCGGCCTATGTGTTCTTTCGCGAAGTGAAAGGCGACGGTCCGCTGGGCGCGCAAGGCATCGCCCTCACCCCGGAGCGCAGCATCGCGGTCGATCGCCGCTTCGTCGCCTTGGGTATGCCGGTCTGGCTCGACATTCCCGAATCGGCGAGCCCCGGCGGCCGGCTGCGGCGGCTGATGGTGGCGCAGGATACCGGTGGGGCGATCCGCGGTCCCGTGCGCGCCGATGTGTTCTTCGGCCATGGCGCCGAGGCCGCCGACCGGGCCGGCGTGCTGAAGGCGACCGGACGCTATTGGTTCCTGGTGCCGCGCGGCGTCGCGAAACCGCCCATTTCCTAGAACGGCGCCGCATCGCCAGCTTCGGAGATCGCCCCCATGCTGATGCGCAGTAAGCTCTTCGTGCCGGGCTCGCGGCCGGAACTCTTCGCCAAGGCGGTCGCCTCGCCCGCCGATGCGCTATCCTTCGACCTGGAGGATGCCGTCGTGAAGGAGCGCAAGGCGGAAGCGCGCACCGGCCTGGCGACGTTTCTGCGCGACGCCGGTCCTGTCGGCAAGCTGTCGATCGTGCGCGTGAACGCGGTCGGCACACCCTTTTTCGAGGCGGATATGGCGGCCGTGGCCGGCCCCTGGCTCGACCTCGTCAATCTGCCGATGGTTGAGGAACCCGCCGCCATCGTCGAAGCGGCCGCCCTGCTGGACCGTTTGGCAGGATCGATCGAGGGCATCGGCCGCATCCGCCTTCTGGTGACCATCGAGACCCCGAAAGGCTTACGTCAGGCGGCGTTGCTCGCCGCCGCTCATCCGTGCGTCGCGGGTCTCCAGATCGGGTATGCCGACCTGCTCGAACCCTGTGGCATCGACCGCTCCGATCAGGCTGCCCTCGCGCATATCCGCGTGGTGGTGCGCCTCGCGGCGGCGGAGGCCGGCATCGCCGCCTATGACGGTGCCTACGCGGTGGTGACAGACCCGGACGGCTATCGGATGGAATGCGAGGCGGCACGGTGGCACGGCTTCGCGGGCAAAAGCTGCATCCATCCGAGCCAGATTGCGATCGCCAACGCCGCGTTCATGCCGAAGCCGTCGGAGATCGATCAGGCGCGCCGCGTCCTCGCGGCCGCCGCCGAGGCCCAGGCGAAGGGCGTCGGCGCCTATCTGGTCGACGGACGGATGATCGACGACCCTTTCCTGATCCGTGCCCGCGCGATCGTCTCGCTCGCCGGGCGGCACGCCCCCAGTTCGGACGCCTGACATGAGCGAACTCCACAAGCGGGATTACCAGCCGGGCCTCAAGGGCACGCTCGACGGCGTCCGCGTCCTCGATTTATCCCGCCTCTTCGCCGGGAACGTCCTGACCCAGATCCTCGGCGATTTCGGCGCCGAGGTCATCAAGGTCGAGCCGCCCGAAGGGGACACGCTTCGGGCCTGGAAGACCGAGGACATCGATACGCACTGGAAGATCTATGCCCGCAACAAAAAGAGCCTCTGCCTTGGGCTGCGCGACCCGCGCGCCTCGGAGATCATCCGCAAGCTCGTTCCCTCGGCCCGGATCTTCGTCGAGAGTTTCCGGCCGGGCGTGCTGGAAAAGATGGGCCTCTCGCCGCGGACGCTGCTGGAGATCAATCCTGGACTTGTCATCATACGTATCTCCGGGTGGGGCCAGGAGGGACCCTATGCTCAGCGGCCGGGTTTCGGCACGGTCATCGAGGGTGTGTCCGGCTTCGCGGCCATCAACGGCTTTCCGGACCGCGAGCCCGTGCTGCCGCCGATATACCTCGCGGACAGCGTCGCGGGCCTCTACGGCGCGTCGGCGGCCATGATCGCGCTGCGCGAGGTCGAGGTGAACGGCGGTCGCGGTCAGGTCATTGATTTGCCGCTGCTCGACCCGCTCTTCGCCATCCTCAGTCCCCAGGCGGCGAATTATCGGCTGACCGGCGAGGTGAAGCCGCGCGCCGGGAGCCGCTCGACGAATACCGCGCCGCGCAATGCTTATATCTGCAAGGACGGCAAGTATGTCGGGCTGTCCGGCTCGATCCAGAAAATGGCGGAGCGCCTGTTCCGCGCGATCGGCCGGCCCGACCTCGTTGGCGATCCGCGCTTTCGTACGAATGCCGACCGCCTGCGCCATGCGGAAGCGTTGGACGGTATCATCGGCGGCTTCATCGCCGAGCGCACCCAGGCGGAAAACGTCGCTTTCTTCGAGGCGGCCGAGGTCACGATCGGCCCGATCTACGATATCCCGCAGATCATGGACGATCCGCATGTGATCGAGCGCGAGCTGATCGCCGATTACCCGGACCCCGATATGGGACAGCTTCCCATGCACCACGTCGTGCCACGGCTCGGCGGTACGCCCGGATCGATCCGCACGCCGGCCCCGCTGCTCGGCCAGCACAATCGCGCGCTGCTCGGCGAGATCGGGATCGCGGGCCAGGCATTCGAGGCCCTCGCCGAGGCGCGTGTCGTGTGCGGCGACGAGGGCTGCTAAGTACCGATGCGATCCGCATTGCATTCGGCCGGCGGTTAACTCAATTTTGGGTAAGGCAGCAATGATAACGGAAAATCCATGACCCCGGCATCGCCTCGCGTCGGTCTCTTCGTCACCTGCCTCGTCGACATGTTCCGGCCTAGCATCGGTTTCGCCGCCGTGAAGCTGCTCGAGCAGGCCGGCTGTGTCGTCGAGGTGCCGGAAGCGCAAACCTGCTGCGGCCAGCCGAGCTACAATTCCGGCGATCGTGGCGATACCAGGGCGATCGCCCGTCAGGTAATCGCCGCCTTCGAGGGCTTCGACTATGTGGTCGCGCCGTCCGGTTCCTGCACCGGCATGCTGCGCGAGCACTACCCGGCTCTCTTCGAAGACGAGCCGGAGACCTTCGCCCGCGCGCAGCATCTGGCGCGGCGGACCTACGAATTGATCTCGTTTCTGACCGATATCCTAGGCGTGACCTCGGTCGAGGCACGCTATGACGGGACCGTCACCTACCACGATAGTTGTTCCGGCCTGCGCGAGCTCGACATTAAGGAACAGCCGCGCCGGCTGCTGCGGTCGGTCGACGGGCTGAAGCTCACCGAATTGCCGGGGGCCGAGATCTGCTGCGGCTTCGGTGGCACGTTCTGCATCAAATATCCGGAGATTTCCGACCGGATGGTGACCGACAAGGCGGCTGATATCGCGGCGACCGGGGCGGATACCCTGCTGGCCGGTGATCTTGGTTGCTTGCTCAACATGGCGGGCAAGCTCAGCCGGGAAGGGGTACTGGCCGGTGGCCGGCCGGTCCGCGTGCGCCATGTCGCCGAGGTGCTCGCCGGCATGTCCGGGGACCTGCCGCCGATCGGCGCCGCCGCCACTTCCAGGGCCAGTTAAGGAGCCGATATGCAGCCCACCAGCCATGCCTTCAAGGCGAATGCGCGACAGGCGCTGGATGACGGCGTGCTGCGCCGTGCCCTCGACAACATGCGCGGCGGCTTTCCGGCCAAACGGCTGGCGGCGGTCAATCGGCTGCCGGAATTCGAGGCATTGCGCGATGCCGGCAAGACGATCAAGGATCACGTGCTCGAAAACCTCGATTTCTACCTTGAGGCGTTCGAGCGCAATGTCGTGGCGCGCGGCGGCGTGGTGCATTGGTGCCGGACCGCCCAGGAGGCGCGCGACACCATCCTTGGCATCTGCCGGACGGTGGATGCGAAGACCGTGACCAAGGGCAAATCCATGGTCGCGGAGGAAATCGCCCTCAACGACTATCTGGAGGCGAACGGGGTCGAGCCGATCGAGACAGATCTCGGCGAATACATCATCCAGCTCCGTCACGAGCCGCCCAGCCACATCATCGCGCCGGCGATCCATCTGCTGAAGGAACATGTCGAGACGGCGTTCCGCGCCGCGCATACCCAGCTTGACCCGAACCGGCCGCTCTCCGAGCCGCGCCAGCTCACCGACGAGGCCCGCGCCATCCTGCGCGCCAAGTTCCAATCGGCGGATGTCGGCATCACCGGCGCCAATTTCCTGATCGCCGAGACCGGCTCGACGGTGATTGTGACCAATGAGGGCAATGGCGACCTCACCCAGACCCTGCCCAAGATCCATATCGTGCTGGCCAGTCTCGAAAAGATCGTGCCGACCTTGGAGGATGCCTCGACCATCCTGCGTTTGCTGGCACGCTCGGCCACCGGCCAGGAGTTTTCGACCTACACGACCTTCTCGACCGGGCCGCGGCGGCCGGGCGATCTCGATGGGCCGGGCGAGTTCCATGTCGTGCTGCTGGATAACGGTCGCACGGCGATGCTGGGTACCGAATTCCAGGACATGCTGCGCTGTATCCGCTGTTCGGCCTGCATGAACCACTGTCCGGTCTATGGCGCGGTCGGCGGCCATGCCTATGGCTGGGTCTATCCCGGCCCGATGGGCTCGGTGCTGACCCCCGGCCTGCTCGGCGTGGCGGAGGCCGGTCACCTGCCGAACGCCTCGACCTTCTGCGGCAAATGCGAAAGCGTCTGTCCGATGAAGATCCCGTTGCCCAAGATGATGCGTCATTGGCGGGAGCGCGAATTCGAGGCGAAGCTGTCGCCTTCGGCGTTTCGTTCCGGCCTGAAGCTATGGGCGTTCTTCGCCAAGCGGCCGGCGCTCTATCGGGCGGCGACCGGCCTCGCCACTCGGCTGCTCGGCGGCCTGGGTCGCGGCGCCGGCCGCTTCCGGTCGTTGCCGCTCGCCGGCGGCTGGACCTCGGTGCGCGATCTGCCGGCACCCGAGGGCCGCAGCTTCCAGAGTCTTTGGGCGGCACAGCGCGCGACGCGGCGGCCCCATGCGACGACGCTCTCCCCGGTATCGCGGGCCGCGCAATGAGCGAGGCAGCATCCGCGCGCGCGCAGATCCTGGCCGGCATCCGTGCCGCGCTGAAGCGGGGGCCTTTGGGTGAGGCGGCATCGGCGCCGCTCGCCGCTCGGCTGGCACAGCACCCGCGCAACCTCATTCCGGCGCGCGCCGCCAGCCTCGATCACGCGGGGCGGGTCGACCTCTTCGTCGGCATGGCGGAGGAGGTCCAGACCACGGTCGACAGGGTCGCCGATCCCAAGGACGTGCCGGCGGCGGTGGCCGAATACCTTACCGGGCAGAACCTCCCGGCCGAGCTGGTGATGGCACCGGATCCGGCGCTCGACGCCTATCCCTGGGCGGATCGGCCGATGCTGCGCATCCGCCGGGACCGCGCCCAGGATGCCGACGCGGTCAGCGTCACCCCCGCCTTCGCGGCGATCGCCGAGACCGGTACCCTGATGCTGACATCCGATCCTACCCGCCCGACGACGCTCAACCTCCTGCCGGACACCCATATCGTCGTGCTGCGCGCCGATCAGGTCGTCGGACCTTACGAAGAGGCCTGGACGCGGCTGCGCACCGCCTATCCGAACGGCGATTGGCCGCGTACGATCAATTTCATCACCGGCCCGTCGCGGACCGGCGATATCGAACAGCGCATCCAGCTTGGCGCGCATGGGCCGCGTCGGCTGCATATCGTGCTGGTCGGCGCCGCCGCCGCGCCATCGGCGGCCTGACGCCGCCATCATGCGCAAGCGTGCGCCCAGCCAGGACGAACGGCGGTTGTGGCAGCTTGCCATGCGCGACGCCGTACCCTTGCCCGGCCGACCCGCCCTACCTCCGGCACCGATGTCCGAACCTGCACGGGTTCCAGCCGCGCCGCCGGCCCATCGCCCGCCCGTCCATCACCCAGCCGCCCGGGCGGTTCAACCGCCCGCCCCGATACCGCTGCCGGAGCTGACCTATGCGCGGGCGCCGGGGCTCGACCGGCGCAGCGCCGAACGGCTGAAGCGCGGCAAGCTGCCGATCGAGGCGCGGCTCGACCTGCATGGCCTCACCCAGGAGACCGCGCGGCGTGCCCTTGACCGCTTCGTCGCCGATGCCGCCGATCGCGGCTTGCGCGCGGTGCTGGTGATCACCGGCAAGGGTCTCGGTCAATACGGCGATCCGGGCGATCCCGGCTGGACGGGTGACGAGCGGCGCCCTGGCGTGCTGCGCTCGGCCGTGCCGCGCTGGCTGAACGAGCAGCCGAACCGGCCCCGCGTGCTGGCCTTTACCCAGGCGCAGGACCGCGATGGCGGCACCGGCGCGCTCTATGTGCTGCTCCGTCGGGTGCGCGGGGATGCGCGGGGATGACGCCCTTCGGCGAAAAGCTGCGCGAGCTGCGCGCCGAACGGGGCCTCACCTTGGCGCGCATGGCCGGCGATCTCGGCGTTTCCGCCGCCTATCTCTCGGCGGTCGAGCATGGCCGGCGCAGTCGGCCGACGCGTAGCCTGGTGCGCCAGATCTGCGTCTATTTCAACATCATCTGGGACGAAGCGGACGAGCTTTGGGCGCTCGCCTGTCTGTCGCGGCCACGGGTCACGGTCGATACCTCGGGTCTCACGGCCGCCGCGACCGAACTCGCCAATCTGCTGGCGGAACGGATCGGCGCGCTCGACGAGGCGGCGGTTGCGACCATGCTGGCGATGGTCCGCGCGGCACCCTCCCGCCCCAAGCCCCGCACCCGCGGCATCCGCGCCACGGTACCCCGCCAGACCCACGGCACCTGGAAGCCGATCGCCCGGCCGATGCGCGAGCCTTAATTATTAAGGTGTTCCTAATAATTTCTCCTCAAGCTCGCACCAATATCTCAGCATAGATACTACGTGTGCCGATCTTCTGGAGAATTTCATGAGCCGCTTCGGTAATATCTCACTCAAAACAATTCTTGGCCTCATCATTGCCACGATGGGCCTCTTGTTGGTCGTGGTGAGCACCAGCGCGCTGGTCGAAGCGGTTGACCACAGCAACACCGCCCGGCGGGTCGCCACCTCGACCGTTGTCAGCAAGCACCTGTTCCGGTCACTCATCGGGATGCGCAACGAACGCGGTTCCGAAATCGCGGGCCTGCTCGGTGAAAGCCCGATCGGCAGCGGCGGCGAAGCCGCGATCGCAAGCGGGCGAACCGATTACGAAACAGGCTATGCCGACGCCCTCAAGGCGCTCAGCGCCCTCGATCTGCCGGAATTGACGTCGGCGGTTGGTCGTCTGAAGACGGCGCATGATGCGGTGGCGGCGATGCTGCCCAAGGTCGAGGCCGCGCTCCATCAGCCGAAATCGACGCGGGACCCAAGCCTCGCCCAGGAGTGGCCGAAGCTGACGCAATCCATGCTCGACGCCATCCTCGCCACAAGCGATCCGCTCGAAGCATCCCTGAAGCTAGCCGATCCGGTCACCGATCACTTCCTCTCGATCAAGCGAGCCGCTTGGACGACCAGGCTCAATCTGGGCTTGATGGTGCTGCGGACCCAGACTGCGGTGGCGACTGGCCAATCATGGGGCGCGGCCGAGGTTCTGGCCTGGTCCGAGGACCGCGCACGTGCCGCCCTCGCCTGGACGATCGTCACCGAGGCCGCGGCCCGTAAGGACGCGCCGCGCATGCTTGTCGACGATGTCGCCATGGCCAACGCGAATTTCACGGGTCCGGTTGCCGATGCGCGAAAGGCGCTGGTGGGCACCCTGAGCGCCGGCCGGAAGGTCGACGTGTCGATCGACGAGTTGCGGAAGGGCGACACGACTGCGACTGGCCTTGTCGTCGATGTCGTCAATATCGCCTTGGAACAGATGGTCGCGCGCGCCGAGGACCAGGTCAGCCAGGCGATGCGGAGCCTGATCCTGGACGGGTTGCTGCTGATCGTGGCGCTGGCGCTGTCGGTCGGCGGCTTCCTGATCGTGCGTCGCCGGGTCAGTCGTCCGATCCTGGCGCTGACGGCGACGATCGAGCATTTGGCGCAGCAGGATTTCTCGGTCGAGATCCCGGCGAAGACGCGCGATGACGAGGTCGGCCGCATGCAGACGGCGTTGCTGGTGCTG
>DATMGU010000107.1:0-18430 GCA_035555315.1 Allostellaceae bacterium
CGTCGCTGATCTACGCGTCGTTCACTTTCATCTTCTTCGCCATCGAAGCCGTCATCATGGCGATGGCGCTGGAATTGTGTTTCCAGATTCCGCTGGGGCTCGGCTACGTCATCAGCGCGCTCGCGATCATTCCGCTGGTCACCTACGGCATCACGATGATCAGCCGCTTCCAGCTCTGGACGCAGCCGCTCTGGATCATCCTGCACATCATGCCGTTCGTGGCGCTCGCCTACGCCAACCCGCATTCGTTTACGGAGTGGCGCAAATTCGCCGGCGAGCATGGCGACGCCGGCGGCCATCTCGATCTCTTGCTGTTCGGCACCGCGGCGTCGGTGGTGTTTTCACTTGTGGCGCAGATCGGGGAACAGGTCGACTTCCTGCGGTTCCTGCCCCGCGACCGCCGGACGTCGCGAACCTCGTGGTGGATCGCCCTGCTCAGTGCGGGCCCCGGCTGGATCATCTTCGGCGCGCTCAAACTGCTGGTCGGCTCATTCCTCGCCTACTTCGCGCTCAGCCATGGCGTCACCAACGAACAGGCCGCCGACCCGGCGCACATGTATCTCGAAGCGTTTCGCTATGTGCTGTCGCAGCCTGATCTCGCGCTGGCGTTGACTGGCACCTTCGTCATTCTCTCGCAGGTCAAGATCAACGTCACCAACGCCTATGCCGGCTCGATCGCCTGGTCGAACTTCTTCTCGCGGCTGACGCATAGCCATCCCGGCCGCGTCGTCTGGCTGGTGTTCAACATCACGCTGTCGCTGCTGTTGATGAATCTCGGCATCTTTTCGGTGATCGAAAAGATCCTCAGTCTCTATTCGAATTTCGCGGTCGCCTGGCTGGGGGCGATCGTCGCCGATCTGGTCATCAACAAGCCGCTGGGCTTGAGCCCGCCGGGCATCGAGTTCAAGCGCGCGCATCTTTACGACATCAACCCGGTCGGCGTCGGCGCCATGTCGCTCGCGGTGATCGTCTCGACACTGGGGTATTTCGGCGTGTTCGGCGCCACGGTGCAGGCGCTGGCGCCATTCATCAGCCTGCTGGTCGCCTTCGTCACCGCCCCTTTGATCGCCTATGCGACCGGCGGGCGGTATTACCTGGCACGGGCGCCGCAGGTCGATTGGGGCGGCAAGGCGGAACTCCGTTGCAGCATCTGCGAAAACGTCTTCGAGACCGAGGACATGGCTCATTGTCCGGCCTATGGCGGCCCGATCTGCTCGCTCTGCTGCACGCTCGACGCGCGCTGCCACGACAGTTGCAAGGTCCAGAGCCGCTTCGTCGATCAGATCAGTGGGGTGCTGCGCGCGGTCTTGCCCGGCCGCATCGCCGTCGGGGTGAACTCCCGCATCGGCCATTTCATCGGCGTCTTATTCCTGTTCGCGGTCGTCATCGGCGGCGTGCTGACCTTCATCTACTATCTCGACGCACCGGCGTCGGCTCCCGACCGCGCCACGATCGCGACCGCCCTTTGGCTCGCCTTCTTCGCCCTGCTGATCGTCTCCGGCGTCGCCGCCTGGCTGCTGGTACTGGCGCAGGACAGCCGGCGCGCGGCGGAGGCCGAGACCGACCGGCAAACGCATATGCTGATGCTGGAAATCGAAGCGCATGAGCGCACCGATGCGGAGCTGCAAAAGGCCAAGGAGGTGGCCGAGGCCGCCAATTTCGCCAAAAGCCGCTATGTCGTCGGCATGAGTCACGAGATCCGCGCGCCGCTGAACGCGATCTTCGGTTATGCCCAATTGATGGAACAGGACGGCGCCGCCGAACCCAATCGGCCGCATGCGATCAGGGTCATCCGACGCAGCGCCGAGCATCTGGGCAATCTCATCGACGGGTTGCTGGATATCTCGAAGATCGAATCCGGGCATGTGCGGCTCTCCTCCGACACGGTCCGGATCCACGATTTCCTCGATCAGATCGTCGACATGTTCCAATTGCAGGCGGCGGCGCAGGATATCGGCTTTCATTACGAACAGCCGCAGAACCTGCCCGTCTTCGTTCATACCGACGAAAAGCGGCTGCGGCAGATTCTGATCAACCTGGTCTCCAACGCGCTGAAATACACCGAGACCGGGCATGCGTCGCTGCGCATCACTTATCGCAGCCAGGTCGCGGAATTCTCGATCGAGGATACCGGCATCGGCATTCCGGCGGAGGATATCGAGCGGATCTTCGAGCCGTTCGAGCGCGGCCAATTGCCGGCCGCCCGGGCAGTGCCGGGCACAGGCCTCGGCCTCACCATCACCAAGCTGCTGACCGAGATCATGGGCGGCAACATCACGGTTGAAAGCACGCTGGGTGTCGGCAGCGTCTTCCGGGTCAAGCTGTTCCTGCCCGAGACGGCGGCGCCGGCATTGTCGCACGTACCGGACGAGCGCATCACCGGCTATCGGGGGCCGCGCCTCACCGTGCTGGCCGCCGATGACGACGCGGTGCATCTCGATCTGTTGCGTGAATTGCTGGTACCGCTGGGCTTCGTGCTGTTCAGCGCCCCGAACGGGCCGGCCTGCCTGGCGCTCGCCGATGATTGCGACCCGGATCTCGTGCTGCTCGACATCTCGATGCCGGGCATGGATGGCTGGACCGTCGCCCGGAGCTTGCGCGAGAAGGGGATGGATCGAGCGCGCATCATCATGATCTCGGCGAATGTCGACGAAGCCCGTGCGACCGAGCGTGCCGATACGAACCACGACGCCGATCACGACGAATTCCTGATGAAGCCGTTCGATGTGCGTCGCCTGCTGGATCGCATCAGGGCGCTGCTCAAGATCGAGTGGGTCCACGCGGCGCCGCCGGAAGACGACACGGCATCGATCACGGCGCCCAACCCGCCGGCGACGCGCCATCTGGACGAGTTGCTGCAGCTTGGCCGCATCGGCCATGTGCGGGGCATTCAAGCGAAGCTGGACGAGATCGCCGCGGCCGATCCGTTGAGCGGGCCGTATATCGCCAACCTACGCGATCTGGTCGGCCGCTTCGACCTCAAGCAATATCTGCGCGTGGTCGAGACGTCGCGCGGCGTGGCCGGCGAACGACATGTCCGATGAGACCGTCATGGTCCTGATCTATTTAGCCAAGATGATCGGCGAGGAGACATGACAGACGATCCGCAACGCCGCGACATCGTCCTGGTCGTCGATGACACGCCGGACACGCTGAGCTTCCTGACCGATGCGCTGGAGGCGGCGTCGATCACCGTACTGGTGGCGCTCGACGGCGAAGGCGCCCTGGCGCTGCTCGACCAGATCACGCCGGATCTCGTGCTGATGGACGCGGCCATGCCCGGGATCGGCGGCTTCGAGGCATGCCGGCGCCTGAAGCAGCAGAAGCATCTAGCGCATATCCCGGTTATCTTCATGACCGGCCTCAGCGAAACCGAACATGTCGTCCAGGGGCTGGAAGCCGGCGGCGTCGATTACGTCATGAAGCCGATCATCGTCGGCCAATTGATGGCGCGGATGCGGGTGCATCTGGCGAATGCGCGCGAGGCGCATGGCACGCGCCTCGCACTCGACGTCACCGGCCGCTTCCTGCTGGCGACGGACGCGGCTGGACATTTTCGCTGGAGCACCCCGCAAGCGGCGGCCCTGCTGGCCGGCTGTATCGAAGGCGATGACCCAACCGCGGGCCTGCCGGCGCAGGTCTCTCGCTGGCTGGCCGATCTGCAGGGCGGAGCGGCCCCGATGAGCCCACGCACGATCAAGATCCGCGCGGGCGAACGGCAGGTCGAAATCTCGTATCTCAGCCGGACCGGTCCGGACGAATTTCTGCTACGGGTCAGCGATGCCCAAGGCACCGACGAGGTGGCGCTGCTGCGCCAGGACCTCGCCCTCACCGCGCGCGAGGCGGAGGTGCTGAGCTGGATCGCGCGCGGCAAACCGAACCGCGACATCAGCGACATCCTCGGCATCAGCCCGCGTACGGTGAACAAGCATCTGGAACAGATCTACACCAAGCTGGGCGTCGAAAACCGCGCCTCCGCCACGGCACTCGCCGTGCGCGCTTTGGGAAGGCGGGATTAGCCCCATCCTGGTACAACCCATGCATTTCAACAGATGAGACAGCGAAACGGTACCCCATCTCCATGCAAGAATACCTGACCACCGCCGCCGACCGGCCGGTGACCTTGCGGTTTCCGCGCGAGGAGCACGACGCACGCATCGCCGCCACCCGGGCACTGCTGCGCGAGGAAGGCCTGGATGCCCTGCTGGTGTTCGCCCAGGAAAGCCATCTCTACCTGACCGGTTACGACACCGCCGGCTATGTCTTCTTTCAATGCGGCATGGTGACAGCCGCGGCCGGACCGCTGCTGCTGTTGACCCGACGGCCGGATCTGGCGCAGGCGCTCGATGCCTCGCTCTATGATGACGTGCAGTTGTGGTTCAACGCCGAGGGTGCCGACCCGGCGCGCGATGTGGCGCGCATGCTTGCCGATCTTGGCCTGCTCGATAGCGGCCAAAGACTGGGTATCGAGCTTGCGACTTATGGCCTGACGGCGGCGAATTTCGAGTTGCTGCGCGCCGCCCTGCGGGGCCGATGCGAGTTGGTCGATGCGTCGCATGTCGTGCGCGGGTTGCGCCTGGTGAAGTCTCCGGCGGAACTGGTCTATGTCCGCCGCGCCGCCGCGTTGGCCGACAATGCGGTGCTCGCCATGATCGGCGCGGCGCGGCCGGGCGCGCTGGACAGTTCGATCACCGCCGCCGGGGTGACGGCAATGCTGGAGGGCGGCGGCGACATGCCGGCCGGCGGTCCGCTGGTCAATTCCGGACCCCGCGCGATCTATGGCCGCGGCATCGGGGGCGCCCGCAGGCTGACGCGCGACGACCAGATCGTGGTCGAACTCGGCGCCTCCTATTGCCGCTACAATTGCTGCATCGAGCACAGTATCGTCCTTGGGGCGGTCAACCCGGCTCAGCAGCGCATGTTCGACGTCGCCGCCGATGCGTTGAGCCGGGTGATCGATGCCGCCCGTCCCGGCACGCCGATCGGCGCGCTCGACGACATCCATCGGGCGGTGTTGGACAAGGGCGGCTATGCCCGCGCGCGGTTTTCGGCCTGCGGCTATTCGCTCGGCGCCACCTTCCGGCCGACCTGGATGGATGTGCCGCCGATGATCTATTCCGGCAATCCGCTGCCGCTGCGATCGGGTATGGTCCTGTTCTGCCACATCATGATCGGCGACGGCGAAACCGGCCTCGCCGCCGGGGTCGGTCAAAGTTTCGTCATCACCGAGGCCGCGCCCGAGAATTTGAGCACGCTGCCGGTTGTGCTGAACCACCCGGCCTGACCTTCCGATCCACAGCCAAGGACGCAAGAACATGCAAGACGACGCTTTCCAGAAAGACCAAGCCGCCCTTTTAGGGGAGCGCCTTCGATCGGGCCGCATCTCCCGGCGGGATTTCGTCGCGGCCGCCGGCCTACTGGGTCTGACCGTGAGCCTACCGGCGCGGGCGGCCGCGAAGGAACTGGTGCTGTCCTGCTGGGGCGGCGGTGCCGTCGCCGCCTATGCGGATAGTTTTGGCAAGCCGTTCGAGAAGGACACCGGCATCCCCGTGGTGATCGACAGCTCGGGCCCTAGCCTGGGCAAGATCAAGGCGATGGTGGAAAGCGGCCAGGTGAGCTGGGATATCTGCGACAGCTCGGCCGGATCCTCGGAGACACTGGGCCGGGCGGGCCTGTTGGAGCCGATCGATTACAGCATCGTCGACAAGACCAAGACGATTCCGGAATTCGCCATGACCTGGTGCTACGGCACCTCGGCGTATAGCTACGTCCTGGCCTGGGATACCAAGGCCGTCGGCGCCACGCCGCCCCAGACCTGGGCGGATGTCTGGGACCTGAAGAAATATCCGGGCAAGCGGACCATGCGGCGCAGCATGCACGGTGTGCTGGAATCGGCCCTTCTGGCCGATGGCGTGCCGCGCGACAAGATCTATCCGCTGGATGTCCAGCGCGGCTTCGACAAGCTGCGCCAGATCAAGAACGACGTGATCTTCTGGGAAGCCGGCACCGACAGCGAGCGCCTGCTGCGCGAGGGCGAGGTGGTGATGGGCAACGTCTGGAGCACCCGCGCCCGTTCGGTGGAGGAACAGACCAAGGGTCGTGTCACCTGGACTTGGAAGGACGGCCAGATCACCTCCGGCGTGTTCAACGTGCCGAAAGGCAATCCGGCGGGCAAGGCCGCGATGCAGTTCCTGGAGGCGATGAACACGCCCGAACGCCAGGTTATGTTTCTGAAGCTGCTGGGCAGCGGCCCCGCCAATCCGGCAGCCTCGCCGCTGGTGCCGCCGGAGTTGCATCGCCTGGACCCGACTTTTGCCGATAACATGGCCCAGCAGATCATCATGAGCGACGCCTGGTACGCCGACCACTATGCCGAAGTCTATCCGAAGTTCCTCGACGTGATCTCCAGCTGATCTCGGAGCTCGGTCTAGCGGCGCCGTTTCAGCAGCAGGTCCACCAACAGCAAAGCCGCGGTCAGCACGATCAGCACGGCCGCGACCGCCGCCATGGTCGGGTCCAGCTTGTCGTTGATACCGTCCCACATCCGGCGGGGCAGGGTGAACATGTTGCGCCCGGCGATGAACAGCACGATCACCGCCTCGTCCCAGCTATGGATGAAGGCGAATATGGCGCTGGAGACGATCGCCGGCAGGATGTTGGGGATCAGCACCATCCACAGCGTCTGGCGCAGATTGGCCCCCAGATTCCGGGCCGCTTGTTCCAGCCTGACATCGACCCCGGCCAGGGCCGTGGACACGATGATGATCACATAGGGGATCGCCGTCACCGCATGCGCGATGATGATGCCCGTATAGGTATCCAGCAGCCTGAGCTGTATCCACAGGCGATACAGGCCGAGCGCATAGACGATGCTGGGCACGATCAGCGGTACCAGCATCAGCACGCGGATCGCTTCGCTGGCCCGGCTGCCACGCCGCCAGCAACCGATGGCGCAGAGCGTGCCCGCGGTCACCGAAATGGCCATGGAACTGAGGGCGATGACCAGGCTTTGGCCGATGCTCGACAACCATGCCGTGCTGCTGAACAGGTTGGCGTAATGGCGCAGCGACACCCCGTCGACCGGCAGCGACAGAAAATTCTGATCGGTCACGGAAATCGGAAAGACGATAGTGAGCGGCAGCAGCAGGAAGCAGATCACGATCCATGAGCCGGCCCGGGCACCGACGCCGGCGGCACGCGGCTGCCGCTCGCTCATTTCGCACCGAACAGCTGGCGCAGATCGACAAGACGCGACAACACGCCCAACGCCAGCAGGATGGTCAGCACCAGCGTGGTCGCCAGCATGGTGCCGGTGCCCCAGCGCAGCAATTCCAGGATCTGCAGGCTGATATATTCGGCGACCATCAGGGTCCGCCCGCCGCCCAACAGGACAGGCGTCACATAGAAGCCCAGCGAGAAGATCAGCACCAGCACCCCGGCACCGACCAGCCCCGGCAGGCTGAGCGGCAGGAACACCCGCCAGAACGTCTCGAACGCGCCGGCGCCCAAGCCCCGCGCGGCGGCGCTCAACGCCGAATCGATCTGCCGCATCTGTACCGCCAACGGCAGGATCGCATAGGGCAGCATGTAATGCGTCATGCCCAGGATCACCCCGAACTCGTTCCAGATCATCGGCAGCGGCCGGTCGATCAGCCCACCGGCCAGCAGGACGCTGTTCACCACCCCCTCGCGCCGCAACAGCGCGATCCAGGCGAAGGCGCGCACCAGCACGGATACCCAGAGCGGCAGCAGCACGCCGATCATCATCGCGCGCTGTATCAAGGGACGCGCATGGACCAGCGCATAGGCGACGACATAGCCCAGCACCAGCGTCACCACCGTGGTCACGGCGCAGATCCGTAAGGTGGTGGCCAGCATGTGGGCAATCGAGGCACTGGTGAACAGCTGGGCATAATTGCCCAGCCCCGGCGACGGCTCGGTCACGCTGATCCACAAAACCTGGCTCAGCGGCCAGAAATAGAACGCCAGGGACAGCAACAGCGCCGGCGTCACCAGCAGAACGAATGCCGCCCGGTCGCCACGTGCCGCCATCCTAGGACGAGATCATGTCGAGATACGCCTTCAAGGCGGTGCCGTAATTCGCCTGGTACCAGGCGGCATTAATCTTGGCCTGCACGGCGAGATTAGCCGGTGTACCGGGATCGACCGCCTGCAAGGCGTCCGGCACCATGGAAGCGGCTTGCGGATTGCCCGGACCGTTGCCCATTGCTCCCAACAAAGTGACCTGGCCGGCGGGATCCTGCATCGAGGCGATCGCCACCATCGCCTGTTTACCGGCGGGATTGCCCTTGGGCACCACCCACAAGCCGGGCTGCACCAGGCCGCCGGCGAAGCTCCAATCGATGCCACCCTTGGTTTCGAGCTTGAGCAGATTTGCCCTTGTATGCCACAGCCACCCCATCGAGACCTCGCCGCTGCGCAGCAGATTCTGGCTTTGCGCACCCGTATCCCAGTAGAGAAGCTCGCTCTTGATCGCGCTGATCTTGCGCATCGCCCGGTCGAGATCGAGCGGATAGAGCTTGTCCGGCGCCACGCCATCGGCCATCAGCGCCAGTTCAAGCATCGCCTGGCTGTCCTTGCGCAGCATGCGCTTGCCCGGAAACTTCTTCAGATCGAAGAAATCGGCGAGGGTTGGCGTGGTTTTCACCACCTTGGTGTCCCACGCCATGACGGTGCTGAACATATAGTTCACCACGCCGAATTCGTAGCCGAATTCCGGCAGGATGCGATTGCGATCGACCACCGTGTAGTCGATCGGCTCCAGCATGCCGCGCGGGCCGAGTTCGCCGATGCCGGCGACGCCGGAATCACAGATATCCCATGTCACGTGCTTGGCCTCGACCATGGCGCGCATCTTGCCGTTGGAGGGACCACTGCCGTCCAGCACCAGCTTCCCGCCGGTCGCCTTCTCATAGGGGGCGACGAAGGCCTCGGCGAACGCCTTCATCGCGTCTCCGCCCCAATTGCATAACACCACCTCAGGCACCGCCGCCAAGGAGCGCCGGACGAGCGACGGGGCGATCCCCAACGCCGCGGCCCCCAACAGAAACCGCCGGCGGCCTACCCTGTGCTTTTCCCGCGCGATGATCTCGGCGGCGTCGGTGGCGAAATCCTGCATGGTACGGGCGCTCCTGCTCATGGCTCTGTCTTGGGTCGGTGAAGGGTCATCAGTGAGGGGCGACCGGAACGGCGGCGTCGCCGTCCCAGCCGATATCGATCGCCGCGCCGGTCACCGGCGTCGAGCGCCGCCAGGTCGGCGTGCTGACGGTAACCGGGCCGATGCCGTCGACATCGACGACGAGCTGATAATCCCCGCCCAGATAGGTCCAGCTGGCGACACGCCCGGCCAGCCGATTTGCCGCCGGCTCGCCCGCGTCGAGGATGCGGATCTTTTCCGGCCGCAGGGTCATCAACACGGCTGCGCCATCCGGTGCCGTGTCGCCGCTATGGCGGAGGGCCTGCCCGCCGCAGCGATAGGCGAAGCCGCTCGCGTCGGCGGCCTCGACCGTGCCGCTCAGAAAGTTGCTCCGGCCGAGGAAGCCGGCCACGAACCGGGTCGCCGGGCGTTCGTACAACGCCTGCGGTGCGTCCTGTTGCACCAGCCTTCCATCCCGCAGGATGGCGATCTCGTCGGACATCGACAGCGCCTCCTGCTGGTCATGCGTGACATAGATGAAGGTAAGGCCGAGGCGCTCGTGCAGGCTCTTCAATTCGATTTGCAGATCGGCGCGCAGATTCTTGTCCAGCGCGCTCAGCGGTTCGTCCAGCAGCAGCAGATGCGGCTTGAACACCAGCGCGCGGGCCAGCGCCGCGCGTTGCTGCTGCCCCCCGGAAAGCTGGCGCGGCATGCGGTCGGCGAGCGTCGAAAGCTGCACGGAATCCAGCGCCTGACGCACCGACACCGCGATCTCGGCCTTGGGACGACGGCGCACCTTCAGCGGGAACGCGACATTTTCCGCGACCGTCAGATGGGGAAACAGCGCGTAGCCCTGGAATACCATGCCGAAATTGCGGCGCTCCGGCGGCAGATGGCCGATCGGCGTATCGTCCAGCCGGATCTCACCGCCGCTGGGGGCGACGAAGCCGGCGATCATCATCAACAGCGTGGTCTTGCCGGAGCCGGACGGTCCCAGCAGCGTGAGGAAGCTGCCGCGCGCGATGCGCAGCGACACGTCGTCGACGGCGATGCTCCCCCCATAGCGCTTGGACACTCGGTCCAGGGTCAAGGCATGGGATAGGCCCCCGCTCGCCGCCATCTGTTGCTCCCTTGCCATGCCGCATAAAGGTGCAATGGCCGTACCAGCCCGACCTTGGGGTACGCGCTTTGGGCCGGCGGGCCCACCACGATCGACAAACCGAACCGTCAGCCCATTCTCCACCCCCCATTTATCGGAATTACGGCTCCCGTGACGAACAAGCCGGCATCCGAGGCCAGCCACAGAACGGCGGCCGCGATATCGTCCGGCGTGCCCGGCCGACCCATCGGCGTGTCGGCGACGAGGGCCGCCACGCGATCCTCCGGCCATGCGCCCGTGAACCCGGTATCCGCGATGAAGCCCGGAGCGACGACATTTGCGGTGATCCCTCGCGGCGCGAGTTCGCGAGCGAGGGCATAGGTCAAACCATGCAAGCCGGATTTCGCGGCGGCATAGGCGAGACTACCCGGCCGGCTGCCGCCCATCTGTGCCGCGATCGAGCTGATATTGATGATGCGGCCACCAGGACTGGTCAGCAGGGAGCCCACGGCATGCGCCATGAGGAAGCTGCCCTTGAGATTGGTCGCGATCACCGCATCCCAGTTCGCGTCCGCTTCATCGACCGGCGTGGCAAGGCTGACGCCACGGGCGAACCCAGCGGCGTTAACGAGGAGATCCACCCGATCCAGACCGGCAAGGGCCGCTCGGACATCCTCGCGCCGTCCGACATCCGCTGGTCGCCAAGATGCCGCGGCACCGAGCTGTGCCGCCGCTCCCCGAAGCCGGTCTTCGTTTCTACCAACAAGGGTCACGCGATAGTTGGCGCCGATCAGCGCCTTCGCGATGCCAAAACCGATGCCGCTGGAGCCACCGGTCACGAGGGCCTGTCTTGGTTCCTGCCTCATATTGAACACCTTTCATTGTGGTGGTGTCCAAGATGTCGAAGGCAACCCGATAGGTCGAATACGATCGCCATGCCCCTATGATATGATAAATGTATCGCCATGCTCAGCCTGCGTCAGCTCCAGCAGTTCCTCGCCGTGGTCGAGGCGATGAGTTTTCGCCGGGCGGCGGAGCGTCTGAACATGGCGCAACCGCCGTTGACCGCCGCCATCCGTCAGATGGAAGCGGACCTCGGCGTTCGCCTTTTCGAACGGACCAACCGGATCACGGCACTGACGGCGGCCGGCCAGGTGCTTCATGACGAAGCTCAACGGACGATCGCTCAGGCGGAGAGGGCCGTCACGCTCACGCGCCGCGCGGGGATGGGCGCGATCGGGTCGCTTCGCATCGGCTTCGTCGCGAGCGCCGTGCGGCACCTCGTTCCGGCCCTCATCGCCGATTTTCGCGGGACGCATCCCGGCGTCTTGCTGGAGCTTATGGAGGCTCCATCTGCCCGACAAGTAAGCGCGCTGCTGGAAGACCATCTAGACATCGGGATCGTCGCCTTGCCGCTTCCCGCCGGCACCGATCAGCATATTGCGACGCGCACGCTCACGCGAAGCCACCTCGTGGCGGCGTTACCGAGTGGGCATGCCTTGGCCGAAACACCCGATATCCCTTTGCCGCTCGCCGCGCTCGCCGACGAACCGTGGATTCTCTTTCCGGCCAGCGACGGTCCCGGCCTGCACACCTCGATCCTCGCCGCATGCGCCAAAGCTGGCTTCGCGCCGCAGGTAGCGCAGCGGGCGGTCCAGATGGAGACCATAGTCAGCCTGGTCGCCGCGGGTCTGAGCGTGGCACTGGTCCCCAACCTCTTCAACGAAGCGGGACGCGACGGCGTGGTCTTCCGGCCACTCGCCGGGCCGGGCTCGCCGGTACCCTACGAGGTGGCGCTCGCATGGCGCAGGGACGACAGGTCCCCGGCGCTTGCGGCGCTGCCCGCATCGAGCCGGATGCAAGCTCCCTAAGGCAGACACAGCCGGCTTGCCGGCGCAGGGCCGCCGTATACGTCAAACGCCCCATACCGCCCTCGCCGAAGCCGTCGCACCCTAGCGTGTCGCGCGGCACGGCGAGGGTAGATAAACCCCATCCCCGTCCGCTCGGGATCTCAACAGGGGGTTTAACATGGGTATTTTCACAAGACGGGCGGCGCTTGCCACGATCGCGGCGTTGGGAAGCGTGCTGATCGCCGGCATGCCGGCACGGGCGGCCGAGGACACGATCAAGATCGGCGTGCTGCATTCGCTGAGCGGCACCATGGCGATCAGCGAGACGACCCTGAAGGACACCGTCCTGATGATGGTCGACGACCTCAACAAGAAGGGCGGCCTGCTCGGCAAGAAGGTCGAGGCGGTGGTCGTCGATCCGGCCTCGAACTGGCCGCTCTTCGCCGAGAAAGCACGCGAGCTGATTTCCAAGGATCACGTCGCGGTGGTGTTCGGCTGCTGGACCTCGGTCAGCCGCAAATCGGTGCTGCCGGTGTTCGAGGAGCTGAACGGCCTGCTGTTCTATCCCGTGCAGTATGAGGGCGAAGAGAGCTCGAACAACGTATTCTACACCGGTGCCGCGCCGAACCAGCAGGCGATCCCGGCGGTCGAATACCTGATGAGCAAGGAAGGCGGCGAGGTGAAGCGTTGGGTGCTGGCCGGCACCGACTACGTCTATCCGCGCACCACCAACAAGATCCTCGAGGCGTTCCTGAAGTCGAAGGGCGTCGCCGCCGAGGACATCATGATCAACTACACGCCATTCGGTCAGTCCGATTGGCAGACGATCGTCGGCGACATCAAGAAGTTCGCCTCGGCCGGTAAGAAGACCGCGGTGGTCTCGACCATCAACGGCGATGCCAACGTGCCGTTCTATAAGGAATTGTCCAATGCCGGCATCAAGGCCTCCGACACGCCGGTCGTGGCCTTCTCGGTCGGCGAGGAAGAGCTGGCCGGCATCGACACCAAGAACCTGGTCGGTCACCTGGCCGCCTGGAACTACTTCGAGAGCGTGAAGGCGCCGGTCAACGACGCGTTCATCAAGCAATGGCACACGTATATCAAGAACGACAAGCGCGTGACCAACGACCCGATGGAAGCCACCTATATCGGCTTCAAGATGTGGACCCAGGCTGTCTTGCAGGCCGGCACGACCAATGTCGACGCGGTCCGGCAGGCGATGTACGGCCAGAAGGTCAAGGCCCCGGGCGGCTTTGAATCCGTCATGAACTCGAACCACCATCTGTCGAAGCCGGTCATGATCGGCGAGATCCAGGCCAATGGTCAGTTCGACATCGTCTGGCAGACCAAGGCCCCGATCAAGGCCGATGCCTGGAGCCCGTTCCTGCCGGAAGACAAGGGCAAGATCGCCGATTGGACCTTCCCGTGGTCCTGCGGCAACTGCACCGCGGCCAAGTATGTCGCCTACGAGAAGTAAGCCTGTCGCCTTAGCCTGAGATCCGTCCCCTCGCCGTTCCGCTCGAAGCGGGATCGGCGAGGGGCGGTCGCCGCGGGCCAAGAGGGGGTCCGCGATCACGATACGGAATTTCCCCCCGACGATTTTTGCGTTCCCCGATTTTTGCCTACCGGGATTTTCGCGTCCCACAATTCTTGCAGGAGCGGTTGCCATGACACCGTCACGCATCCTGATGCTGTTCGTCGTTGTCGGTCTGCTGTTCGGCGGACCGATGACACGGGCGGCGCGGGCGGATCAATTTGCCGATCTGGTGACGGGTCTTGGCGCCGACGGGTTCGACGATCGCCTCGCGGCGATCGACGGCCTGGGCAATCTGGGTGACGGCCGCGCCGTGCCCGTGCTGAAAGCCCTTTCCGAAGACCGCCTCTATGTAACCGCCGACAAACACGTGGCCATCGCCGGCAATCCGGGCGCCGAGGCGACGGACGCCGCGACCGGTGCCAGCCTGGGCGCCTTGCCGGACGGCGCCGATCGGGTGCGCGTCAACAACCGCCTGCGCGGCAGTATCCAGGCGGCACTGTCGAAACTTACGCTGTTCAGCACCGACCCCGCCGACCGCTTGGCCGCGGCGCATGAGGCGTTGCGTCACCCCTCGCCGGAGGCGACGGCCGCCCTCGGCAAGGCCTTGGCGGCCGAACAGGATGGCGAGGTCAAGACCGCCCTCAAATTCGCGCTCAGCGCCGCCCAACTGCAAAGCGGCACGACCGAGGTGCGGATCGCGGCGGTCACCGCCCTCGCCGGCTCGGACGATCCGGAGGTGCGCAATCTGCTGGGCCAGATCAACGGCGACAGCGCCACCGACCCGCAGGTCCGTGCCGCGGCGGCGAAGGCGCTCGCCGGTGTCGAGCGGCGGCTGCGGCTGATCGAGATCGGCGTCAACCTGTTCCAGGGCGTCAGCCTCGGCTCGGTCCTGCTGCTCGCGGCGATCGGCCTCGCCGTCACCTTCGGCGTGATGGGCGTCATCAACATGGCGCATGGCGAGATGATCATGCTGGGAGCCTATACGACCTATGTCGTGCAGGAGGCATTCCGCGCCTATCTGCCGCCCGGCTGGATCGACTTCTATCTGGTGATCTCGGTTCCGGCGGCGTTCATCGTCGCCGGCTTGGTCGGCATCGCGCTGGAGCGCAGCATCATCCGGTTCCTCTACGGCCGGCCGCTCGAAACGCTGCTCGCGACCTGGGGCATCAGCCTGATGCTGCAGCAGGCGGTGCGCAGCGTGTTCGGCGCGCCCAACAAGGAAGTCGCCAACCCGTCCTGGATGACCGGCGGCTTCGTGATCAGTGGTGGCTTTACCGTGACCTGGAACCGGCTCGTCATCATCCTGTTCTGTTTCGCCGTGCTGGGCGCCTTGGTGGCGATCATCCGCTACACCTCGATCGGCCTGCATATGCGCGCGGTCACCCAGAATCGGCGCATGGCCGGGGTGATGGGCATCCCGACCAACCGGGTTGATGCGCTGACCTTCGGCCTGGGCTCGGGCATCGCCGGCATCGCCGGCGTGGCGCTGAGCCAGATCGGCAATGTCAGCCCCAATCTCGGCACGATCTACATCGTCGACAGCTTCATGGTGGTGGTGTTCGGCGGCGTCGGCAACCTGGCCGGCACCCTGGTCGGCGCCATGGGGTTGGGCATCGTCAACAAGCTGCTGGAACCGTTCGCCGGCGCCGTTCTCGGCAAGATCGTCGTGCTGGTCGCGATCATCCTGTTCATTCAATACCGGCCCCGGGGCTTGTTCGCCCTCAAGGGCCGCGCAGCGGAGATGTAGGCGATGGATGCTCCCTTGCTGCTCGATCGACGCGGTTGGCTGGCGTTCCTGGTGATCCTCGCCGCCGCGATCGTCCTCATCCCTCTGCTGGTGCTGTTGCCGCCCGCCGGCTCGGCGTTCCGCGTGCCGGATTACCTGGTGCCGCTGCTCGGCAAATACGCCTGCTACGCGATCCTGGCGCTCGGCCTCGATCTGGTCTGGGGCTATGCCGGCATCCTCAGCCTCGGCCATGGCGCATTCTTCGCGCTGGGCGGGTACTGCATGGGCATGTATCTCATGCGCCAGATCGGCACGCGCGGCGTCTACGGCAATCCGAATCTGCCGGACTTCATGGTGTTCCTGAACTGGCAGGAATTGCCCTGGACCTGGTGGGGCTTCAGCTCCTTCCCGTTCGCCGTCGTCATGGCACTCGCCGTTCCCGGCCTGCTGGCGCTGGTGTTCGGCTGGTTTGCCTTCCGCTCGCGCGTCACCGGCGTCTATCTGTCGATCATCACCCAGGCGATGACCTATGCGCTGCTGCTCGCCTTTTTCCGCAACGAGATGGGCTTCGGCGGCAATAACGGGCTGACCGATTTCAAGGATGTGCTGGGCTTCGAGATCCGGGCGCCGAGCACGCGCATCGGGCTCTACATCCTCACCGTGGCGTGCCTCGCCGCCGCCTTCCTGTTGTGTCGCTGGATCACGCGGTCCAAGCTCGGCCGGCTGCTGCTGGCGGTGCGCGACGCGGAAGGCCGGGTCCGCTTCCTGGGCTATTCGGTGACCCGCGCCAAGCTGTTCGTGTTCACCCTGTCCGCCGTGCTGGCGGGCCTCGCCGGTGCCCTCTACGTGCCCCAGGTCGGCATCATCAACCCCAGCGAATTCTCGCCGGCGAACTCGATCGAGATCGCCATCTGGGTCGCGGTCGGCGGGCGCGGCACGCTGGTCGGCGCCATCCTGGGCGCGCTGGTCATCAACCTCGCCAAGACCTGGCTGACCGGGGCGGCACCGGAACTCTGGCTGTTCGTGCTGGGCGCCCTGTTCATTCTGGTCACGCTGGCGATGCCCGACGGCATCCTGGGCCTCGCCCGGCGGTGGCGCCTGCCCCGCCGAGCGCCGGTCGCCGTGGTCGAGGAGGCACCGCATGTCTGATCTCCTGGCCCCCGAACACGACACCCCGAATGCGCAGGCCGCCACGCGGGCGAGCCCGGACACGCTGCTTTATCTCGATGGTGTCACCGTCGAGTTCGACGGCTTCAAGGCGCTGAACGGCTTGTCCCTGGTGCTCGAGGATGGCGAGCTCAGAACCGTCATCGGCCCGAACGGCGCCGGCAAGACGACGATGATGGACGTCATCACCGGCAAGACCCGGCCGGATTCCGGTACGGTGCTGTTCGACGGTTCGGTCGACCTCACCCGCCTGGACGAGGAGGAAATCGCCAATCTGGGCATCGGCCGCAAATTCCAGAAGCCGACGGTGTTCGAGAACCTCAGCGTCGCTGAAAACCTGGAACTGGCGCTGAAGGACGATCGCAGCATCACCCGCACCCTCCTGGCCCGGCTAAACGGCGAGCAGCGCGACCGGATCGCCTCGACCCTGGAGACGATCGGCCTGACCGAGCGGCGGACCGAGCAATCCGGCTCGCTCAGCCATGGCCAGAAGCAATGGCTGGAAATCGGCATGCTGTTGATCCAGGACCAGCGGCTGCTGCTGCTCGACGAACCGGTCGCCGGCATGACCGACGCCGAAACCGCCGAGACCGCCGAGCTGATCCTCAGCCTGGCGACCAAGCGCACCATCCTGGTCGTCGAGCACGACATGGAATTCGTGCGCGACCTCGGCGCCAAGGTCACCGTGCTGCATGAAGGCTCGGTCCTCGCCGAAGGCTCGATCGATCACGTGCAGGGCAATCAGCGGGTCGTCGAAGTGTATCTGGGCCGATGACACAAGACGCCATCAAGAAGGACGGGACGCCATGCTGAACGTCGAGGGCATCGATCTCTACTACGGCGCCAGCCAGGCGCTGCGCCGGGTCAGCCTGACCGCGCGCAAGGGCGAGGTGACCTGCATCCTCGGCCGCAACGGGGTCGGCAAGACCAGCCTGCTGCGCGCGATCTTCGGGCTGCAGCCGATCCGCGGCGGAACCATCCGCTGGGAGGACAAGCCGCTCGACGGCTTGCCGCCGTATCTGCGCGCACGCCGGGGCCTGGGGCTTGTGCCGCAAGGCCGGGAGATCTTCGCCCGATTGACCGTCAAGGAGAACCTGCAGACCGGCCTCGCCGGCCTCCCCGCCGGCGAGCGCACCGTACCGGATCACCTGTTCGAGCTGTTCCCCGTGCTGGCCGATATGCTGGGCCGACGCGGCGGCGATCTTTCCGGCGGCCAGCAGCAGCAGCTGGCGATCGCCCGCGCCCTAGTCACCCGCCCCCGCCTGCTGATCCTGGACGAGCCGACCGAGGGCATCCAGCCCTCGATCATCAAGGATATCGGCCGCGTCATCGCCCGCCTAGCGGCCCAAGGCGACATGGCCATCCTGCTGGTCGAGCAATATTTCGAATTCGCCAAGGAGTTGGCCGACGCCTTCGCCATCCTGGAACGCGGCGAAATCGTCATGGCCGGCCGCCGCGACGACATGGACGAGGCGGAGATGCGCCGGTATTTGACGGTTTAGGGGTAGCATCCTTGTCTCGGGTCGCAAAAGTAAATATGTATATGATCATGCACATACTCAGAGGTTGTCGTGCAAAGATCAGCCCTAGCGACCGAACGCCTTATCGTCCCGATTTCTTCAGCGGAAAAGCAAGCCGTCGAAAAGAAAGCGATTGCCGAAAAGATATCCACGGCTGAATTCGTTCGTCGCGCCATTTTGCACTATGACCCGGACAAGGCGGATCAGGATGTGGAGGCCGAACTTCGGGCCGTCCTCGAGGTATTCACCCTGACCCACCAACAGACCCTCGCTCAGCTTGACCGAACGGATGTGGCGCTGGATAGGGCATTGGCCCATTTCGCGGCCAAGAGTTCTCGATGAGCACCCTGAGCGACGCGCTCGGCGCGATCAAG
>DATMGU010000108.1:0-1546 GCA_035555315.1 Allostellaceae bacterium
TATTGACGCTGGCGGTCACCATCATCGAGGTGGCGCTGATCGCGACCATCATGCTTGGCGACAAGCCGGTTCCCGCACTGGCGCGCGATACCGTATTCGCCGTCGTGATGATCGTTTGCAACGGTCTCGTCGGCCTGTGCATCTTTATCGGCGGCCTGCGCTATCGCGAACAGGATTTTCAGGTTAGCGGCGCCAATCTTTATCTCAGCGTGCTGTTCGTGATGGCGACCATCACGCTGATCATGCCGAACTATACGCTAACGGCGCCGGGACCGATCTATTCGGCGGCCCAGCTCGGCTTCGTCAGCATCGTCACCGTCATTCTCTATGGGGTGTTTCTCTATACCCAGACCATCCGGCACCGCGATTATTTCATCAGCGATGCCGCCGGCGCCGGCGATGACGGGGCGCCGATGTCGAACCGGATGCTGGCCCTGAGCAACGCGCTGCTGCTGGTCTCGCTGCTGGCGGTGGTGCTGCTGGCAAAGAAATTCTCGCTCGTGGTCGATGTCGTCACCGCGAAGATCGGTGCGCCGCCGGCCTTCGCGGGTGTGCTGGTGGCGCTATTGATCCTGCTGCCGGAAGGCGTCGCCGCCATATCCGCAGCCCGCAAGAACGATCTGCAAAAAAGCATCAATCTGGCGCTGGGCTCGTCGCTTGCGACGATCGGGCTGACGATCCCCGCGGTCGCCGTTGCCGCCTACGCGCTGGACAGGCAACTCGTGCTTGGGCTCAACCTTCAGGAGATGGTGCTGCTGGTGCTAACGTTTATCCTCAGCATGCTCACCTTCGGCACCGGCCGCACCAATATCCTGTTCGGGCTGGTTCACATGGTGGTGTTTGCGGTATTCATTTTCATGGTTTTCGTGCCGTGAGGCTGGGAGGAGACGATCATGCTCAGCGCCAAATCCGACGTCCAGGTCGATACGCCGGAGGTCCGCGTCACCGAGTGGCGGCTGGCGCCGGGCAGCGCCACCGGACATCACATTCACGAGATGGACTACGTCATCGTTCCCGTGACCTCGGGCGAAATGACCATCGTGGCGCCCGGCGGGGAACGCTCCAAGGCGCAGCTTGGCCTCGGTAAATCCTACTTCCGCAAGGCTGGGGTGGAACATGACGTGCTCAACGAGACCGCCGCCGAGATCGTGTTCCTCGAAGTAGAATTGAAGCCATAACCCCCGCCGTTAACGCTTTGCCACCGATCTGTCGCAGTTGATCCCTCAATGCGCCTCAAAGTTTCCGCATCAAAACCGGTGCGGGAGAGGCTCAACATGCTGAAATACGTCTCGAAATTTACGCTGGATGTATTGCCGTCATTATTGGCAACCGTGATCGGGGCCTACATCGTCAACCATTACATCGTCTCCAAGCCTGACACGCCGGTCGCCGCCGCAACGTCGACCGCCAGCCCAAAGGCCGATGCGAAGGCCGAAACATCCTCCGACGTCGCCAATATCCCCGAGCCGGGCGTCAGGGCCAAGGGCATCTCCGAAAAGGCCGTCCTCGACAAATCGGCAGCAGAAAAGCCGGCAGCAGAAAAGGC
>DATMGU010000109.1:0-6252 GCA_035555315.1 Allostellaceae bacterium
GGCAGAACGGCGCCGAAGCGCATACCATCTAAAAAAATCATAAACGAGGGAGGGAACGATGCGTCGTGATCTACCACCGCTCAATGCCTTGCGCGCCTTCGAGATCGCCAGCCAGACCGCCAGTTTCACCGCGGCCGCCGATGAGCTTTGCGTCTCCCAGGGTGCGGTCAGCCGCCACATCGCCCGGCTCGAGCAACATCTGGGCGTCATTCTGTTCGAGCGGGGGAGTCGCCAGGTCCGCCTGACGGAGAATGGGGCGCTGCTCGCCGGGCGATTGCACATCGCCTTCGATCAGATCGAGGAAGCGACACGCGGCGTCGACCGTGCCCGCCAGCGCCAACGGGTCCGTCTCGGCCTGTTTCCCACCATCGCGACCAGCTGGCTGATGCGCCGTCTGCCGGGCTTCCAGGCCAATTACCCGTCGATCGAATTGCAGGTGACCTGCAAGACCGATTTCGCCGAGGACGACCGGCGGCGGTTCGACGTGGTGAGCGGGCGCGGCCCGGTTCCGACCTCCAGTTTCGAATACCAGCCGGTGCTCGACATCGTGCTTCGCCCGGTCTGCAACCCCATGCTGCTGGCCGGGCCGGAGGGATTGCGCACGCCGGAGGATTTGCGCCGATGCACGACGCTGCATTCGATGAACCGCCGCGACGACTGGTCAGCCTGGCTCGATCATGCCGGGTTGGGTCCGCTTGAATCCGGCCGCACGTTGTACTTCGAGAATTCCGTACTGGCCCACGAAGCAGCGGCGGCGGGCGTCGGCGTCGCCATGGCCATCTGCGCGCCGGACCCGGCAACCACCGCGGGTCGGCTGGTGGAACCCTTCCCGCTCGGGCTGCGGACGGGCGAGAGCTATGGGCTGTCCTGGCCGAAGACCAGCAATCGCGTGCCGGCCGTCCGGGCGTTCCGCGATTGGTTGACGTCCGAGCTGGTGGACCGCTGCGCCGCATGACCAATAGTCATCGATAGAGTGACTTAAACGGAGTTCAGACGCTGCGCCTTTGGTGGCTTACTTGCCGCCACAAGGGAGAGACCATGATCGCGCCAGCGACGTTGTTTGAAAAAATTTGGGCGAGTCACGTCGTCAGCGCGTTCGAGGACGGCCGCGCCATCGTGCATATCGATCGCCACCTGCTGCAGGAGACGACCTGCGAAAAGGCGTTCGACGGGTTGGGGAGGCGTGGATTATCCATCCGCGCGCCCGATCTGACCTTCGCTGTGATCGACCACAGCGTCGCGACCACCCCGGGGCGCACCGCCGCCAGCTTCCCGCCGACCCGCAACTCCATCGAGGCGATGCAGCGAAACTGTGGCGTCTATGGCGTGGAGTTGTTCGACATCGACGATGAGCGGCAGGGCATCGTCCATGTGATATCCCCCGAGCTGGGCATCGCGCTACCCGGCTGCACTCTGGTCTGCGCCGACAGCCATACGGCGACCTGCGGCGGCCTCGGCAGCTGGGCCTGGGGCATTGGTACCACGCAGGTGCTGCATGTGCTGGCAACCCAGACGCTGATCCAGCGACGCCCGAAGACCATGCGGGTAAGCTTCACCGGCCGGCTTCCCGCCGGGGTCTTCGCCAAGGATCTGGTGCTCTATCTGATCGGCCGGCACGGTACCGCCGCCGGAACCGGCCATGTGGTGGAATATTCCGGCGAGGCGATCCGGTCCCTGCCGATCGAGGCGCGGCTGACGATCTGCAACATGTCGATCGAGTTCGGCGCCCGCTCCGGCCTGATCGCCCCGGACGACAGCACGATCGAGTATCTGGCCGGACGGCCCTTCGCGCCGCGCGGCGCCGATTGGGACAGCGCCGTGCAAGCCTGGCGCGCGCTGCCCAGCGACGATGATGCGAGCTACGATACGGAGATCGCGATCGATTGCACCCGGATCCGGCCGCAGGTGTCCTGGGGCACCTCGCCGCAGGACATGATCGCCATCGACGAAACCATCCCCGCGCCGGACGCCGCCGCCGATCCCGAGCGGCGGCGCGTGATCGAACGGGCGCTCGCCTATATGGCCTTGACGCCGGGCCAGCGGCTGGAAGGCCTCCCGATCGACTACGCCTTCATCGGCTCCTGCACCAATGCCCGCCTGTCCGACCTGCAGGAGGCTGCCGCCATCATCCGTGGCCGCCATGTTCCACAAGGCGTCACGGCGATCGTCGTGCCGGGCTCCACCCAGGTGAAGCGGCAGGCGGAAGCCATCGGCCTCGACCGGGTGTTCCGCGATGCGGGTTTCGAATGGCGCGAGTCCGGATGCTCCATGTGCGTGGCCGGCAATGGCGACATGGTGCCGCCGGGGCAGCGCAGCATATCGACCACCAACCGCAATTTCGAAAGCCGCCAGGGTCCGGGCAGCCGCACCCACCTCGCGAGCCCGGCGATGGTCGCGGCCGCCGCCGTTACGGGCCGCATCACCGATGTCCGACGGCTGATGGGATAGCAAAATGGAACCGTTTACGAAGCTGCATGGCCGCGCGGCCCCTCTGATGCGCGCGAACATCGACACGGACGCCATCATCTCCGCGCAGGCGATGGTCGGCGGTCAGGTCGCCGATCCCGGCAAGGTGCTGTTTACCCATTGGCGATATTTGCCGGATGGCGCGCCCAATCCGGACTTCGTCCTGAACCAGCCGCGATATGGCGGGACCAGCGTGCTGGTCGCGGCGCGCAATTTCGGCTGCGGCAGCTCGCGTGAGCACGCAGTCTGGGCGCTGACCGGTTACGGCATCCGCTGCGTCATCGCACCCAGTTTCGGCGAGATCTTCTACGACAACGCCTTCCAGAACGGCCTGCTGCTCGCCACCGTCACCGACGAGCAGGCGGAGCATGTGGCCGACACCCTTGCCCAGGCGACCGAGCCGGATGTCACGGTCGATCTGGAGACCCGGCTCATCATCCTGCCCGATGGGCGGCCCTTGACCTTCGAGATTCCGGGGGAACGGCGCGAAGCCCTGCTGGGTGGGCTGGACGATTTGGACCTCCTGCGCGCCCGGACGGGGGAGACCGACCGATGGCTCGAAACCGATCGGGCGGCACGGCCCTGGGCCTATCCCCAACGGAAGGCGGCATGATGCAACGCGTGTCTTTCCAGAGTTTGCTCGCCCAGCACAAACCGCTTATCTGCCCCTCCGCTCATGACGCGCTTTCGGCGCGGTTGATCGAGCTCGCCGGCTTCAAGGCGATCGCCGTCGGGGGCCTGTCCATGCTGGCGTCCCAGCAGGCTATTCCGGATATCGGCCTCGCCGCGCTGGCCGATATGGTGGCCGGCGCACGCTGCGTCATGCGGGGCACCGCGCTGCCCTTCGGCATGGATGCCGATGACGGCTTCGGCGACGTCAAGCACGTGATCCGCACGGTGCAGGCCTTCGCCGGGATCGGTGCCGGACAGCTGGTGCTCGAGGATCAGTTGCGTGCCGGCAAGAAGCCCGGCGACATGCAGGCGATCGGCGTCGCGTCCATCGCCGACATGCAGACCAAATTGCGGGCGGCGCTGCATGCCCGCGGTGCCGGCGACCTGCAGATCGTCGCGCGCACCGATGCCTTTCCGACGGAGGGGTTGGACGGCGCGCTGCGTCGCGCCGAGGCTTACCTCGCGGTCGGCGCCGATGCGATTTTCATCTCCGGCCTGCCGACCGTGGAAATGCTGGGTCGCGCCGGCGACGCGCTGCGCGGCAGCATCCAGGTGACCGTGGTGACCGAGCGCCTGATCAACCGATGGCCGACACCGGCCGAGCTCTACAGTATGGGCTTCGCCCAGGTGGCCTATCCCAACCTGCTCATATCCCGTGTCACCGATGCGATGCAGAGCGGCTTGGCCGGCCTGACCGATCTCGCCGCCGGCCGGGTGAAGCCCCAGGACATGTCCACCTATGCCGAGATCGCGGCCGAGTTGCAGAACATGCTCGGTCTGCGGGATTGGCTGGCATTGGAGGACCGTTTCTCATGACCCCTCCGGTGCATGTCGCCCTAAGCGGCGTGACCAAGAGTTTCGATACGGTCGGCGGCGGCGCGCCCGTCCATGCCCTGGGGCCGATCGATCTCGATCTGCGGGCGGGTGAATTTTTCGCCGTGGTCGGGCCATCCGGCTGTGGCAAATCGACCTTGTTCGATCTGATCGCCGGCCTGTCGACGGCGACCACCGGCAGCGTGATGTTCGAAGGCAGGCCGATCGCCGGGCAGGTGCCCGAGGGTGTCGGCGTCGTCTTCCAGGAAGATAGCTGCCTCCCCTGGCGCACCGTGCGCAGCAACATCGAGCTGGGCTTGCGCCACGCGCGGATTTCCGCCGAAGAGCGCAAGGCGCGGGTCGACCGGGTGCTGGAACTGATGAAGCTGCGGGACTTCGCGACCAGCCATTATCCCGCCCAGCTGTCGGGCGGGATGCGCCAGCGCGTCTGCATCGCCCGCACGCTGGTGATGGAGCCCCGCCTGATCCTGCTGGACGAGCCCTTCGCGGCGCTCGATCAGCAGACGCGGCTGCTGATGGGTGAGGAGGTCCTGCGCCTCTGGCGGGTGACGGGGGCCACGGTCTTTCTGATCACCCATGCGCTGGATGAGGCCGCCATGCTGGCCGATCGGATCGGCGTCATGTCGGCGCGCCCCGGCCGCTTGCTCGATATCGTCGAGACCGGTTGGGATCGGGACCGCGACAGCAGCGTGATCGAGCATGAAGCCTTCGGCGCCATAACCGCGCGCCTGTGGAAGCTGTTGCGTCACGAGACAGGCAAGACGGCGGAGGTGGCGCGCGTGCTGTTGCCCGCATGACCCGTTTGGCGCTCTACCGCGCCTTGCTCATCCTCGCCGCGGTCGCTGTGCTGGAGATCCTGTGCCTCACCGGCGCGATCGACCCGCTGACCATGCAGCCGCCGCATCAGATGGCGATCGACCTCGTCCGTCTGCTGGCATCGGGCAAGATGAACCGGGCCATCCTCCAGACCGTCGGCAACGCGGCGATCGCCTGCGCTCTGGCGGTGGTGATCGGTATCGGCTTCGGGGTTGTGGTGCATCGGCTGTCGGCGGTGCGCGATACGCTGGATCTCGTCTTCTCGACCTACTACGCCCTGCCGACACTCGCCTTCTACCCGCTGTTCATCATCCTGTTCGGCCTCGGGCCGGTCCCGCAGATCATCATGGGATTTCTGCAGGGGGTGGTCGCCGTGATCGTCAGCACGCTGGACGGCCTGGATCGCGTGCCCCGCGTGCTGAAGAAGCTGGCCGCGGCGCAGCGCATGTCGCCGCTTGAGACCGCGCTCAAGATCACGCTGCCGGCGGCGGCGCCTTACCTGCTGACCGGCGCCAAGCTCGCGGTCGCCTATTCCATCATCGGCGTCATCGCCGCCGAATTCCTGATGTCGCAGACCGGCATCGGCTATCAGATCAGCTTTGCCTACAACAATTTCGACAATGCGACGATGTACCCCCTGATTCTTCTGCTGGTGGTGTTCTCGATCGCCGTGAACGGCACGCTGTTCCGTTGGGAACGGCGCATGCTGCGTCAACGGGGGCTGCGGGCGTGACTCTGACGGTCCACCGGACGCGCAACCTGGTCGTGCTCGCCGCCGTCATCTTTGTCGTGTGGGAAGGGCTTTTCCTCTACGCGGGTGACAATGCGCTGAAGTCTCCTTGGCAGACCTTCGCCTTCACGGGTCGCCTGATCGGGACCGAGATGTTCTGGCAAAATTTCGGCGAGACCATGACGGCGTTCGGCCTGGCGCTGGCGATCGCCGTGGGCGTCGGATTGTCGCTGGGATTTTGGCTCGGCTTCCATGCGCCATCCGGCGCCTTGTTTACGCCGATGTTGCTCGCCTTCGCGTCGATTCCAAAGGTTGTGCTCTATCCGATCGTCCTGCTGATCTGCGGGCTCGGCATCTCCGCGAAGGTCGCGTTCGGTGCCATGCATGGCATCCCGCCGATCGCGCTGTCCACCTTGGGTGCCATCGGCACGGTCCGGCCGGTGCTGCTGCGGCTGAGCCGGGTGATGCACTTCGACAGCTTGGAGACGCTCCACACCATCGTGGTGCCGGCGGTGCTGCCGGAAATGATGACCGGGCTGCGGATCGGCTTCTCGCTGACGCTGATCGGCACGATTCTGGGCGAGATGTTCGCCTCCCAGCAGGGGCTCGGCTACCTGCTGATGACGGCGATCGGCCTGCACAATGTCGACCTCATCATGTCCGTCACGCTGGTGCTCGCCGTGCTCGCCATCGCGGCGAGTGCCGTTCTGCTGACGATCGACCGGCGCCTGCGC
>DATMGU010000110.1:0-75390 GCA_035555315.1 Allostellaceae bacterium
CAAAGTATCTCATGCATGCACCTCTCGTGCGGTGACCGCGGCAGGCTCTAGCCGCCAACCCTTCGCCAGTGCGTAGAGGGCGGGGATCACGAGCAACGTGAGAAACGTCGAGCTCACCATCCCGCCGATCATCGGCACGGCGATGCGGCGCATCACCTCCGATCCGGCGCCGGTGCTCCACAGGATCGGGAGCAGACCCGCCATGATTGCCGTCACGGTCATCATCTTGGGCCGCACCCTCTCGACCGCGCCCTCGATGATCGCGGCCCTGAGATCGGCCCGATCCAGCGGCCGGCCCTCGGCCGCGCATAGTGCCAGCCGGTCCTTCAGAGCCTGGTCGAGATAGATCAGCATCACCACGCCGGTTTCGGCCGCCACGCCCGCCAGCGCGATGAACCCCACGGCGACCGCGACGCTCATGTTGAACCCCATCAACCACATGAGCCAGACGCCGCCGACGAGAGCGAAGGGGACGGACAGCATCACGATGAGGGTTTCGGTGAGCCGCCCGAAATTGAGGTAGAGCAACAGGAAGATGATCACCAGCGTGACCGGGACGACCATCGTGAGCTTGGCCTTGGCGCGCTGGAGATATTCGAACTGGCCGCTCCATTCGAGCCGATAGCCGATTGACATTTGCACCTGCCGCGCCACCGCGCGCCGCGCATCGGCGACATAGGAGCCGATATCCCGCCCCTGCATGTCGACATAGACGTAGTTGACCAATTGGGCATTCTCGGTGCGGACCATGGGCGGTCCCTGGGTCAGTTTGATGGTGGCAAGCTGCCCCAGGGGAATGGTCATGCCGCCCGGAGTTTGAACAAGCACATGTTCGGCGATCGATTGCGGATCGGAGCGAAATTCGCGTGGATAGCGCACATTGACCGAGTACCGTTCGCGGCCTTCGACAGTCGAGGTCACCGACTCGCCGCCAAGAGCCGTCAGCACCGTTTCCTGCAGATCGCCGATCATCAGCCCGTAACGCGCCAGCGACGGCCGATCCGGCAGGATTTCCAGGTAGTACCCGCCCTCGATCCGCTCGGCATAGGCGCTCGTCGTGCCCGGCACCGTCCGGATCACGGCTTCGAGTTGCCGGGAGAGCCGATCGATGCCAACGAGATCGGGGCCGTACACTTTGACGCCGATCGGCGTGCGGATGCCGGTCGACAGCATGTCGATCCGCGCTTTGATCGGCATGGTCCAGGCGTTGCTCACGCCTGGAAACTGAAGCGCCTGATCCATCTGCTGGATGAGCTTGTCCACCGTCATCCCGGCGGGCCACTCCGCTTCCGGCTTCAGATTGACGATGGTCTCCATCATCTCGATCGGCGCCGGATCGGTCGCCGTCTCGGCGCGCCCCGACTTGCCGAAGACCGACTCCACCTCCGGGAAGCTTTTGATGATCTTGTTCTGGGTCTGGAGAAGCTCGGCCGCCTTGGTCACGGACAGTCCCGGCAGGCTGACCGGCATGTACATCAGCGTGCCTTCATTCAGGCTCGGCATGAATTCGGAACCAAGCCGCATCGCCGGGATCGCGGTCAGGCCGAGCATCGCCAAGGCCAGAAGGATCGTGAGCGTCTTCGCCCGAAGGACTGTCCGGATGACCGGGCGGTAAAGCCAGATCAGTGCCCGATTGAGGGGGTTCTTTCGCTCCGGCAGGATGCGTCCGCGCACGAACAGGATCATCAACACGGGCACGAGGGTCACCGACAGCACCGCGCCGCCGGCCATCGCAAAAGTCTTCGTCAAGGCGAGCGGCCGGAACATCCGCCCTTCCTGCGCTTCCAGGGTGAAGACCGGGAGAAACGACACGACGATGACCGCCAGGCTGAAGAACAGCGCCGGACCGACCTCGATCGCGGCTTCCGTCAGAACCCGGACCCGCGAGGTTCCGGGCGGTGCGCGTTCGAGATGCTTATGCGCGTTTTCGATCATCACGATCGCCGCGTCGACCATGGCGCCGAGCGCGATCGCGATACCGCCCAGGCTCATGATGTTCGCGCTGATGCCGAAGGCGTGGAGCAGAGCCATGGCGATCAGAACGCCGACCGGCAGCATGATGATCGCGACCAGAGCGCTACGGAGGTGCAGGAGGAAAACCGCGCAGACCAGCGCGATGATGACGCTCTCCTCGAAAAGCGTATGCCTCAGCGTCTCGATCGCCCGATAGATCAAGCCCGACCTGTCATAGACCGCCTCGATGCTGACGCCTTTGGGCAGGCTCGGCGCGATCTCGGCGATCTTCCGCTTGACGTTCTCGATGACCGACAAGGCATTCTGACCGTCGCGCTGCAGGGCGATGCCACTGACGACTTCGCCGGTGCCGTTGAGTTCCGTGATGCCGCGCCGCTCGTCCGGCCCGAGTTCGACGCGGGCCACGTCGCGCAGCAGGACGGGTGTCCCACCGGCCATCTTGAGGACGATATTCCCGATGTCCTCGATGCCGCGCAGATAGCCGCGGCCGCGTATGACATATTCGGTTTCGGTCATCTCGACGGTGCGGCCGCCGACATCCTGGTTGCTCGCCCGGATCGCCTCGCTGACCTTGTTCAAGGGGATGCCGTAGCCTTGCAGCTTCTGGGGATCGACCACGACCTGGTATTGCTGGACGAAGCCGCCGACGCTCGCGACCTCGGCCACGCCTTCGGCCTTGGCGAGTTGATAGCGCACGGTCCAATCCTGGATCGTGCGCAGCTCGGCGAGTGTCCGCTGAGCGCCGATCACAACGTATTCGTAGGCCCAGCCAACGCCGGTGGCATCCGGTCCGAGCGAAGGCGTCACGCCGGCGGGCAATCGCTTCGATGCGAAGTTCAGATATTCGAGGACGCGCGAGCGCGCCCAGTAGAGGTCCGTCCCATCCTCGAACACGACATAGACGAACGAAACGCCGAAATAGGAAAAGCCGCGCACCACCTTTGAGCGCGGCACGCTCAAGAGCGCGGTGGTGAGGGGATACGTCACCTGATCCTCGACCACTTGGGGCGCTTGACCAGCATAGTCGGTGTAGACGATGACCTGGGTGTCGGAGAGGTCGGGAATGGCGTCGAGCGCGGTGTTCTCGACGGCGTAGAGCCCCGCTCCAACAACGAAGAGCGTGCCGAGCAGCACGAGGACGATGTTGTTCGTGGACCAGCGGATGATGGTCGAAATCATGGCTGGGTCTCCTGCGACCGAGCCGCGGTGAACGCCTGGAGGGCGGCGCGCAGATTGCTTTCGGCGTCGATCAGGAAATTCGCACCGACCACCACCTTCTCGCCGGCGGCGACGCCTTCCCGGATCTCGACATATCCGCCGGCCTTCTGACCAAGTTTGACCGGCCTCGGCTCAAAGCGGCCTTGACCGCGCTCGATCAGGACGACCTGCCGCGTGCCACTGTCGAGAACCGCCGAGTCCGGCACCGCGACCACCGAGGATGTGACGGGAGCAGCGATCTCAGCCGACGCGTACATATCGGTCTTGAGCACCAGATCCGGATTGGGAAGCTCAATCCGCACCTTGGCCGTTCGGGTCTCCCGGTTGATGCTCGGGTAGATGAAGGCGACGTTGCCGCTGAAGGCGCGGTCCGGATAGGCCGGGACCGTGACCTTGGCCTCCTGCCCCGCCTGGATCAGGCCCAAATCCTGCTCGAAGACATCGGCCAGAACCCAGACGGTGGAGAGATCGGCGATGCGGTAGAGCGTGTCGCCGGGCGCGAAGTGCAGTCCCTCGACCGCCAGCTTCTCCATGACCACGCCGTTCATCGGCGCGGTCAAAGCCAGCGTGCGCTTCACGCCGCCCTTGCCGGTGAGCCGTGCGACCTGTTCGGCGGAGATGCCCCAGTTGCGCAGGCGAGTCAGGACCGCCTCGGCTATCGCGTTGGAATTCCCATAGACGGTGCTGTCGCCCATCTCGACATGACCGGCTGCGTCGCGGGCGACCAGGTACTCCTGTTCGGCCAGTAGCAAATCGGGCCCATAGATCTCGGCGAGCGGCTCCCCTTTTCGAACCGGTTGTCCCGTCGTATTGACCAGCAGCTTTTCGATCCAGCCTTCGAACCGGGGGGCTACCACGCTGATGCGACGCTCGTCGAGTGCGACCGTTCCGACCGCCCGGATCGTGCGGGACATGGTGTGCTCGGCCGCGGCCTCCGTGCGGACCCCGAGCTGCTGTACCCTGCCTGGACTGATCTTGACGATTCCGGCATCGGCTACATCGCCTTCGTAGACCGGAACATACGCCATCCCCATAGCATCCTGCTTCGGCACCGGCGAGGTATCGGGCAGGCCCATCGGATTGCGGTAATAGACGATCTTGCCTTTGCCGTCGGCGGGCTGAGAGGCGGACGAGGCCGCATCCATCGCCGGGGATCGCACGATCCCGGAATCGGTATAGACCGGCAGATAGTCACGCCCCTGCGCGTCCTTCTTGGGGATGGCCGAATAGAAGGGTTCGCCCGAGGGGTCCCGGTAGTAGAGCGGCGGCGGCGATGCTTGCTGGGCAATCGCGGACGCGGCGATGCCGGCCGTGAAAACGCCGACAATGAACAATCGGAACGCGGTCATAGGTCGCCTCCGATCAGGCGTTCGATGGCGGCGAGCTGGCGTTGGGTGTCGAATTCGGCGGAAAGGAGCTGCACCCTGAGATCCGCCAGATCATGTTCGGCCATAAGCACGTCGGTAAGCTGGGCCCTGCCGGCGGCGTAGGCGGCGACCCCGGAGCGGACGAGCGCCTCGCTCTTGGGAAGCAGTTGGGTGCCGATCAGATCGGCCGTCGCGTGGCTAGATGACAGGCTCGCCACAGCCTCGGCCAAGTCGCCTTCGATCTGTTGTTCAAGCACCTGCCGACGCGCGCGGGCCGCCCCAAACTTCGCTGTGGCCTCGTGTTCCTGAGCCGAATGGAGACCGAATTGCAGCGGCACTTTCAACCCGATCGCCGCCATGTAGCCGTTGGGACCGTTGCCCGTCCGATCGATCGCGCTGGCGCTGATCGTGATGTCGGGATACCAGCTTTTTTCGGCGAGGCGTCGATTGCTCTCGGCCCCGGCGATGATCGCAGAACTGGACTGAAGCCCCGGATTGGCCACCCGCGCGCGCTCCAGCAAGGCGGCTGGGACAAGGGTGCCTCCCGGCGGTAGATGCCTCGACCGCGCGGGCTTGGCCAAGGGTGCATCGATCGGGCGCGCGAGCAGCGCATTCAGGCGTCCCTTGGCGGCACGCGAAGAAGCCTCCAGTCGGGCGATCTCGATTTCGATCCGGGCGCTTTCGACCTCCGCCTTGAAGATCTCCTGCTGTGTGCCGCGATTTTGTGTGTAGCGGTCGCGGGCAAGCGTCGCGATGTCATGCACCACGCCATGCAGGTCGTGCGTCGTCCGGATCGCCTGGTCCGTTTGATAATATTGGGCGAAGGCGACCTTCACTTTCTCGATCAGGTCCGCTTCCGCCGAGCGGCCTTCCGCCGCCATTTGATCGGCCTCCGCGCGCGCGGCATCCCGCCTGAGGTCGCGCTTACCCCAAAGCGGGATCTCCTGCTCGACGCTATAGATCATCTTGTTCTGGCGCGGCCCTGTCGTACGGTCGATCTCGTCCGACGTGACGCGCAGCGTCGGATCGTCCCAGGAGCCCGCGATGTCGACCCTGGCTTGGGCCGCCTCGGTCTCAAGGGCGCGAGTGGCCAGTTCCGGACTGAGGCGACGGGCGATGGCGAGCACGGTATCGAGGGTCGCCCCGGGCAAAGCGTCCGGAGCGTTCTCGGCGGCGGCCGGACCTGCCGCCAAGAGGAAAATGAGGCCGAGCGGCAACAGGCGCCCGGGCGAATGCCCGGGGCGCCGTCCAGTTGCCGCCGGCGCACGCGGGCGCCGGGTCATCTCACTTGGCCGCGGTGTAGTCGACGGAACCCTTCACGGTGTCCGTCTCGCCCTGGACCTTGGCGGCGATCGTCAAGGCCCACTTCCCGGCCATGCCGTTTTCCGTCTGGAACCGGTAGACGCCATTCTCATCGGTCTTGGGCGGCGTTACCTTGCCCGGCATCTCGGCCATGCCGGAGGGACCCATGTCCGTCTTTGACTCGAAGATCACGGCCCCGGCAACGGGCTTTCCATCAGGCACATGGACCAGCCGGACGGTGACCTCATTTTTCCCGGCACCGGCCGGCTTCGCGGACACGAACTCGAACTTGTATTCGTTGGCGGCCGCCCAACTCGATACGGGCGCGGATGAAACTACCATGGCGAGCGCGAGCGCCGCCGTGATGCGGTGGTTGAACATAATCTATCCTTCGTAGCCGTCCGCGATGAGCGCACGGCGAATTGCCAAACAGGGGAGCTGTGGCGCGCGGCGCCAGCTCGACACGCGCCAATGCGGCGTCGATCTGCTACGCGCGAAATGCCGTCCGCCGAGCGGCGTGGCTTTGGCTTAGCTACGAAGGATAGGTGGGAAGAGTTCGGGCCGGATGGTCCGGCCGGCCAGCGCTACATCGAAGACGGTGTAGCTGAGGACGCCCCATTTGAAGGGCGCCGATGCCGTGAGGGGGGGCGTCGGGAGGCCGATGATCGTAACGCAGCCCATGCTATCGATGCAGGCGGGGGTCATGCCCTTGCAGGGTGCTGCTCGATGGTCACAATCGCCCATGTCCATGCCGGCGCCCATGTCCATGCCGGCCATCGGCAAAGCCGACGGCATCGCGGTCGCATGCGGCATCGCCTGCAGCGTCATCGTAAGGACGACGGCAAGCGACAACAGGTAGGATGCGATCCGCTTCACCATGGCCCGTTAGATACCCCCGTGGGCGACAGCTTTCAAGGAGGAGCCGCCGCTTGCCGTTCCGGACGCGCCAGCCCCAGCTGGTCGCGCAGCATGGTTCCGGCATAGTCGCGCCGGAAAAGACCGCGCTCTTGGAGGATCGGGACGACCAGGTCGACGAAATCCTCGAAGCCCTGATGAAAATAGGGCGGCATGATGTTGAAGCCGTCGGCGGCCTCCTCCTCGAACCATTGCTGGAACGTGTCGGCGATGGTTTCGGCCGAGCCGCACAGCACCCAGTGTCCGCGCGCGGCGGCCGTCAGGTTGTAGAGATCGCGCAGCGTCATGGCCTCGCGCCGCGCCTTCGCCAGCATGACGCGGGCGAAGCTGTGATAGCTGTCGGGCAAGGCGATGTCGGGAACCGGCCCGTCGAGATCATAGACCGACATGTCCTGCCCGAACCGATCGGAGAGGATCGCCAGCGCGTTGCCGCCGCTGACGAAGCCTTGCAGCATGGCGAGCTTTTCGAAGGCTTCCTTGTCGGTCCGCCCGACGATCGGCATCACGCCCGGCAGGATGGTGACCTCCGCCGCCGTGCGTCCATGGGCGGGCAGACGGTTCTTGAGGGCTGCATAGCCCGCCTTGGCCTCGTCGATATCCTGCACCACCGAAAAGACGATATCGGCGGTCCGGGCGGCGAGCGCCTGACCGGCCTCCGAGCCGCCGGCCTGCAAGATGATCGGATGGCCCTGGGGGCTGCGGCCGATATTCAACGGGCCCTTGACCTTGAAGAAGGTCCCTTCGTGGTCGATCGAGCGCAATTTCGCCGGGTCGATATACAGGCCGCTTTGACGGTCGGCGACGATGGCGTCGTCGGCCCAGCCATCCCACAGACCCGCGACGACGTCGAGGAATTCGGCGGCCATCTCATAGCGACGGGCATGGTCGGGATGGGTGGTGCCGAAATTGGCCGCCGTCGCCGGATTGGCGGTGGTCACCGCGTTCCATGCCGCCCGCCCCCCGCTGATGTGGTCGAGCGACGCGAAGACCCGCGCCACGCTGAAGGGATCGCTGTAGGTCGTGGAAACGGTGGCGCCAAGACCGATGTGTTTGGTCGACGTCGCGAGCGCCGCCAGCATGGTCAGGGGTTCGAGGCGCAAGGTATAGGACGGATGGGCGGCGGCATCCGCATAGAGATTGTCGCCCATGAAAATCAGGTCGAACTTGCCCCGCTCCGCGGTGCGGGCGATGTGCTGGATGGCGGCGAAATCCTGGAAGCTGTCCACCGCGCCGGGATACCGCCAACCCGCGACATGGCTGCCGGTTCCCAGGATGAACAAACCCAGATGCATCTGTCTTTTCATGGGGGCTATTTCCAGAAGAGCGTCCTGCGTTCCACGACACCGAGCAGCCCGAAGAACAGCAGGCTCGCGGCCGATGCCACGAAGATCGCCGACCAGACCTGGATGAAATCGATCTTGAGAACCGCCTGGTAGATGACCCAGCCAAGCCCATCATAAGCGCCCAGCATTTCCGTGACGATGGCGACGAGGATGCCGCGTACGGTCGACACGCGCATGCCCGCCAACATCAGCGGCAGGGCGGTCGGCAACCGCAGCCGCCACAAAATCGAGAATCGTCCGGCCCCGAAGCTGCGCATCAGATCGACGGAGCGGCGGTCGACGCGATCGAGCCCCGCGAGCGTCGAGAGGAAGACCGTGAAGCTCACCGCCATCGCCACCATCACGATCTTCGAGGCGATGCCGATGCCGAACCAGAGCAGGATCAGCGGCGAATAGGCCACGACCGGCACGGAATTGACGGCCGTCGCGGCCGGCAGCATGAAGCCGCGCGTGACGGGCAGCATGGTGATCGCCACCGCGAGACCGATGCCGATCGCGCAGCCGAGCAGATAGCCCGAGACGGCTTCGCAAAGGGTATAAGCGGCGGCCTCGACCAGCAGCGCGCGCGTGGACCAGATGCTGACGAAGATGTCGCTGACGGCCGGCAGGACGTATGACGGCAAGGCGAGGCTGCGGGCCACCCCTTCCCAAAGCAGGACCAGAAGCACCCCGCCGACCACGCCGCGCTGCATCGCGAGCGACGATGGTCGACCGGCGAGCACGCTCATTGCTCGGCACCCCAGAAGACCAGCCGGCGTTCGACCACCGCCACCACGGCATAGAACCCGGTGCCGAGTAGCGCCGAGACGAGGAGTGCCGCCCAAATCGCCACGAAGTTCTCGTTGTACATGGCTTGCAACAGCAGCACGCCAAGCCCCGTCGTGTCGCCGAACCATTCGCCGACAATGGCACCGACCAGGCTGAGCGACGAGGCCAGGCGCAAGGCGACGAAGATTTGCGGCAGGGCGGTCGGCAGCTGGAGACGCAGGAGCAGCTGCCGGCTCGATGCGCCGAAGCTGCGCAGGAGGGCGGCCTGCCGAGGATCGACCGATTCAAGGCCGAGCAGCGTGTTCACCGTGACGGGAAAGAAGGTGAGGTAGAAGGCGATGACCGCCTTCGCCACCAGCGTATTGCCGAACCACAGCACCACCAGGGCGCCGAAGGCGATGACGGGGATGGTCTGCGAGACGACGAAGACCGGAAAGATCATCTCGCGCAGGGTCCGCAGGCGGAAGAAGGCGATGCCGATCAGGATACCGAAGGCGCCACCCGTCGCGAAGCCGATCAGAGTCTCCGTCAAGGTGCGCAGGAAGCCGTCGATATAGGCGCGCGGCGTCGCCAGCATCGCCTGAAAGATGCTGCTGAGGCGCGGCAGGCTGTGCGGCTTGATGCCGAACAGCACGACCGACGCCTCCCAGACGACCGCGACCGCCGCGAGCGCGAAGGCCAGACGCAGGACTCCGCCCGCCGGAAACGCGGTCAGGGCTCTACCGCCCCTGTCCAAGGACGGTAGAGCCCTGGAACCGAAGGTCACAGACGACGGTCCGCCACCGCTATGCTCTCGAGGAAACTAGGATCGTACGCCGCCTTCAGATCGACCGGCTTGGCGATGACCTTGTATTCCAGAAAGAAGTCATGCGCCGATTTGACCGCATCGCGGTCGATCCAGAACAGACCGTTCTCGCCGGCCTTGCCGGCCACCATCAGGCGCTTGACCTCGGTGAGCTGGAATTCCTGTTGAGCCCGGTCGAGCGTGGGTGCGACGGCCATCACCGTGTCGATAGCCCCCTTGGGATCGGCGAACGCGTCCTTCCATCCCTTGATCGAGGCCCGCAGGAAGCCTTTCACGAGATCGGGCTTCTCCTTGGCGGTCGCTTCCGAGACAATCAGCGTGTCGCGCGGAAAGGTGATGCCGTAATCCTCGGCCACGAAGGTCCGGAGGCTGTCTTTCGGCATGCGCGACTGGATGGCGTAGAGCTCGTTGTAATAGGTCGCGGTCACCACATCGACACTGCCCTCGACGAAGGGCGTCACGCTGACCTGCTGCGGTTGGATCTTGAGCTGATCGGCGGTGATGCCCGCCTTGGCCAGCATGCCGCTCAGCACGTAATTGGCGCCGGTGAACCAGGTCGTGACGGTCTTGCCCTTGAAGTCCTCGATGGTCTTGACCGGGCCGTCCTTGCGTGTGACGAAGACGAAGGGCGTCAACTGGTGCGCCACGCCGATGCAGACGATCGGCAGCCCCTTGTCGCGGGCCGCGAACACGCTATCGGTGCCCCCCGAGAGACCGAACGTGTCGCTACCGGTCGCGACAAGATTCTCGGCGAGCAGATTGGGGCCGCCCGGATTGATCGTGAGGTCGATGCCCTCGGCCTTATAGTAACCCTTCGCCGCCGCGACGTAGAAGCCCGCGAACTGCGCCTGCGCCAGCCATTTCAGCCGCAACGATGCCTTGGTGAGTTCTTGGCTCCGCGCCGGCGCGGTCGCGACCATCGCGCCGGCGATGGTCGCGACGAGGGCGATGGCGGTTACGAGACGTCGTCTATCCAACATCATATTCTCCTGACTCCGGGGGAGGGTTCTGGCTTGGGCGTCACAGGGCGGGCACCGCGCCGGCGCCCGATTGGAAGGATTTCATGCTCTCCTCCTCGATCGCGTCGAGCAGCGTGCGCTTAAGGCTGATGAACTCCGGCGAGGTGACGACCTCCGGCCGGCGCGGGCGCGGCAGCTCGATTTTCTGTTCGAGCTTCACGGAACCGGGGCGGGCGGTCATGACCAGCACACGATCGCCGAGGAAGATGGCCTCGTCCACGTCATGGGTGATGAACAGGATGGTTCGCCGATGCTTCTGCCAGACATCCAGCAGCCAGCGCTGCATCATGGCGCGGGTAAGGGCATCGAGGGCGCCGAACGGCTCGTCGAGCAGCATGAGGTCGCGCTTGAAGAGGAAAGTGCGCATCAAGGCGACGCGCTGGCGCATGCCGCCCGACAATTGATGCGGATATTGGCTCTCGAAGCCGGCAAGGCCGAATTCGGGCAGCATCCGCAGGGCCAGCGCCCGGGCCTCCTTGCGCGGCGTGCCCTCCACTTCCAAGGCAAGGATCGCGTTGTCGATCACGTTGCGCCAGGGCAGCAGCAGATCGCGCTGCGGCATGAAGGAAACCCGGCCGAGCAGATCCGCCGCATGGCAGCTTTTCCCCTCGAACCGCAGGATGCCGCCGGCATCCGGTTCCTCCAGCCCCGCCACGATGTTGAAGAGGGTGCTCTTGCCACAGCCGCTGGGGCCGACGACCGTGACGAACTCGCCCGGCGCCACGGCCGCCTCGAACCCCGACAAAGCCGTAACCGAGCCATAGGTCTTGGCGAGCGCGCGCATCTCGATCAGGCTGGACGCCGCTTCCGCCCCGTCCCGCGGCGACCTCACCCCACCCTCTCGCGTCGATGCCTGCACAGAAGTGCCCCCAGCTTGTATAATGACGGCCGCTTTCCGCATGCCCGATGCCGCGTGATCGCAGTGCCTCGAAGCAACTCATGTGCCACCGAGGGATTTCGCCCGTGAACGGCATGGACTTTGCTCATGGTTAGGGCCTAATGCGCGCGCTGAGCAGGGGCTTTCAGCCGCGATTCTCACCATCGGGGCACCTAGATGTATACTGAAACTCTAAAATGAGATCGCCGATATGAGTTTGAGTGCACATGATGGTGGCAGCCGGGCGAAAAATGGGCATGAGGCGCTGATACCGCTGCCTGGCGTGACGCTCGCGGAGAGTCTGCGCCAGCGGCTTGAAGAGGCGATCGCGGCCGGACGGCTGGAGCCCGGCAGCCGGCTCGACGAGCAGGAGATCGCGCTGCGTTTCGGGGTGTCGCGCACGCCGGTCCGCGAGGCTTTCAGGCTGCTCGCCGCCAACAACCTCGTCGAGTTGCGCGGGCGCCAGGGCGCGGCCGTGCGAGCGATCGGCGCGCATGCGCTGATCGAGATGTTTCAGGTGATGGCCGAGTTGGAAGGCCTGTGCGCCAGGCTTGCCGCACGGCGCGTATCGCACTCGTGGAGTGAGAAAATTGACGAGATTCATCAAAGGCTCGTGGCTCTTTCGGATGGCGGGGACATCGACGCCTTTTATGATGTGAACCAGGAATTCCACGAGGCGATCTACGAAGCCTCGCGCAACACCTTCCTCGCCGATCAGACGCGCAGGCTGCGCAATCAGGTGGCCGCCTATCGCCGCCGCGTCACGCGCATGCCGAACCGGATGACCGACACCGTGCGCGAGCACGAGGAGGTCATGCAGGCCATCCTCGCCCATGATCCGGAGCGGGCGCACAAGGCCATGCGCGACCATGTCAATCTGCTCGGCGACAATCTCCTGGACTTCCTCGCCGCCTTCGAGTGAGCCTCACACGGGTTGGTATGCAGATTGCTTTTCTTTGTATATCGAACTTGCGTCGCGGGAGATTTGCGTGGAGCTCAACCTCAAGAACAAGACGGCCCTGATCACCGGCGCGTCCAAAGGCATCGGGCTCGCGGTAGCCGAGGTTTTCGCCGCCGAGGGCTGCCATCTGCATTTGGCGGCGCGCAATGGCGAAGCGATGACCGACGCCAAGCACGCCCTTGAGGCGCGGCACGGCGTCACCGTCACGGTTCACGCGCTCGACCTGTCCAGCACCGAAGCCATGGAAAAGCTCGCGGTGGATGCCGGGGATGTCGACATCCTCATCAACAATGCCGGCGACATCCCGGCGGGCTCGCTCGAAATTCTCGGCGAGGCCGACTGGCGGCGGGGCTTCGACCTCAAGGTCTTCGGCTACATAACGCTGTCGCGCCTGTATTATCCGTGCATGAAAGGCCGGGATGGCGTCATCCTGAATATCATCGGCAATTCCGGCGAGAATTGGGATGCCAGCTATATCGCGGGCAGTACCGGCAACGCCGCCTTGATGTCCTTCACCAAGGCGCTCGGCGGGGCGAGCCTCAACCATGGCGTGCGCGTCCTCGCCGTCAATCCCGGGCCCGTCGCCACCGACCGCATGCTCAAGATCATGAAGCGCAAGGCGATCGACATGCTCGGCGACGAAAGCCGCTGGGAGGAGCTGTTCGACAAATATCCCGGCAAGCGCCCCGCGACCTCGGCGGAAGTGGCCGATCTCGTGGCATTCCTCGCCTCCCCCAAGGCCGGCTACATCACCGGCACCGTGGTCACGATCGATGGCGGTATCGCCGCGCGCGGCTCGGTGATCTGATGTCCACCGCCCTCGTCCGCAACCGCTATTTCGACGAACTCTCGGCCACGCCGGGGCTCTACTGGCTTGGTCAGAACACCAACCATATCGAGAGCCACCCAGCGGTGCGCGAGGCGATGATCCGTTCGATCGAGCATGGCGAGTTCAACGCCTATGCCCCGCCGCTCGGCTTCGAGGCCCTGCGCAAGGCGATCGTCGAGGATCTCGGCACGCCGGGGGCGGAAGCCCTGGTGACGGAGGGCGGGGTCAGCGCGCTGGCCATGATCTGCCGCGCGCGCTGCAAACCCGGCACCACCCTGGTCACCACCGATCCAACCTGGAAATGGCCGTGCCTGTTCGCGCGCCAGCAGGGTGCCGAGGTGATCGAGATCCCGATCTACGACGCGGCCTGCGGCTATCGCCTCACCGCGGAGGCGCTGAAAGCCAATGTCGACGCGCGCACCGCGATCATCTATCTCGTCGACCCCAACAACCCGCTCGGCATCCGCTACACGCGCGACGAAATCGAGAGCTTCGCCGCCATCGCCCGCGCGTGCGGCGCGCTGCTGGTGCATGACTGCACCTATCGCGATTTCGCGGACGGGCATTTCCCGGCTTTGCATGCGGCACCGGAAGGGGCGGTCGTCTCGCTCAGCTTCTCGAAATGGCTGGGGTTGGCCGGGCTGCGCATCGGCGCGCTGGTCGCGGCCCCTGCCCTGTTCGAGGAATTCGCGGGCCTTGCCACCAGCGTGCTCGGCGCCAGCGTCATCGCCCAGCGCGCGGCGCAGGCCGGCCTGTCCGTCAAGGGCGAATGGATGGGCAAGGTGCGCGCGATCGACCGCGCCAACAAGGCGATGATCCACGAAGCGGTCAGCATCGTCGACGGGCTGTCGCTGCCGGTCTACCCCTCGCACGGCAATTTCCTGGTGCTGGAGACGATCGACGCCGGCATCAAGCCGGAGGCGCTGGTCGAATGCTATCGCCGCCAGGGCATCATGATCCGGCAGGGCACCTATCACACGCAGCGCTTCGGCGACCGCTTCGTGAAAGTCAGCACTTCCGTACCAACGCTTTGGGTGGAAAAATTCTGCGCGCTGCTGCCCCAGATGGTGGCACAAGCGCGTACCCTCAACGATCTGCCGCCGCAATTCTGAAAGGTTCCCCCGCCCATGGCGATCACCACCAAGGATGGCATCACGCTGCATGTGGAGGAAGCCGGCGCCGGCACGCCGATCCTCTTCATCCATGAATTCGGTGGCAATCATCAGAGCTGGGAGCCGCAGCTGCGCTATTTCAGCCGCCGGCACCGCTGCGTCACCTATGCCGCGCGCGGCTATCCGCCCTCCGACGTGCCCGCGACCGTCGACGCCTATTCGCAGGCGAACGCCGCCGATGACGCGGTGGCCGTGCTCGACGGGCTCGGCATCGACAAGGCGCATATCGTCGGGCTGTCGATGGGCGGCTTCTGCACAGTGCATTTCGGCCTGCGCACGCCGCGACGCGCGCGCTCGCTGACCGTGGCCGGGGCCGGCTATGGCTGCGAAAAGGACGTCGAGGCGTATTTCCGCGGCGTGTCCCTGGAGGTGGCCGACAAGTTCGAGAAGCAGGGCGCCAAAGAGTTCTCGAAGATCTACGCGCTTGGTGCCAGCCGCGTGCAGTTCCAGAACAAGGATCCCCGTGGCTGGCAGGAATTCGCCGGCAGGCTCGCCGCCCATTCCGATCTCGGTGCCGCGATGACGATGCGCGGCGTTCAAGCGCGACGGCCTTCCTTCTACGATCTGGAGGATGGCTTGAAGCGCATGAACGTGCCGACATTGGTGATCGTCGGCGACGAGGACGACCATTGCCTGCAACCCGGCATTTTCCTGAAGAAGACCATTCCGGCCTGCGGTCTCTCGGTCTTTCCGCAGACCGGCCACACGCTGAACCTCGAAGAACCCGACGCCTTCAACGCGCTGCTGGCCGAGTTCATCGCTCAGGTCGAGGCGGGTCGCTGGCTGCCGCGCGATCCGCGCGCGCTGCCGGGCCAGATCATGCGCACGAATTAGGGGGCACGCGATGGTGGCCCCATCTTCCCTGATCGACGCCGACCGCCTATGGACGCGCCTGATGGCGCTGGCCCGGATCGGCGCCACGGCGGCGGGCGGGGTCAATCGGCAGGCGCTCAGCGAAGACGAGATCGGCGCTTGGCGCCTGATGATCGGCTGGGCGCATGAGGCAGGGCTGGAACCGGCGACCGATGCCGTGGGCAACCTCTTCCTCACCCTGCGCGGCACCGACCCGGACAGCCCGCCGCTGATGCTCGGCAGCCATCTCGACAGCCAGCCGACCGGCGGTAAGTTCGACGGTGCCGCGGGCGTGCTGGGCGCTTTGGAGGCCGTCGTCTCGCTGGCTCAGCGGGGCCGCGCACCGCTGCGCGATCTGACCGTCGTCGCCTGGATGAACGAGGAAGGCAGCCGTTTCGCCCCCGGCATGATGGGGTCGGAAGCCTTTGTGGGCGAGCGCCGCCTCCACGCGATCCGTGCCGTACACGACGCGGCCGCGATCAGTGTCGGCGAGGCCCTGGACCAGCTCCATGCGGCCTTCCCCGATCTACCGAAGAGGCCGCTGGGCTTTCCCCTAGCCGGCTATCTCGAGCTGCATATCGAGCAAGGCCCGTTGCTTGAGGCCACAGGGCGCGTCATCGGCGTCGTTTCCGGCATCCAAGGCAAGAAGACCTACGACATTGCCGTCGAGGGTACCGGAGGGCATGCCGGCACCCTGGCGATGGCCGAGCGGCGCGATGCGCTCGCGGCCTTCGCGCGCATCGCCACGGTGCTGCACGCCGAGATCGGCGGCCATGACGCGGCGATCAAATTCACCATCGGGCGCGTGACGGTGGAGCCCAACGCGCCCTCTGTGGTGCCGTCGCGCGTCACTTTCAGTATCGATCTGCGTCACCCGGACAACGCCGTGCTGAATGCCATGGGCGATCGGTTGAGCGTCCTCTGCCATGAACAGGCCGTGCCCTGCGGCGTGACCGTCAAGGCGCAGGTCGATGCGCCCTCCAATATTTTCGACCCCAATCTGGGCCGCCTGATCGAACGGGCGGCCCAGGCGCAGGGACACCCGGCGATGCCGATCTTGTCGACGGCGGGGCATGATGCGCGCCATCTGGCGAAGGTCTGCCCGAGTGCCATGATCTTCATTCCCTGCCGGGATGGCGTCAGTCATGTCGAGCACGAATGGGCCGAGCCCGAGCATGTCGCGGCGGGTACCGCCGTGTTGGCGCGGGTGCTCGAAGACCTGGCCTTCGTCGAACATCCCTTTGCCGTAAGAGCTTGAGGACCATCCCCATGCTGGAGAAACTCGGCAAGACAGATATGGCCGACATGCCGGCGCAGCGGGCGGCGAGTCCCGCCGACGCGGCGGCCGCCCGCGCGCGCTTTTTCAATTCCGGCAACGCGTTCAACATCAAGCTGCCGCCAGTGCCGGGTCGGGTCTTCACGGCGGAACCTGCCCGGGCGCTGGCGATCGACGCGCCCACCGGCTTCGTCGTCTGCGATCAAGCATCCGCCCTGGACTGCGCGTTTCCCGCCACCACGCCGCTGATGCTGGCGCGCTACGCCAGCATCGCGCCGGGCGACACGCTCGCCGCCGATTTCGCCGCGACGGGATCGATCTGGTATGTGATCGCCGGGCACGGCACGAGCCGTTTTGGCGAGGAAACGCTGGGGTGGGCGCCGGGCGATGTCTTCCTGCTGCCGGGCGGCGCCCCCGTGCGCCTCGAAGCGGGCAACCAGCGCGCCGTGTTGTGGGTGGTCAGCAACGAGCCGCAACTGGCCGTCGATGCCGCCCTGCCCCCTCCCCCGGCAAGCGCGCCGATCGAGCCCGTGCATTATCCGGCCGCCGAGATCGCGCGCCAGATCGAGCTGATCTACGAGGCCACTACCAACGACGACACGTCCGGGCTGGCGCTGATCTTCTCCTCCGACCGGTTGGAGACGAACCGCACCATCATGCCGACCCTGACACTCTCCCTGAACACGCTGCCGGCCGGCACGCATCAGCGGGCGCACCGGCATAATTCGGCGGCGATCACGCTCGTCCTGGACGGCGAGGCTTGCTTTTCGATGGTCGACGGCCCGCGCTGCGATTGGAGTCAATGGGCGACGCTGGTCACCCCTCCCGGCGCCCCACACTCGCACCACAATGACGGGGCGAGCCGCGCCTTGTTCCTGATCGTGCAGGATGGCGGCCTGCACTACCACGCCCGCACGATGGGCTTTTCCTTCCTCGAATGAGCCGACGAGCGCCTTGGCGGATCATTCGCGAAGCCCCGAGGGGCCAAGTCCCTCCGATGGGCCAATCTTGGCGGTGAGGGGTTCGGTCTGGTCGACGTTGCGAATCAGGCTACCGATGACGAAATCGGCCAAATAGTTGACCGTCTCGGAGTTCTGCCCCGGGGCGCGGTAGAGGACCAGATCGATCTCCGGCAGGTCGGGGAAGGACTCCGGCTTGCCGACCACCCGCATTCCCGGCACCAGGGCACTCCGAGCCACCACGCTGACGGCGAAGCCGGAGAACACGGCGGCCTGCAGCCCGCCCATGCTCTCGCTGATGCAGGCGATGCGCCAGCGCCGGCCGATCCGATCGAGCGACTGGAGAGCGACGTCCCGATAGATGTTGCCGGGCGGTAGCAGCGCCAGCGGCACCGGGTTCTCGAGATGCGCCTCATGCTCCGTTCCGGTCACCCAGACGAGCGGCTCCTTGCGGATGAACTCGCCGGCCTTCATGCCCTGCATGCCGGTGACCAGCGCTACGTCGATCTCGCCCTCCTCCAACGACAGGAGCAGCTTGCGGCTGAGGGTACAGCGCAGATCGACCTGCACGTTCGGATAGACCCGCCGGAAATTGGCGAGGATGCGCGGCAGGAGATAGGCGGCATAGAGGTCGGGGGTGCCCAACGTTACCCGGCCCTCGACCTCGGGCCGAGCCATCCGGTTCCACACCTCGTCGTGCAGCTTCAGGATCGCTCGGGCATAGCCCAGCAGCACCTCGCCATCCTTGGTCAGCAGCGGTCGCCGCGCGCTCGGCTCGAAGAACGTCCTACGGGTCGCCTCCTCCAGCCGGCGGATCTGGATGGTGATCGCCGGCTGGGTACGGCCGACCCGGCGCGCCGCCTCGGTCACCGAGCCGGTTTCCACCACGGCCACGAAGGATCGCAGGGCACGAATATCAAAGGTTCCGCTCGCCATTCCACATGACTCGTTTTTATGTCGCCCATAATAAAAAGAAATTATGGGTACTGGGCAAAAATATGTTGGTCTAGGCACAGATGAGGCGACGCCCGAACCTGTAAAGGTCGGCAACGGTGCCGTCTGTTTAAAATATAGTCAATGAAGTTCCTTGTATTTTCGTTTGTGGAGGATGGCATGAAGCAAAAGCGATCGAAGACGATGCTGCCGAAGCAGGGTGTCGAGTCCACAGCGATCTCCCGGCGCAAAGTCCTTAAAGGTGCCGCCGCGGCGGCGGGCGTCGCCGCGGGCTCGGGGGCCATCACCGGGTTTCCGACCATATGGGCGCAAGAAATCAAGGACATCGTCCTGCGCCATCAGGGCGTGTCGTATTCGGTCATCCAGACGATCGGCGACCAGGCGGCCAAGGATCTCGGCTTCAAGGTCGAGATGCAGAACGCCGACACATCGACCGCGATCGCCCGGTTCATCACCCAGCCGAACAGCGTCGATATCCCCGATCTCGAAGGCTGGCAGACCAAGGTCGCGGTCGCGCGCGGTCTGGTTCAGGCGATCGACGTCAAACGGATCAAGCAATTCGACAATATTCTGCCCATCTTCACCAAGGGCGAATACGAAGGCCGCAAGGTCTCGCGCCAAGGCATCTCGCCCTACGAGGTCATGTATGTCGAAGACAAGCTGTCGACCAAGATCGTCGAAGGCGTGCATGACTGGATGACCTTCCTGCCGCAGGTCTACAACGCGGACTCCATCGGCTATCGCCCCGACCTGGTCGGCCATTCGGTTACCCAATGGAAAGAGCTGATCAGCCCGACCTTCAAGGGCCGCTCGGCGATCCTGGACGTGCCCAATATCGGCATCATGGACGCGGCCTTGGCGCTCGAATCGGCCGGGATCGCGACCTACAAGAACAAAGGCAACATGACCAAGGCGGAGATCGACGTCACGATCAACGCCCTCATCGACCTGAAGAAAAAGGGACAGTTCCGCGCCACCTGGACGACGTTCGAGCAATCCGTCGAATTGATGGCCGGCGGCGAGGTCGAAATCCAATCGATGTGGTCACCCGCTGTCACGGCGGTGCTGGCCAAGGGCATCCAATGCACCTACGCGCCGGTCAACATCAGCGCCGATGGCAAGGAAGGCTATCGCGGCTGGTGTAACGGCATGGGCCTGATGCGCCATTTGACCGGCAAAAAGCTCGACGCCGCCTATGAATATCTGAACTGGTACTATTCGGGCTGGCAGGGCGCCTTTGTCGCGCGTCACGGTTATTATAGTCCGGTGCCGTCGACCGCGCAAAAGTTCATGACGCCCAATGAATATGATTATTGGTATCTCGGTAAGCCCGCTTCGGATGTGATCAAGGATCCGGACGGTACGCCGATCGCGAAGGCGGGGGCGGTGCGCGATGGCGGTTCGTTCATCGAGCGGTTCAACAACATCTCGTGCTGGAACACGGTCATGGACGAGAACCAGTACATGATCCAGCGTTGGAACGAATTCAAATCCGCCTAGTGCCAGACGATCCGGTCACGCAACGTCGATGTTGACTCTCACCCAGCGGAGCGTCGCGTCCCCATTTTCTTGGACGCGTCTCCGTCCCTATCTGCAGGTGATGCCCTTGGTGGCGGTCATGATGGTGTTCGTCGTGGCCCCCCTCTGCTTCGTCGTGGCGGTCAGCTTCTTCCGCTACGACAATTTCGAGGTCATCCCGGATTTCAGCCTGGAGAATTACCAAAGCGTCCTGACCTCGCACCTGACGCTGTCGCTCTATCTCACCATGCTGAAATTGGCGGCGTTCACCTGGGTGTTCACGCTGTTGATCGGGTTTTCGGTCGCCTATTTCCTGGTATTTCACGTGCGCAATCGAACGGTGGCGATCGGGCTGTTCCTGCTCTGCACCGTGCCGTTCTGGACCTCGAACGTCATCCGGATGATTTCCTGGCTACCGCTGCTGGGCAAGCAGGGCGTCATCAATTCCGCGCTGATGTTCCTGGGGTTGACCGACAAGCCGCTGACCTTCCTCCTGTTTTCGGATTTCTCGGTGATCGTCTCCTACGTCCATCTGTTCACGATCTTCATGATCGTGCCGATCTTCAACACCATGAGCCGGATCGATCGGTCGCTGTTCGAAGCGGCGACCGATGCCGGGGCCGGACGGTTCGGTACCCTGGTGCTCGTCGTACTGCCGCTGACCAAGAGTGGCATCGTCTTGGGGTCGATCTTCGTGGTGACGCTTGTCATGGGCGACTTCTACGTCGTGCGCGTGATGAGCGGCGGCACCGACGCCTCCGTGGTGTCGGCGATGTACGACGACATATCGACCCTGCTGTTCCCTCACGCGGCGGCCAGTGCCGTCATCCTCGTGACCCTGCTCACCCTCATGGTCGCCGCGATCCTGCGCGTGGTGAACGTGCGCGGTGAACTGACGGGAGGGCGTTGACATGGCTACCGCGGTCTCCCGCGCGAACCCGCCCGGCCCGGACCGGCGGCCCTGGACCTTCTATGCGCTGGGTGCCGTGTTCGCCGGCTATGTGGCGTTCCTCTACGGCCCGATGCTGTGCATCTACGTCCTGTCGTTCCAGGGACCACGGGGGGCGCTCGCTTTCCCGATGCGCGGCCTCAGCCTGTTCTGGTTTCGCCAACTGCTGTTCCAGGCCGACACCGGCGATATCCTGGGGGCCTTGTCGCGCTCGCTGCCGCTGGCGCTGATCGTCATGACGCTGACCGTGCTGATCTCGCTCGCCGCGGGCCTCGCGTTTCGCAGCCGCTTCAGGGGAAGCGGCGCGCTGTTCTATCTGGTGATCGCCAGCCTGGTGGCACCCGGCTATGTGCTCAGCATCGGCATCGGCCTGATGTTCCAACTGCTCGGCTTCGAGACCAGCTGGTACACTTCGGCGCTGGGCGCGCAGCTGTCATGGACGCTGCCTTTCGGCCTGCTGATCATGTTCGCGATCTTCGGGCGCTTCAGTTCGGCCTACGAAGAGGCGGCGCGCGATCTCGGCGCCAGTTCCGCGCAGAGCATGTGGCTCGTCGTGGTGCCGATCTTGCTGCCGGGCATGATCGCGGTGGCGCTGTTCGGCTTTACCCTGTCCTACGACGAGTTCGCCCGCACCCTGCAGACCACCGGGGCGACCAACACGGTACCGATCGAGATCTGGAGCATGACGCAGAATGTGACGTCGCCATCGATCTATGCGCTGGGCACGCTCACCACCGCGCTCTCCTTCCTGGTGATCGGCACGGCCTTGACGTCGATCGGCGTCATCCAGAAGCGGCGGATCAATCGGGCGAAAACCCTGGCGGGAGCGTGATGGTGGCGGATGGCGGTTTCAGTGGGGAACGGACGCAGGTGACGACGGAACCGTCGACGGGACGGGGCGCCATCGAACTCGCAGGCCTCTACAAGACCTATGCCGATGGCACCGTCGCGGTCGATGGCGTCAATCTCAAGATCCCGGACGGCAGCTATTGTTGCCTGCTCGGGCCCAGCGGCTGCGGCAAGACGACCATCCTGCGCATGATCGCCGGACACGAAACCCCGACCGATGGCGAGATCCTGATCGGCGGCGATCAGGTGATCGGCCAATCGCCCCGCGAGCGGGGCACCGCGATGATGTTCCAGAGCTATGCCCTGTTCCCGCACCTCTCGGTGCGCGACAACGTCGCGTTTACCCTGCGCGTCCGAGGGATGTCCAAGGCCGAGCGCTATGCCGAGGCCGACCGCGTGATCGAACAGGTGCAGTTGAGCGCGTTCGCCGACCGGATGCCGGCCCAGCTCTCGGGCGGGCAGCAGCAGCGCGTCGCCTTGGCGCGCGCGATCATCACCAAACCGCGCGTTCTGCTGCTCGACGAGCCCCTGTCGGCCCTCGACGAATTCCTCCGCCTGCAAATGCGCACGGAGTTGCGGGCGATGCAGCAGCACCTCGGCATCACATTCATCCATGTCACCCACACCCAGCTCGAGGCGGTCGCGGTCGCCGATATGGTGGTGGTGATGGCCAAGGGGCGGATCGAGCAGGTCGCCTCCGCGCGCGGCATCTACGCCGAACCGTCGAGCGCCTATGTGGCGCGGTTCATGGGTGGCCAGAATGTGCTGACGGCGACGGTCGAAAGCGTGACGGCGGACACCGTTACCCTGGCCGGGGTCGGCGGTGGCCGTTTTTCGTGCCGGTCAACCCGCTCGAAACAGCATGTTGGCGACGCCGTGCATTTCGCCGTCCGACGCGATCATGTTCGGCTAAGCCGGCCCGTTGACGGCCCCTTGGGGGTCAACGCCGTTATCGGCAGGGTCAAGGCGGTCGAGTATCAGGGCATCTACGTCAAGGTGACGCTTGATATGAGTGCCGTCGGGTCGGTCGAGGAGTTCGTCGCTTACGTCGAGGAGGGCGATTATTTCCGCCTGAAGTTCACGCCCGGCGAAACGGTGGTCGGCCAATGGTCGGCCGACCAGATCCATCCGCTCAAATGAACGCCGCACGCAACCAGGACGAGGAACCCATGGACGTCGCTTTGACCCTGAACGGCCGGCGGGTGAAACGCCCGGTCGAGCCGGAGACCTTGCTGGTCGAGTTCATCCGCGAGCGGGTTGGCCTGACCGGCACCCATATCGGCTGCGACACCAGCCAGTGCGGCGCCTGCACGATCCTAGTCAATGGCCAGTCGGTCAAGAGCTGCACCATGCTCGCCGTCGAGGCGGAGGGGGCGATGGTGACCACCATAGAGGGTCTTGCCAAGGGCAATGTCCTGCACCCGATGCAGCAGGCATTCCACGAGGAGCACGGCCTGCAATGCGGCTTCTGCACCCCGGGAATGGTGCTGAGCGCGGTCGATCTGGTCCAGCACAACCCGGCACCCAGCGAAGGCGAGATCCGCCACTGGCTCGAGGGCAACATCTGTCGATGCACCGGCTACACCAACATTGTACGGGCGGTGCGCGCCGGCGCCGCGGCGATGCAGCGCGCGAGCACAGGAGGCGGCAATGACTGACGACGGCATCGGTGCACACCTCCTCCGCAAGGAAGATAAGCGGTTCCTGACCGGACGCGGCAATTACGTCCACGACATCACGCGGCCAAACCAGCTCTACGCCGTGTTCGCACGCTCGCCCTACGCCCATGCCGATCTGCTGGCGGTGGACATCTCGGGGGCGGCGGAGGCACCCGGCGTGGTCGGCGTGTTCACAGGCGAGGACCTGAAAACCGACGGCATCGGCGGTTTGCCCTGCGGCTGGGGCGTCAACAACAAGGACGGCTCGCCGATGAAGGAGCCGCCGCATCCGGCGCTCGCGATCGGCAAGTTGCGGCATGTCGGCGACCCGATCGCGATGGTGGTCGCCGAGACCCTGAAGGAGGCGCGCGACGCCGCCGAACTCGTCACCTACGACGTGACGCAACTGCCCGCGGTGACAGGCGTCGCCGACGCGGTGAAGCCGGGTGCGCCGCGGCTGTTCGATGACGTGCCGGGCAATCTTTGCACCGATTGGGAATGCGGCGACAAGGCCAAGACCGACGCCGCTTTCGCCACGGCCTATCATATCGCCAAGCTCGACCTCGTGAACAACCGCCTGGTCGGCAATCCCATGGAGCCGCGCGCCGCGCTCGGCGAATACGACCCCTCGACCGGCGACTACACGCTTCATACCACCAGCCAGTTTCCGCATGTCGTCCGCCTGCTGATGGGCCTGTTCGTGCTCAACGTGCCGCAGCACAAGATCCGCGTCGTGGCGCCCGATGTCGGCGGCGGTTTCGGCGTGAAGCAGTTCCATTACGCCGAGGAGGCGCTGGTCACCTGGGCGGCGGGCCGCCTGGCCCAGCCGGTGAAATGGGTGAGCGACCGCGGTGAAGGCTTCCTGTCCGACGCGCATGCCCGCGACCACGTCACCCATGCCGAACTGGCGCTCGACAGGGATGGTAAGTTCCTCGGTCTACGCGTCTCGACGCTCGCCAATATGGGCGCCTATCTCTCGACCTTCGGCCCGAATATCCCAACCAACCTCTATGGGCTGTTGCTGGCGGGTGTCTACACCACCCCCGCCATTCATTGCGCGGTGAAGTGCATCTTCACCAATACTTTGCCGGTCGACGCCTATCGCGGAGCCGGCCGGCCCGAGGCGACCTTCGTGCTGGAGCGCATCGTCGATGTCGCGGCCCGCGAGATGGGGATCGACCGCGTGGAGATCCGCCGCCGGAACTTCATCCCCGCCGACGCCTTCCCATACCAGACGCCGGTCATGATGGCCTATGACAGCGGCGATCACGGGGCCACCCTGAAGAAGGCGTTGGACATCGCCGACTGGGCGGGTTTCGCGGAGCGGCGTCGGGAGGCGGCCGCGCGCGGCAAGCTGCGCGGCATCGGCCTGGTCACCTATATCGAGGCATGCGGCCTGGCGCCATCGCGCATCGCCGGCCAGCTCGGCGCCCGCGCCGGCCTGTATGAATCGGCGAATATCCGGGTTCACCCAACCGGCGACATCACCGTGTTCACCGGCTCGCACAGCCATGGCCAGGGGCATGAGACAGCCTTCGCCCAGATCGTGAGCTCGTTGCTCGGCGTGTCGACCGAGAAGATCGAGATCGTCCACGGCGACACCGCGAAGATCCCGTTCGGGCTCGGCACCTACGGCTCGCGCTCGGCCTCGGTCGGCGGCAGCGCCATCGCCAAGGCGGTGGGCAAGGTCATCGACAAGGGCAAAAAGATCGCCGCCCATATGCTGGAGGCCGCCGAACACGACATCGAGTTCGCGGCCGGAACCTTCAAGGTCGCCGGCACCGACCGCACCAAGAGCTTCGCCGATGTCGTGCTCGCCGCTTATATCCCGCACGACTATCCGCTGGAGACGCTGGAGCCGGGCATGGAGGAGAATGCCTTCTACGATCCGGTCAACTTCACCTTCCCCGGCGGCTGTCATGTCGCCGAGGTCGAGATCGACCCCGAGACCGGCATCACGCAGCTTCTCGCCTATACCGCGGTCGACGATGTCGGCACCGTGATCAACCCGATGATCGTCGAAGGCCAGATCCATGGTGGCGTGGCGCAAGGTGTCGGCCAGGCCCTCCTGGAGAACTGCGTCTACGATCCTCAGTCGGGCCAGCTTCTGACCGGCTCCTTCATGGATTACTGCATGCCCAGGGCGGACGATCTGCCCAACATCGTGGTCGCAACCGAGGTCACGACGTGCCGGACCAACCCGCTGGGCGTCAAGGGCTGCGGCGAGGTCGGCACGATCGGCTCGCCGGCGACCGTCATCAACGCGGTGGTCGACGCGCTCGCCGGTTATGGCGTGACCCATGTCGACATGCCGGCGTCACCCGAAAAGATCTGGCGGATCATCCGGGCCGCCGCCCCCCACGCGGCAGCCGAGTAAGGGCGGGACCATGCATAGTTTCAGCTATTTCCGACCGGCATCGATCACCGAAGCCACCAACCTCCTCGCGGGGGGCGAGGATCGCAAGCTCCTCGCGGGGGGGCAGACCCTGCTGCCGACCCTGAAGCAGCGGCTGGCCCACCCAACGGCCCTGGTCGACCTCAAAAGCATCCCCGGCTTTGCGACAATCCGGCACGAGGCCGATGTGGTTGTGATCGGCGCGCTGACCCGCCACGCCGAGGTCGCGGCCTCCGAGCTGGTCACCGGCGCCATCCCGGCGCTGGCGAAACTGGCCGGCGGCATTGGCGATGTCCAGGTGCGCAATCGCGGTACGCTCGGCGGCTCGATCGCCAACAGCGATCCGGCCGCCGACTACCCGGCGGGCTTGCTCGGGCTGGGCGCCACCATCGGCACCGATCGGCGGGCGATCCCGGCCGATGATTTCTTCACCGGCCTGTTCGAAACCGCCCTTCAACCGGACGAGATCGTGACCCAGGTCTATTTCCCCATCCCCAAGCGCGCCGCCTATGTCAAGTTCGCGAACCAGGCGTCGCGTTACGCGATCGCCGGGGTATTCGTCAGCGATGGGCCGGCCGGCATCCGGGTGGCGGTGACCGGCGCCGGGCCGCACGCGTTCCGCCTGCCCGACTTCGAGCGGGCCCTGGAACGCTCCTTCGCGCCTGCCTCGCTGGCGCCGCTGACCGTATCGCCGGACGGGCTCAACACCGATCTCCATGCCAGCGCCGAGTATCGAGCCCATCTGATCGGTGTGCTGGCCCGCCGCGCCATAGCCGCCGCCATCGCATGACCGACTGACGCCCGCCGGCTCAACGCCCACCGGGTCGACGCCCGCACACCGGTCGAACCATGCAAACGACAACATCTGGCCCGGTGCCCCCAGCGCGCCGCCAGAAAACGCGCGCGCTTGCCGCGCTTGGGAGGGGACATGTCTCTCTACCGTGGGATGGATCGAGCAGCCCTCGATGCCGCCTACAACAATGGCAGGGCGGTCGCCACCAGCCCGCTGATCCTCGGCGACTGGCGCGCCCGAAGCGCCGCTTTCCGGGCCGCCCGGCCACAGCATCTGGACCTGCGCTACGGTCCAGCGGAGCGCAACCGGCTCGATTTCTTTTCGGCGGGAGCGGCCGACGCCGCAACACTCGTCTTCATCCATGGCGGCTACTGGCAGCGCAACGCCAAGGAGGATTTCGCCTTTCTCGCGGCGGGGCCCCTAGCCCATGGCATCAACGTCGCCCTGCCGGGCTACACTTTGGCACCGACGGCGCGCCTGGACGACATCGTGGGCGAGATCCGTGCCAGCCTCGCCACGATCGCGGATCCGCTGACCAGGCTCGGGACGAACCCGGCCCGGATCTATGTCGCCGGCTGGTCGGCCGGTGGTCATCTCGCCGCCTCGATGATGACCGAGCCCGCCGTCGCCGGCGGTCTCGCGATCAGCGGCATCTTCGACCTCGAGCCGATCCGCCTCTGCTATCTCAACGATAAGCTGGCGCTCGATGAGGCCGAGGCGCGGCGCAACAGCCCCCTCCTACAATTGCCCGAACGGGCGCCGCGCCTGCTGATCGCGGTAGGCGGCGGCGAGTTGCCGGAGCTGCGCCGGCAATCGAGCGAATACGCCTCAGCCTGGGCGGAGGCGGGGCTGGACGTCGGTTTCGTCGAGCTGGGCAACCACAATCATTTCACCATCCTGGAGGAGTTGGCGGCACCCGATGGCAAGCTGACCAACCTGGTGTGCGACCTGGTCGCGGGCCGTTGATCCTGAAACCAGCCGTGAATTAGCACCGGCTTAATCTTTCCGGCCCATCCTGCCCCACGATATTCGGCGTGCGATTTGTCCATCGCCTGAACGCGTACACAAGGCATCAAAAAGCCTGCCGCGAGGCAGAAACTTGGATCGGGGGGGGGGTGAAATGGCTGGTCTTTCGAAACTGTCGATTCGCAGCATGCTGGGGCTGGTCATCACCGGGCTCGCCATCCTGCCCGTCATCTTGAGCGTCGGCATGCTCATGGATGCGGTCAGGCTGGACCGCGCCGCCGAGAAGGTCGCGACGCTGGTGCCGATCAGCCAGAGCTTGTTCAAGACCTTGCAGGCAACCCGGCTCGAACGCGGCGACACCCTGACCACCTTAAAAGGCGAGGCGCCGATCGATCCAACCGTGAGCGCCAATGTCCTAGCCAACCGCCGGGGTTCGGAGGAGGAGTATGCAGCCAGCCTCAAGAGGCTCGCCGGCGTCGATGTACCGGGGCTACCCGCGATGGTCACGCGTCTGAAGTCGATTCACGACGCGGTAGAGGTGCTCCGGCCGAAGGTCGACGCCGCGTTCCGGCAGACGAGAGCGGCTCGCGACCCACAACTTGCCGCGGATTGGCCGGCGGTAACCCTGTCCTATCTCGACGCGATCGAGGCGACGAGCGACCTGATGGAAGCGTCCTTTAAGCTGGTGGATCCGATGATTGACCAGTTCCTGGCGGTAAAACGCGCGGCTTGGATCGCCCGGAACGCCAGTGGCTCGATGATCCTGCGCACGATGTCTTCCCTGGCCTCGGGACAGACATGGAACCCGGCCGAGACGCTCGCCTACACGGAAGATCGCAGTCGGCTCGCAGCCGTCTGGACGGTCGTGGCCGAAGCGTCGACGCGGGCCGACATGCCGAAATCGTTGATCGGGGCGATCGAGAAGACGAACGCCTATTTCAGCGGCCCGGCCGCCGACCAGAGGATCGCCATCACACAGAAACTGGCCAGCGGCCAAAAGCCCGAAATCACGACAAAGGATCTCCTGGGTGGGCAACTTCCCTCGATCCTTGCCCTGAGTGATGTCGCGACGGTCGCCCTGAACGAGATGGTCGCGCATGCCGATCGCCAAAGGCACGATGCCACGCGCGGGCTGATCCTCGATGGGTCGACTCTGCTGGCGGCACTCGTGTTCACCGCCGCGGGTTTCGTTATGGTGCACCGCCGCGTGAGCAAACCGATCCGGACGATCACCGTCGCCATGCGCCGCCTGGCCGACCATGACCTGACCACGGAACTCCATGACGCGGACCGGAGTGACGAGATCGGCGAGATGTCGCGCGCCGTCCTGGTCTTCAAAGACAACATGATCGAGAACGACCGCCTCGCCGCCCAGCAACAGGCCGAGCAGCTCAAGAGAGAGGAGCGACAGAAGGCGATCGAAGATTATATCAAGGCCTTCGACCAGTCGGTCGCCACGTCGCTCGCGGCGCTGTCCTCCGCCTCGGGCGAATTGCAGACCACGGCGCGATCGATGTCGACGACCGCCGAGGCGACAAGTCGGCAGTCGAATCTGGTGGCCGCCGCTTCTGAGCGAGCCTCGGGCAACGTTCAGACCGTCGCCTCGGCCGCCGAGGAATTGTCCTCCTCGATTTCCGAGATTAGCCGGCAAATGTCGGAATCGACCCAGGTTTCCAGCCAAGCGGTCGAGCAGGCCGAGCGAACCAACGGCGAGGTCCAGGCCCTCGCGGAGGCGGCTCAGAAGATCGGCGATGTGGTGAAGCTGATCAACAACATCGCCGGGCAGACCAATCTCCTGGCGCTGAATGCGACGATCGAGGCGGCGCGTGCCGGCGAGGCGGGCAAAGGCTTCGCAGTCGTCGCCTCCGAGGTGAAAAGCCTGGCCACGCAGACCGCCAAGGCGACGGAAGACATCGCGGCCCAAGTCGCCGCCATCCAGGCGGCGACCGGCGGCGCCGTCGAGGCGATCCGGAGCATCGGTCAAACCATCGGGCGGGTCAGCGAGATCGCCACCGGCGTCGCCGCGGCCGTCGAGCAGCAAGGCGCCGCGACGCAGGAGATCGCGCGCAACGTGCTGCAGGCGTCGACCGGGACATCGGAAGTCTCCGCCAATATCGCCGGCGTCAGCCAGGCGGCGAGCGAGACAGGTGCCTCGTCCACAGAGGTTCTCAACGCCGCCGCCGAGCTGGTTAGGATCTCCGATGCCCTGCGCAACGAGGTCGACGGTTTCGTCATCCGGATCCGCGCCGCGTAACGAGACATCGGCCGCGCAGGTTCGCCTCCCCACGATGCCTGTTACGGGCGATATCAGTCGCGCGGCATCACGTCGAGCCGCACGGCGATACCCTCCAGCTCCGGACTGGGCGCCGGGTAGCGCCGCATCACCAGCGGGTCGTGGCCCGGCACGATATGCGCGGGGGACGGCGCGGCGGCGCGCAGGCGATCGTGGCTCTCCAGCATGTCGGCGATGCTGACGCAGATCGGAAAGGGGCGGCCCTGCTCCATATTCTCGTAGAAATGCGAGACGTCGGAGGCGAGCACCACCGGGCCGCGCGCGGTGTTCACGCGCACGAATTGCAACCCCGCCGAATGGCCCGGCGCCGGATGCAGCGTGATGCCGGGCGCCAGTTCCACCATGCCGTTATACAGCCGCACGCGCCCGGCATAGTTCAGCCGCACGATGCCGACGATATCCTCCACCTCGTAGGCCTGGGCGAGGTGGAGGTAGCGCATGTGCCGGCCGACGGCGAAATGCAGGTCGGGCTCCTGCAGATGGAACTCAGCCGCCGGGAAGCGGTCGAAATTGCCGACATGGTCGTAGTGCAGATGCGTCAGCACCACATCTTTCACCGTCTCGGCCTCCACGCCCAGCAGGCGTAGCGCCGCGATCGGGCAGCGCAGCAGGGTGCGCCCGCGCCGCGCCGCGACCTCCGCGGTGAAGCCGGCATCGACGACGATCGCCCTGCCCGCGCCACGGATCAGCCACAGGAAATAATCCATCGGCATCGGGCCGTCATGCGGGTCGCCGCCGATGAAATGATCCGAACGGCGAGCCTCGCGCGTCGCATAGCGCAAGGCGAAGACCTCGTAGGCGGGAAGCGTCGTGTCCATGCTGTCCGTCCTCCTGCACCGTGCCGGGCTCGCCTTTATTTTGTCCGCGTCAGCGAGGCTTGGTGGCGGGCAACGCGCCCTCCTTGACCAGCACCTCATGCGCCGCCTTGAAGGCATCGAGGCCGGCGGGGATGCCGCAATAGGCGGTCGCATGCAGCAGCACGGACTTGATCTCCTCGACCGTCACGCCGTTGTTCAGCGCGCCCTTCACATGCAGCTTGATCTCGGGTGAGCGGTTCAGGGCTGTCAGCATCGCCAGATTGACCAGGCTGCGGGTCTTCCGGTCGAGCGTCGGATCCCCCCAAGCCCAGCCCCAGGCCCAGCTCGTCGTGGCACGCTGAAAGGCCATCATGAAGTCGTCGGCGTTGCGGATGGAGGCGTCGACATAATCCGACCCCAGCACCTCCCGGCGGATCGGCAGGCCTTTGTTGAAAAGGGCTTCGTCGGACATCGCTCGCTCCCGATCCGTTTCACGTCGCCACACCCTATCCTGAGCCATAATTGTACGTCAATATTACAATATTTCCTTGTCGCTTCGGATCAATGAAGGATATGTTTCACACATAATTCGGGGAAATGGTGAGAGCAGTGGATCTGACAAAGCGTGCCAACGTTGATGAATTGTCAGACAATAAATCGACAGAGGCGAGCCTGCCGTCCGGATCGCGCATCGTGCCGCAATCCGTGCGCAGTCTCGTCGAGGGTCGGCTACGCAAGGCGATCATGAGCGGCGATTTTCCGGCCGGCACCCATTTGGCCGACCGCATTTTGTGCGAACAGTTCGGCGTCAGCCGCGGCATCGTCCGCGAGGCGATCCGCCTGCTGGAGGCTGAGGGGTTGGTGACGGTGGTGCCCCATCGCGGACCGTTCGTGGCCTTCCTTACCGCCGCCGAAGCCGTGCAGATCTACGAGGTGCGCGCCGCGCTGGAGGCGTTGGCGGGCCAGGGCTTCGCCGAACGTGCCTCGGACGAGGAAAGGATGGAGCTGTTCCAGGTATTCGAGCGCCTGGCCACGATGGATGCGACCGTCGGGCAGGAGGTTCTGCTGGAGAGCAAACGCGCGTTCTACGCCGTGCTGCTGCGTGGCTGCCGGAACGCCTATGCCGGCCGCATGCTCGGTCAACTGCACAACCGCAATACGCAGCTGCGCGCGACATCGATGTCCGCCCCGGGACGCCTGCCGAATACCATTCGCGAGCTGCGCCGTATCGTGGAAGCGATCCAGCAGCGCGACGGCGAGGAGGCCGCGGCGGCCTGTCGCGACCATGTGCGCGCCGCCGCCACCGTGGCGCTGCGCGCACTGCGCGAGCGCGAACGTCGTGCCGCGGCGGAGTCCGCCGATCCCGAGAGCTCTCGAAAGGCGGGTTGAGGAACGCGACAAAGGGGAAGAAACGGATGGCTGATCTGGAACTCGGCTTCGTGGGCCTGGGCCGAATGGGCGGCCCTATGCTGGTCCGGCTGATCGAGGCCGGGCACAGCGTGCATGTCTACGACCCGGCCGAACAAGCGATGGCGGTTGCCGAGCGGCGCGGCGCCAAGCCGGCATCGAGTGCCGCCGAAATCGGCGCGGCGGCCGATATCGTGCTGGTCAGCCTGCCGACGCCGGATGTGGTGCGGGAGGTGGTGCTCGGCGAGGGCGGCATCATCCATGGCAAGCGGGCGCGCATCGTCATCGATCTGTCCACCACGGGCCCGCGCATGGCCGGCGCCATCGCCGCCACCCTGGCCGAGGAAGGACGGATCACCTTCGTCGATTCACCGGTCAGCGGCGGTGTCGCGGGCGCCGAAAAGGGGACGCTGGCGCTGATGGTATCGTGCCCGAAACCGATCTATGCCGAAATCGAGCCGCTGCTGAGGCATCTCGGCACGCTGTTCTTCGTGGGCGAGAAGCCGGGTCTGGGACAGACCCTGAAGCTGGTCAACAATCTGCTGGCCGCCACCGCCCTCGCCGTATCCTCGGAAGGGATGGTAATGGGCGTCAAGGCCGGACTCGATCCGCAAACCATGATCGATGTGATCAACGTCAGCAGCGGGCGCAACAGCGCCATCCAGGACAAGTTTCCCCGCTCGATCCTGCCGCGCACCTTCGACTACGGGTTCACCACCGGCTTGTCCTACAAGGACGTGCGGCTCTGCGTCGACGAGGCGGAGGCGCTGGGCATTCCGATGGTGGTCGGCGGCGCGGTGCGGCAGTTCCTGGCCATGACCAACGCCGCCTACGGCCCTGGATCGGACTTCACCCAGATGGTGCAACTGGTCGAGCAATGGGCCGGCGTGGAAGTGGACGGGCGCCACCCCAAGCCCTGACGGTCGGTTGGGCGCCTCCCCCAGAAAATCCGATCACGCATCGATGTCTTATGAGACTATCGCCGGGCGGAAGGAGGCAGGTCCTGCTTTGGCCAAATCAACGACGGGAGGGGCTCATGGCTCCATACACCTTGCTTGTGAACGGCGGCACCCGGACGATCGAGGCCGACGACCCGGCGAAGCCTTTGCTCTATGTCCTGCGCGGGGATCTGGGACTGACGGCCGCGAAGTTCGGCTGCGGCCTGGGTCAATGCGGCGCCTGCACGGTTCTGGTGGACGGCGCCGCGCTGCGGTCCTGCCAATTGGCGGTCTCCGATGCCGTCGGCAAGACGATCACGACTCTGGAAGGCCTGGCGCCGCCGGAGCATCCCCACCCGGTGCAAGCCGCCTTCATCGCCGAGGCGGCGGCCCAATGCGGCTATTGCACCAACGGGATGGTGCTGACCGCGAAGGCGCTGCTCGACCAGAACCCTCATCCGACCCGGGCGGAAATCACCGACGGGCTCGCCGATAACCTCTGCCGGTGCGGCACCCACACGCGGATCGTCCGCGCAGTGTTGCGCGCCGCCGGGCAGGGTTGAGCCATGACCGCCCTTCCGCTTTCCCGCCGCATGCTGCTCAAGGCCGGCGGCGCCGTGATCGTCAGCTTCGGCATCCCGTCCCTGGCCCAGGCCGCCTCCAACCAACCGACCGGCGCCCCACGAACTCTGGACCCCGCGCAGGTCGACGGCTTCCTCGCCTTCCACGCCGACGGCACGGTCAGCGTCTTCAGCGGCAAGGTCGATCTCGGCACCGGGCTGCGCATCGCCATCCGGCAAATGGCGGCGGAGGAGCTGGGCATCGGCGTCGACCAGATCGCCCTGATCGAAGGCGATACGGCCCTCACCCCCGACCAGGGCCCGACCGCCGGCAGCACCGGCGTCGCCCGAGGCGGCGTGCAGATCCGGCAGGCGGCGGCGACCGCCCGCCAGGCCCTGATCGGCCTCGCCGCCGGTCGGTTGAAGCGCCCGGCGGGCGAGCTCGATCTCATCGCCGGCGAAGTCCGTCCCGTGGCTGGCGGCCCCGCCGACAGTCCGGGGGTGACCGTCGCGAGTCTGATCGGCGACCGGCTGCTGGATCTGCCGATCGACGCCAAGGCGCCATTGCGGGATCCGGATGGCTACAAGCTCGTCGGCCAGTCCCTGCCCCGGCCGGACGTGCCGGAGAAGGTCATGGGCCGGCATGTCTACGTCCATGATTTCAGCCTGCCCGGGATGCTGCATGGCCGAGTCATCCGGCCCCCGGCGATCGACGCGCGGCTCGAAACCGTCGACGAAACCTCGATTGCCGGGTTGAACGGCGTGCGCATCATCCGGATCAAGGATTTCCTGGGTGTGGTCGCCGAGGATGAATGGACCGCGGTGCGCGCCGCCGATCGGCTGAAGGCGACCTGGTCCGGTGGCCAGCATCTGCCGGTACAGAGCGATCTCTACTCCGCCATCCGCGGTACCGCCGTCGCGCGGGACGCGGCGGTCGTCAGCAAGGGCGATCCGGCCGTCCTGCGCGGATCGAGCCAAATCCACACGGCCACCTATCAATGGCCTATTCAGAGCCATGCCTCCCTCGGCCCGTCCTGCGCGGTCGCCGATATCACGCCCGACGAGGCGACCATCTGGACCGCCTCGCAATCGACCCACCGGTTCCGCCTCGCCTTCGCCAAATTCCTCGACCTGCCGGCCGAGCGGGTGCGGCTGATCTACCTCGACGGCTCCGGCTGCTATGGCATGAACGGCCATGACGACGCCGCGGCGGATGCGGCCCTGATGTCCAGGGCGGTGGGGCGGCCCGTGCGGGTGCAATGGATGCGGGCGGACGAGCATGGCTGGGACCCGAAAGGTCCGCCCCAGCTGCTTGACGTCTCAGCGACGCTCGACAGCGAGGGAAGGATCACCGCCTGGCGGACCGAGGCCTGGCTGCCGCTTGCGACCGCCGGGCTGCCGAACATCCCGCTGCTCGGACCGCAAGCCGCGGGAATCGGGCAGGTTCAAGGGCTTTCAGCCGGGCTGATCGACCAGAACACGGATCCGCCCTATGCGGTGGCGAATGTCGAGGCCACGATCCACTGGCTGAAGAGCACGCCCCTGCGACCCTCCAACATTCGAGCCCCCGGCAAGATCGCCAACACCTTCGCGATCGAAGGCTTCACCGACGAGCTCGCCGCCGTCGCCGGGGTCGATCCCGTCGAATTCCGGCGTCGCGGCCTGTCCGACCCGCGCGGATTGGACGTGCTGCGGCGCGCGGCCACGCTGTTCGGCTGGGAGCCTCGCCCATCCCCGGCCCCCGCCCGGAACGGCCCAGCGGAGGGGCGCGGGATCGCCTATGTCCACTACAAGCACAGCGAGAACTACGTGGCCCTGGCGATGGCGGTGACGGTCGATCCGAAATCGGGCGCGATCCGGGTGACGCGCGTCGCCTGCTCCCATGATTGCGGCTTGGTGATCAATCCCGACGCTCTCAAGAACCAGATCGAGGGCGCCATCGTCCAGACGCTGAGCCGCGGCCTGCACGAGGAGGTGACGTTCGACCACGACCGCGTCACCAGCCTCGACTGGGCAGGCTATCCGATCCTGACCTTCCCGGAACTCCCGGAGATCACCATCGATCTGGTCGAGCGCCGGCACGAACCACCCTTGGGAGGCGGCGAGGCCGCCGCGGCGCCGGTCGCCGCCGCGCTTGCCAATGCGGTGTTCGACGCCATCGGCATCCGCTTGCGGACGGTGCCCTTCACCCCGGACCGAGTTAAGGCCGCCATCAAGGAACGAGGGGCTTGAACCCGAACGGAGCGGGCAACGGACCGTTGAAAGCATGGGCTCAGACGAGGTGGAACGCCAGCAAAGCATGTTTGCGCTTGAAGCCCCAACGATAGCTGGAGAGTGAGCCCAGGTCGATCGAGGTCCGGACGAGCGTTGCTAGATCGGCAATTCGTGCGTCACCCGCATGTCACGGGCCAGCTTGGCGAGATCCGCCAGAGTGTCGGCGGGTAGGAGCAAGCCTTCCGCGCGGTTGCGTATATCATTCCGCGCCTCGAGTTCGCCGGGATAGAAAACCTCCTCGGAGCCTTTCGCCAATTTCACGCCCTTGAGGCCCGCGATCATCGCCTCGATACGGGTATTGAACTCGGCGAGCGGTTGGAACACCTCGACATTCAAGGCAATAAGGAGGTGGCCGGCACCACTCCGCTTGTCGGGCTGGTATGGCCCCGCCACACCCGGCCCGAACGCGCTGCCGGTGAGTACGCCCGACAGCACGTCCATGATGACGGAGATCGCATAGCCCTTATGGCCGGCCATCGGCTGAATGATGCCGGACAGCGCCTCGGCCGGATCGGTCGTTGGTTCGCCCTCGGCATTGATCGCCCAGCCGGACGGGATCGGCACACCGTTCTGCCGCGCCAGATAGATCTTGCCGCGGGCCACGCTGGTATTGGCGATATCGAGGACCATCGGCGCATGCCGCCCGGCCGGCGCCGCCCAAGACCAGGGATTGTTGCCGACCAGCTTCTCGCGACCGCCCCATGGCGCCATAGCGGGGCTTGCATTGGTCGACATGAACATGATGCAGCCTTCCGGCGGCGCCATCAGCGTATAGTACATGGCGGTGCCGAAATGGTTGGAATTGCGGAGCGCCACGGCGCCGATCCCATGCAGCTTCGCGCGTCGAATAACGTCCTTCGCCGCCCTCGCCGTCAGCACCTGCCCCATGGCATCATGACCGTCGATGACGCCGATCGCGCCGGCATCGACGATATAGTCCGGTGCCGCCACCGGCTTCGCCACGCCGGATTTCAACCGCGCGACGTACCAAGGCAACCGCATGACGCCGTGGGATTGATGCCCCCAAAGATCGGCCTGGACGAGCGTATCGGCGGCGAGATGGGCATCTTCAGCCGGCATGCCCGCCTTGACGTAGATGGCGGTAGCGAAGTCCAGCAGCTGATCTGGACGAAGACGCGATGTTTCCGTCACGACGACTCCTTGAGCGTTGGCGCGCCTGCCAGATATTCCGGTCTTCAGGCCGGTCTTCAGGCGACTTCGGTTTTGAACTCGATGGCCGTGTCGAGGTATCGGGCGCTCACCTCGGCGGTGCCTTCGATCACGAAGGGCTTGGAGACGGTGCCGGTGGAGATGATCGAACCCTTGGGGAGCATCATGCCGCGCTCGCGGGCGAGGGCCACGAAATCGGTGAACGCGGTTTCCACGTCGGTCACATCGTCACCGGTCAGGGCCCTCGCCCGCTCGTGGCCATCGACCAGAACCTGCGTGGAAGGGGCGATATCGGCGAGACGTGCCGGATCCACCACCTCGCCCACGATCAGCGCCTCGAAGCCGGCATTATCGGCCGCGAAGCTGGGCCAGCCGACGCTACGCCGATCGACGAAGCGTGCCCGAACCAGTTCGACGGTGGTGCGGATTTCCGCGATGGCATCCAGCGGATCGCCGAGCCGATCGCCCGGCGGGATATCGCGGGCGAGCACATAGGCGATCTCGAACTCCACGGTCACCGGCGCCCTGTCGGGCAGTCGCACGGTCTCGCCGGTCCGAACGCAGCGCGAGGCGAGAACGCGGCCGGCGATGGCCCGGCCAACCTTCGAGTCGATCTTGCCCTTGCGGCTGCCGACACCCAGCTTCCAGCCGACGACGCGCTCGCCCAAGGCAGCAACGAGGCGATCCTGGATATCGTAGCCCTCCTCCAGGGAGGACGGCCGCAATTCCGGCGGCAGGGCGGTTACCTGGCGACCGCTGCGCCATAGCTCCGCGAGGTAGGAAGCGGCAGCGTCGGCGGCCAGCGGCTCACGGTCGAAACCATGCGCTTCAGACATTATGCTCTCCCTCGGTCTTCGGCTGGCTGGGACTTCGGAACTCGACGCCGAGCAGGCTTTCGAACACCCGGACCATGCCGCCCTTGTCCAGCTCGCCATGCCCCCGCAGCAGCGCGGTTTGATAGGTGGCGGTCGCAGCCGCCAGCACCGGCATCGGTATGCATAGCCGAGCGCCCAGCTCGGACGCGCCGACCAGGTCCTTGTATGCATGCCGCATGGGATACCCGTCGGAAAACCGACCCCGCAGGATGCGCGGCAAGAAGAATTCCGACGCGTGACTGCGGCCGGTCCCACTATTGATCACCGCGGCCACCTTGTCCGGATCGAGCCCCATCCGGACCGCCATGGGCAAGGCTTCGGCAAGAGCCGCGGCATTGACGTCGAATAGCAGCTGATTGATGAGCTTCGCGAGCTGGCCGCTGCCGCTCGGCCCCATATGGAGGATCGTCTTGCCGATATGGTCGAGGATCGGCTTGACCGCCTCGAAGACCGGCTCCGGCCCGCCGCACATGACGGTCAATGTCCCATCGGCCGCCCTTGTCTCCATGCCCGAGATCGGCGCATCGAGGAAATCGATACCGCGCGCCGCCAGCGCCTCGGCGACCTTGATCGTCGTGCCGTGATCGATCGTGCTGAGATCGACGATTGTCTGGCCCGGTCGCATGGCCGCCGCGAGACCACCCGGCCCGAGCAGGACTTCATGGACGACACCGCCATTGGGCAGGCATAGGAAAACGAGGTCGCACCGGGCGAGATCGCCATTGTCCGAGGTCGTCTCGACGCCGCGTTCGCGCAGCGCCGCCAGCGTTTCCGCGTTTCGGCCGCTGGCGAGCACGGTCCAACCCGTCCGCAACAGATTGGCGGCGATATGCCGCCCCATCTGGCCGAGGCCGACAATGCCGAGCGATGGCTTGGTCATGAGATCTCCGCCTCCTTTCGATTGCCGGCGTCGCCGAACAGGATACAGACCGGGCTGCCGGTTTCCAGGACGCGCCCGGTCGGGGTCAAGGCGCCGCTCGCCTGATCGACATGGAACGAGACGATCGTATGGCTGGCCTCGTTCGCGACGAACAGGACCCGGCCCGACGGATCGAGCGTCATGAAACGCGGCACCTTGCCCTGGGTATGGACCCAACCGACAGCGGCCAATCCGTGGCTTTCCGGATCGACCGCGAAGATCGCCACGCTGTCATGCCCGCGGTTGGAGACATAGACGAAGCGTCCGGATGGCGGGACCGCGATCGCGGCGCCATTATTGGTGCCGAGGAAATTCGCCGGCTGGGTCGAGACGAGTTCGATCTGGCGCAGGGTCCGCGTCGCCGCGTCAAAGCGGCATGTCGTGACCGTCGAGTCCAGCTCGTTGACCAAATACAGGATCGGCGCCGTCGGATGAAACGCCGCGTGCCGAGGCCCCGCCCCGGGCCGGGCCGCCCTAGGCCTACGCTCGTCGAGCCACAGCGAACCTCGGTCACGGTCGAACTCCACGATGAAGGTGGCGTCCAATCCCTTATCCGGCACGATGAAGCAGGTTTCATGCGGATCGAGCAGAACCTGATGGGGATGGGAGAAGCTCTGCTCGGTGCGATGCGGCCCCGTCTCGCCCGGCAGCGACAGCAGATCGCAAACCGGTTCCAGATCGCCATCCCGACCGATCGGTAGCGACGCGAGCGATCCCGTCGCATAATTCGCGACCACGAGAAAGCGGTTCGCCGGGTCGACGGCGAGATGCACCGGATTGAGCCCCCGGGTGGATTGCTGGTTCAGGAACGTAAGGGTGCCATCCTCGGCATCGATCCGGAACGCGCTCACGTCGGACTGATCGCCATGCACGACGTAAAGCACGCGGCCAAAGCGGTCGACCGCCAGATAGGACGGATTGACGAGGTCACCGACCAGCTGGATCGGGGTCCATGCCCCGCTCGGCTCGTCCACCCGGTAAACACCGAGGCCGAGGCCTCGGGCGTCGCGTTTCCGGGTGGTTCGGCACCCCACATAGGCGAACAACGGGCTCAAGCCTGAGCCTGTGACGGCACGATAGCCCGCCCCCAGCCCCTTCCGATCGGCTGCCGGGTCAGGCCGAGGATGGAGGCGGCGCCCAGGGCCAGCAGGCATCCCGCGATGACGAACGCCCAGCTGTAGCTGCCCGTCGCATCGATGACGTAGCCGGTCACGATAGGCGCCAGCATGCCGAAGATATTGCCGCCGACGATCACGAAACCCATCGCCACACCAATATCGCGCGGGTTCGGCAACAGATCGTTGGTCAGGGAGAAGATCTGCGAGGTGGTGGAGGCGACGCCGGTCAAGGACAAGGCCAACAATCCGATAAGGACCGGCAGACTATCGATGACCGGCGCCAGCAGGATGATCGCGGCCAACCCCATGGCGCAGGCGATCAGGTTGCGCCGCCCGCCGCCGGCCACATCCTGTCGCCGGAGCAGCCGATCGCTCAGCAAGCCGATCGCGATACAAAGGATGACCGCGATTCCATAGGGCACCGCGGTATAAAGCCCGCTGCTGGTCAGGTTCAGGCCCTTTGTCGTCCGAAGATAGCTCGGCAGCCAGGTTAGAAAGAGATACTGCGAATAGACATTGCAGCCGATGGCCAGGGCCAGACCCCACAGCGTCGGCCCGCGCAGCAAATGCAGCAGCCCGGAGGCCGCGCCAGGCTCCAACCTGCGTCCACCGGTACGCTGCGTCAGGATGGTCCGCCGCTCGGTCTCCGACAACCAGGACGCCTCCTCCGGCCGCTTGAACAGGGCCAGCCAGACCGCCAGCCAAGCAAAGCCGAGCCCTCCGGCAACGAAGAACAGCACAGGCCAGCCGAACGCCCCGATGATCGGACCGGCGGCCAGGGCGCAGACCGCGGGGCCGGCATAGGCGCCGCAATTGAAGCAGGCATTGAGCAGGCCGCGCTCCCTTGCCGGGATCCACTCGCGAATCACTCGGGCACCGGAAGGGTTGGTCGAGGCTTCGCCGCCACCCATGACCAGGCGGCTCGCCAGCAGGGCCGAGAAGCTCGAGGCCAAGCCGGTACAGGCGGTTGCGAGCGACCACAAGCCGATCCCGAAGCCGGCCACACGCTTGGCGCCGAACCGATCGACCAAGAACCCCATCGGAATGAGGAAGAGCGTGTAGGTCCAGAGGAAGGATGAGAACAGATAGCCCTTGGCCACGGTCGACAAGCCGAATTCGCGCGCAATCGGCTCGATGGCGAAGGAGAGCGTCGCGCGGTCGATGTAGTTGATCAGTGTCAGGCTGAACAGCATCAAGGCGACCCAGCCTCTGCGATAATGCATCACCATCCTCCCCGTTTGGCCCGGTTCGTTCGTCGACCGGCTTTTGCAGGCCGCCAGTGCCTCTCGGCGTGCCGGCGAACCATACGAAGTTGATTAGTTGACTATGCAACTTTGGTCAATCATGTCGCTATCGGAAGGTCGCTTTAACGGCTCAGCTCAGTTCCTCCATGAACGACATAATCGAGCCTGAACTGCTCCGTATAGAATGAAGCACCCGATAAAATCGGCCGGTCGTCGCTGCCCACGAGCACGTGATCCCGGATCAACAGCGGCCGCCCCTTTTGCAGTTCGAGCAGTCGCGCCACGCGGGGCGTGGCGGTTCCGGCCCTGACCGACGCTTCGATGCGCGCGATGGTTAGGCCCAGACCGACCTGCAGAATATGATGAATTGATCGGCTGGCGAGATCGGCGACCGCGATCCGAGCGCCAATCTCCTCCGGGATCAGTCGGGTCTCGAAGCTGAGCGGTACGCCTCTGATCGAACGGAGCCGCTCCAGGCGATAGGCTTTCGACCCCGGGGCGACGCGCAGCCGGGCGGCCGCGGCCTGAAGAATCGGCACCGGCGAGAAGTCGACAACACGATAATCGACTGTCTCACCGGTCTCGGCGGCCTGTTCCTCGAACGATCTGAGCCGCTTGGACTCGAGCGATACCGCGGCCGCCCCGGGGGCGACGAAAGACCCGGCCCCGACCCGCCGAACGATCGTACCGTCGAAGACGAGTTCCTGAAGTGCCCGCGCCACGGTGGCCCGGGTCGTCTGGAAATGCTGGGCAAGCTCGGTTTCCGACGGGATGCGGTCGCCGGAGGCATAGGCACCGGAGAGAATGCCGCGCCGGATTTCATGCTGAATGCGGGCGTAGACGGGGACCCGGACCGGAATGTCGGTCTCGTCCTGTCGAGCAAACACCGTGGGTCGAGAACGATGGTGCAAGTCCGCCTCCATGAATGCCGCTCGGCAAGCTCATACTGAAGCGAACGGCTCAAGGCCAGCATCTAGGGTCGCGCCGGTGATGGGCCGGCCTGCACGGAACAGGCCGGCCCGTCCCAGGGTCAGTCGTGTTCGTACCCGTATACCTCCGGCAGGATGAAGATCGCGGCCAGCAACCCTATCAGGGGGAAAATGGCGACGAACAGCGTGGCGTTGGCCTGGCCGATCGCGGCGAAGAGCGAAGGGAACAGGAAGATCGCCAGGAAAGACGGCAGCTTGACGAACATGTAGGCGAAGCCGCTCGCCGTGCCGCGATATTCCGGTTTCGCGACCACCGTCGGGATCGTCATGCAATTCGACGCGTCCCAGTAATGCCCCCACAGCATCGCCGCCGCGGCGAAGGGCAGGATGATGGTCGTGCCGGTGTAGAGCGCCCCGGCGGCGACCAGCAGCGAGACGAGCACGATGGCGAACCCGGCGATGCTGATCCCGCGCTGGCCGATCTTCGGCGTGATCATCGGCCCCACCCAACCGGCGACCGCGGCGACGCTGAAGAGCGCCATGGTGACCAGGTCGGTGCCCAGGACGGACGACACCCCCACCATCACGAACAGCACGGGGAGATAGAAGGCGAAGGTCGAGAATTCGCTGCCCTGGGCGAAGCACGCGATCCACCCGTAGAGGGTGGCGCGCCAGCGAATCGGGTCCTTGCGGATATCCGCAAGGAACGCGGTCGGGCGCGGCCTCGGCACGATCGCGTCCTCATCCGGCAGCATATCCAAGCCGTCGCCATACATCTGCATCGAGACCTGCTTGGCCTCGCGGAAGCGCCCTCGGCGAACCAGCCACACGGCCGTCTCCGGCAGATCGTGGCGCATCAGCAGGATGATCAGCGCGGGGAGCGCGCCCAAGCCCAGCGTCACGCGCCAGATCAGCTCATGCGGCATATCGACCACGATGAACACGGCGATGACGGCCAGCGTCATCACCTCGCCGACCGCGAACATGAACTGCCAACGATTGCCCATGACCTCGCGCTTGCCCTTGGGCATCGAGTCCATGATGTAGGTGTAACCGTTGGAGATGTCGCTCCCGAGGGGGACGCCCAGGATGAAGCGGACCACCACCAACCAGCCGACGCTCGTCACGAAGGCCTGCAGCAGAGCAAAGACGATGAACATGATCATCGTCGCCAGGAACATCACCCGCCGCCCGATCCTGTCGGAGAGCCAGCCGCCCAGCAGCGACCCGACCAGCGCACCGCCCTGCGTGCCCGCGGCGGCCAGCCCCAGCAGCAGCGGGTCGGGATGGTACTGGTCCCGGATGAAAACGAGCACGAACGCGATCGAGTAAAGATCCCATGCCTCCACCAGAATGGAGGACATCATCAGCCAACCGACCCGATTGCCTTTGGGATTGTACTTGCTCACGAGATGCCGGACGGCACCATCCATGACCCCTTGCTGCGACGCTGTTATCGACACCTACGTCCCCCCATCAGTTGTTGTTTATTTCGCCGCCCCTGGGCATCCGCAGACGACACCATACGCCTTCTCGCTTAATTCGCTAACAGCTTCCCCTTCGGTTCGCCAGCAGCGTTAGAGCACCGCCAGCATGCCGCCGTCGACATAGATGATTTGGCCATTGACGTAGTCGGATGCGGCGGAGGCGAGGAACACGGCGGTGCCGACCAATTCACCCGGCTTTCCCCAGCGGCGAGAGGGCGTCCGCCCGACCACCCAGGCGTTGAACGCCGGGTCGTCCACGAGGGCCTGGTTCATGTCCGTCAGCATATAGCCGGGGCCGATCGCGTTGGCCTGGATGCCGTGCGCGGCCCATTCGGCGGTCATCGCGCGGGTGAGCATCTTGATGCCGCCTTTCGCCACCGTGTAGGGCGCGACGGTGGCGCGCGCTGCGTCACTGGTCAGCGACCCGATATTGATGACCTTGCCGTATCCGCGAGGGATCATCCGCTTCGCCGCCTCACGCCCGATGACGAAGGCGCTGGTCAGGTTGGTCTCGATCACCCGGCGCCAATCCGCCGTGTCCAGTTCCACCATCGGGCGGCGGAACTGGATGCCCGCGTTGTTGATCAGGATGTCGACCATGGTGCCCTGCGCGTCCAGGGCGGCGAAGGCGGCGACGATCTCCGCCTCGTTCGTGACGTCGAACCGGGCCTCGTACACCGTGTGCCCGGCCGCGCGCATCTCGGACGCCGCGGTGGCCAGCCGTCCGGCATCGGCGCCGTTCAGCACCACCGCGGCGCCGGCCTCGGCCAGCCCCTCGGCCATGGCACGGCCCAGCCCGCGCGAGGAACCGGTAACCAGGGCCGTGCGGCCGGCCAGATCGAAGAGGTGTCCCTTCATGTGGCTAGGCCACCGACCGGCGCACGATGAGGTCCGATCGCTCGAACACCGCCGGCAAGAGCTCGGTGCCGAGGCCCGGGCCTTCCATCGGGAGTACGTAGCCGTCCTTGATCACTGGCATGGTGGTCACAAGCTCCTTGTACCAACCGCTGTAGAAGGCGCGCACGCTTTCCTGGATCAGCGTGTTGGGCTGGCAGAACGAGGCGTGGATCCCCGCGATGAAGCCCACCGGGCCGATGCAGTCATGCGGCGCGAAGGGACGATGGTAGGTGTCGGCCATGGCGGCGATCTTGCGGCCCTCGGTCAATCCACCGGTCCAGCAGAGGTCGGCCATCACGACATGTATGGCGTCGCGGTCCAGCATGTCCTTGTAGGGAAAACGGCTGCCCAGCGTCTCGCTGGCGCAGACCCACACGTCGGTGGAGCGGGCATATTCGGCCAGCGCCTGGGGCGAATTCATGCGGATCGGGTCCTCGAACCAAGTCGGGTTGTAGGGTTCGAGCGCCTTCGCCAGCTTCTTGGCCATCGGCAGGTTCCACAGCGAGTGGAACTCCACCATGATCTCCATCTTGTCGCCGACGGCGCGGCGGATCTTCTCGAACGGCTCCAGCGCCGCTTTCAGCTGGGTCGGCGTGATGGACATGCCGTCGTTTTCCATGGCCGCCGGATCGAACGGCCAGATCTTCATGGCGGTGATGCCGGATTCGAGCAAGCTTTCCGCCACCGCGTCCGCCCGGGTCATGAAGCCGTTCAGGTCTTCATAGGGTCCGCCGACATCGTCGCGGTTCCAGTTGGACACCGGCTTGATGTTGGTGGAGCGCACATAGCCGTAGCCGGCGCAGGTATTGTAAATGCGCTGCTTCGGGCGGCAAAGCCCGCCAAGCATCTGGTGCACCGGCTGATTGCACACCTTGCCGAACACATCCCACAGCGCGATGTCCACCGCCGAGGCCGCGCGGTACTCCACCCCCGTGCTGGACTGCGCCATCGGCAGGTTCAGCATGTCGCGGTGGATCGCCTCGATATGCAGCGGGTCGCGGCCGAGCAGGCGCCCGGCCAACGTGTCGTGGATATGCGCCTCCACGGCGCCGGTGCCGTAGAACGTCTCGCCCAGCCCGATCACCCCGGCATCGGTGTGGACGCGGACCCAAATGACGTTCGCGAACTCGGCGGTCCGCAAGGTCTCGATCGAGACTATCTTCACCGGCACCCTCCCCCTGTCCTCATTGGCGACGCGGACGTCCCCCAGTCGGGAACATCCGCACGGCAGGCAGCACGCTAGCGGCTACTGTGAAATATCACAATATGATTTCCCTTCCGCGTTTTGGATTCTTCGCTTAGCGTCGCAGCGGGACGCAGCCGGCGGGAACGGGATGACGACACGGCCGAAAACACGACCTCATCTGATCGCAGCGCCGGCGGACAAGCCGCGCCGCGCCAACCGCGCGAACCTGTCCGGCCTCGCCTATGACCGGCTGGAGGAGATGATCGTCACCTGCGCGCTGCGCCCAGGCGCCTTCCTCTCCATCCAGGACCTTCAGGAAAAGACCGGTGTCGGCCGCACGCCCATCCATCAGGCCGTCAGCCGTCTCGCGGCGGATACCCTCATCGTCGTCCGCCCCCGTCACGGCCTGCAGATCACCCCCGTCGACCTCGCCCGTGAACGCACCTTGCTGCGGCTGCGGCGGGATATGGAGCGCTTCGTGGTGCGGCTTGCCACGGAGCGGGCCGGCGCCTCCCATCGCAATCAGCTGCTGCACATCAGTGGCGTGCTGCGCGACAAGGCGGGCAGCATGACGATCGGCGAGTTCAACCAATTGGACCGGCGCATCGACCAGCTGTTCATCGCCGCGGCGGGCGAGGCGTTCCTGGAGCATACGCTGCGGCCGCTGCACACGATCTTCCGCCGGATCGGCTGGATCTATCACAGCTGGGTATGCCCCGACGAAGGCCTCGGCCGGACGCTGGAGTGCCATTTGGCCATCCTCGACGCCGTCGCGGCCAACCGGGTCAGGGACGCCGTGACCGCGTCCGACCGGCTGATCGCCTTCAGCGACAGCATGTTCGACGGGCTGGGCCGGGGGATCGACCCGGCGCTGTTCGACTGCAACCTGGCAATGCTCGCGGCGGGCTGAACGCGCCGCGCGATGCCAACCCCGCCTCTCGCCAACGGAGCAACCCCATGAAAGCCGCCATCATCCATGCCCCCCGCGATCTGCGGATCGAGGAAGCGGACATCCCCGCGATGGGGCCACGGGACGTGAAGGTCCGCATCCGGGCCGGCGGCATCTGCGGGTCCGACCTGCACTACTACCTGCATGGCGGCTTCGGGGCGGTACGCCTGCGACAGCCTATGATCCTGGGCCACGAGATCGCCGGCGAGGTGATGGAGGTGGGAGCCGAGGTGACGCGCATCCGGGCTGGCGACCGCGTGGCGGTGAACCCCAGCCAGCCCTGCGGCCATTGCCGCTTCTGCCTGGAAGGCAGGGCGAACCATTGCCTGGACATGCGCTTCTACGGCAGCGCCATGCGCATGCCGCACGTGCAGGGCGGGTTCCGCGAGGTATTGGTGTGCGGCGAGGCCCAGGCGGTGCCGATCCCCCCTGGGCTGACGCTGGAGATCGCGGCCTTCGCCGAACCGCTCTCGGTGTGCCTGCATGCGGCGCGGCAGGCCGGGTCGTTGCTGGGCAAGCGCGTGCTCGTGACCGGCACCGGCCCCATCGGCGCGCTGGCCATCCTGGTGGCGCGTCAGGCAGGCGCGCGGGAGGTCGTCGCGACCGACATCACCGACGCGCCCCTGGCCGTGGCGCGCGGTATCGGCGCCGATACCGCGCTCAATACCGCGAGCGACCCGGAGGCATTGACCCGTTTCAAGGCGGATAAGGGATATTTCGACACGGTCTTCGAAGCCTCCGGCAGCGGCATCGCCCTGGCCGGCGCGTTGGAGGTCACGCGCCCGGCCGGCGTGATCGTCCAGCTGGGACTGGGCGGCGGCGATATGACGCTGCCGGTGAACCTGCTGGTGTCCAAGGAAATCAGCCTGCGGGGGACGTTCCGCTTCCACGAGGAATTCGCCTGGGCGGTGGACTTCCTAGCCGCCGGCGCGATCGACGTGTCCCCCCTGCTGACGGAGATCGTCCCGCTGGCCGAGGCCGTGCGGGCCTTCGATCTGGCGGCCGATCGGACCCGCGCGATGAAGGTGCAACTCGCCTTCTGACGCGCGGCCGGCCGCGCCCGGTCCTAGCTGGGTCTCAGCGGGCGGCGTCTGCGTCCTGGATCGCCTGCCAGACCCGTTCCGGGGTCGCCGGCATGTCGATGTGCCGAATGCCATGGGCGCTTAACGCATCCACCAGCGCGTTCATCACCGCCGGCAGAGCGCCGGCGCAGCCCGCCTCGCCGCAGCCCTTGGCGCCGAGCGGGTTGGTGGTGGCCGGCACGGGATGGCTGGCGAAGCGGAAGGGCGGCGCATCGCTGGCCCGCGGCATGGCGTAGTCCATGAAGGACCCCGTCAGGAGCTGCCCCTGGTCGTCATAGACCGTGCGCTCCAACAGCGCCTGGCCGATGCCCTGGACGACGCCGCCATGCAGCTGACCTTCGACCAGCAGCGGATTGATGACCGTGCCGAAATCATTGACCATGGCATAGCCGACGACCTCGACGGTGCCGGTCTCGGGATCGACCTCCACCTCGGCCACGTGGCAGCCATTGGGGAAAGCGGAGGGCGGATCGGCGGAGATGAGCTCCACATCCAGGGATGGCGGTACTTCCGGCGGCAGCTTGCCGGCGGCGGCGAAGCGGCGCACCCGCTGCGCGAGGTCCACCAGGCCGATGCGCCGGTCGGTACCGACGACGCCGAACTGGCCCTTGACGAAGTCGATGTCGACCACCGCCGCTTCCAGCATGAAGGCGGCCACCTGCCGGCCGCGCTCGACCACCTGATCCGCCGCCTGAAGCAGCGCCGTGCCGCTGGCAATGGTGGAGCGTGAGCCGCCGGTGCCGCCGCCGGCGATGAGCTGGTCGCTGTCGCCCTGCAGCAGCTGGATCTCACCGAAGGGCAGGCCCAACCGCTCCACCAGGATCTGAGCGAAGGTCGCGGCGTGGCCCTGGCCGTAATCCAGCGTCCCGGTCACCAGGGTGATGCCGCCGTCTTCCTCGAAGCGGATGCCGCCCATTTCGGTGGAGGGCGGGGCATTCACCTCGAGATAACTGCCGATGCCGCGGCCGCGCAGCCGGCCCTTGACGGCGCTCGCCCGCCGGCGGCTCTCGAACCCCGTCCAATCGCCGAGCGCCAGCGCCTTGTCGAGCACCGCGGGGAATTCGCCGGAATCGTATGTCATGCCGGAGGGCGCCTGATAGGGCATGGCGCCGGGCGCGATATGGTTGCGGCGGCGCAGGTCGACCCGATCGATCCCCATCTCAGCGGCGGCGGTATCGATTAGCCGCTCGATGTAGTAATTGCCTTCCGGACGGCCGGCGCCGCGATAGGCGCCGATCGGCGTGGTGTTGGTGAAGATGTTCTTGGTCGAAACCTCCACCAGCGGCGTGCGATAGACGCCGACGATGTTCTTGACCGCGTTCATCGTGATCGGGATCGGCGGATTGGCATAGGCGCCGGCATTGCCGAACCCGGTCAGCCGCACCGCGAGGAAGCGGCCCTCGGCATCGAGCGCCAGCTCGGCCGATTGTTCATGACCGCGGCCGTGATGGTCCGACATGAAGCTCTCCGACCGCTCGTCGGTCCACTTCACCGCGCGGCCGAGCGCCCTCGCGGCATGCAGCACGCAGACATATTCGGGGTAGACGGAGGCCTTCATGCCGAACGAGCCGCCGACATGGCCGGTCAGTACCCGCAGCTTGGCCGGCTCGACCTGCAGCACGTCCTTGGCGATCGCGTTGCGCAACCCGAACACGCCTTGGCAGCCGACATGGAGGATCCACCGGTCCTCCTCGGCGAGATAGCGGGCGATCGCCGAGCGCGGCTCCAGCGGATTGACCACGACGCGGTTGTTGACGAGATCGAGGCGCGTGACATGGGCGGCGGCGGCGAAGGCGGCGGCCACCGCGGCGGTGTCGCCGTAATGGAAATCGAGCGACACATTGCCCGGCGCCGCCTCGTGAAGCCGCGGCGCACCGGGCTCGGCGGCCGCGCGCGCATCGGTCACCGCCGGCAGCGGCTCGATATCCAGCGCCACCCGCTCGGCCGCGTCCTTGGCCTGCATCGCGGTTTCCGCGACGACGCAGGCGACCGCCTCGCCGGCGAACCGCACCCGATCGAGCGGCAGCGCCGGCCGGAGCGGCGCCTGCATCGGCTTGCCATCCCGCCCCTGCATCATGACCGGACATTTGATCGGCCCGAGACCGGCGGCGACGAGTTCCGCCCCGGTATAGACCGCCAGCACCCCGGGCATGACCAGCGCCTCGGCGGCATCGACGCCGTTTAGCGTTCCATGGGCATAAGGGCTGCGGACCATCGCGGCGAAGGCCTGTCCGGCCACCGTCACATCATCGGTATAGCGACCGGCGCCCCGCAGCAATTGCGGATCCTCTTTGCGCGTGACCGGCTGGCCGATGCCGAACGCCGTGAGGGTCGACTGTTTGGACTGATCCTGCGTGGACTCGTTCTGGAATACCATCGTCACGCCCGCCTCGCCGTCCATCGGATCACCCACGATCCCTCCCCCGTCTCGCTGGCGGTATCGCGGGCAGGACCATGCGGCCCTTCTCGGAATGAACCAGAACCGCGAACGCGGCGATAGACCCGGGCGCCAGCGGACACAAAAAACTTACCCCGCCTGCCATTGGCCTCCAGCGACCGGCTATCGATCACACCGGCGCTAGGGCTCGCCTCACGGGGGGCGAACCGCCCAAATACGATCTCTGTCGCGATTGTTTTGCATGTCAGCGCTGCTTGACAAGCGCGGTCTATGGACGAGTTCCACGCAGCTTTTATGGCCTCAACCGATGTTTTGGAGCGTTAGAAGGGGCGCTAGCTTCGCGGCCAGGCCCTTCAATTCAACCCCGATGGCGCCGAGCCGTTCCGACGTGAAAACCGGCGCGATGCCCCCGGAGCTGAGCGCCAACAAGGCTGATCCATCCGGTGATTTGACCGGCACGGCCACGCTGTTGATCTGCGCGTGCAGGGATCCCTTGTTGATGACATAGCCGGTCTGTTCGTAATCATCCAGGGCCGGTAGCAGGCGCTCCTCGACCTTCGGCCATTGGTCACCGAGATCGGCGCGGAGTTCAGCCAGCACGGCTTTTCGTTCCGCTTTTCCCAGACCGGCCAGATAGGCCCAGCCCGTCGCAGAGGTTGCCATGGGAACATGCGAACCGATCCTGAGCTCGGCGAATACGATGGCCGACCCCTGGCATCTTTGCAGATAGATCATCCTGATGCCGTCCCGAGCCCCGAGCGACACCGCCCCCTCGTGGCGGCTTGCAATCGCCTGCATGTGCGGTAAGGCCAGCTCGCCGATCGGCTGGCCCGACAATACCGCCTGGCCCAGGGCGAGCAACGGAATGCCCGGACGCATGGTTTGGCGCGAGGGAATGGCAACCAGATAGCCAAGCTCCAGGAGCGTGTGACAGAGCCGCCAAACCGTCGGCTGCGGTAGCCTGACCATCCTCGCGATCTGACTTGTCCCGAGTTCGGGCGTTGCCGGGGTAAAGCAGCGAAGAATGTCGAGGCCGCGAGCGAGGGCCACGACGAACTGGCGGTCCTTTACATTTTCAAAGCCTTCATCGTCGGACCGGGCCATTCACACTCTCCGAAAACTTGGCGGAATATTACATCATATATTCGCATAGCGAGTTATTCGCGGTCAATCGGGCAGGCCGCCAAAAGCGTCTTGACGGACCGAGACGCTCGCCTTAACTTGAAAAAAATTTCAGTTCGGAAAAAAAGCACGAACGAAAGGCGGTTTGACATGGATGCTGCCGAGCGCGATCTGGCCATCAAGGCGGCATGGCTGTCCTATGTCGCCGGCCTGACCCAGGCCGAGATCGCCGACCGGCTGTCCGTGTCGCGCATCAAAGCCCACCGCCTCATCGCCGGCGCCCACGAGGCTGGTCTCGTCACCGTCCTGATCGAAGGCCAACCGGCCGCCTGCGTGGCACTTGAAGACAGGCTCGCCGACCGCTTCGAGCTCAAATCGGCCACCATCGTCCCAACGCTCGGCAGGGGCGACGATACCGGCATTGCCGAATCCCTGCCGGCGCTTGGCATGGCGGGCGCCCGTTTCCTGCACCATTTCCTGGAACGGGATGCCTCGTCGGTGATCGGCATCGGTTGGGGCCGCACGCTGGCGGCCCTGGCCGAGCGCATGCCGCGCATCGCCCGGCCGTCCGCCCGCTTCGTCTCGCTGATCGGCAGCCTGACCCGCAAGGCGGCGGCCAACCCGTTCGACGTGGTCCATCGGCTGGCCGACCGGACGGGGGGCGAGGCCTATTTCCTGCCGGTCCCCTTCATCACCGATAATGTGGCCGACGCCAAAGTGCTGGCGGGGCAGAAAAGCGTGCGGGACGTGCTGGCGCTCGCGCGTCAGGCCGACCTCTATGTCGTCAGCATCGGCGAACTCACCCCCTCGACCCATCTTCGCCGCAGCGGCCTCATCACCGAGGCGGAATATCACGAGCTGCGCCGCGCCGCCGCGGTCGGCGACGTGATCGGCAACTTCATCGGCGCCGACGGCAGGGTCATCAACGCCGAGATCAACGAGCGCGCGCTCGGGCTCGGCCTTGAGGAATTGCGGGGACGCCAGGTCATCGCGGTAGCCGGGGGAGTCGTCAAGGCGAGTGCCATCCTGGCGGCACTCCGGACGGGCGTGATCACCGGGCTCATCACCGACGAGGCGGCCGCCGTCGCGATCCTCACCGAGGCCGATCGCCGCCCGGCACTGGCGATCTGATCGAAGACCCGGCGCCTCGGCGCCGCGGAGCACCTGACGCCAAAAGAACATGACAATAACAAGCCGTCCTCGATGACCGGCGCCACGTGAAAAACGGGAGGAAGTCATGTCACAGCGGGAGACCGATCTCTTCGATTCCTATATCCGGCAGGATATCGGCCGGCGCGATCTCGTGAAACGGGCGGTACAACTCGGCCTCGGCGGCACGGCCGCGGGGATTTTGCTGAACCTGTCGGGTACGCGGGCGCTCGCCGCGACCGATTTCAATTGGCAGAAATACAAGGGCACCGGCATCAAGCTCTTGCTCAACAAGCATCCCTACACGGATGCGATGATCGCCGATCTTGAGAATTTCAAACAACTGACCGGCATGACCGTCACCTACGACGTGTTTCCGGAGGACGTCTATTTCGACAAGGTGACGGCGGCGCTCTCCTCCCGTTCCACGCAATACGACGCGTTCATGACCGGCGCCTATCAGACCTGGCAATATGGGCCGGCCGGCTGGCTGGTCGACGTCAACGAATTCCTGAAGGATCCGGGAGCCACCGCGCAAACCTATAAATGGGACGACATACTGCCGAACCTGCGCGCCTCCACGGCCTGGAGCGGCGTGCCGGGCGCCCCGCTCGGCGCCGCGGGCTCCAAGCAATGGGCGGTGCCCTGGGGCTTCGAACTCAACAGCGTTTCCTACAACCGGCGCATCTTCGACCAGCTGAAGCTCCAGCCGCCGAAGCACTTGCCCGACCTGCTGGAAGTCGCCGAACGCATCGTCAAGGATGGCAAGGGTCCCTATGGCATCGGCGTGCGCGGCAGCCGCAGCTGGGCGACGATCCATCCGGGCTATCTCTCCGGCTTGGTCAATTATGGCGGCACGGATTTCACGGTCACCGACGGCAAGCTGAAGGCGGCGATGAATTCCAAACCCGCCAAGGAATTCACCCGGATGTGGATCGACATGATTCGCAAGTCCGGCCCCCGCAATTGGACGAACTATACCTGGTACGAGGTCGGCAACGATCTGGGCGCCGGCACTTCGGGGATGATCTTCGATGCCGACATCCTCGGCTATTTCCAGCAGAACGGCACGAAAGAGGCGGGCAATATCGCCTTCCAGGCTTTCGCCGCCAACCCGGCCGGCACGGCACCAACGCCCAATGTCTGGATCTGGTCGCTCGCGATCAGCAACTTCTCGCGCAACAAGCCGGCCGCCTGGAACTTCATCCAATGGGCGAGCGGCACCGACCACTGCACGTTCGGAGCGACCAAGGCCGACCAAGTCAATCCCGTGCGCCAGTCGGTCTGGGACAACGCGGATTTCCAGGGCCGGCTCAAGGCCAAGTACCCCGGATATCTGGAGCAGTATCAGGCGTCGGCACCGAATGCGAAGATCTACTTCACGCCGCAGCCGCTGTTTTTCAACCTGACCACCGACTGGGCGGCGGCGCTGCAGAAGATGTTCGCGAACGAGGTTCCCGTCGACGAAGGATTGGATCAACTCGCCCTATCGATCGACGGCCAGTTGAAGAACGCCGGCATCGCCGACTGACGGAACTGAGGAGATCCGGTCCCATGACCATCGTGGCGCTCACATCCAGCAGCCCCCGGCACCGCAAGCTCCGCGGTGCCGCGCTGCTGCCCTATCTCCTGAGCCTGCCCTCGCTGCTTGTGACGGTGGGGATCTTCATCCCCTTCGTCACGGCGGCGATCTACTCGTTGCAGCGGTACAACCTGGCGATCCCGGCGGCGCGCCGTTTCATCTGGTTCGGCAACTACGTGGCGTTCCTCAGCGACGCGCAATTCTGGCAGATGGTCGCCGTATCGCTCGCCTATGCGGTGCTGACGGTCGTCATCGAACTGCTGCTCGGCCTCGGCATCGCCTTGCTCCTACAGCGGCGGAGCGCGGTCAATAATTTCATGAACGTGGCGCTTATCCTCCCGCTGATGGTGGCGCCGGCGATCGCCGCCCTGATGTGGAAGCTGATGACGAATCCGAGCTTCGGCATCCTCAATTACCTGCTGACGCTGATCGGCATTCACCATTTCGGTTGGTCCTCGGCGCCCGGCAGCGCGCTCGCGACCGTCGTTCTGGTCGATGTCTGGGTCTATACCCCGTTCATTACGATCCTGCTCCTGGCGGGTCTGCGCGCCCTGCCCCGCCAGCCTTTCGAGGCGGCGGAGGTCGATGGCGTGCCGGGCTGGTTCGTCTTCTTCCGCATCACCCTGCCCATGCTGCTGCCCTATATCCTGACGGCGGTCCTGTTCCGAATGCTCGACAGCATTCAGCAGTTCGACATCATTTACGCCATGACCCAGGGTGGCCCCGGCGACCGGCTCATGGTGTTCCAGGTTCAGGCCTATCTGCAGGCCTTCACCTTCACCAATATCGGCCGCTCGGCCGCCATCCTGATGGTGCTTTGGGCGATCACCTTCGCGCTGAGCAATCTCTTCATCAACCGTTGGTTGGCGCTGCGTGCCCGCGCTCGCGCGCTGGCCTGAGCCGTAAGGAGCCACGATCCATGTCGCCCTTTCGCCTCCTGCGCCCGTTCCTGTTGCTGCTTGTCGGGCTGTTCTTCCTGTTCCCGATCTTCTGGGTCGTGCTCATGTCGTTCATGACCGACCAGGCGATCTTCTCGAGCCCGCCCAGCCTGTTCTTCAAGCCGACCTTGCAGAACTACGCGGCCCTGATTTCCGGTCATCTCGAAACCGGAACCGGTACGCTCGACGTCGACTACATGCGCAACCTGGGCAACAGCCTGCTGCTCGCGGCCGGCTCGGTCATCGTCTCCCTGCTCCTGGGCGTGCCCGCCGCCTATGCCTTCGCCCGGTTCAAGTTCCGGCTGGGCGAGAATATCGCCTTCACGCTCCTGTCCTTCCGCTTCGCGCCCCCACTCCTCGTGCTGCTGCCGCTGCAGATCTATTTCCAGGACCTCGGCCTCTACGACACCTATGGCGGCCTCATCTGGGTCTATCAGCTCATCACCCTGCCGCTCATCCTGTGGATCGTGCGCGGCTATTTCGAGGACGCGAGCGAGGATATCGAGGCGGCCTACCGGCTCGACGGGCATTCCTGGTTCAAGACCTTCTGGCGCATCGCCATCCCGCTGGCGCGGCCGGGCATCGCGGCGGCAGCCCTGCTCGCCTTCATCTTCGCCTGGAACAATTTCATCTTCGCTCTGATCCTCGGATCGAGCGCGGTGCAGCCGGTGACGGTCGGCGCCCTAGCCTTCATCACGGCATCGGGCATCCATTACGGCCAGATCGCCGCCGCCCTGGTGCTGTCGATCCTGCCGACCCTGGTGCTGGCGCTCTATACCCAGCGCTATCTGGTCGAAGGTCTGTCGCTCGGCGCGGTCAAAGGTTAGGGCGGGCGACCATGGCTTTCATCGAACTCGACGACATCGCGAAATCCTTCGGCAGCAAGCCGGCGCTTGATGGCGTGTCGCTGGCGATCGAGCGGGGCGAGACGCTCGCCGTCTTCGGCCCCTCGGGCGTCGGCAAGACGGTGCTGCTGCGGCTGCTCGCCGGGATCATGGAGCCCGATCGGGGCGACATCAGGATCGGTGGTGCCAGTCTTCTGGGCGTACCGCCGGAGCGGCGCGAGGTCGCCATGGCGTTCCAGAATTTCGCGCTCTACCCCCATCTTACCGCGTTCGAGAACATCGCGAGCCCGCTGCGTGCCCGACAGCTGGACGAGACGCAGATGAAACGCCGGGTCGGCGAGATTGCGAGCCTGCTGCGCATCGACCATGTGCTGGACCATCTGCCGCGCGCGCTGTCCAACGGCCAGAAACAGCGGACGGCGCTCGCGCGCAGCCTGGTCCGCGCACCGGCCGTGCTGTTGCTCGACGATCCCTTGCGCAATGTCGACGCGAAGCTGCGCTACGAGATGCGGCTCGAACTGCCGCGGCTGTTCAAGCGCTTCGGCTCGACGGCGCTCTACGTCACCCAGGATTATCGGGAGGCGATGGCGCTCGGCGACAGGATCGCGATCCTGCTCGACCATCGCCTGCGCCAGCTCGGTACCCCCGCCGAGATCTACAATCACCCGGCCGATCAGCGTGTCGCCCGCCTGTTCGGCGATCCGCCGATCAATCTGCTGCCGGCCCGCGTCGAGGCATCGGGCGGCGGCGCCACGGTCCGGCTGTTCGGCCAGACCCTGGCGCTGCGGCATCGACCGGTGCCGGCCGCCTCTGGCTGGGATTGCCTCGTCGGCATCCGTCCGGAGGACGTCGAATTGTCGAGCGAGCCGATCGACGGCACGGCACCCTTCAGGCTCCGCGCCACGACGCCCTTCAGCGTACGAACCGCACTGCTGCTTGCCGGCGCCGACGGCGGCGAACTCATCGCCAGCACCACGAACCCACCCGCCGCCGAAACGCTTTGGGCCCGCTTCGATTTGGGGCGGGCGGTGCTGTTCGACGCCGCGACCGGCACCGCACTCTGAGAGGGAAGACGATCATGGCGAGCCTCACCCTCGAAAAGCTCGGCAAGACATTTGGCAAGCTGCGTGCCGTCGGCGACGTCGATCTCGCCATCGCCGATGGCGAGATCATCGGTCTGTTGGGTTCGTCCGGCTGCGGCAAGACTTCGACCTTGCGCATGATCGCGGGCTTCGAGCGGATCAGCGAGGGCACGGTCCGGATTGGCGACCGCCCGGTCAATCTCCTGCCGGTGGCGGCGCGCAACGTCGCCATGGCGTTCGAGGGCTATTCGCTCTACCCGCCGCTCACCGTCGCCGAGAACATCGCGTTCGGCCTGAAGCGGCGCTTCGCCAAGGCCGAGGTCGGCAGGAAGGTCGCGGAGATCGCCCGGCTGCTCGAGATCGGAGACATCCTCGAACACTATCCCTCCGCCATATCGGGCGGCCAGCAGCAACGGGTCAGCCTGGCCCGCGCCCTGGTCCGTCAAGCCGATGTCTACCTGCTGGATGAACCGATGTCGCAGCTCGAACCGCAGCTGCGCGCCGTGCTGCGCGTGCGCATCAAGGATTGGCTGCGGCGGCATCGCATGACGACGGTTTTCGTCACCCATGACCAGACCGAGGCGATCGCGCTCGCCGACCGCATCGCGGTCATGGACCAGGGCGCGCTTCAGCAGTTCGGCACGAGCGCCGATCTGCTCGACCGGCCGGTCAACCTGTTCGTGGCAGGCTTCGTCGGCGAGCCGCCGATGAACCTCATCGAGGCCGAGGTGCTGCGACGGGACGGTCGGCTGGCGCTCGCGGCACTCGACCGGGACGGACGGACGGCCTTCGAGCTGATGCTCCCATCCGCCCCCGCCGGGAAGACGATCGAGCGGATGCTGGAGGCCGGCCGGCGCATCACCATCGGCTTCCGGCCGCAATCGGCGAGCTTGGCCGTGGATGACCGGCGGCAGGGTGCCGGCGCGCCGGCCTCGTTGACCATCCGGGGCCGGGTCGTATCGAACGAATGGCTGGGCGACCAGAGCCATGTCGGCATCGAGGCGGGTGGGCTGTTCCTGATCGCCGTCACGGACGGCCGCATCGCCCTTGCCGAGGACGGCGCCGTGACGCTGGCGCTCCGCCCGGAGGCGCTTCACGCGTTCGATCGGGAAACAGGCCGCGCCCTGATCCATGGCGGCAGCATCGCCGAGGCGGCCCGCCATGCCGCGTGATCTCGTCATCGGCCTCGATTCCGGCACCTCCGTCGTCAAGGCCGTCGCCTTTACCCTCGACGGCCGCGACATCGCGACGGCCGCCGTCAAGAACCAGGTCGCGTTCCGGCCGGGCGCCGTCGCCGAACAGGATATCGCCGGGACCTGGACATCGGCCGCGCGCACCCTGCGGGCGCTCGCAGAGCGCGTGCCCGACCTCGCCCAGCGGACGGCGGCGCTCGCCGTGACGGGTCAGGGCGACGGCACCTGGCTGCTCGACCGGTCCGGCGCGCCCGTGGCACCGGCCTGGCTGTGGCTCGACGGCCGGTCCGGCGAGATCGTCCGGGCGTGGCGTGGCGACGAGACCGGACCCGCCGTCTACCGGATCACCGGCACCGGCCTCAATCCGTCGCTGCAAAGCGGGCAAATCGCGTGGCATCTGCGCAACCGGCCGGATCTGCTCGAGCGAGCCGCGACCGCGCTGCACTGCAAGGACTGGCTCTATCACCGCATGACCGGCGAGCGCGCGACCGATCCGGCCGAAGGGATCTTCACCTATGGCGATTTCCGGACCGGCCGCTACGACGACGCGATCCTCGAACTCTTGGGGATAACCAGCGCGAAGCGCCTGCTGCCCGAGATCGTCGACGGCACGCGGCATCACGCCCCGCTCGTCGCGGCGGCGGCGGCCGAAACCGGCTTGCGGGCCGGAACGCCGATCGTTCTGGGGTCGGTCGACGTCCTATGCACGGCGCTCGGCGCCGGCCTTTACGATCCAGGCCGCGATGTCGGCGTCACGATCCTCGGCAGCACCGGCATGCACATGCGTCTCTGTCCGACCGCCGCCGTGCCGTTGGGCGATCAGGTCGGCTATACCATGCCCTTCATGGTTCCGGGCCATGCCGCCGCCATTCAGTCCAACATGGCGGCGACCCTCAACATCGACTGGTTCGTCGCGATGGCGTCCGACCTCGTCGAAGCGAGCGGCGCCGGCCGGCCCGACCCCGCCCCTCTGCTCGCGACGCTCGAACGACGAGCGGCCGAGGCCGCACCAGGGGCGCTGCTCTATCACCCATTCATCTGCGCCACGGGCGAACGCGGCCCGTTCGTCGAGCCGCTGGCGCGGGCACAATTCCTGGGGTTGAGCAGCAAGACCTCGGCCTTCGAGCTGATGCGCGCGGTCTACGAAGGCTTGGCCTTCGCCGCGCGGGATTGCTACGACGCGCTCGGCGGCGCGCCGGCCGAGATCCGCCTGTCGGGCGGCGCCGCGCGCAGCGCCCTCTGTCGCCGGATCCTGGCAAGCGTGCTCGGGCGGCCGATCCGCACGATCGAGCGGGCGGAGACCGGCGCCGCGGGCGCCGCAATGATGGCGACCGTCTCGCTCGGCCATTTCAAGGACCTGGCGGAGGCCTGCGAGCACTGGGTCCGCCCGACCTTCGGCGCGATCGAGGAGCCGGACGACGCCCTCCGCGCGATCTATCAAAGTCTCTATCCGAGCTACCGGGCCGGCTATCGGTCGATGACCGGCGTCTGGCGGGGGCTCGAACGCGCCAGACACCTCAGCGAGGCCTTCGGCCCAAGCGCTTGTCATCCCGGCGTCGGCGCGGACGGTTTCGCGATCCCCGCCCAGCAGGAGGATATCGTGGCATGACAGCGCTCAAGATCGCGGTCTTCGGCGACCGCTTCATGAAACCGGAGATCTTCAGCGAAGCCCTGCGGCGGCTCGACGCGGATCTCGCCATCACCGCTCATGAGCTGCCCTGGCCCGACGAGCCGATGGTCCATGCCTATGGCCTGCGCGAATGCGTCGGGGATCCGGAGGCTCTGGCGCCGCTCCTCGCCGAGGCGGAGATCCTGGTCAACCATGTGGCACCCGTCACGGCCGCCATGCTCGATCGGGCGCCCTATCTGAAGCTCATCGCCGTGTCGCGCGGCGGCCCGGTCAATATCGATGTCGGGGCGGCGGCCGAGCGCGGCGTCAAGGTCGTGAACGCGCCCGGCCGCAACGCGACGGCGGTCGCGGAATTCACCATCGGCGTCATCCTGGCGCAGACGCGGCTGATCACGGCGGGGCACGACGCGCTGCGCCGTGGCGAATGGCGCGGCGACCTCTACCGGGCGGATATGACCGGCGAGGAATTGTGCGACATGACCGTCGGGCTGATCGGCTACGGCCATGTCGGCTCGAAGATCCCGCCGCTGCTGCGGCCGTTCGGCTGCCGGATTCTGGTCTGCGACCCCTATGTGGACATCCCGCCGGCCGACGGCGTGGAACAGGTCGATATCGAGACGCTCTACCATTCGTCCGACATCGTGTCCTGTCATCAACGGGTAACGGCGGAGACGACCGGCATGCATGACGCCGCCGCCTTCGCGCGAATGAAGCCCGGCGCCTATTTCATCAATACCGCCCGTGGACCGTTGGTCGACTATCGCGCGCTCCACGACGCGCTGGCGAGCGGCAGGCTCCGCGGCGCGGCACTCGAATGTTTCGACCGCGAGCCACCGGACGCCGCCTCGCCGCTCCTGCGCCTGGGAAACGTCACCCTCACGCCGCACATCGCCGGCGCCTCGCTGCGCACCGTCCGGCGCGCCGCCGACATGGTCGCCGAGGAAGTCCGCCGCTATCTCGCGGGCGAGCCCGCGCTCAATCCCGCCTGAACCGACAAGAGGAACCCGCTCATGGACGAAGAACTGTCCCTGCGCCGAAGCATCATTGCCCATTGCCTGGAGATGAACGCGAACGGTCTCAATCAAGGCACCTCGGGCAACATCAGCGCCCGCTGGCGGGACGGCTTGATCATCACGCCGACCGGTGTCCCCTACCGCACGCTCGAGCCGGATGATCTGCCCTTCCTGCGGTTCGACGGCAGCTGGGACGGGCCGCTGGCGCCGTCGAGCGAATGGCGCTTCCATCGGGACATCCTCCAGCATCGGCCGGAGGTCGGCGCCATCGTCCATGCCCATCCGACCTTTTCGTCCGTGCTCGCGATCAAGCGCCTCGATATCCCGGCGGTGCATTACATGATCGCGGTGAGCGGCGGCAATTCGGTGAGGTGCGGGCGCTACGCGACCTACGGCACGGCGGAACTGAGCGCGGCGGCGATCGAGGCGCTCGAAGGCCGGACCTGCTGTCTCTTGGCCAATCACGGTATGATCGCGACGGGTGCGACGCTCGAAAAGGCCATGTGGCTCGCGGTCGAACTCGAAACGCTCGCCAAGCAGTATTTTTATTCGCTGCAGATCGGCGGCCCCGTGCTGCTGCCCGACGACGAGATCGGTCGCGTCATCGACAAGTTCAAATCCTACGGGCTGCAGCCGAAGGCGAGCCGCGCGGGTGCCTGAAATGGCTGCCGACACGGGCTCGTCCTTCAAAGACCGACCGGATGGCAGCGCTCGGGAGGCGCCGGTCGATCTGCTGATCGTCGGTGCCGGCATCAACGGCGCCGGCATCGCCCGCGACGCGGCCGGGCGCGGCCTCTCGGTCGTGCTGTGCGAGAAGGACGACATCGCCCAGGGCACCTCCTCGCGCAGCGGCAAGCTGGTCCATGGCGGGTTGCGCTATCTCGAATATTACGAATTCCGCCTGGTGCGAGAGGCGCTGATCGAGCGCGAAGTCCTGCTGCGCCTGGCGCCGCACATCATCTGGCCCATGCGCTTCGTCCTGCCGCACGACCGGGCGCAGCGGCCGGTCTGGCTGATTCGGCTCGGCCTGTTGCTTTATGATCATCTGGGCGGCCGCCGGCGGCTGCCGGCGTCACGCGGGCTCGATCTGTCGCGGGCTCCCGAGGGCGCCCCGCTGAAGACCGATTATGCGCGCGGGTTCGAATATTCGGACTGCTGGGTCGACGATGCCCGGCTCGTGATCCTGAACGCGAAATCCGCGGCCGAGCACGGCGCCCGCATCCTGCCGCGGACCGAGTGCGTGACAGCCCGCCGCTCGGCCGGGCTCTGGCTGGTGGATCTTCTCGACCATCGCACGGGCAAGACCCGGCAGATCCATGCCCGCGTCCTGGTCAACGGCGCCGGGCCTTGGGTCGATGGGGTGCTAAGCCGGGTGACCGGGCAAAACACCGGCAAGCGCGTGCGGCTCGTCAAGGGCAGCCACATCGTGGTGCCGAAGCACTATGCCGGTCCGCAGGCCTATCTGCTCCAGAACCCGGATAGGCGGGTCATTTTCGTCAATCCCTACGAGCAGGACTATCTGCTGATCGGCACCACGGACATCCCCTATGACGGCGAGCCGGACGCGGTGGCGATCGAGCCGGACGAGATCGCCTATCTGTGCGGCGTGGCCAACCGGTATTTCGCCAAGGCGATCGGACCGGGCGACGTGGTCCATGCCTTCTCCGGCATCCGCCCGCTCTACGACGACGCGACCGAAAACCCGTCGGCCGTGACCCGCGACTATGTGTTCGACATCGACGGGTCGATCGGCGAAGCGCCGCTCCTGTCGATCTTCGGCGGCAAGATCACGACCTATCGCAAGCTCGCGGAACACGCCCTGGAGCGGTTGCGACCGTTCCTACCGGGTCTGCGCGCGCCCTGGACGGCAAACGAGCCGCTGCCTGGCGGCGATATGGCGGATGCCGATTTCGACCGGTTCCTCGCCGCCTTCCGGGCGGCCCATGCCTGGCTGCCACCGGATCTCGCCCGGCACTATGCGCGCCTCTACGGCACGCGCGCGGCGCGGGTCGTCGGCGATGCCCGGCGGCTCGCGGATCTGGGTCGCGGGCTGGGCGATCGGCTCTATGAGGCCGAGATCCGCTATCTCGTCGACGAGGAATGGGCGGTAACCGCCGAGGATATCCTGTGGCGCCGCACCAAGCACGGCCTCCATCTGCCGGCCGAAGCCGGATCGATCCTGGAGGCGTGGCTCGGTCGCGCGGCGGTCGAACCGATGCTGCGCGCATGACGCCCCCCACGCGACCGCTCTTCGTCGGCATCGACGCCGGCACCTCCGGCGTTCGCGCGATCGCGATCGACGAGGCGGGGCGCATCGCGGCCCAGGGATCGGCGCCCTTGCCGCCGTCACGGCGGAGCGGCCCGGCGATCGAGCAGGATCCGGCCGACTGGTGGCGCGCCCTCACGACCTCGATCGGTCAGATGATCGAGCGCGCCGGTCGGGCCGAGATCGCGGCCTGCGCGGTGGATGGCACGTCCGGCACGATCCTGTTCGCCGACCGGACCGGCACGCCGCTCGGGCCGGCGCTGCTCTACAACGATGCGCGGGCGGTTGCCCAGGCGGAGCGCATCGCCGCGGTCGCCCCATCGGCAAGCGGCGCCCACGGGCCGACGTCGGCGCTCGCCAAGCTGCTGCATTTGCAGCCGGGACGACCGGCCTCGGCGCGGCATCTGCTCCATCAGGCCGACTGGCTCGCCGGGCGGCTGACCGGCCGGTTTGGGGTGAGCGACGAGAACAACGTGCTGAAGCTCGGCTATGACGGGATCGCCCGACGCTGGCCCGGCTGGTTCGACGCCCTGGGGGTGGAGCGGGCGCTTCTGCCGGAAGTGGTGCCGCCGGGGACGCCGATCGGACGGCTCGGCCGGTCGGCGGCCCGGGAACTTGGCCTGCCCGAGGGCATTCCGGTGGTCGCGGGCACGACGGACGGCGTCGCCGCCTTCCTCGCGACGGGCGCGCACGAGCCCGGCGACGGCGTCACGTCGCTCGGCTCCACCCTGGTCATCAAGCTGCTGACCGATCGCCCGATCTTCTCCCCGGCCGACGGCATCTACAGTCATCGCCTGGGCGAACTCTGGCTCCCCGGTGGCGCCGCCAACACGGGCGGGGCCGCCCTGTTGAGATATTTCGATAGAGAGAGAATGATCGAATTGAGCAGGCATCTCGATCCCGCCCATCCGACCGGTCTGGATTATTGGCCGCTGCCCGGACGGGGCGAACGCTTCCCGATCAATGCACCCGACATGGAGTCCGCCGTCGACCCTCGGCCGCGGGACGATGCCCAGTTCCTACAGGGCCTGCTCGAAGGCATCGCCAATGTCGAGCGGCGGGCCTATACGCGGCTCGCCGAACTGGGCGCACCGAGCGTCCGGACGGTGCGGACCGTCGGCAGCGGTGCGGACAACGCGGCTTGGTCGGAGATCCGTGCCGGCCGGCTCAAGGTGCCCATGCCGCCGCCGATCAGTCTCGAGGCCGCCTACGGCACGGCTCTGCTCGCCCGACGCGGCGTGCTCGGACGATGACCGAGACCATTGACGGCATGGCCCTCGTGGCGCCGGTCTTCGATGCCTTCATCCTCGACCAGTACGGCGTGCTGCATGACGGCATCGCGCCTTATGCCGGTGTCTTGGACGCGCTCAGGCAGCTCGCCGCGGCCGGAAAGCCGGTCGCGATCCTGTCCAATTCCGGAAAAAGGGCGGAGACCAACCGGAACAGGCTCATCCGGCTCGGCATTCCGGCACGGCTCTACAGCCACATCGTGACATCGGGCGAGGTGACATGGCAGGCGCTGCGCGACAGACCAGAGCCGTTCTGGCGCTCCCTGGGGCGGCGCTGCCTGCATGTGACGCGCGGCGACGATCACAGCCTATTGGACGGGCTCGATCTCGAACGCGCATCGTCCCCGGCAGCGGCGGATTTCGTGCTGGCGAGCGGTATCGACACGCCGGCCCGCAGCGTCGACGACTACCGCCCGCTCCTCGCGGTCGCCGCCGAGCGCGGACTACCGATGGTCTGCGCCAATCCCGATCGCGTCGCGGTCGATGGCGGCCGCTTGATCGACAGCGTCGGCGCCCTCGCGGCTCTCTATGAAAGCCTGGGCGGCCGGGTTCGATATGTCGGCAAGCCTTGGCCGGAGGTCTTCGCGGCCTGCCTCGACGCGCTGGGCACGGCGCCCGCGCGCACGGTCATGGTCGGCGACAATCCCGAGACGGACATCGCCGGCGCCCAGGCCATCGGCCTCGCGACGATCCGCGTGCTGAGCGGCGTCCCAAACCCCGTATCGGCCCCGGCGGACAGGCGGATCGATCCACCGGATTTCATCCTGTCGACATTCCGCTGGTGAAGGAGCAGGAAGCGAGCATGGCGACATGGCGGAACGAAATCGTCGCTTTGTCGGCGGAGATCGGGAGCAACCCGCTGCTCGTCCAGGGGGCCGGCGGCAATATCTCGATCAAGCAGGACGGCCTGCTCTGGATCAAAGCGTCGGGCACCTGGCTCGCCGATGCCGAGACGCGGGATCTGTTCGTGCCCACCGATCTCGCGGTCCTGCGCAGCGGCATCGCGACACGGTTGGCGGACCCCGTCGGCCCGGCGCACCGGGATGGCGGCCCGACCGGGCTTCGCCCGTCGATCGAGACCAGCCTGCATGCGCTGCTGCCGCATCGCGTCGTCGTCCATGTCCATTCCGTCGCGACCATAGCACTCGCCGTCCGCGACGATGGGCAGGCGGTCTTCGGCCGCGCGCTTCACGGCCTCCGCTGGCATTGGATCCCCTATCACAAGCCCGGCCCGACCTTGACCCAGGTCGTCGCGCGCGCGCTCGAAGATGGCGCGGCCGACATTCTCGTTCTGGAAAATCACGGGCTCGTTGTTGGGGCGCCGTCGGCGGCGGCGGCGCGCGCGCTCGTCGCGGAGATAGAGGGACGGATCGGCGGCCCCCCGCGGCCGGCCGGCGTTCCGGATCCGGCGCGGCTTCGCGCGCTGGCCGATGCAAGCCCCTTCCGCCTGCCGCGCCATGAGGCGGTCCATGGGATCGCGATCGATCCGCTCAGCCTATGTCGAGCATACCAAGGGTCCCTCTATCCGGACCATGTGGTGTTCCTCGGTCCCGGGGCGACCGTGGTCGAACCCGACCGCTTCCAGCCGGCCTGCGCCGATTGGCGATCGAGGGAGCACCTCCCGCCGGCCTTGCTGCTGGTGCCCGGTCTCGGCGCCCTGGTCCGGCGCGACATCGATGCCGGTGCCGAAGAAATGGCGCTCTGTCTCGCTTTGGTGCTCGAGCGCATCCCCGATCATATGACGCTCAAGTATTTGAGACCTCAAGACGAGGCCGAGCTGATCGGTTGGGATGCCGAAAGATACCGCCGCACGCTCGTTCGGCCGCCCTCGCCGTAACCCGGCGGGCCGGTAACACGGCGCAGACAGAGCGCATACCCTCTAGCGGAGGCGCCACTTCCCCCTCGCCGGCCCATGGGGCAACCGTTCGAGTGCGCAATCCGCGCAGAGGACGAGGCTTTCGGCCGCCTAGGAACTTGTCGTGTTTTCACATGTTTGTAGTTGCCCGGGCCAGCGCTCACGCCCGCCGTCGGCGGAGGTCCGCATCCTCCGTTGGCATAGTGCGCGGTAACCGCGAAGGGAGCACAGGCCGGGCGGCATGGCGAGAAAGCCGCCAAGCACTGCGTGCGATAGGGGAGGCTTGGAATGGCGGCGGGATCACTGGCTGAGAAAATCCCGATCATGAGAGCCCCGGCTCTCCCGGTCGATCAGACGATCTTGGATCTGCTGCCGGCCGCCGTTTATGCTTGCGACGCGGAAGGTCGGATCACGCGGTATAATCGCAAGGCGGCCGAAATCTGGGGGCGGGAACCTCGGATTGGCGACCCTGGCGAGCTCTATTGCGGCTCATACCGGTTATTCTGGCCCGATGGGCGTCCATTAGTGCATCGGGATACGCCGATGGCTGACGCGATCCATACCGGCCGATCGCACCGAGAGATGGAGGTTGTCATCGAGCAACCATCCGGACGCCGCATCCACACGCGGGTCAATATCGATCCGATCAGAGATGAGACCGGCGAAATCATCGGGGCCATCAACTGTTTTCATGACGTCACGGCTCGCAGGGAGACGGAGCGGAAGCGCCGTGGGGACGCCGTTCGCGAGAGCGAGCGGCGGCTACGTGAAGTGCTGGAGGCGCTTCCTACCGCCATTTACGCGACCGACGCCGAAGGCCGCATCACCTTCTACAATCAGGCGGCGGTCGAAATGTCCGGGCGCCGGCCGGAGCTGGGAACCGACAAATGGTGCGTCACGTGGAAGCTTTACCGGTCCGATGGCAGCCCTTTGCCGCATGATCAATGTCCCATGGCGATAGCGCTCAAGGAAAAGCGGCCGATCCGAGGCGTGGAAGCCATCGCCGAGCGGCCTGACGGAACTCGCGTGCCGTTCGTCCCTTACCCAACCCCGCTGTTCGACGAGGCCGGGACGTTGGTCGGCGCCGTCAACATGCTGCTGGACATCACCGATCGAAGGAAAGCCGAAGACTATGCGCAGCGGCTCGCGGCGATCGTCGAGTTCTCGGACGACGCTATCGTCAGCAAGAATACCCTCGGGGTCATTCAGACTTGGAACAAGGGCGCCGAACACCTCTTCGGATACGAGGCGCATGAGGTCATCGGCAGGCCGGTGAACATTCTGCTGCCACCCGCTCGGCAGGACGAGGAACCCGGAATTCTCGACCGCATCCGGCGCGGTGAGCGCATCGACCACTATGAGACGGTCCGGATGCGCAAGGATGGCAGCCTGCTCGATATCTCGTTGACCGTCTCGCCGCTGAAGAACGCCGAGGGTAAGATCGTCGGCGCCTCCAAGATCGCGCGCGATATAACCGAGCGACGGCGGCAGGAAGAGCGCCGTCAGCTGCTGGTCAACGAGTTGAACCATCGCGTGAAAAACACGCTGGCTACGGTTCAGTCGATCGCTGCGCAGACATTCCGTGGCGACCATGGTGCGAGCCTCCAGCAATTCGAAAGCAGGCTGGTCGCCCTGTCGAGGGCGCATGACGCTCTTACACGGGAAAGCTGGGAAGGAGCGGAGCTCCAGGAACTCGTCGAGGGGACGATCGCGCCCATCTGCGCGGAACCGGCAGAGCGCTTTGAAATCACCGGACCGCCGCTCCTATTACGCCCCAAAGTGGCGCTTTCGCTCTCCATGGCACTCCATGAACTTTGCACCAATGCCGCGAAATACGGCGCGCTGGTAAACGGCGCGGGCCGCATCAAAATTACGTGGCAGGTGACAAGTTCGAACCCGGAGCCTCGGCTGCACCTGCGCTGGGAAGAGACGGGGGGCCCACGCGTGGAAACACCAAGTCGGAGAGGGTTTGGGACTCGCCTCATCGAGCGTGCGCTGGCTCGCGAGCTCGGCGCGCAGGTAAAGCTCTTGTTTCCGCCGAGTGGCGTCATCTGCGAAATTGAGGCGCCCCTATCATGAGTGGTCACGGTGCCCAGTCGCCCCTTCAGGCGAAGCCGACGAGCGATCCCGCCAAGAAGCTGTGCATTCTGGTGGTCGAAGATGAAGGCATGGTCGCGATGCTGATCGAGGACATGCTGACGCATATGGGACATGAGGTCGGCGCCGTCGTATCCCGCATGGAGGAAGCTCTTCAGATCGCAAAAACCGGTTCGTTTGATCTTGCGATAATAGACGTCAACTTGGACGGCCAACCGAGCTATCCGGTTGCTGAGTTGCTGACGGCGCGCGGCATTCCGTTCGTCTTCGCCACAGGCTATGGGCGGCAGGGCGTGGATCCCAAGTTCGCGCAGGTGCCTACGCTGGCGAAGCCGTTCGTCAGCAAGGATTTGGCGAAACTACTGTCGCAGACCGAGCCTCGCCTGTAGCAGACGCGGCGACCCCCAGTAAGCCGGCCGAGCCCGTGTACTGACGGGACACGCCATCCAGCTTGGATCGGCTTCGCCTGTCGGAGGGTATGCAGTAGAAGAAGCCTCATCGTCAGAGAACAAAGGCTTTTTCATGACTCGCCGACCCCTGCAACGCGTCCAGGCGGCCCTGGTGGCCCGGCGATATTTCATCGGGCAACAAACCAAATCGGACATCGCCGAAGAACTCGGCATTTCCCGCTTCAAGGTCGCTCGCCTCATCGATCTCGCCATTCAAGAAGAGATCATCCGCTTCGTCGTGACCGAGCCCGGTGACCTGAATACCGAACTGGCCGAGGCCCTGCGGCGACGCCATGGCCTCAAGGCCGTCCTGGTGCTCGATGGCCCCGATCTGCCGTTTCCGGAATTGACCCAGCAATTGGGGCTGTTGGCGGCCCGCCTGCTCGAAGAGACCTTGTCCGAAGGGCAGCTTCTCGGCATCGCCTGGGGTCGGACCCTGGCGGCGACGGCCCAGGCCCTGACCGGCTTGCCCAAGGTCGATGTCATCCAGGTCGCGGGCAGCCCCGCCGGCCTCGATTTTTCCCAGAATCCAGTCGAGCTCGTTCATCGCATCGCCGGCATCAGCGGCGGTACGGCCTTTCCGATCTACGGCCCGATGTGGGCGGAAGATCCGCAACTGATGCGCCGCCTGCGGATGGAGCCGTCGATCGCCGACACCATGCAGCGCTATGACCGGATCGACGTCCTGGCCGTCGGCATCGGCTCCTGGCGGCCACCCGATTCATGCTTCTGTGCCGGCTTCCCGGCCCTCTGGCGCGATGAAGCACTGGCCGCCGGCGTGCGCGCCGACCTCTGCGCGACGCTGATCGACGACGAGGGCCGCATCGTCTCAAGCCCGCTCGATACCCTGGGTCTCGGCCTGACCAGCGACCAGCTGCGCCGGGTTCCCAACGTCATCGGTATCGGCGGCGGCGCCCGCAAGACGGACGCCATCGCCGCCGTCCTCAAGGGCCGCTGGATTTCGATGCTGGTCACCGATGCCGGTACGGCGCGGACTTTACTCGAGAAAACATGATCTTCTCTTTATCGCTCAAATGAGCATATATACGCTCACTTGACGAATTATCGCGATCCCTATAGGACCTTGAGAAAGGACGACGGGAGGCGCCATCGTGACCGTTAACAATGAGCTTCTGGAACGGGCACGGGATGTCGTGCGCGCCGACGCGGCAGCGGTGCTGGCGGCGGTCGACGGCATCGATGAGAGTTTTTTGGCGGTGGCTGAAGCCCTGATCGCGTGCCAAGGCAAAGTGCTCGTAACCGGCAGCGGCACCTCGGGGGCGGTCGCCAGCCGAGCCGCCCACCTTCTCTCTGTCGGCGGCACGCCCGCTTTCCATCTACCCCCGGCCGACGGCCTTCATGGCGGCCTCGGCGTGCTGCGACCGGAAGACATGGTCGTGGCCTTGTCCAAGGGCGGCAGTTCGGCCGAACTCAACGAATTCTGCCAGCGTGCCCGCACCCTGTGCGGCAAGCTGATCGTGATCACCGCGGCGCCGGACTCCGCTCTCGCCCGCATGGCCGATCATGTAATAACCTTGACCTTGCCGATCAATGCCGACCTTGGCGCCGTGGTTGCCACCGGCTCGTCCCTGGCGATGGCGGCCGTGATCGACGCCTTGGTGGAAGTCGGACGCACCGCTCGCGGTTACTCTTGGGAACGCCTGCTGTTCACCCATCCCTCGGGGGCGGTGGGCCGCGATGCGGCGGATTCTCTGACCCGCCTCGGCCCGACGGAACGGTGAGAACCGCCATGCGCGATCTGGTGGCGGGCATCGACTCCTCGACCCAGTCCTGCACGGTCGTTCTCCGCCGATTGAGCGACGGCGCCGTGATGGCGGAGGCGCGTACGCCACATCCGCCGGTCATGCCGCCGGTCAGCGAGCAGGATCCGGAAGCCTGGTGGCAGGCACTGCTTGCCGCATTCGCCCGGCTTTCCGCCTTTCTGCCCCGGATCGCCGCCTTGTCGGTCGGCGGCCAGGGCCACGGCCTCGTCCTGCTCGACGCGGACGACCGACCCCTGCGCAAGGCGAAATTGTGGAACGATACCGAGCCGGCGCCCGATGCGCTCACGCTCTGCGACCGGCTCGCCGCCGGCGCATGGGCCACACGCACGGGGTCGGTGCCCGGCCCGGCGCTGACCGTCTCGAAGCTCGCCTGGACCGAGCGGTGCCATCCGGGGTTGGTCGCCCAGGCGAGGCATGTCCTGCTGCCGGCCGACTACATCGTCTACCGGCTCTGCCGCCGGGCGGTGACCGAACGGGGCGGCGGTTCCGGTACCGGTTATCTCAATCCCTTCGAGAACCGGTGGGAGCCGGACCTGGCGGATCTCGCCGTGCCGGGAATCGATTGGGCGTCGCGCCTGCCGACGATCATTGCTTCCGACGCCCGCGCCGGGACGGTGCAGCCTGCCCCGGGGCTTGAAGACCTCGTCGGCGCCGTGGTCGGCGCCGGCAGCGGCGACAACATGACGGCCGCGCTGGGGCTGGCGATCCGCCCGGGCGATACGGTGATCTCGGTCGGCACCAGCGGCACCATCTACGGCGTGACGACGATCCCCGTGTGCGACGAGACCGGCGCCATCAACGGCTACGCGGATGCCTCGGGCAACTTCCTGCCCATGGTCACGACCCTGAACGCCGCCAAGGTGACGGACACCTTCCGCGCCCTGATGGGCATCGATGTCGAGGCCTTCGACCGTCTCGCCCTGGCGGCCGATGCCGGTGCCCACGGCCTGGTGCTCGTGCCCTATCTCGACGGCGAACGCACGCCCAACCGGCCCGACGCTTCCGGCACCTTGGTTGGCCTGCGCACCGGCAGCACCCGCGCGGATCTTGCCCGGGCGACGGTCGAGAGCGTGCTGTGCGGGTTGCTCGAAGGAGGCGACCTGCTTGCCGCTGCGGCCGTGCCGATGGACGGGCGCTTGATCCTGACCGGCGGCGCCTCGCGCTCCCTCGCCTATCGTCAAGTTCTGGCCGATCTCACTGGGCGGCCGGTGTGGTGCTGCCCGATGGTCGAAACCGCCGCCGGCGGGGCCGCCGTGCAAGCCGCCGCCGCCATGACGGGCCGCCCGGTCGGCGACCTCGCCACTGCTTGGGCGCCGACACTCGACCTGGTGGCGGAACCGCGCCAGGGCGAGGCCGGCCCCTCGGTTCGCGCAGCCTATCGCCAAGCCGCGGCTGAAACGACGGCACAGGGACAAGGACACTTGCGATGACGCAGGAACCGACACCGGGCCACCGCCTCCGTCTTCCCGCCGAGCTCGGCATCGCCTCGGTGCTGGTTCTGGTGCTGACGGCGGGCGCCCTGGCCTCGCCGAACTTTTTCACCCTGTCGAATCTCATGGTGCTGCTGCTCAACGGCGCGGTGATCGGCTTTCTCTGCCTTGGCCAATCCTTCGTGCTGTTCACCGGCGGCATCGATCTTTCCTGCGGCTCGGTCGTCGCCATGACCTGCGTCTGCGCGGCAGTGCTGATGCAGACCCTGGGCTTGCCTTGGCCGCTGGCGGCGCTGCTGACACTCGGCATCGGCGCGCTGGCGGGTGCCGTCAACGGCCTGATCATCGACCGCACCGGCGTGCCGCCCTTCATCGTCACCTTCGCCATGATGGGTGTCGCAGCCTCGATCCCGCAAATCATCACCGGGGCGGAGTCTATCCGGGTCATGCAGCTCGGCTATCGGATGATCGGCCAGTCGCGCCTGTTCGGCATTCCGTTTCCGGTGATCGCGCTCGCCATCGCCATTTTCATTGCCATACAGTTCCTGCGCCGCACCGTGACCGGCACCCATATCTTCGCCGTCGGCGGCAATGCCGATGCCGCCCGCCTGGCGGGGGTCAATATCTCCCGCGTCACGGTGCTGGTTTACGCCATCTCCGGCCTGTGCGGTGCCTGCGGCGGCCTGATCTACGGCTCGCGCCTGATGACCGGCTATCCGACGGCGGGACGCGGCGACGAGTTGTTCTTCTCCATCGCGGGCGCCGTCGTCGGTGGTGTCAGCCTGTTCGGCGGCAACGGCTCGATCGCCGGCGCCATGATCGGCGCGACCCTGATCGCGACCATCTCCAATCTCATGAATGTCCTCAACGTCAGCGCCTACTGGCAGCCCCTGGTGATCGGCCTGATCATCCTGTTCGGCGTCACCTTCGACACGATGCGCGCGTCGCACCGGCTGTCGCTGCCCTGGAAAGCGCTGTTGAGGGGAAAACTTCGTCCGGCACCTGAAGGCCGGCGGAACCCGGCCGGCCCCGCCTAAGCGGGAACGGTCCAACATCAAGCGGGAGGGAAGAACAATGGCCGATATTGGTAAACGCATCTTGGGCGTCGCGGTGGGTCTGACAGCGGCGGGTTTGGCAGCGCTTGGTCTCGCCGGCTCGGCGGGGGCGGAGGAGGCAAAGACGCTGGGCGTCGCCTTGCCCAACCTGACCAATCCCTATTACGTCGCCATGAAGAAGAGCTTCGAGACCAACGCCGCCGCGCAAGGTTTCACCATCAAGGTCCTGATCGCCGACAATGACGACGCCAAGCAGCTGTCGCAGATCCAGAGCTTCGTGCAGCAGAAGGTCTCGGCGGTCGCCCTCAACTGTGTCTCCTCGGGTCCTTGCGTCGCCTCGGTCGCGGAACTCAACGCGGCCAAGATCCCCGTCTTCACCATCAATCTGCTGCCCGACCCCGAATCTCTGAAGGCGCAGAAGCTGACGGTGGTGCAGGCGGTACAGACCGACCAGAAAGCCGGCGGCACCTATGTCGGCCAACAGCTTTTGAAGGATGTCGGGCCGACCGGCAAGGCCGTGGTCGGCATAGTCGGCGAGCCGACCTCGGTCGCGGCCAATGCCCGCGACGACGGCTTCAAGGAAGCGCTCGCCGCCAACCCCAACGCGAAGTTCGTCGCTTTGGTCAACGGCAAGGTCGAAGAGACGACGGCACTCAAGGTGACGACCGAGATGCTGCAGGGCAACCCAGGCATCAATGTCGTCTATTCCGACACCGAGCCCGCGGCCCTCGGCGCCATGGCGGCGATCCAGCAGCTCGGCCGCAACGACATCACGCTTTACGCCTTCGTCGATAAGCTCGGCGTGCAATATGTCGCCGACAATTCGATCCTCAAGGCGGGCGCGATCCAGGAGCCGGCCAAGCTTGCCCAGATCCAGGTCGAGAACATCAAGAAATATCTCAACGGTGAAAAGCTGGCGCCGGTGGTGGACAGCCCGCCGCTGCTCGTCAACAAGGACAATGCCGCGGGTACGGTCGACAAGGCCTATTGAGCCTTTCGGCTCATGGCGGATCGGATCGCGTATCCGCCATGAGCCCGATCCGCAAGGAAAGATGGACGGCGCCCCGATGATCAGCCCAGACGTCTACCGTGCAACCGGCATCAAGAAGGGTTTTGCCGGCACCGCCGTGCTTCATGGCATCGATTTCACCGTGCGGCCGGGGACGATCCACGGCCTGCTCGGCCATAACGGCGCCGGCAAATCGACACTTCTGAAAATTCTCGCCGGTGTGCAGCCACCCGACGAGGGCACGCTGGCGATCGGCGAGCGCGTTCTGCATCTGGCTTCGCCGCGCGAGGCGCTGAGCCAGGGCATCGCCTGCGTCTATCAGGAATTGCGCCTGATCCCGAACCTGACGGTGACGGAAAACCTGTTCCTCGGCCGGGAGCTCAAGCGCGCCGGCTTCCTGGACAGCGCCGACATGCTGGCCCACACGCGCCGGGTACTAGCCGATTTCGGCCTGCGCGTCGACGCGGCGGCGGCGGTCCGGACATTATCCCATCCCGACAAGCAAATGGTCGAGGTGGTGGCCAATCTCGACAGCGACGCGCGTTTCCTGCTGCTCGACGAACCGACCACAGCCCTTGACGGCCGGCAAGCCGAGGAGATGTTGCAAGCCGTCCGGCGCATCGCGACGGAGCGGTCGATCGGCGTCGTGCTGGTGTCCCATAAGCTCGACGAGGTGCTGTCGATCTGCGACGAGGCGACGGTGCTGTCGGGCGGGCGGGTCGTGCTGCAGGCGGAACGGGCGGAACTGACCAAGGCCGCGATCGTCGACGCCATCGTCGGCGACGGCGGCCACCGCCAGGTCGAGCGGGAATGTCGTTCGGAAACCTTGGGCCGGACGGTGATCAAGGTGCGTGACCTCAAGGGACCGCACCTCGACGGCGTCAACCTCCAGGCCGCGGCGGGTGAGGTCCTCGGCATCTACGGCCTGGTCGGTTCGGGACGAACCCGCTTTCTGCGCACCCTGATGGGTTTGGAGCCGATGACGGGCGGCACGTTGGACCTGGCGGGCCAGCCTTACACGCCCCGGGCGCCCGCTCACGCCCAGAAGGCCGGCATCGCCTTCCTGAGCGAGGAGCGTAAGCGCGACGGTTTCATTCCACAGATGTCCGCCTTTCGAAACGTCGTCCTGCCGACCCTCCGGCGCTATCGCCGCGCCGGCTTGGTCGATCATCGCGGCGCGGACGCCGCGGCGCGCACCTTGCTCGGCCGGATCGGCACCAGGGGGCATCTGGACCGGCCGATCAAGGCGCTGTCCGGCGGCAATCAGCAAAAAGTCCTGTTCGGCCGTATCATCGAACAGGATGCCCAGTTGATCCTGCTCGACGAACCGACCAAGGGCGTCGATATCGGCGCCAAGGCC
>DATMGU010000111.1:0-39225 GCA_035555315.1 Allostellaceae bacterium
GGCCGGTGATGTTGGCGTTGCGCGAGGAAAACACCTCGACCGTGCGGGCGAGCAGGCCCGGCACATTCTGGTGAATATGCAGATAGCGTGTGCCGGCCGGCCGTATCGGCAATTGCGCCTGCGGAAAATTGACCGCACCCAGGCTGGATCCCACGTCGCTGTAGTCGGCCAGCTTGCGCGCAACCTCGACGCCGATCCGCTCCTGCGCCTCGGCCGTGCTGCCGCCGATATGCGGCGTCAGGATGACGTTGGGGAGGCCGCGCAGCGGCGAGACGAACGGCACATCGGCGCCGGACGGCTCCTCCGGGAAGACGTCGATCGCGGCACCCAGGATGTGTTGCCGCTTCAGCGCCTCGGCCAGGGCGTCGATATCCACCACCGTGCCGCGCGACGCGTTGATGACCAGGCTGCCCGGCCGCATCGACGCGATCTCGGCGGCGCCGAGCATGCCCGCCGTCTCCGGCGTCTCCGGCACATGCAGCGAGACGACGTCGCTCTCGGTCAACAGCTCCCGCAGGCTGCTGGCGGGCCGGGCATTGCCCAGCGGCAGGCGATCGAGCACGTCGTGATAGAGCACCCGCATGCCGAAGCCGCTTTCGGCGATGATGCCCAGCTGCGCGCCGATATTGCCGTAGCCGATGATGCCCAGCGTTCGGCCGCGCACCTCGTAGCTGTTCGCCGCCGACTTGATCCACTCGCCGCGATGGGCCGCCTGCGATTTGGGAAAGATGCCGCGGATCAGCATGACGATCTCGCCCATCACGAGCTCGGCGACGCTGCGGGTGTTGGAGAACGGCGCGTTGAACACCGGGATGCCCAGCCGCCGCGCTTCCAGCAGATCGACCTGGTTGGTGCCGATGCAGAAGCAGCCGATCGTCATCAGCCGGTCGGCCGCCGCCAGGACCGGCTCGGTGATCTCGGTGCGCGACCGGATGCCCAGGACGTGCACGCCCTGGATCCGCTCGATCAGTTCCGCCTCGTCGAGCGCCTTGGGCAGCCGCTCGATGTTGGTATAGCCATGGGAGGCGAGCACGCCGACGGCGCTGTCATGGACGCCTTCCAGCAGCAACACGCGGATCTTGTCTTTGGCGAGAGAGAGTTTGCTCATGGTCGTCCTGGATCGAAAAACCGGCCACCGGGGCCGCAGTACATAGCGGATCGTCGGTCCGCTTCATAGACACCGAGACATGGCGATGGCGGCGGCATAGCCAAGGCCCATGATTGTGGCCCCATGATTGGGGGCTTATGATTCCGGGATCGCGCGATCGACCTGCCAGGTCGCGGCGGTCACATAGGGTTCCAGGCTGAGCCGGCCGACGATCTGCTCCAGGGCTGTGTCATTGCGCGTCATGGCGACCGCCTGCGCGGTGACGGAGACCTTCGAGGTGTCCGGAATATCCTCGCTGTCGATGCGGCGCAGGCCGAGGCCGGCCTGCGACAGGGCATGCAGCAGCAACGAACGCATATGTGCCTCCTCGGCACCCTTGCAGGTCACTTCGACCGTGTAATGCGTTTCCACGTTGCCGGCCAGCAAGGCCCGGCGGTTGAGGCGTCGTACCAGCGGCCGCAGGATCAGGTTGGTGATCACCACGAAGCCCGTGGCGCCGAGGCTCGGTCCCCAAAAGCCGCCCCCGGCGAAGGTGCCGACCATGGCCGAGCACCACAGCGTCGCGGCGGTATTGAGGCCGTGGACGTTGACGCCTTCGCGCAGGATCACCCCGGCGCCGAGAAAGCCGATGCCCGACACGACCTGCGCCGCGACGCGGGTGGGGTCGCCCTGCGCGACCATGGCGGAAAACACGACGAAGCCGCTGGAGCCGAGCGCCACCAGCGCGTTGGTCCGCAGCCCCGCCATTTTTTGATGCCATTGCCGCTCGACACCGATCGCCGATCCGAGCACGAGGGCGAGGCCGAGGCGCAGCAGCGCCTCGATCATATCGGGGTGGGTTTCGGTCACGTCGTGCCGTCTCTCACCCGCGCCGCGGCCGTCCGCCCGGTCCTGTCGACCCCTCCGACGTCGAGGGTCGGGCCGGCCGGGTATGCTGGGTCATGAAGTGCTGCGCGCCGTGCTTGCGGCCGGTCCGCATGCCTTCACCGCCGGCGCCGCCCGTGCCGGCGGGCTGCCAGGATGGGATCAGGTGATGCTTGCCGGGGCCGATCAGGTCGGCCCGTCCCATGCGCTGCAGCGCCTCGCGCAGCAGCGGCCAGTTCTCCGCGTCGTGGTAGCGCAAGAACGCCTTGTGCAGACGCCGCTGCTTCAGGCCGCGCGCGCTGAACACGACCTCGCCGCCATTCCGGCGGATCGGCCGCAACGGGTTCTGCTCGGTATGGAACATCGTGGCCGAAAGCGACATGGGCGAGGGCAGGAAGGTCTGCACCTGGTCGGCGCGGAACTTGTTGCGCTTCAGCCAGATCGCCAGGTTCATCATGTCTTCGTCGGTGGTGCCGGGATGCGCCGCGATGAAATACGGGATCAGGAAGTACTTCTTCCCGGCCTCCTTGGCGAACTTGTCGAACATCGCCTTGAACTTGTCGTAGCTGCCCATGCCCGGCTTCATCATCATGGCGAGCGGGCCGCTCTCGGTATGCTCGGGGGCGATCTTCAGATAGCCGCCGACATGGTGGGTGACGAGTTCCTTCACATAGGCCGGGCTGCGCACGGCGAGGTCGTAGCGCAGGCCCGAGGCGATGTGGATCTTCTTGACGCCCGGCACCGCGCGCGACTTGCGGTAGAGGTCGATCAGCGGGTCGTGATCGGTGCCGAGGTTCTTGCAGATATCCGGGAACACGCAGGATGGCCGCCGGCAGACGGCCTCGATCTTCGGGTCCTTGCAGGCCATCCGGTACATGTTGGCGGTCGGCCCGCCCATATCGGAGATGATGCCGGTGAAGCCCGGCACCTTGTCGCGGATCTGGCCGATCTCGCGCAGGATCGACTCCTCCGACCGGCTCTGGATGATCCGTCCCTCATGCTCGGTGATCGAACAGAACGAACAGCCGCCGAAACAGCCGCGCATGATGTTGACCGAGAACTTGATCATGTCCCAGGCGGGGATCCCCGCCTCGCCATAGGAGGGGTGCGGCGCGCGGGCATAGGGCAGGTCGTAGACGCCGTCCATCTCGGGCGTGGTCAGCGGGATCGGCGGCGGCGTCAGCCAGAGCAGCTTGTCGCCATGCCGCTGGACCAGCGCCCGCGCATTCCCCGGATTGCTCTCCTGGTGCAGGATGCGCGAGGCATGAGCGTAGAGGATCTTATCGTCCTTGACCAGATCGTAGGCGGGCAGTTGCACCACGGTCGTATCCATCGGCGGCCGGGCGCGCTTCACCTCGGCGGCATCCGGCTCCATCGTCGCCTCGGCGGGCTCGTCGACCAGATCGGGGGCCACGACGCCCCAGCCCTCGGGGATGGCGTCCAGCAGAAAGGCGGTGCCGCGGATGTCGTGCATGTCGCGCGGCGCTTCGCCCTTGGCGGCGCGATGGGCGATATCGACGATCGCGCGCTCGGCATTGCCATAGACCAGCAGGTCGGCCTTGCTGTCGAACAGGATCGAGCGGCGGACCTTCTCCGACCAATGATCGTATTGGGCGATCCGGCGCAGCGACGCCTCGATGCCGCCCAACACGATCGGCACGGTCTTGTAGGCCTCGCGACAGCGCTGCGAATAGACGATGGCCGCCCGGTCCGGCCGCTTGCCCGCGGCACCCTGCGGCGTGTAGCTGTCATTGTGTCGGATGCGCCGATCCGAGGTGTAGTGGTTCACCATCGAATCCATGTTCCCGGCGGTCACGCCGAAGAACAGATTGGGCTTGCCCAGCGCCTTGAACGCGTCGGCATCGGTCCAGTCCGGCTGCGCGATGATGCCGACGCGGAAACCCTGGGCCTCCCACAGCCGGCCGATGATCGCCATGCCGAAGCTCGGGTGATCGATATAGGCGTCGCCGGTCACGACGATGATGTCGCAACTGTCCCAGCCCAGTTCGTCCATCTCGGCGCGCGACATCGGCAGGAACGGCGCCGGCCCGAACCGGTGCGCCCAGAACTTGCGAGGCGAGAAGAGATTCTTTGCGCTTTGCATGGTGTCGACGGTATCCGATATCTCTCGCGGCCCGGCCATCGGCCCGATGCCCCGCGATCGGCGGGACTAAAGGCGCCCTGCCCGTGAAGCGCAAGGATCTTGCGCGTTATCCCTGACGCGCCGGGGGAGCATAGCGGCTTTTCGGCGGCATGGCGAACCGTCGGGGATGGCGGTGCGCGATCGGCGTTTTCCCCATCGGGGATTGTGCCGTCCCCTTACTCAACCCCAGGAGAGGGGCAGGTCAATGCTGTGCTCGCCGAGCAGCCTTGCCAGCCGCGTCACCGCCACCCGCAGATCGTCCTGCCCCTCCCGCCGGACCAGCCAGCGGAGCTGTGCGTCGAGCCGCGCGTCAGCCTCGTGCTGGGCGGTCGCGACCACGGTCAGCAGGTGTCGCTCGTCGAAGGTGAGGCCGGCGCAGCCCGGATGGCCAATCGAGAACCGGCGCCGACTGTCGCGGTTCAGCAGCACGATGAAGCTGTGGAAGGCGATCAGCGCCGCTTCAGCCTCGTCGCCGAACGCATCGGCGAATTCCCGCCGGATCAGCGGAGACTCACCGCCGCCGACGATGACGCGGCGCAGCGTCCAGACCAGCAGATGCTCGCCATAGCTAAGATCGAGGATCCCCGCGCCAGGGGATGCCGTCACATCCGGGTTCAGCATGCTCGCTCTCATTCGTCCCTCATGCCACAGCCTAATTGCGAACAAGTTTCATTTGCAATAGAAATTATGAAGAGGCGATGGCATGAGAGTTGCGCCGCTCATGGCTTTCCTCGCCGCCGCCGACCGAGAGGCCATGATGCTGAAACGCGTCCTCATCACCGGCGCCACCGGATTTCTCGGCCTCAACCTGATCGATCGGGCGATCGCCGACGGGCTCGGCGTCGTGGCGGTCGATCGGTCGCCGCCGCCCGGGAGGACGCCGGATCGGTGGCCCGCCTCCATCGTCTTTCGCCAGGCGGACATGGCCGATCCGGTGGCGCTCGGTCAGGCCTTCGCGCTCGGCGCCGATGCGGTCATCCACGCGGCGGCGATCACCAATGGCGCGGCGGGGGCGATGGCCGAGGTCAATGTCGGCGGCACGGTCCGCGTGATCCGCCTGGCGATCCGCCACGGCATCCGCCGGCTGGTCTTGATCAGCTCGGGTGCCGTCTATGGTGGTGTGCCGATCGAGCCGCCCGCCCGGATCCCGGAAACCGCCGAGCCGGAGCCGCTTGCTCCCTATGGCACGAGCAAGCTCGCCGCCGAGGCCGTCGCTCGGGCGCTGGCCGAGGAGCATGGCTTGGACCTCACCATCATCCGCCTGCCGCCGTTGTTCGGCCCCTGGGAATATGCGACCGGCGCGCGGGTGGTGTTGAGCCCGCAATGGCAGTGCCTAGACCTCGCCCGGCGCGGCCTGCCGATCCGTTTGTCGCGTCCGGGCAGCGGCGATTGGTGGCTCGCCCCCCATGCCGCAGCCGCGATCCTGGGCTTGCTACGGGCAACGAACGGGCGGTTCGTCGATTACAATATCGGCCCGGGCGTCGCCACGACCGCCGTCGATTGGTGCCGCTGTCTCACCCGGTTCTACCCGGCGCTCGACTGGCGGATCGCCGACGATCCGGCCGACGCCACCATCACCATCCTGGCGGCCAGGGACCGGGCGCCGCTCGACCCCTCGCGCCTGCATGCCGCGATCGGCGCCCCACCCGCCTGGGATCTCGATGCCGCGGCCGACGCTTATCTGGCGTGGCCTGGAGAAAACCCGTAGCCGGGCTACGCGTCCAGCGTCGCCCGGAACGGTCGTGCCTCGATCGCGACGCCGGTGCCGCGCAACACCAGTTTCCGGCGATCGGCTAGGGGCAGAGACACGCCGATCGGGCCGGGCAGGACCAGCGGTGCGCCCGTCGCGATGGCGGTGAGCGTGACCTCATCCGGCGTCCAACTCAGTTCCAGACCGATGCGCGTCGGGACGCCGTCGGCCGAGATGCCGTCATCCTCGACCAGCACGAAGCGGCCATTGCCAGTGCCGGGGCCGGGGAACAGCCGGACGCAGCGGCTCGGCTCGTCATGCAGCCGGATGAAATCGGCCGGTTCGTCGGTCATCGGGATGATCGCTCCGGCGGCCGCCACCAACGGCAAGCGGTCAAGCGGCGCCGCCAGGGTGGCGACCGTGCCGGCGGCCAGCCGCTCGCCGGTCCAGAAATCGAACCAGCATTCCGGGCCGGTCGGCAAATAGGCGCTCCGCGATCGCGCGCCCTGTTCGACGACCGGGGCCCCCAGCAGCAACGGCCCCAGCATCAGCTCGTCGCAATCCGCCTCGGTCGCGGCATCGCCATCGAACACGGCGAAGGTGGGACGCAGTGGCGCCGGACCGCCCGCCGCCGCGTCATGCAGCAGCGAATAGAGATACGGGATCAGCCGATAGCGCAGCCGGATCGCGGCGCGGATCAGCGGCGTCACCTCGGGATGCAGCCAGGGCGAGGTATAGACCCCGTCCGGCTTCCACGAATTCATGATGAAGCGCGGATGCAGCGCGCCAGCCTGGGTCCAGCGCACCAGCAGTTCCGCCTCCGGCACCGGGCCGGAAAAGCCGCCGATGTCGTGGCCGATGTTGTACATGCCGGACAGGCTCATCTGCAGCCCGGTGCGCAGGTTCCATTTCAGGCTGCGCCAACTCGTCGAATTGTCACCGCTCCAGGTCTGGGCATAACGCTGGATGCCGGGACAGCCGGCGCGGGTTACGGTGAATTGCCGCTCGGCCGGCTTGCGCGCCCGCTGTTCCTCGATCGTCGCACGGGTCATCAGCAGCGGCTGCAGACCGCGCGCGAGATCCAGCGGAATCGGCGTGCCGAAGCCGTCGCAGTCGGCGGCATCGTCCCACAACCCGTATTCGTTGTTGTCGTTCCAGCCGACATCGATGCCGACTTCCAGCACCTGGTTGCGCAGCCCGTCCTGCCACCAGGCGATGGCGGCGGGGTTTGTGAAATCCAGATGGGCGCCCTCGCCATCCCAGAATTGGCTGATCACCGGGGCGCCGCTCCGCCGGTCCTTTACATAGGCGCCGGCGGTCAGCGCGTCGCCATAGCGCGGATGATCGTCGAGCAGGCAGGGCTTGAGGTTCGCCACCACCCGCAAGCCGGCGTCGTGGAACGCGCTGACCAGCGCCTCGGGCCGCGGGTATTTCGAGCGGTTCCAGGTGAACACATAGCGTTTCGGCCCGATCGAGGTATAGCCCGAGCCGAAATGGAACGCGCTGACCGGGATCCGTTCCGCGGCGCAACGGGCGATGAAGCTCTCCATGCGGGTCTGCGCATCGGCGCTGTCGGCGATCGCCATGGCGGTCTGGGCAAAGCCCAACGTCCAGCGCGGCGGCAGGGCGGTGCGCCCGGTGAGGGTCAGAAACTTCGCGGTTACCTCGTCGAGGCGCGGACCCGGAAACACATAGTAGTCGAGATCACCGCCGGCCGCCTCGTAGCCGCGAAACAGCCCGTAGTAATTGTCGTGCTCGGCACCGAGATCGAAAATGCCGTCGGCCAGGTTGTCATAGAAGATGCCCCAGGCGATACCCGTGGCCCCGTCGCGGGTCAGCACGAACGGCCAGTGCTTGTAGAGCGGGTCGCCGCGTTCAGGATCGTAGCCCAGACTGTCGAGCATGGTCGTGCGCAGCCGCCGCCCATGCAGGTCGAGCGGGCCGGTCTTGTCGCCGAGACCGTGATAGCGATCGGCCGCGTCGCGCGCGTGATGGTGGCGCAGGCGTTCACCGAAAAGGTACGGGTGGCTGTCCCGATCGCGCGCGAAGACGCGCCCATCGGGCAGCGCCCAGGTCAGGGCCAAAGGTGCCAGGCGGATATGCAGCGTCAGCGCGCCGGTGACGATGCGCAGCGCGCCGGTTTCCTCGACCAGCCGATGCGCGGCACGGGGCCAGGAGCTGTCATCCAGCCGGTCGCGTCCCTCCCACGGCACGTCGGGGGCGCCATAACCCGGTACCATCCAGGTTCGCTTCTGGCGGATTGATCCGTCGCGCAGAAACACCACGCGCACGAGATCGTCGAGCAACACGGCGATGCGGCAGGTGATGCCATCGCCGCAATCGAGGACCACGCCGCGATCGGTGGTCGATGCCAGCACGGCGTGACGGATCGGTTTCATCGCAGAACCTCGTCGATTAGAGGGGCGTCGATCAGAGGGGACGTCGCGGCAGCGTGAGGCCGGCGGCATCGAATACATGAATGTCCTCGATCGGCAGATGGATCGCCGTCGCCTCGCCAAAGGCCAGCGGCGTCTGGCCGGGGACCTGCAGCGTGACGTCCGGCTTATCTAAGCGCACATAGCTCAAGCCGCCGAGCTGTTCGACATGGGCGACGACGCCGCTGAGATTATTGACGGCTACCCCGGCGGAGTGGCCGGTACGGACATGTTCCGGGCGAATGCCGATCGTGACGCTGTCGCCGGGGTCGCCGGTCCGCGGCGTCGCCAGGGTTCGCACCATGCCGAGACCGGGAATCTCGACCGAGATGCCGGTTCCGCCATCGACCATGATCCGGCCTTCCAGGAAATTCATGCGCGGCGAACCGATGAAACCCGCGACGAAGCGGTTGCACGGATGGTTGTAGAGTTCCAGCGGCGGGCCGACCTGCTCGACCCGGCCATCGCGCAGCACGACGATCTTGTCGGCCATGGTCATCGCTTCGACCTGGTCGTGGGTCACATAGATCATGGTCGTCTTCAGCCGCCGATGCAGTTCGCTCAGTTCCGCGCGCATGCCGACGCGCAGTTCGGCGTCGAGGTTGGACAGCGGTTCGTCGAACAGGAAGATCCGGGGCTCACGCACGATGGCGCGGCCGATCGCGACCCGCTGCCGCTGGCCACCGGATAGCGCGGTCGGCTTGCGTCGCAGATAGGTCTCCAGCTTCAGCATCCGTGCCGCCTCGGCGACGCGGGTGACGATCTCGGGTTTGGGCATGCCCAGATTTTCCAGACCGAATGCCATGTTCTGGTAGACCGTCATATGCGGGTAGAGCGCGTAGGACTGGAACACCAGTGCCAGCCCACGCCGCGCGGCCGGCACGGTGTTGACCATCTGGTCGTCGATCCAGACCTCGCCGTCGCTGACCGTCTCCAGCCCGCAGACCATGCGCAGCAGGGTCGACTTGCCGCAGCCGGACGGACCGACGAAGACGACGAATTCACCATCGGCGACGTCGAAGCTGACGCCATGGATGACGACCACATCGCCGAAGCGTTTCACCACGGACCGCAGCGACAGGCTGCCCATTACTTCACGCCCGCCGACGCGATGCCTTGGGTGATGTAACGCTGCAGCAGCGCGAAGATCACGGTGACCGGGATCAGCGTGACGATTGTCATGGCCAGGAGGTAGTTCCATTGGGTCGTGAGTTCGCCCTGGAACGAATTCAGCGCCAGCGGCAGGGTGAAACTCTCGCCGCGGCTCAGCACGACCATCGGCCACAGGAACTCGTTCCAGCGCCACATGACCGAGAAAATCGCCAGCACCGCCAGGGCGGGGGCGGAGAGCGGCAGGACGATCCGCCAATAGATCCGCCATTCCGACGCGTTGTCCATCCGCGCCGCCTCCAGCAGGTCGTCCGGCAGGGTCAGCATGTACTGGCGCAGCAGGAACACGCCGGTCGGGGTCGCGACGGCCGGCCAGATCACGCCCCAGGGGTTGTCGGTGAGGCCGAGCGTCGCCGCGATCAGATAATTCGGCACCAGGATGATGGTCGGTGGGATCATCAGCGTGGCGAGCATCATCAGGAAGATCGGCTCGCGCCCGGGAAAGTGATATTTCGACAGAGCGAAGGCGGCCATGGAATTGACCAGCAGGGTGATGATCGTCGCTACCACGGTGATGAACACGCTGTTCCAGAGATACCGGCCGAACGCGAACTTGCCCAGCAGGTCAGTGTAGTTGTCCCAGGCGACATGCACGCGCGTCACCTTGGCGCGGTCCTCAACCGGAACGCGGATCGTCGTGCCCGGCACCACTGGATCAACCATGGTTGCCTGCAACCCGATGCGACGGATCTCGGCAAGCGTCTGACCGGCATGCTCGCCCTTGGTGACGCGGTAGAGCGGCAGCGGGGCCGGATATCCCGGCACCGCGACGCGTATCGGTTCGGTCGGCAGCAAGCTGGGAGGGAACTCGATCAGTCCGGTCGGGCTTTTCAGCGAGCTTAAGCCCAGCCACAACACCGGGCCGAACATCACCAGCACGCCGAGGCAGAGATAGAGATAGCTCGCCCAATCGGTCCAGTCCCAATGGTTCCGGCCGCGCGTCGCCGTCAGCGTTCGGGCGATCTTACCCACGCGCATCCCCTTTCGCGCGCATGCCGCGGAGTTGCACAAGGGTCAGGATCAGCAGCACGCCGGCGAGCAAGAGCGAGGCGGCGGCGGCCAAGCCGTATTGCCGGACCTGGCTGGCAAAGCCGGTGTTGTAGATGAACTGAACTAGATAGGTCGTCGCGGTACCCGGGCCGCCGCCGGTCAGCACATAGACCTCGTCGAAGATCTGCACCGCGCGGATCAGGCCCAGTACCAGCACGACCACCAGGCTGGGCATCAGCAGCGGCAGGGTGATGCGCCGGAACACACGGCCCGCCGGCGCCGCGTCCATCGCCGCCGCCTCGTAGATATCCGCCGGGATCGCCTGCAGCCCGGCGAGCAGGATCAGCGTATAGAATCCCATATGCGCCCAGATCGAGACGAACACCGTCCAGCCGAAGGCCCAACGGGCGTCCAGCAGCCAGTTCACCGGATCGGCGCCCAAGCCGAGCATGCCGGCATTCAGCAGCCCGTCGCGTTGTAGGATCCATTTCCAGATCAGCGCCACCACCACCGGGCTCAGCAGTACCGGATAGAAGAACACCGCCCGGAAAAAGCTGCGACCGATGATCTCGCGGTTCAGCACCAGCGCGGTCAGCAGGCTGAACAGCAGCATCAGGCTGACCTGCAAGGTGACGAACCCCAGGGTGTTCCAGACGCCGTGCCAGAATTGGTCGCGCGCGCAGCTGTTCGGATCGAGATAGTTCTGGCAGTCCAGCAGCGAGGCGAAGTTCTCGCCGCCGATCCAGGGCCGCTCGCTGGGCAAGAGGGCGGTGCCGCCGGTGCCGGCATAGTAGAAATCGATGAGGATCGGCAGGAAGGTGAATATCGCGAAAACCGCGAGATTGGGGGCGACGAACAGCCAGCCCAGCCGGCCGTCGCGCAGGCGGTTCTGCGCCCAGCGCATCGGCCGCTCGGGGATGTTCATGATCGCCCCGAACAGCGCGGCAGCCAGCCGGCCCGTCATGTCGGAGAAGGCGTTTGTCACCCGATCACTTCTTGGCCGATGCGGCGACCGCGTCGGCGACGTCCGAGGTGATGCGCTGATAGGCCTGGTCCAGGGTGATCTGGCCAGAGATCGCTTGGCTGATCCGATCGACCACCGCGTTCGCCATCGGTCGGCTCAAGGCCGCGCCCTGCAGCCGATAGGCGATCGGCGACAGCTTGGTGGCATTGGCGCTGAAGGCGGCGATCGCGGCGGTGCCGGACGGCGACAGGCCGTAGATCAGTCCTTGCTTTTGCAACGTCACATTGGCCGGGACGTTGGCGGTCTTCACCATCCATTCTGCATAGACCGGCCGGGTGGCGAGGTAATCCAGGAAGCGGGCGACCTCTTTCGGGTTCTTCGTCGTCTTCAGTGCCACGAATCCCGCACCGCCCGGCATGCCGGTGCAGGCCGCGGGACCGCAGGGGTTGCTTGCCACCTGCCACTCGAACCCGTCACCGATCTGTTTTTCCAGCCGCTGTACCTGCCAGCTGCCGGAGAGATAGGCCACGACCTTGCCGTTGGCGAATTCTTCGAAGGCATCGCGATAGCCGCCACCGGCGGCGACCCAGACATCCTTTTCGATCGTGCCGTCCTGGTTCCATTTGACGAACCGTTCGGCCATCGCCTTGAAGCCGTCATCGACCACCGCGGGGTTGCCGGCAGCGTCGAAGAATTTCGCCCCCATCGAGATCGCCGGGCCGGAAAACCGCACGCCGCTGCGATCCCAGGCCATGCCATAGGGCGTCTTGGTCGCCTTCGCCACCTTCGCGACTGCCGTGGCCCAGTCGTCCCAGGTGGCGCCCTCGGCGGGAACCGGCAGGCCAGCCTGGTCGAACAGCGTCTTGTTGACGATCGGCGCCGAGATCGTCAGCTGGGTCATCAGCCCATAGATGCCCTTGTCCTGCGGTCCGCTGCGCATCCAATTTAGCACTGGGCCGTAATCGGTCTCCCAGACGGCGGGATCCTTGAGATAGGGGGTGAGGTCCAGCAGGTAGCGCATGACCGGACCGAAATCGGTGGTGCGCGCGATGTCAGGGCCATTGCCGGCGGCAAGCTGCACCGGCAGATTTTCCTGGATCGCCTTGAATGGCATCTTGTCGATCGCGACGTGGATATCCGCATTGTCCTTCATGAACCGGGCGGCCAGCTCGTCGGTCGCCTCGCATTCATTGCCGTCGGAGTAGCAGGCGACGCGGATCTCGGCAGCCCATGCCGTGGAGAAGCCGGCTGCGGGGAGGCCAGCTATGCTCGCCAGAAAAAGCGCCGCGAGGACGGTGGCACGCGGGCAGGAACAGGTGAGCATGGGGGCCTCCCGTATTTTTTTATTAGGACGCCTGATCCCATGGGGTCAGGCAGCTTAGTTGGCGTGCATGTTACCGATCCCAGGCGAGCCGTCTAGCCCTCTTGGCCGGAGACGGGCGACACCCCAGCCCTTCGCGTTACCGGTGTTCCCGCCTGAACCGGCTGGGCGGCGCGCCGGCGCGCTTGGCGAAGAAGCGGCAGAAATAGGCGGGGTCCTTGAAGCCCAGATCGAAGCCGATCTCGCTCACCGTCATGCTGGTGTAGAGCAGCCCGCGCTTGGCCTCCAGCATCAGCCGGTCATGGATCAGGGTCTGCGGCGGCTTGTCGGCGGCCTGGGTGCAGATCGCGTGCAGGCGGTCCTCGCTGATCCCGGTGGCCTCGGCATAGCGCGCGACACCCCAATGCGCCCGGAAATGCTGGTCGACCAGATGCCGAAAGCGCCGGAACAGGGAGGAGCGCAGCTGGCCCAGCGGCGCCTCGGCATGTCGGATCGCCCAGATCCGGGCGAGGCCGACCAGGATCAGCTTCAGATGCGCTTCGACGATGAGGCGCGAGCCGAACTCGATCAGCGATCCGGCCCGCAAGATCGCCTCGAAGGATCGGGGCAGGTCGAGCTCGCCGACCGCCGGCGGGATCGGTTCGGAGATGAAGCGCTCGGCGGTGCCCGACAGCTCCGCCGCGTTTTCGCCGGAGATGGTGGCGCCGAGGAAATCGGTCGATACGGTGACGACGAACCCCTCGGCGGAGGCGTCGAAGTGGAAGCCATGAACCACCGCCGCCGGCAGCCAGAGCAGCCAGGGCGCTGCGAATCGGCTGACCTCGCCCTCGACCTCGATGGCACCGCCGCCGCTCGTGACGATCAGTGCCTGGCACAGATCCGGGTGGCGGTGGGTGCCGATGCGCCAATCATGGATCCGGGCGCGGGTGGTGATCCGCTCCGCATGGACGAAGCGCGGCACCAGGAACGCGGTCGGGTCGCCATAGAGGCTGAAGGCCGGGATCTGCTGTCGTTCGGTGATGAGGAGGCACCCCAAAAAGACAAGTAGGTTCACCGGGTTGGCTCGCTTTTGAGGCTTTTCCGCCGGTATCTCACCAGATGCGTACAAGTTTTCCCGGCTTTCGTCCATTCATTGGGGAGCCCCCGCGCGCTAAGGTGCGACAACACGGTCAGCCAAGAAACCAGCAGAGGGGATGTCGGATATGCGCACGCAAGTCGGGATCGTGGGAGCGGGGCCGGCCGGTCTGCTGCTGTCTCATCTGTTGCACTTGGCCGGCATCAGCTCGGTCGTCGTCGAAGCGCGTAGCCGGACCTATATCGAGGGCCGGATCCGCGCCGGCGTGCTGGAGCAGGGCACCGTCGACCTGTTGAAGCAGTCCGGCCTGGGCGCGCGCCTCGAGCGTGAAGGGTTGGTGCATCACGGCGTCTATCTGCGCTTTGGCGGCCGCAACCATCGCATCGATATGAGCGCCCTCACCGGCGGCAGCGCCGTCACGGTCTATGGCCAGCACGAGGTGGTGAAGGATCTGGTCGCGGCGCGCCTCGCCGCGGGCGGCGACCTGCGGTTCGAGGTGTCCGATACCAGCATCCACGACATCGACACCGCGACGCCGAAAATCCGGTTCACCCAGGCCGGCGAGAGCCAGGAGATCGTCTGCGACATCATCGCCGGCTGCGACGGGTTTCACGGCATCTGCCGGCCCTCCCTGCCGCCGGGCGTGCTGACCGCCTATGACCGGGTCTACCCCTTCGCCTGGCTGGGCATCCTGGCGGAGGCGGAACCGTCATCCGACGAGTTGGTCTATACCAACCACGAGCGGGGCTTCGCGCTGTTCAGCATGCGCTCCCCCAAGATCACCCGGCTCTATCTGCAATGCGCGCCGGAGGAGGATATCGCCGATTGGTCCGACGACCGGATCTGGCACGAGCTACAGGCACGCTTCGCCGGGGAGGATGGCTGGCAGCTCAAGGAAGGGCCGATCCTGCAGAAGGGCATCACGCCGATGCGTAGTTTCGTCGCCGAGCCGATGTCCCATGGGCGGCTGTTCCTGGCCGGCGACGCGGCCCATATCGTGCCGCCGACCGGCGCCAAGGGCATGAACCTCGCCGTCTCGGATGTCCGCGTGCTGGCCAAGGCGCTGACCCGGTTCTACGAGGCGTCGCGCACGGATCTGCTGGACGGCTATTCGGCGACCTGCCTGGAACGGGTCTGGCGCGTGCAGCGGTTTTCCTGGTGGATGACCTCGATGCTGCACCGCTTCGACAGCGCCAACCCGTTCGACCAGCGGGTTCAACTGGCCGAGCTCGGCTATGTCACCAGCTCCGCGGCCGCGTCGAAGACGCTGGCCGAGAACTATGTGGGCCTGCCGGTGACCTGAAGCCTGTTTGGGGTCAGGCCGCCCGCACCGTTGCCAGGAAGCTGTCGACCTCGCGGCGCAGCGCCCCGGCCTGATCGGCAAGCTCGTCCGCGGCGGCCAGGACTTCTCCGGCCGTGTTGCCTGATTCATCGGCCGCGGCGCTAATCTCCTGGACATTGCGCGACACGTCCTGCGTGCCGTTCGCGGCTTGCTGAACGTTGCGCGTGATCTCCCGTGTCGCCGAGGATTGCTGGTCGACCGCCGCCGCGATCGCGGAGGAGATCTCGTTGACCTCCAGGATGGTCTTGGAGATGGCACCGATCGCCAGGGTGGTCGCCTGGGTTTCGCTTTGGATCGCGGTGACCTGGGCGCGGATGTCCTCGGTCGCCTTGGCGGTCTGGTTCGCCAGCGCCTTCACCTCCGACGCCACGACCGCGAAGCCCTTGCCCGCCTCGCCCGCCCGTGCCGCCTCGATCGTGGCGTTCAGGGCCAGCAGGTTGGTCTGGCTGGCGATCTGATTGATCAGCGATACGACATCGCCGATCTTCTGCGCGGTCGCTTCCAGCCCCATCACCGTGGTGGTCGTCCGCTGGCCCTCGTCGGCGGCCTTGTTGGAGATCGTGGCGGCCTGGGCGACCTGACGGCCGATCTCGGCGATCGAGGCCGATAGTTCCTCCGAGGCCGCGGCGACGGTCTGCACATTCATCGTGGCTTCATCGGCGCCCGCTGCCACCGCGAGCGACCGCGTCCTTGTGTTGTCGGCGATCGCCGACATCGACCGGGCGGTCGATTGCATTTGCGCCGCGGCTCCTGAGACCCGCTCGACGATGCCGCGGATCTGGCCTTCGAAGGTCTCGGCGAGCGACGCCATGGCCTGCTTCTTCTCCCGCTCCGCCTGAGCGCGGTGCTCGACCTGTTCGGCCTCGGCGCGCTTCAGGGCGATGGCGTTATCCTTGAAGATCTGGACGGTCTTGGCCATCTGGCCGATCTCGTCGCGCCGGTTGACCTCGACGATATCGACCACCAGATCGCCATTCGCCACGCTCCGCATCTTGTCTCTGAGGGTGCCGAGCGAGCCTGCGATGTTCCGGTTGATGAAATAGGCGACGACCGCCGAGACGGCACTGATCGCGAGCGCGAGCAGGCCGAACTTGATCAGGATCGAGCGGTATTCCGCCTCGATATCGTCGACCCAGGCACCGGTGCTGAAGTTCATGTTCCAGGGGGCGAATTTCCGGTTCAGGTTCATTTTGGGCAGGGCTTCGGTCGTGCCGGGCTTCGGAATGTTGACGGACTGTATGCTTTCGCTGGTGTCTTTGACGGAGTCGACCACCGCCTTGAGCGCGGCCTGCATCTTTGGGTCGGTCTGCTGTGCGAGCGTCTTTCCCTCGGAATCGGGAAAGAGGGGGTTGGCGATCATCATCAACCGATCCAAATCGATGGCGACAACATAGCCACGGTGATCGTCGTACCACATGGTGTGAAGCTGGGCGCGGAGGCGGTTGATCGCTTCCTCATGGCTGATGCGTCCGGCCTTGGTCTCCGTTTCCAGAGACAGGGCGACACTCTCCACCATCTGCAACACGACGCGGAACTTGCCCACGCGTTCCGTCAGCATCTGCTGATGGATGAATGACGCCGCGATCAGGGCCATCGCCAGCAGCGATAGGGTGGACAGACCCAGAAGGATCGACAGCTTGGCTTTGGTCTTGAGATTATTCAGGATCACCACCGTCGCCCCTCCTTTTTATCACACCGCTCGCGTGCAGGATGAACGAGGTAGATTAATGAATCCTAATCAGCTTGCGGCATGCCCTGGGGCACGATCGTCGTGACGATCGACTGGTCGAGCGCCTCGTAAGTGGCATAGCCGATCGTCGCGTAAAGCTCCGTGCGGGTCTGCATGCGGTCGATCAGCTTCTGCGCACCGCCGTCGCGCCGGATGGCGGCGTAAAGCTCGCTTTGGGCCTTGGCGGCGCAGCGTAGGGCGCTGACCGGCCAGATCACCATGCGGTAGCCCATCGCCTCGAACTCGGCGGCGGTGAAGAAGGGCGTGCGGCCGAACTCGGTCATATTGGCGAGCAGCGGGACGCCGGGCATGCGCCGGGCGAATTCCCGGAACATTTCGGCGTTGTAGAGCGCTTCGGGAAAGATCGCGTCGGCGCCCGCCTCGACATAGCGCCGCGCCCGGGCGACCGCGCCATCCATGCCCTCGCTGGCGGCGGCGTCGGTGCGGGCGATGATATAGAGATGCCGCCTGGCCCGGGCGGCGGCATGCACCTTGGCCGCCATGTCCTGGGCATCGGCCAGCTTCTTGTCATTGAGGTGGCCGCATTTCTTGGGCAGCAACTGGTCTTCGATATGCACGGCGGCGGCACCGGCCTCCTCGAAGCAGCGCACCATGTGCATGACGTTGAGCGCCTCGCCATAGCCGGTATCGCCATCGACCAGGACGGGCAGACCCGACCGCGCCGCCTGCCGGATGAAGAAGCAGACCTCGTCCACGGTGATGATGCCCAGATCCGGCAGGCCCATCGACGCGGTCATGGCGGCCCCGGACAGATATCCGGCCTCGAACCCGGCCGCCTTGGCCTGCAGCGCCGCGAGACCGTTATGGGTGCCGGGCAGTTGCAGGATGCCGGGGCGTGCCAGCAGGCTGCGAAAGCGCTCGCCGGCGGGTGCCTCGGGCAGGTCGGTTGCAATCAGATAGGTCATGGTCGGAACTCCCGATGCTCGTGCGCGCGTCAGATGACGTAGAGATCGACATAGTCGGGCACCGACATGCCTTCGATCGTCGCTTGATCGAGCGATACGTCGAGGATCGCCTGTTGCTGTTTCTGCGGAAACCGGCGGGCGAGGTTGGTGCGGAATTTCGCTTCGAGCAGCGGGATGCCGTCCCGCCGCCGCCGCTTATGGCCGATCGGATACTCGACGACGACCTCGTCCAGCACGGTGCCGTCGGTCAGTTCCACCGTCAGCGCATTGGCGATCGAGCGTTTCTCCGGGTCGTGATAATCCCGGGTGAAGGCCGGGTCCTCGACGCAGGTGATCTTCGCGCGCAATGCGTCGATGCGTGGGTCGGCCGCCACCGCGTCTTCGTAATCCGAGGCGGTCAGCCGGCCGAGGATCAGCGGCACCGCGACCATGTATTGGATGCAATGGTCGCGATCCGCCGGGTTATCCAGCGGGCCGGACTTGTCGATGATCCGGATGCAGGCTTCGTGGGTGCGGATGGCGATCCGCTTGATGTCGGCGGCCGACCGGTCCATTTCGGCCAGCCGGCCGTGCAGGGTGATCGCCGCCTCGACGGCGGTCTGGGAATGGAACTCCGCCGGGAAGGAGATCTTGAACAGCACGTTTTCCATGACGTAGGAGCCGTAGGGGCGCTGGAATTCGAACGGCTTGCCGCCGAACGAGACGTCGTAGAAGCCCCAGCCCTTGGCGGTGAGCGCCGAGGGATAGCCCATCTCGCCGGTCTTCGCGATCAGCGCTAGGCGCACCGCCCGGCTGGTGGCGTCGCCGGCCGCCCAGCTCTTGCGCGAGCCGGTATTGGGCGCGTGCCGATAGGTCCGCAGCGACTGGCCATCGATCCAGGCGAGCGACAGGGCGTTGACGATCTCGGCATGGCTGAGGCCGAGCAGTTTCGCCACGACCGCCGTCGAGGCGACCTTGACCAGCACCACATGGTCGAGCCCGACCTTGTTGAACGAGTTTTCCAGCGCCAGGCAGCCCTGGATCTCATGGGCCATGATCATGGCTTCCAGCACGGCGCGCATGGGCAGCGGCGGCTTGCCGGCGGCGACGGCGTTGCGCGACAGCCAATCGGCGACCGCCAGGATGCCGCCCAGATTGTCCGAGGGATGGCCCCATTCCGCGGCCAGCCAGCAATCGTTGAAATCCAGCCAGCGGATCATGGTGCCGATGTTGAAGGCGGCCTGCACCGGGTCGAGCTGGAACCGGGTGCCGGGCACCCGGGCGCCGTTCGGGGTGAGCATGTCCGGCACGATCGGTCCCAGCAGCTTGGTGCAGGCCGGATATTCCAGTGCTTCCAGCCCGCAGCCCAGGGTGTCGATCAGGCAGTTGCGCGCGGTCTCGAAGGCGAGGTCGCTGTCGATCCGGTAGCCGGTGACGTAATCGGCGATGTCGACCAGGACCTGGTCGGGGGCGGGACGGTTTGTGGCGATCGGCGCGGACATGGATGGGCTCCGGGGTGCTTTACGGCTTCGGGACGGATGGCTTGTTCGGGATAGCCGGCTTGGCGGTGCGCTGGGCGAGGGCGGCCTCCAGCATCTCGCGGGCGCCGGCGATGTGCCGGCGCATGGTCAATTCGGCCATGTCGGGATCCCGCTCCTCGATCGCTTCCAGGATCCGGCGATGCTCGATCAGGACGCGCGCGCCGCGGCCGGGCAGGTCCTTGGTCTGCGACCGGTAGAAGCGGAGCAGCGGATAGAAATCGTCGCAAAGCAGCGCGATCAGCGTCGGATTGCGGCTGGCTTGGGCGATCAGAAAGTGAAAATCGTCATCGGCGGATTTGCGCGCGTAAAGCCGCAGCGCATCCGGCCCGACCAGATCCGCCTCGTAGCGTCGGAACGCCGCCCGCAGCGCCGCGAGATCGGTGGCGGTCGCCTGTCGTGCCGCCTCCCGGGCGGCGACACCTTCGAGCGCCTCGCGTACGATGAAGATCTCGTGCAGCAGGCGAGGCGACATCTCGGCCACCCGGGCGCCGAGATGCGGCACGCGGGTCACCAGCCGACGTTCCTGCAGGCGATGCAAGGCCTCGCGCAGGGGACCGCGGCTGACGCCGTAGCGCCGTGCCAGCACCGGTTCGCTCAGCTTGCTGCCTGGTGTCAGGTCGCCGGAAATGATGGCGTCGCCGAGCTGCTGAAACAACTGCTGCGCCAGCGTGCGGCCGGCGTCGTGCGATGTCCCGTCATCGGGAAGTCTGTCGACAATCTGTGCCATGGCCCTTGTCTATGACTCGAAAATTGGCCCGTCAAGGTCGATGGGCACATTTTCTGTTGACACTGTTACAGTATCTCTGGCCCATAAGCGAAAGTTCCTAGAAAACAACAACCCGGTCCGGAGACGGAAAATTGCGGGTGAAGCTATGGGGGGAAGCATGCCGACACTCACGACGGACGCCGCGGCCATCGCGGCTCGGTTGGATCGCCTGCCGGCATCGCGCCATGTCTGGCGGCTGGTCGTGCTGCTGTCGCTGGGCGGCTGTTTCGAGTTCTACGACCTGTTCATGACCGCCTATGTGACGCCGGGCTTGATCCGCAGCGGCGTGTTCAGCGGCACCGCCAAGGGCCTGTTCGGCTTGAGCGACCAGGCGACTTTCGCCGCCGCGACCTTCGCCGGCTTGTTCCTCGGCACCATCATCTTCTCGCAGCTGACCGATCGGCTGGGTCGCCGCACGATCTTCACCTTCTCGCTGTTGTGGTACACGGCGGCGACCATCGTCATGGCGTTTCAGGATACCGCCATCGGCATCGATGTCTGGCGGCTGATCTCGGGCATCGGCATCGGCGTCGAGCTGGTCACGATCGATACCTACATCACCGAACTGATGCCGAAGCACTTGCGCGGCCGCGCCTTCGCCATCAACCAATTCATCCAGTTCCTGGCGGTGCCGATCGTGGCCTTTCTGTGCTACCTGCTGGTGCCGATCGACCCGATGGGCATGCCGGGTTGGCGCTGGGTCATGCTGATCGGCGCCGTCGGCGCGGTGTTCGTCTGGTTCATCCGGGCGGCGGTGCCGGAATCGCCGCGCTGGCTGGCGCTGCATGGCCGGCTGACCGAGGCGGATCGGGTGACGGCCGAGATCGAGTGGCGGATCATCGACGAACTCGGGCCGCTGGAGCCGCCGAGCCAGGTGCCGGTCGAGGAAGAGGGTCAAGGCCGGTTTTCGGAAATTCTGCGGTCGCCCTATCTCGGCCGCACGATCATGCTGTCGGTCTTCAATTTCTTTCAGACCATCGGTTTCTACGGCTTCGGCAATTGGGTTCCGTCGCTGCTGGCCGCCCAGGGCGCCAGCGTCACCAAGAGCCTGCAATATTCCTTCATCATCGCCATCGCCTATCCGATCGGCCCGCTGATCTGCAGCACCTTCGCCGATCGGTTCGAGCGGAAATGGCAGATCGTCGCGGCCGCCATCGGCACGGCATGCTTCGGCCTGCTGTTCTCCCAGCAGAGCGAACCTATGGCGCTGATCACCTTCGGCGTGCTGATCACGCTCAGCAACAACCTGTTGTCTTATGCCTATCACGCCTATCAGGCGGAGCTGTTCCCGACCCGGATCCGTGCCCGGGCGGTCGGCTTCGTCTATTCCTGGAGCCGGCTATCGACCGTGGCCACCAGCTTCATGATCGCCTTTTTCCTGCAGGATTTCGGCACGATCGGCGTGTTCGCCTTCATCGCCGCCAGCATGGGCATGGTCGTCATCGCGATCGGCATCTTCGGTCCGAAGACCCGCAACTTGGCGCTGGAGGAGATCTCGGGCGCCTGAGGGGATCTCCAGGCGCCCGAGGAAACCTTGGGCCGGTAGGGCGGTCGAGCGATTTTCCCTGTTAAACGCCTGTCGCCCGGAAGGTTCACATCGATCGCGCAAAAGCCGCGCGCTACGGCAGGTCGATGATCTCGACCCAATTCGGGTTCTTGCCGACGGGATAGCGTTGCAGCGCCTTCAAGCCGCCTGTCTCGCCGTCGATGGCGTAAACCGTGGCGGAGTCGGATTTCTGGCCGACGGCGACGAGAAATTTGCCGCGAGGATCGAGGTTGAAGCCGCGGGGCTGGGTTTCCGTGGCGAAATTCCCCGCCGGGGTAAGCGTGCCGGTCGCGGCGTCGATCCGATAGGCGGCGAGCGTGTTGGAGGTGCGCTCGGCAGCGTAGAGGAAGCGTCCATCCGCGGTGATGTGGAGGTCGGAGGCGGCGGGTGCCGCTCCCTTGAAATCCGGCGGAACGGCGCTCACCGTGCCGATCAGCGTCAACGTGCCCTTATCCGCGTCGAAGCGGTAGGTGTTGACCGTGCCGTCGAGCTCGTTGGTGCCGTAGACGAACCGGTTGGTCGGATGGAACGCGATGTGGCGCGGACCGGCGCCCTGCTTGGTCTCGACGAAGGGCGGATCGTTCGGCGTCAGCTTTCCACTCGCGGGATCGAAGCGGTATTGCAGCACGATGTCGCCACCGAGATTGGTCGCGAAGACATAGCGGTTCGACGGGTCGGCCTGCGTCGAATGGGCGTTCTTGCGGGTCGCGATCACGTCCACCGGCTCCGCCAGCACGGCGCCTTGAGGCCCGATCGGGTTGACCGCGATCTTGTGGCCGGTATAGGAGGCGCTGAACAGGAAACGGCCGGTCCTGTCGGTGGCGATGTTGGCCATGTTGTCGGGGAGGGGCACGGTCGAGAGCAAGCCGAGCTTGCCGGTGGCCGGGTCGATCGTGAACGAGCTGACCGAGAAGGGCTCCGAGCGCAGCGACGCATAGAGGTGGTGCCGATCCGGCGAGATCGCCAAGGGCATGACCGTGCCGGTGGTCGGTGTCTTGTCGATCAGCGTCAGGCCGCCGGATTGCGCGTCGAGCGCCATGACGTAGATGTCGCGGCTATCGGCGTTGGAGATATAGGCAACCGTCGCGGCGCTAGCGTGGTTAGGCACGACGGCCCCAAATATGCCTGACAGGGCTACCAGGGCCGTGGCGCCGGCGATTACGGGTTTCGCATTCATGGATAATCCTCCCCTTTTTTATTGATTAGGCCGATATGGGCCGGTTCGTCGCGAGTCAGGTGATCGGCGCGGGATTGAACAAGGCCAGATCGTTGAAGAGGCCCCAACGATCCGACCAGGGCTTGGTACGGCCGCTGGCGACGTCGAGGATGAGGTGGAATATCTCCCAGCCGACATCCTCGATGGTGGCGTCTCCGGTGGCGATGCGGCCGGCATCCACGTCGATCAGATCCGACCAGCGTTGCGACAGGTCGGTCCGCGTCGACACCTTGATGACCGGCGCGGCCGCGAGACCATAGGGCGTGCCTCGTCCCGTGGTGAACACCTGCAAGGTCATGCCGGAGGCGAGTTGCAGCGTGCCGCAGACGAAATCGCTCGCGGGTGTGGCGGCGAAGATCAACCCCTTTTGTCGAACGCGCTCGCCGGGCGAAAGCACGCCGACGATCGGGCTCGATCCCGATTTGACGATGGAGCCCAACGCCTTCTCGACGACATTGGCGAGGCCGCCCTTCTTGTTGCCGGGCGATGGATTGGCGCTGCGATCGGCGCCGCCCTTGCGCAGATACTCGTCATACCACGCCATCTCGCGGATCAGGGCGCGGCCGACATCCTCGTCGATCGCGCGCGGCGTCAGCAGATGAATGGCGTCGCGCACCTCGGTAACCTCCGAGAACATCACGGTGGCGCCGGCCCGCACCAGGAGATCGGCGGTAAAGCCGAGTGCCGGGTTGGCGGTGACGCCGGAGAAGGCGTCGCTGCCGCCGCATTGCAGGCCGATGACGAGGTCGGCGGCGGGACAGGGTTCCCGCCGGCGTCGATTGAGCTTGGCGAGGCGGTCGTCGGCCATGGCCATGATGCCGTCGATCATGGCGCCGAAGCCGTGGAACGCCTCGTCCTGCAGCCGCACGATGCTGTCCGTGACGCCCTCGGGCAGAAGCCGCTCGGGCAGCAGCTTTTCGCAGCCGAGGCCGACCACCATGACCTCGCCGCCGAAATTCGGATTCTGGGCCAGGCCCTGCAGCGTGCGGATCGGCACGACGGCCAGCGGCGCGTTGATCGCGACGCCGCAGCCATAGACGTGGTTCAGGGCGATGACGTCGTCGACGTAAGGGTATTTGGGCAGCAACTGGTCCTTGATCCGCTTCACGGCGAAATCGAGGGTGCCTGCCACGCATTGGACGCTGGTGCTGATCGCCAGGATATTCTTGGTGCCGACCGACCCGTCATGGTTGCGGTAGCCGTCGAAGGTATAGCCGTCGAGCGGGGGCAGGGCCGCCGGTATCCGAGTCGCCAGCGGCAAGTCGTCGAGGGCGGGTGCCGCCGGCAGCCGGACTTTCGCCTCGTCGATCCAGCCGCCCTGGGGAATCGCCTGGGCGGCGTGGCCGATCACCTCGCCATAGCGCTTGATCGCGTCGCCTTCCGCGAGGTCGACGAGGGCGACCTTATGCCCCTGCGGGATGTAGTCGCAGAGGACGAGGCCGTCGGGAAACCGCGTCTTCGCGGGCAGGCCGAACGAATTGACGATGATGGCGACGTTGTCGTCGTCATGCAGCCGGATGTAGCGCGGCGCCTGTGCGGTGATCGCCATCGGCTCGGACATTATTGATCCTCCTATCGCCGGGGGTCGTTCATTCGGCGGCGGCGGAACGTCCGGCGAGATCGAGCCGAGCGAGCCCGGCGACCAGGGCGGCCACCTCTGCCGTCTCGGCGTCGCTGAGATCGGTCAAGGGGGAGCGAACCGGTCCGGAATCGCGGCCGATGACCTTCATGCCGGCCTTGATCATCGACACGGCATAGCCCTTCTTGCGGTTGCGGATGGCGATGAGCGGCAGGATGAAATCCCGCAGGCCCGCGAGGACGGCCGCGTGATCGCGACGGCGCACCGCCGCGTAGAACCAGGTCGAGAACTCCGGAACGAAGTTGAAGACCGCGGAGGAATAGGTCGTCACGCCCATGTCGAGATAGGGCAGGGCGAAGGTTTCCGCCGTGGGCAAGCCGCCGATATAGGTGAGGCGGTCGCCCATCCGGGAATAGATGCGCATCATCAGCTCGATATCGCCGATGCCGTCCTTATAGCCGACGAGGTTGGGGCAGCGCCGGCACAACCCCTCGAGCGTCGTCTCGTTCACGATGGCGTTGTCGCGGTTGTAGACGATGACGCCGAGCTTGGTGGACGCGCAGACCGCCTCGATATGGGCGGCGAGGCCGTCCTGCTCCGAGGTGATCAGATAGGGCGGCAGCAGCAGGATCCCGTCGGCGCCGGCGCGCTCGGCGGCGGCGGCCAGGTCCTTTGCCATGGCCGTGCCATAGCCGGCGCCGGCGATGACCGGAACCCGGCCCTTGGTCTCGTTCACGGCGACGGTGACGATCTTTTCGATCTCGGTCGCGGTCAGCGAGAAGAATTCCCCCGTGCCGCCGGCGGCGAACAAGCCGGCGACCTCATAGCCGCACAGCCAGTCGAGATTGGCGCGATAGCGCTCCTCGTTGAACGACATGTCGGCGTGGAAAGGCGTCACAGGGAAGGACAGAAGTCCCGAACCGATCTGCTGAGCCATTTCCTTGGGGGTCATTCCGCTCATGGTGGGTCCTCATCTGGGAGTCAGTCTGGCGGGGCGGCGCGAGACGCACCCCCGCATATCGTTTCGGCCGCTAGTCTATCGCCGACATCAATTCAACGCTAAGCCAAAAGCTGGATCGATTAATCCACAAATGATATTGATCTCACCTTCTCGCGGCCCGACAGCGTCAGGGCGATGTCTTTGAGGATCGGCAGCAACGGATTGTTGTTGTCGGCGCGCCAGACCATGAGCAGTTCGACCTGCTTCGCCGGGGGCGGCGTCAGCGCGCGCAGGGTGACCCCTTTGACCTGGATGTTCGTGGCGGCGGCCGGCACCAGGGCGACGCCGACCCGGGCGCGCACCATGGCAAGGATCGTGTTGATCTGACTGAGGTGCTGGACATAGGTCGGCTGGATCCCCTCGGCCCTGAACAGCTCGACGAGGAGATGATAAAAATAGCGCGATTCGTAGGGCGCATACATGATGAACTGTTCGCCGTCGAGATCGGCGAGCGACACGCTTTTGGCTTCCGCCAGGCGATGGCCGTCAGGCAGGGCGGCGACCAGCGGCTCCGCGACCACGCGGAACCCTTCGGTTCCCGTACGCGGGATCGGGGGCCTGAGCAGGCCGACATCGATCCGGCCGCCATCGAGGGCGTCGAGCTGGTCGCTGCTCACCATCTCTTTCAGCAGCAGATCGACGTCGGGCAATTGCGTGCGGCACGCGTCGACCAGATCGGGCAGGAAACTATAGGCGGAGGCCGCGGTGCAGCCGATCGTGATCGATCCGGCCGAGCCGGACGCCACCCGCTTGGTGAACAGCGCGGCGCTTTCCGCCAACTTCAGGATGCGCCGCGCGTCGATGAGGAAACTGCGGCCCGCCGGCGTCAGTCGAACCGACCGGCTGGTCCGCTCGAACAGGGCCACGTCCAGGATGCGTTCCAGGATCTGGACCTGCCGGCTGAGCGGCGGCTGGGTCATGTTCAGCCGTTCGGCGGCCCGCCCGAAATGCAATTCCTCGGCGACGGCGACGAAACAGCGAAGTTGGCTCAGATCGAACATCGGGTGAGGGCCAAGTGTGAGGACCGATCACTCTTCGTTATCTTGGGTGCCTCCGCAAGGGACGCGCGGCCGCTGTGTCATGGCGCGCGCAAGACGACCCGTTTGATGTCGCCGACGACCACCAGATAGGCGGCCATCGCGATGAAGGCGTTGAGTGCTACGAACAGCAGGGCGCCATCGAACGAGCCCGTGCTCTGGAGGATATAGCCGATGATGATCGGCGTGCTGATCCCGGCCGAATTGCCGAACATGTTGAACAGACTGCCGCTGAGCCCGCCGCTCTCCTTCGGCGAGGTGTCGGCCACGACCGCCCAGCCCAACGACCCGATGCCTTTGCCGAAAAAGGCGAAGGCCATCAAGGTCACGACCAGGCTGGGCGAGCTGACATAGGTGCAGCCGATGATCGACATCGACAGCAGCATGCCGGTGATGATCGGCAGCTTGCGCGCCAGCGTGAGCGAGTTGGTTCGCTTCAGGAGATAATCGGAGATGACGCCGCCGAGCACGCCGCCGATGAAACCGCACAGGGCGGGAAGCGAGGCGACGAAGCCGGCCTGGAGAATGGTCATCCCACGCTCCTTGACCAGATAGACCGGAAACCAGGTCAGAAAGAAGTAGGTGATCACGTTGATGCAGTGTTGGGCGACGTAGATACCCAGCAGCATGCGATTGCCGAGCAGTTGCTTGATCTGGTTCCAGGAGGAGGAGCGGCTGCCCGCTTCGGTCACGGCTTTCGCGGAGGGGCCCATGTCGATCAGGGCACCGCCCTTCTCAAGATAAGCCAGTTCCGCGGCGTTGACGCCCGGATGGCTCTTCGGGCCATGGATGACTTTGCGCCAGACGAACACCAGCGCGAAGCCGATGGCGCCCATGACCAGGAACGCGTCGCGCCAGCCATATTCCTGCGTGATCCAGCTCACCAGCGGGGCGAACAGGACCGGCGCGAAATATTGGGCCGAGTTGAAGATCGCCGATGCCGTGCCCCGCTCGGAGCTGGGGAACCACGCCGCCACGATGCGCGCATTGCCCGGGAAGGAGGGCGCCTCGGCAAGACCGACCAGGAGGCGGAGGATGAACAACAGGGCGATGGCCGATCCGCCGGCGATGAACCCGACCCAGCCTTGGAGCAGGGTGAACAGGGACCAGAACAGGATGCTCAGGGCATAGACCGGCTTCGGTCCATAGCGGTCGAGCAGCCAGCCTCCGGGGATCTGCGCCGCGACGTAGGACCAGCTGAAGGCCGAGAAGATGAAGCCCATGGACGCGGGATCGATATGGAATTCCTTCGACAGAGGAATTCCGGCGACCGACATGATGGCACGATCGGCATAGTTGACGACCGTGACCAGGAAGAGCATCGCGACAATCAGATAACGGGCGCGACTTCTCGCGCCAACGCCGATCGCGGTTACTACCGTCATCCGATGCCCCCCACCGCATGCTCTCTGCCGCCGACCTGAGGCCCGAACGGAAGACGCAATGTTATTCGCTGCGGGGACAGTAAGGATGCATTTGATCCAGATCCATTGCAGTTGATGCATGGATCGATGCGCAAATTATATCGATGTGGGGGAGGTTCGCGGTCGGGCACCCTGAAGCGCCCGTTCCGATGGCGGGTTTTTCGCAGCCATCGCAGCTATAGCCATCGGCACGCGCTACCCAGGGCTGTTCAACGCTCCTGATGTGAGCGGTGGCGCGGCGGGCTGGACCGAAGCTATGGACGAAGGTCGTCGTCATAGCGCCAGCGCTCGCTTGAGATCATCGTGCTCGAAGGCGCTGGCCATGCGGTTGATTTCGGCCGCGCGGGCGCCGACGGCTTTGGCAGTGTCCCGCCAAGTCGCGGTTACCGTTGCGACCTCTTTGATGATCGCGCGCGCCTGCGCCAGCGTGAGCGCGAAGAACTCCGACGCGGTCTCAAGCAGGTCGAGCGAGCAGGTGCCGTCGTCGAGATCAATGGTCGTCGTCAGCACCCGCTCCTTGAGGTCGGTCGGAACGGGATTGAGATCATAGGCTGGGGAGAGCGACCATCCCGCCTTGCCGAGCCACAGGAAGCCGTGGTTGCGCAGGTGATCGTCGACATTGGATATCAGGACGTTGAAGACGACACGCCGATAGAGTGCATGAGCGTCGGTCTTTCCGTGGGCCCCGTGTTGCGCGAGGGCGTCTACGATCTCCGGGTAGCTGCCGCGCTCGCCGTCCTTGGCGCCCATCATCGCCATGGCCGACAGGAATGGGATGCGTATGGTGCCATCACGGTCGAAGCGTCGCGACAGCATGACCGACTTGCCAGCTACGTCGATTAGCTCGTGTTGTGGGGTGGCGATGCCGGCCTGGCCGGCCAGTCGCAGCGCGATCTCCTCCCAGGTCTCCATGCTGTAATCGTCGGTTTCCTTCGGAAACTTAGCGATGGAGAGATGCCCGTGCTGGTCGATGACCGACGCCTTCGGGCGTGCGCCGCCGAGGGAGGAGCCTGGGGCGAAGATAAGCTGGAGGTCCTCGTCCGTTTCCTCGTCTCGGAGGATCCGTTCGGTAATCTGGAGCAACCGCCCGAGTTCGATCAGGGCGGGCACGCCGGCTCGGCTCGGCGCTTGGAAAGTCTCGTCGCCGACCCTGCGGAATCGGAGTGCGCCAAGCCGGATCTCGTCGGCCACGCCGAGCAGATAATCGCTCTCCGTGAGCGTGCGGATGGCGCGCGCCCCGCGCTCGGCGAGGCGGCGTTCAGTGCGTTGCATCAAGCGCCGCCCCCAGGTGTCGGGGGCCGAGTCGCCGATCGAGCCGAAGATGGACTGGCCTGGCAGTGGCGCGAAACCGCCGCGTGTTAGAGCAAGGGCCGGCTCGATCGAGAAACGATCGGCATCGGCGAACCAGTCAGATGTATATTCGAAGAGGACGGTTTCGTTGCCCCGGACGCGGTTGCTCCTGGCCAGACCGATCCGTCGTGTCCGACCGTTCAAATCTATATGGACTTCGAAATCAGCCATTGTCGGTTCTGGCCATTCGTTTGAGATGGATGTGCTTAGGCAACTCGGCGCTAGCGAGCGCTTGGCCGACGCTGTCGTTGCCGATGTCGGCTACCTGGCCCAGTCCTTCGAGCAGGCCAAGCGCCTGCAGGACCGCGGCGTAAATGCCGATACTGACACCGGTGTCGCCAGCCTCGACCTTTTGGAGGGTGGAGCGTGACGTGAAGGCGCGCTCGGCCACGACCGCCATCGGCAGCCGCCGACGGCTGCGGGCGTCGTGGATATCCGCGCCAAGCTTTCGCAGTGCGCGGCGCACGGCGGCTGACGGATTGTGAGGAGTAGGCATATGGCACCTTCACACGACATATTACCAAAATATGTAGCACGAAGATTACAAATGTTCTAGGCTATCGAAACGCGTCGGCCTCATTTGCACCCAGATGACCCCCGCCCGCTCGGTCGCATCAGAGGCGTTGAACAGCCCTGACGCGCTACCTGAGGGAGCGCGTGGCCGATATTCGACAAGTCCGGTCAAATAATACCGCAAGGATGCACGCCGCCGGGAGTGTCATGAACAGGAGGCAGATTGAATGGTGCCGAATATCGAAGTAGAATTGGTATATTGTATCGAATGACTCACTATCAAAAAGACAAATTATGTCGGACATGCCGATTAATGCCCAAGGAAAGGCGACCCATGCTGTTAAACCAGAGACAAATATTATCTTTTTCCAATTAATATTCTGGGGCGGAGTGATAATTTCCATTGTCCACGGGCTCGCGGTCGGACCCATGAAGGTCATTGTTGGTGGGATGGCGCCGGCGCCGGTCGAAAACATGATGGACGGCGCCTTGTATTAATGTACGATATCGTATACTAATACATATGTGAACGGGCCTGTCCACATATATTCAGGAGCCCGATATGCCAACACTGTCGCCCCCCGGCCGGAGACCGGGCCGACCGCGAGACCTGGAGAAACGGGCCGCCATAGTCCAGGCCGCGATGTGCCTGTTTCTGAAGGACGGCTTCGCCGTGGTGACCATGGAAGCCGTGGCCGCCGCCGCCGCCGTGTCGAAGGTGACGCTTTACAGAAATTTCCCCGACAAGGAGGTGCTGTTCGAGGAAGCGGTAGGGCAGGAAACCACGGCTCTGACCGATGAACTGTTCGATACGCAGGCCGCCGGGGGCACGCTGGCGGAAAGTCTGTGCGCGCTCGGCCGCGCCTTCCTGGCACTGGTCTGTCGCCCGGAGGTCGTATCGGCCGAGCGGACCCTGCCGATCAGTCTCGCCAGCAACCCAGCATTAGCGAAACGCTTCTTCGACGTTGGCCCCGGCCGGATATTTCAATCCATCGCCGACACGCTGGCGCAGGCGGTCTCCCGCGGTGAATTGGTGGTCGAAGATCCGCTCGACGCGGCGATGGACCTCCTGTCGCTGTGGCAAGGCGACTTGCAGAAGCGCCTGACCCTTGGTCTGGCCAAGACGCCAACAGCCGACGAGATCGCCGATCGCGTCGCCCGCAAGACCGCGATCTTCCTCCGCGCCTATGGACCGTAGGGCCTATGAGCGGAATGCCGGACATCAGCGTGATCCGAATTGCAGGAGAATTGTTGGTGATCGGGATCATGGGCTGAGCGGTGGCATCGGCCGCCACTCCGCCAATTGAGTGTGGTATCGAGTTGGCGCGCGCGGGGCGACGGTCGCAGTAAATAGGTATTGTGTCCCCGATAAAGGTGCCCGCGGGCTGCGGCGAATGGCCAAGTACGCTAGATTGGTTCATTTTATCGGGTCTGGGGAAGGTCGCCGGGCTGATGAGCGTGCGTGCAACGAGGGAGTGGAACTTGTCGAGCGGATCGCCCTTTGGCGGAGATCGAAAGGGCGCCGTGAAATGCTTGGCTTGCGGTGCCGAATTCTCATGCCGCCCAGGCGCCGACTGCTGGTGCGCCGCGATACCGTTTCAGCCGATGCCGGAGGCGGCCGAACGCTGCCTATGTCCGAAATGCTTGAATGAGCGCCACCCCTCGCCGCCATCAGGCGTCATATAGGCTGTGCTCGTCGGCCAACGTCAAAGACGCTCGCGGTCCAACATGCCCATAGCCAATTTGCCATGTCCGATTTCAGGACAAACCTCGATCATCAAGAAAAATTGGCCTGGCTGAGAAGCCAATCATACGCAATGGAAACCGGCCGTCGGCTGCCCGACCGCAAGGGAAGCAGCCAATAGGATACCGACGGTCGGTTCTCTTCCGACACCGGAGAGACGAGACGTCCCGCCCCGGTGTGCTCCTGGGTGAGAATGCTGCTTTCGAGGATGACACCGATGCCCTTCACCGCCGCCTCGATGGCAACGTAGGACGGGTCTATCTGGAGGTGATGGATGGCTTCGGCTTTGAACGGCACGTCGCGGTTTCGGAACCATTTCTCCCAGGAAATGCCGGTTTCGCCGCTTCGGATCAGCGGCTGCGTGAGCAGGTCGCAGGCCCGCATCGAGGCCGCGCCTTGAAGGCGGGACGGGGCGCAGTAGGGTTGGATGATCTCTTCCAGCAGAGGTCTCGCCCGCCCACCCCATCGCGCGACATCGCCATAGCCAATGGTGATGTCAAAGTCATCCACGTTGCCGTCCGCGGTGCGAATCGCGAAGACACGGATGTCGATGCCCGGATAGGCCTCGATGAAAGCAGGCAGGCGCGGCATCAGCCAATGGGTGGCGAGCGAGGGCGGCGTCATGATCCGCACCGTACCGGTGGTCACCTGAAGCCGCCCCCGCGCCGCGATGTCGTTCGTCGCGGTGCGTATCCCCGTGAGAAGCTCGCGCACCTGGCCGGCATAGTCCGAGGCCGCCGCTGACAGTCTCACCCCGCGGCCGTCGCGGGTGAACAGATCAACCCCAAGATCCCGTTCAAGCGAACGGATCTGGTGACTGACGGCGGACGGCGTCAGGTTCAACTCCTGGGCGGCGGCCTTGAAGCTACCGAGCCGGGACACCGCCTCGAACACGGCGATACCTCTCAGGGGTAGCCTGGACAATGTCATTCCAGCCTCGCAGGTCAAATGCGCTGATCAAGGTGAAATTTTTTCACCTGAACGTCAAATTCTTTGAGTTCGACGGTTTGCCTCCCCTGCAACAAAGTTCAGCCAGGAGAAGGAGGTTCCCAAATAATGCCTTTCACACGCGTGGATAGCCCGTTCTGGGCGCGAGCCAATCAGCATCTTCTGCGGTTTGGGTGCGACTTCGCGGCCTTCGTACCGGCACGGGCCGAGGGCACCTACCTGTATGATGCGAACGGCGCCCGGATGCTCGACTTCACGTCGGGCCAGATGAGCGCCATTCTTGGCCATTCGCATCCCGAGGTGGTGGCGACGGTCCGGGAAGCGGCAGGCAAACTTGACCACCTCTTCTCGGCCATGATCTCCGAACCCGTGGTCGGGCTGGCGGAGAAGCTCGCCAGCCAGGTGCCTGAGCTCCCCAAAGTCATGCTGCTGTCGACGGGCGGCGAATCGAACGAGGCCGCGATCAAGCTTGCCAAGACGGTCACCGGCAAGTGGGAAGTCGTCACCTTCACCAAATCCTACCATGGCGTCACGGCCGGGTCGGCCGCGGCCACGTTCAAGATCGGGCGAACCGGGGTCGGCCCGCTGGCGCCGGGCTACTTCGCCATCCCGGCCCCAAACGCGTACCGCCCCCGCTTCGTGGGGGTGGACTGGCGCCGCGAACTCGACGACGCCTTCGACCAGGTCGACGCGCAATGCACCGGAAACCTGGCGGCCTTCATCGCGGAGCCGATCCTGAGCAGCGGCGGCGTGATCGACCTGCCGCTTGGCTATCTCGCCGCACTGAAGGCGCATTGCCAGGCGCGCGGCATGCTGCTGATCCTCGACGAGGCACAGACCGGGCTGGGCCGCACCGGCACGATGTTCGCCTTCGAACGGGATGGCGTGGTGCCCGACATCCTGACCCTGTCCAAGACGCTGGGCGCCGGCATGCCGCTGGCCGCCGTCATGACCGGCGAGCGCGTCGCCGCGATCGCGGACGAGAAGAACTTCTTCTTCTACACCACGCACGTCAACGATCCGCTGCCGGCCGCGGTCGGTCTGAAGGTTCTTGAGATCGTGCTGCGCGACCGTTTGACCGAACGGGCCCGGTATGCGGGGGAGCGGCTCGCCACCGGGCTGCTCAGGCTCAAGCAGCGCTTTCCCTGCATCGGCGACGTTCGCGGCCGCGGCCTGCTGCGCGGTATCGAGTTCACCGATTTCGCAGGACGGGACGCGACGACGCTGTCCAACGCGGTCACGGCCTCGGCGATGAACATCGGCCTCGCCGCCAATCTCGTTCGCTCGGGAACGTCGGGGGGCACGATGCGGATCGCCCCGCCGCTGACGGTCAAGGACGAGGAGTTGGACGAGGGGCTTGACCTGCTCAGGCAGGCGATCGCAGCCGTCGTCGAGGCATGAGCATGGAGCGGCCATGCGTGGAAGAAACGAGAGAAGACGGCCACGGATAGGCAAAGTCTCCAGGGCCTCCCGCCCGCCTTGTCGGTCGAATACCTCGCCAATTTCGCGACAGAGGGAAGGGTGAATTCTTATGATTATCAAGCAACTTTATATCGCGTTTTTGGCATGGATCCTCTTGGCCGCCCCGGCCTTGGCACAAGGTCGATCGACGACGTTGGATGCGGTTCTCGCGCGCGGCCAACTATCGTGTGGCGTTGGGGGGGACATCGCGGGATTTTCCTTGGCCGACGGCCAGGGGGCGATGCGTGGTCTGGATGCCGATGGCTGTCGCGCGATCGCGGCAGCGGTATTGGGAGATGCGAAGAAAGTCCGTTTCGTTCCGTTGACCGCGGTAACCCGCTTCACGGCCATACAGTCCGGCGAGGTGGATGTCCTGCTCCGGAATACGAGTTGGACGCTCGCCCGAGAGTCCAACTTAGGCCTGCTGTTCGCCGCCACCAATTTCTGGGACAGTACCGGCTTCATGGTCAAAGCGGCCTCGGGAATCAAATCCGCGTCCGACCTCAATGGTGCGTCGATTTGCGTGCGATCCGGCACGTCCACGGAAATCGACGTGGCCGATTGGACACGTAGCCATGGCGTCAAAGCCACAGTTGTCTTGATCGGCGACGTCAACGCTATTCAACAAGCCTTTCTAAGCGGGCGTTGCGACGCCTACGCGACGGATAGTTCACAGCTCGCCGGTTTCCGCTTCACCCAGGGCGCCAATGGCAACACATTGCTCATCCTTCCGGAGACGGTCTCGCCGGCTCAGTCGGGGTCAATGGTGCGAAAGGGCGACGACGCATGGTTCGACATCGTCCGTTGGGTGCATTTCGCGCAAGTCGCGGCCGAGGCGGAGGGTGTGACAAGCGTATCCGTCGAGAGCCAGCTTACGTCGACGAGCCCCGACATCAAGCGCCTGCTGGGAGTTGAGGGCGACCTGGGTAAGTCACTGGGGCTCGATAATCGATGGGCTTACAACGTCATAGCGCAGGTCGGCAATTACGGTGAGATGTACGACAGAGACATTTTGCCCTTGGGCCTAGCCCGTGGCCCAAACGCCCTCGTCACTAAGGGCGGCTTGCAATTCTCGCCGCTGATGCGGTGAGGGAATTCCTTCCAGATCTCTTGGGGTAATTGATGGGCGAAGACTATCAAAGGGCACTTGAGCGGGCCATTCGCTATCTTTGCAACGGGGCTGACGCGGTTTGCGACGACATGAAGGTGAGCGGCGGGGTGCCGCGGCTTAACTCCATGACCGGCGGATATACCTGGGACGACGACTACGTCTGGGATAGTTGGGCCACCTTTCAATGGGCCGGCTTCCTGGCCGGCCGCCTGTGGCTCCTGCATCTCTTGACGCGCGAACAGCGTTACGCGGACGCCGCCATGCATATCTGCGAGCGGATCGGCCCGGTTCTCGCCAAGCATCCGACAGTGTTCTCGTCCACCGGCATCGATATGTATTACGCTTTGACGCTCGGTTATCAGATCACCAAAAACGAGTCCTTGAAAAAATGGGTGTTCTCTGGCGGCGATAACTTCGCAAACATCTTCGATCGCAAGGCAAACGCGTTTCTTCAGATTGCCAATGCGGACCGTATTGTCATCGATACGGGACTCAATCTCCCTTCAATGCTGTGGGCCTCTCAATGGGAGCCGGAGCGGGCAACTCTAGCGTACCGCCATCTCGATACCGTCCTTCAGGTGGGCTTGGTCCGTCCCGACGGCTCGAATTGCCATGCCGCGGCGCTTGATCCGCAAACGCGCGCCGTCACCGGGTTGTTCAGCCTTCAGGGATGGAGCAACAGCAGCACCTGGGCACGAGGGCAGGGGTGGGCCATGCTGGGCTTCGCGCACGCCTACGAGGCAAGCGGAAAATCGCACTATCTGAACGCGGCAAGGTTGGCGGCGGACTGGTACGTCGAGCACGCTCCGCCGGGTTGGGTGCCGCGATACGATTATGACGATCCAGATCGTGCGACGCTGCCCTATGACTCGTGTGCCGCGTGTATCGCAACGGCCGTTCTGATGCGTCTGGCCAAGTGGCTGCCGGACCGGGCCGAGCGCTATCAAACTGTTGCCCGCGAAACGCTTCGGGCTCTGATTTCCGACTTTCTGACAGTCGGCGGCACCGTGCTGCACGGGACGTGGGGGCGCATGAGGCATATCGAGCCCGGCAAGCCCCGTCTCGGCCGCTTTCCGCAGGAAGATATCATGCCATATGGCAACTATTGGATCGCCGAATGTCTCTATCGCGAGATGTCGGACGACTGGTCGGTTCTATCGCTCCGTGGATCAATCTGATTTTCGACTCTCGGAAAGAGACGGTAAGTCATGAAGGACACGCCGAAAGAAAGCCCCCAGGTTTCAGCTCGACTCGGCCCAGCTCACGGCGTCGGCGCCGGCGGGGATTCGCATTGGGCTCGACGGATCGTTCACCGCGCGCCATACCGCTACGGCCCGCCCGACCTGCGGATGCTGGCGGGCCATTGCAGCTTCGGCTCCCCCGACGCGGGCTTGCTGGTGTCGCTGCTTCCTCAGCTCGTCCATGTGCGCGGCGAACCGCGGCTCGCCACCCTCGTGCAGCTCGTGAGAGACGAATTCCGCGAACGGCGTCCGGCGCGCGAGGTCATCCTCGCCCGCCTCCTCGAGGTTCTTCTCATCGAAGCGTTCCGCTCGACGGCGGGCACCACAGCGTCGCCCGGCCTCGTGCGTGGGCTCGCCGACGAGCGCCTTGCCATGGCGATACGACGGATGCACGAGAGCCCGACCAGGGCGTGGACGGTCGCACAGTTGGCGAAGGAGGCCGCGCTCTCGCGTTCAGCGTTCTTCGAGCGGTTCAGCCGCGCGGTGGGCGTCGCGCCGATGGGGTATTTGCTCGCCTGGCGTATGGCCTTGGCAAAGGACATGCTCCGGCAGAACGAAAGTGGCGTCTCAGAAATCGCGGAACGCGTCGGCTACGGCTCCGCAAGCGCGTTCAGCGTCGCATTCAGCCGCTATGTCGGACTGCCGCCGGCGCGGTATGCGCGCGAGCAGACAGAACCGGCGACGCTCGCGGCCTCGACACTCCGTGGCACTCACGTCGGCCGCTCGGAGCAGTGATCACATCTCCTCGCGTCTTGGCGTCGAGCCGATCTGCGATCTGATCATCTCCGCATCCGCCGGCGTCGCCGGATTGTAGACCACCATGCTGAGATCCGTCCGGCCGTCGACCGAAAACGCCGAATATTCAAAGGCGAGCGGGCCGAGAACCGGGTGGCGTATGTGCTTGACGGCTTCGTGCTGGCCGCCACGCACATCGTTCTCCGCCCACATCATTCTGAACTCGGGACTGAGCCGGCAGAGTTCATCAACGAGAGGCTCCACCTCCGCGGCGGCGCCTGCACGGGCCGCGTCTACCCGGAACGCGCCCACCACGTGGCGCGCCACGCTCTCCCAGTCGTACTGTACGGCGCGGGCACGCGGGTCGAGGAAGATGATGCGCAGCACATTGCGCTGATGCGGCGGCAGGGAGCCATAATCGCCCAGCATCGCGGTGGCGGCGCGATTCCAGGCGACCACGTTCCAGGTCGCCGTCCGAATGAGCGCGGGGCTCGGGTCCAGCGCATCGAGGACGCGCTGCAGCCGGGGCGTGACGCCGTCGTTCTCCCGGTAGCGGGCCTCGGGCGGGCGCCCGAGGCCGAGCAGGAACAGGTGCTCGCGCTCGATATCCGTCAGCATGAGGGCGCGAGCGATGCGATCGAGCACATCGGCCGAGGGCGCCCCGCCGCGCCCCTGTTCGAGCCATGTGTACCAGGTGGGACTGATGTTGGCGCGTTGCGCCACTTCCTCGCGGCGCAGGCCGGGCGTGCGGCGGCGCTCCGGGGGGAAGCCGAACGCGCCCGGATCAAGCTTCATGCGCCGGTCCCGCAAATAGGACCCGAACAGGCTCTCGGTAGCCAGATGCTCGCTCATCCTGTTAGTCATCTTACTATGATAAAGTCACTACTTTACCAGAATAGACCGCGAGCCGAGATTTGTCTCCAACGAAACCTGGAGGCCTGCTCATGCGTGTTTTCGTCACTGGTGCTACCGGATTCATAGGCATTCCCACCGTCAACGAACTCATCGCCGCCGGACATAAGGTTCTTGGCATGGCCCGGTCGGAGGAAGGGGAAAAATCCCTGGCCGCTCTTGGCGCGGATGTTCTTCGCGGTTCGCTTGAAGACCTTGATAGCTTGCGTCAAGGGGCAAGCGCTTCCGATGCCGTCATTCACCTGGCCTTCATCCACGACTGGTCGAAATTCGTGGAGAATTGCGAGATTGACCGCCGTGCCATTGAAGCCTTGGGTTCCGGTCTGGCTGGCTCCGACAGGCCCCTCATCGTTACATCGGGGACGGGGGGATTAGCTGGGCCGGGCCAAGTTACGACCGAAGATCATGTGATGCCGCCGGATTACCCATTCCCCCGTGTTTCGGAACAGACGGCTCTCTCGCTGAAGGGCGTCCGCGCCTCGGTCATGCGCCTTCCTCAGGTCCACGACCCGGTCAAGCAGGGTCTCATCACCCCTACGATCGAGGTGTATCGCGAAAAGGGCGTGTGCGCCTATATCGGCGACGGACTCAATCGCTGGCCGGCCGCGTATGTTCTCGACGTCGCGCGTCTCTACAGGCTGGCGATCGAAAAGGCTGAACCGAACGCAAAATATCACGCGGTCGCGGAAGAAGGTGTCTCGATGCGCGATATTGCCGAAGTCATCGGCCGGCGCCTGAAGCTGCCGGTCAAATCCATCGCCCCCGAAGAGGCAGGTGCCTTTTTTGGCTGGCTCGGCATGTTTGCTGGGCGAGATATGCCCGCCTCAAGCGAAAAGACGCGGAGGAAACTGGGCTGGAATCCAACCGGGCCGGGATTGATCGCCGATCTCGAACAACTGCGCGTATCCGATAGCTGACGGTCGCGCGGTTCAACGTCATACGGGCAGCGAGTCGAGGAAGACGTATAGGGCGGCGATCTTCCCGTCGCGGACGATGATGACGTCGAGCCCAGTGTAGCGGGGCGGCTCGCCGGCTGGTCCGGATCCCCACGCGATGCGTCCCCCGTTCTGAACCGCTTGTGGGGCGCTGTGCGGTGTGTAGACGAAGGTCGGATGACCGGCCCGCAATTCGCCGGCGACCTGATCCAGCGCCTGGTGGCCGACGTAACGGCCTAGGGGAAGAAGAACGGTGCAGTCCTCGGTGTACAATTCTTCGATAGCGGCGCGTCGGTGCGCAGGATCGCCTTCGCCGAAGACCTCCTGCAGGTTGCGCAGCAGCAGCGTTTCGATGATGTCCGACATGATCCTGTTCCTGTCCGATGGGGTGGGGGACGGATCGCGAGCGACGGTGGGTCGGCTCCCGGTC
>DATMGU010000112.1:0-1585 GCA_035555315.1 Allostellaceae bacterium
AGAACTGCTCGGTGAGGCCAAAGGGGCCGAGTTGCTGGCAACACCGGAAGCGCGCTTTCTTGCGACCAAGCCGACCTATGAGGCGATGGTAGCGGCAGGATATTTGCGCAAGTGCATTCCGGCACCGGCCGGCGGCGACAATGCCGGCCTGGTAGACATGGCGATCCTAGCCGAAGAATTTTACAGCGTGAACTCGAGCGTGACGCTCACGATGCTTGGCACCGTGCTCGGTCTGTTGCCGATACTGCTCGGCGGTACGCCGGACCAATGCCAGCGGCTGCTCGTACCGTTTCTGAAGACACGTGGTGCGCCGCTTGCCGGGTTCTGCTCTAGCGAACCGGGCGGTAGCGCCAATGCTGCCTCGCCTCCGCCCGGCGAGGGCGTCCGCACCACGGCGAGGCTAGAGGGTGACAACTGGGTGATAAACGGCCGCAAGAAATGGGTGTCGTCAGCCACGGGCTGGAGCCGCGAAGGCGCCAATGTTCTCTGCGTTGTGTGCCGAACCGATCCAGCGGCGCCGCCTGATGCAGCGATCTCCATCATTGCGGTAGAAGGACCGGTAACGGGTCTTGTATTCGAACGTGCGATCGACACCATCGGTCATCGGGCGCATCTCGTGCCGCAATTCGGCTTCCAGAACGTTGCGACACCACACCACAATCTCCTGGGACAGGAGGGCTCGGGGCTCGCGCTGACGGCTGCGGCGTTCACAGGAACTGCGGCATTGGTTGGCATCTTCGGCGTCGCGTTGATGCGCGCCGCGTTCGAGTTTGCGCTTCATTTTGCTCGTACCGAGAAACGTGGCGGCGTTCACGCGATCATCGAGCACCAGGCGGTCGGATACGCTTTGGCCGACGCAAAGACCACGATCGAAGCGGCGCGCTATCTCAGCTGGCGCGCCTGCCGTGCGCTTGACGCTCAGTCGCCGGCGGCCGAGGAGCTTGCAGTCGAGGCGAAGATTTTTGGCTCCGAGGCGGCGGTACGCGTGATCACCGATCTCATGCGCGTTGTCGGCATCGACAGCTATGATCATGAGGCTCCGTTCGCTCGTCTGCTGCAGGATGCACTCGCGCTGCCGATCTTCGACGGCGGCAATATGGGCATCAGGCGGCGCCAGCTGCACACGATGTTCAAGCGAAGCGACTATGATCCGCTTGCTGCAAGTGGGGCGACGTAGTGCGTCTGGCTGATGAACTTTCGGTGGGAGGGAGGATCGGTGGCCATTGATTTTCGACTTACCGCGCGCCAACGCGAGCTACAGCTCCAATCCCGCAAGTTCGCAAGGGAGGTGCTTGCGCCGGCGTTGGAGGCAGAGGCTCTGCCCACTCCAGAGGAACGGTTTGCCGCGACGAGGACCGCTTACGAGGCGATCGTTGCGGCAGGTCTTCTGCGGAAGTGCATTCCGCTTTCCGCCGGGGGAGAGAGCGCTGGTCTCACCGACACGGCGATCATGGTCGAGGAGCTCTACGCGGTGAACGCCAGCGTTACCTTGACGTTGATTGGAACCGTCCTTGGACTGTTGCCGCTCTTGATCGGCGGCACGGAGGAGCAGCGGGGCCGGCTGTTGCCTCCATTCCTCAAACAA
>DATMGU010000113.1:0-1807 GCA_035555315.1 Allostellaceae bacterium
TTGACATCTTCACAATTCAAAACTGAGACGGTCTACTCTTGCCGCGCTCTCCCCTCGGATGCGACCGCACCGGCCAGTGCTAAGATGCTGGCGACGAAGCCGTGGGGCCCGCGGGCTCCCGCACGCGGGTCCGGCGGCGAGGCGATCTGGTCGCAGGCCCTTCCGCCGGTGCCGTAGCTGATCGTGTTGGAAATCGGTGTAGCGCAATCTCCGGCAATTTCAGAGTATCGAGTTAGGCGGCGAGGTCAATCGGCTGATCGATGAGCTTCGTTGCCAGCGTCTGCCATCCATCGACCTTGCGCATGCTGATCTGACCGGAAGCAAGCAGCGCCCAGAACAGCATGGCGGCGGTCTCTGCAGAGGGGAGCACGGTCTGCGTCTTAATGCGTCGCTTGAACTCTTCGTGCAGCCGTTCGATTGCGTTGGTGGTCCTGACGCTGCGCCACTGGCTCGGCGGCAGGCGCGTGAAGGTGAAGAGGCGATCGCCGGCCTCCTCGAGACTGTCGGCGACGGCACGATGCTTGAGCCGCCACTTACGGATGAAGGCCTTGCGACGCGCTTCGATCTCCTTGGGTGTGGCGGCGTAGATCATGTCGGTGTAATCGGCGGTGATCTCCTCATGCAGGCGCTCGGGCGCATGCGCGAGCAGGTTACGATGCTTGTGAACCGTGCATCGCTGCACCGGCGCGCCGTCCCACACGGCGGCAATCGCCTTGTCCAACCCGGATGCGCCGTCGACAATCAGGAACTCGGGTCGCCGCAGCCCGCGCTTGACGAGATCGTCGAGGACCGCGCGCCAGGCCTCGGTGCTCTCTCCGCCCATGCTCTTGATCGCGAGCAGCACCTTCTGACCGTCCGCGCGCACGCCGAGCACGACCAGCAGCGAGATCGCAGTTGCTTTGCGGTCGAGCCGGACGCGCACCACCGTGCCGTCGAGAATGAGCCGCGCGATCGGCTCTGCGGCGAGCGAGCGGACGTTCCAGGCGTCCCAGTCGCTCTTCACCTTGCGCCAGACTCGGCTCACCGTGTCCTTGCCCACCGCGCCGCAAAACAGCGCTGCCAGCGCGCGGCGAACCCGGCGCGTGTTGGTGCCGGCCAGATAGGCGCCGGCGATCAGCGCATCGGCGGCGAGCGTGCGGCGCTGATAGGCGCGCAACGCCGAGCTGCGCCATTCGGTGGTCTTGCCGTCGGCAGCATGCAGCCGGGCGCGTGGCACATCGATTTCCACCTTCCCGAACGTGCCCATCAGCGTGCGCGTCCGGCTCCCATGTCGGTGACCGACAACGCCTGCGGCACCATCGGCCTCATCGCTGCTCTTCGCCTGCCGACCGTAACGTGGGCGTGCCAGTGCCGCATCAAGCTCCTCGCGGATCAGCTCTTCGATGAACTCACGGACACGCCCGCGGACCTCGGTCTCAATCGGATCAATCCAGTTGTCGAAAAGATGGACTGCAGGCTCGCTTTGCGGCTGCAACGACTCAGGCTTCGTGGTAACGCTTGTCATGGCGTGGTCTCCAGTCCGGCGCTTCAACGCCGGATGATTCGAGGTTGATCACCCCGGAGACTACGCCACTTTCAATTCCAACCACTCCCGCGACGGCACCCACCATGGAGACATCAGTTGACGCCCAGCCCAGCGCCGCAGCCGGGACGCTCGCTCCGGCGCATCGCAGCGCCGGCCGATCCTGGTCTTTGCGGCGTTGGGAGTTCTCACCGGCGTCCTGTCCTATTTCGCCGGCAAGCACGCGAGCTTCGAGCTTCTCCGCTTCTCCTTCCTGCCGTTCGGGACGCGCGAGGCCGCCGCGCC
>DATMGU010000114.1:0-109970 GCA_035555315.1 Allostellaceae bacterium
CTTCTACGATGATTGCGCCGATAGCCTGGCCGAGCATCTGGCGGCCGGCCGCGACGTCGCCGTGCTGTGCGAGGGCGATCCGTTCTTCTACGGCTCGTTCATGTATCTGTTCGGCCGCCTGTCACGCCGGTTCGAGACCGAGGTGGTGCCCGGCGTCGCGTCGGTCATGGCGTGCAGTGCGGCGTTGGGGGCACCGCTGACCTATCGCAACGACGTGCTGTCGATCATCCCCGGCACGCTGTCCGAGGCGGAGTTGCTGACCCGGTTGGCCGCCGCCGACGCGGCGGCGGTGATGAAGCTCGGCCGGAACTTCGCCAAGGTGCGCGCGGCGCTCGTCACCTTGGGGCTTGCCGACCGTGCCCGGTATATCGAGCGGGCCAGCATGGCGCGACAGCGCATCCTGCCGCTCGACGAGGTCGATGCCGATGCCGTGCCGTATTTCGCCATGGTCGTGGTGCCCAGCCGCCGGTCCGGGGCGCCGTGAACGCGGTATCACGCCCGGCCGGTTCCCTGACCATCCTCGGGCTGGGCCCCGGCGCTGTCGCCTGGCTGACCCCTGCCGCGCAAGCGGCGATCGCCGAGGCTTCCGATCTGGTCGGCTATGCCCCCTATCTGGCGCAAATTCAGGATCATCTGCCCGGTCAGCGGCGACACGCCTCGGACAACCGGGTCGAATTGGATCGCGCCCGGCATGCGCTCGACATGGCGGCCGAGGGACGGTCGGTGGCGCTGATATCGGGCGGCGATCCCGGCATCTTCGCCATGGCCGCCGCCGCGTTCGAGGCGTTGGAGGCGGCTCAGGCGAGCGGATCGACGGTCTGGGATGCCGTTGAGATCCGCGTGGAGCCTGGCATCTCGGCGATGCAGGCCGCGGCGGCGCGGGTCGGAGCACCGCTCGGTCATGATTTCTGCGTGATTTCGCTGTCGGACAATCTGAAGCCCTGGGCGATCGTCGCGCGCCGGCTGGAAGCGGTGGCGGCGGCGGATCTGGTGCTGGCGCTGTACAACCCGATCTCGCGCCAGCGGCCTTGGCAATTGGCGGAGGCGTTTCAGATCATGCTGGGCCATCGCGCGCCGTCGACGCCGGTTGTGCTGGGCCGGGATATCGGTCGTCCGGGCGAGACCGTCCGGCTGACCGATCTTGCTCGGGCCGATCCGGCTGAGATCGACATGCGCACGGTGGTCCTGATCGGCTCCTCGACGACCCGGCGCTGGGTCCGTGCCGATGGCAGCGAGTGGGTCTACACGCCGCGTTCCTATCCCGGTGAGCCGGCATGATCGCCGACCCAGCCGATCGCCGCCGCGACCGAGGGCAGGATGGTGCCGTCCGGCGGCGACGGGCGCTTCAGCAAGATCACCGGGATGCCCAACTGCCGGGCGGCGGCGAGCTTGGCATAGGTCGCGGCACCGCCGCTGTGTTTGGCGACGATCCGATCGATCCGCTCCTCCCGCAGCAGCGCGAACTCGTTCTCCAGCGCGAACGGCCCGCGCGCCAGGATCAGCCGGTGATGATGGATCGCCGGCATCGGCTCCGGCTGATCGATGGTGCGGATCAGGAACCAGCTTTCCGTCACCCGTGCGAAGGGCGCCAGTTCCTGCCGGCCGATCGTCAGGAAGACCCGGTGGATGCCGTCCAGCAATGCCGTGGCGGCGGCCTCCATGGTATCGACCATGCGCCAATCATCGCCGGCCTGCCGCTCCCAGGCGGGCCGAACCAGCATGGCGCGCGGCACGCCGGCCTGCGCGCAGGCCGCCGCGGCGTTGCCGCTGATGGTCGCGGCGAAAGGGTGCGTGGCGTCGATCACCAGATCGATGTGGGCCTCACCCAGATAAGTCGCCAGCCCCTCGACGCCGCCGAACCCGCCGATCCGCGCTTCACCCGGCGGCAATACCGGCGACCTCGTGCGGCCGGCGAGGGAGGTCACCACGGCCAACCTCGGATCGCCGTCGAGCGCATGCGCGAGGGCGGTCGCCTCGGTCGTGCCGCCCAGGATCAAAAGCCGTGTCCGCATGACATAGTTATGGCCGGTGATCATGCCTGACGAAACCCCCTGGCTTACCATCGTCGGCATCGGCGAGGACGGCGTCGACGGTCTGTCCACCTTGGCGCGGGCGGCGATCGACACGGCGGAGCTGCTGGTCGGCGGCGCGCGGCATCTGGCGATGCTGCCGACGGACGGGCGGCAGCGGCTGAGCTGGGCGAGCCCCTTGACCGCGACGATCCCGGTGCTGCTGGAGCAACGCGGCCGGCGCGTCTGTGTGCTGGCGAGCGGCGACCCCATGTGGTTCGGTATCGGCGCCACCCTCGCCCGCCACGTGCCGGCGGCCGAGCTGCGCGTGATTCCGGCGCCCTCGGCGTTCAGCCTCGCCGCCGCCCGGCTCGCCTGGCCGCTGGCCGAGACGGTCTGTCTCTCGATCCATGGCCGGCCGACCGAGCTGGTCGTGCCGCATCTCCATCCAGGCGCGCGGCTGTTGCTGCTGGCCTGGGATGGCGGCACGCCGGAAACCTTGGCTCGGCTGCTCTGCCGGCACGGCTTCGGATCGTCGGAGATGACCGTGCTCGAGGCGATGGGCGGCGGGGCGGAGCGGCGTCGTACCCGAACGGCGGCAGGCTGGCTCGCCGATCCGCCGGCCGAGCCGGTAGCGGCGCTCAACACGATCGGCGTGCTGTGCCGGTCGGACCCCGGCGCGCGGCTGTTGTCGAGCGTGCCGGGCCTGCCAGACGCTGCCTTCGAGCATGACGGACAATTGACCAAGCAGATGATCCGGGCGGTGACGCTGGCGGCACTGGCGCCCCGGCCTGGTCAAATGTTGTGGGATGTCGGCGCCGGTGCCGGGTCCGTCGCCATCGAATGGTTGCGTGCCGACCCGCGTAACCGGGCGATCGCGATCGAGCGCCGGGTCGATCGGGCCGATCGGTTGAAGCGCAACGCGGCGACCCTCGGCACGCCCGATCTCATCACCGTGACCGGAGCGGCGCCCGAGGCGCTTGACGGTCTCGATCCGCCGGATGCGATCTTCATCGGTGGCGGACTTGGCATTCCGCGAGTGATCGAGCGCTGTTGGATGGCCCTGCCTGACGGGGGTCGTTTGGTCGCCAATGCCGTGACGCTGGAAGGCGAGGCGGTGCTGCTGGATTGGCGGGCACGTCATGGCGGCGAACTCAACCGATTATCGATCGCCCGGGCCGAGCCCATCGGTGGGTTGACCGGCTGGCGGCCCGCCATGCCGGTGACCCAATGGTCAATCGCCAAGCCATGAGAGAGGTGCCTGCCCTGGCGATCGGCGTCGGCTGCCGCCCCGGCTGTTCCGCCGACGAGATCATTGCCTTGATCGAGACCTCGATCGCGTTGGCCGGGCGTCCTGGGCATCGGCTGGCCGGGTTGTTCACCAGCGCCGACCGCGGCCGCGAAGCGGGGCTGATCGAAGCGGCGCGGCGGTTGGGCTGCGGCCTTGTCGGCTTCGCGCATGCCCGCCTGATGGCCGAGCAGGATCGGCTCGACAGCCCGTCGGCCACCGTGTTGCGGGCGATCGGCGTTCCCAGCGTCGCCGAAGCCGCGGCCTTGGCCGCGAGCGGTCCGGATGGGATCTTGGTCGTGCCCAAGCTGCGCTCCGCGGCGGTAACCTGCGCCATCGCGCTTATGGAACGACCGTCATGACCGTGCATTTCATCGGCGCTGGTCCCGGTGCCCCCGATCTGCTGACCTTGCGCGCCCGCGACCTCATCGCCGCTTGTCCGGTCTGTCTCTATGCGGGCTCGCTGGTGCCGCCGGAGATCGTCGCCCATGCGCCGCCGGGCGCGCGGCTGATCGACACCGCCACGATGACCCTGGATCAGATCATCGCGGAGCTGCGGGCGGCGCATCAGGCGGGCAGGGATGTTGCCCGGCTGCAATCCGGCGATACATCGATCTTCAGCGCCGTCGCCGAGCAGATCCGCCGGCTGCGCGTGCTCGGCATCCCCTATACGGTGACGCCGGGCGTGCCGGCCTTCGCGGCCGCGGCCGCGGCACTGGCGATGGAACTGACCTTGCCGGGGCTCAACCAGACAGTCGTGTTGACGCGCACGTCGGTACGGTCATCGCCGATGCCGCCGGGCGAGGATCTCGCCATACTCGGTCAGTCGGGCGCCACCCTGGCGATCCATCTCTCGATCCAGAACGTCGGCTCGGTGGTCGAGCGGCTGGTGCCGCTGTATGGCGCCGATTGCCCGGTGGCGGTGATCTATCGGGCGAGCTGGCCGGATCAACGCGTGCTGCGCTGCCGGCTCGTCGATCTCGCGGCCGAGGTCGCGGCGTCGGGCATTGGCCGCACCGCCCTCATCCTGGTCGGTCCGGCGCTGGCCGAGGATGCCGCTTTCCGCGACAGCGCGCTCTACGGCCCGGATGCCGGCCGCCGCGCGCAGGACGATACGTGGCAATGAGCCCGGGAGGCAGGCCAATGAGCCTGGGTCATGCCCAATCCGACGTGCCGACCAGACGACCGGTCCGATCGATGACCAGGACTTCGAGTGCCACGGCGCCGGTTCTCAGCACGCCGCGCGCGGTCGCCTGGGCGGCCTTTGCCACATGGTCGCCGAGCGGCAATCCGGCGGCCTCTGCCCAGCCCAGAACCTCCGCCGCGGTATTGGCTGTCGGCGCGCGCGCGGCCAGGTCGGGGCTGGCACCGAGCGTCCTCAGGGCGGTGGCCAGCCAGTCGAAGTCTACCTGGCTGCGGCCGGAATGCAGGTCGAGATGACCCTGGGCGAGCTTGGTCAACTTGGCGAACCCGCCCCCTATCGTCACGCGTTCGACCGGGTGGCCGCGCAGGTATTTCAGCATGCCGCCGGCGAAATCGCCCATGTCGACGAATGCCAGTTCCGGCAGCCCGCGATAGGCGGCGACCGCGCGTTCGGAGGTCGCCCCGGTGCAGCCCGCGATATGATGGATGTCGTTCGCCCGGGCGACGTCGATGCCCCGGTGGATCGCGTCGATCCAGGCCGAGCAGGAATACGGGATGACGATGCCCGTGGTACCGAGGATCGACAGGCCGCCCAGGATGCCGAGGCGCGGATTCCAGGTCTTCAGCGCCAGCCGCTCGCCATCCTCGACCGACAGTTCGATGACCACGTCGCCGGCGACGCCGTGTTCGGCGGCCAGTTCGGCGATCACGGTCCGCATCATCGCACGGGGCACCGGGTTGATCGCCGGTTCGCCGACCGAAAGGGGCAGACCGGCACGGGTTACCGTGCCGACGCCGGGGCCGGCACGGAATATCACCCCCGCGCCGACATCGGCGGGCCGGATCGTCGCCAGAACCAGGGCGCCATGGGTCACGTCCGGGTCGTCGCCGGCATCCTTGATGATCCCGGCCATCGCCTTGCCTTCCGCCAGGGTTTCCCGGGCGAGCGCGAAGGAGGGCCGCTGACCGCGCGGCAGGGTGATGGTCACCGGATCGGGGAAGCGTCCGGTCAGCAAGGCATGATAAGCCGCCTTGGTCGCCGCGGTGGCGCAGGCCCCGGTCGTCCAGCCTCGGCGCAGGGGTGTCGCGGGCGGCGTCTCGCTCATGACCGCTTATATGCATCTCTCGGGGAGCTTGCCTAGTGAAGGTGATGGGATGAGGGGTGTGCGCGGTCTGATCGTCTCGGCGCCGGCCTCCGCCGCCGGCAAGACGACGGTGACGCTCGGCCTGTTGCGGGCGCTCACCCGCCGCGGTATCGCGGTGGCACCGGCCAAGATCGGGCCGGATTACATCGATCCGGCCTTCCATGTCGCCGCCACCGGCCGGACTTCGGTCAACCTCGACACCTGGGGCATGCGGCCATCGACCGTGGCCGGGCTGATCGCCGGCCTGGGAGAGGCGGCGGATCTGGTCGTGGTCGAAGGCGCCATGGGCCTGTTCGATGGCGCCAGCGGTCCGGCCGACCCGCTGGCCGATGGATCGACCGCCGCCTTGGCCGCGGCGACCGGCTGGCCGGTGCTGCTGGTCGTCGACTGCACGGGGCAGGCGCAATCGATGGGGGCCCTGGTGCGTGGCTTCGCGGCGCATCGGCCGGATGTCCGCATCGGTGGCGTCGTGCTGAACCGTATCGCCAGCGAGCGGCACCGCCGCATGGTAAGCGAGGCGGTAGAGGCGGTCGGCGTGAAGGTTCTGGCGACGCTGCCGCGCCAGACGGACACCATTCCGTCGCGCCATCTGGGACTGGTCCAGGCCGAGGAACTGACGGAGCTATCCGGCCTGATCGACCGGCTGGCCGATCAGATCGAGGCGGGCGGCTCGATCGATGCCATCATGGGCGTCGCGACGGTTCATGGTTTCGCGGATGCCGTGACGACCGAGCCCGCCGTGCCGCCGATCGGGCAGCGCATCGCCGTGGCGCGGGATGCCGCCTTCGGCTTCGCTTATCCACATCTGCTCGACGGCTGGCGCCGCGCCGGCGCGGAACTCGTTTTCTTTTCGCCGTTGAGCGGGGCGGGGCCCGGGTCAGATTGCGACGCGATCTATCTGCCGGGTGGCTATCCCGAGCTGCATGCGGGCGCATTGGCCGGCAACCAGGCCTTTCTCGATGGCTTGCGCCGGGGGGCGATGCGCGGCCCGGTCTGGGGCGAATGCGGCGGCTATATGGTGCTGGGAACGGGGATGGAGACGGCCGATGGTGCCCGCTTCGCCATGGCCGGCTTGTTGGGCCTGGAGACCTCCTTCGCCAAGCGTCGCCTGCAATTCGGCTATCGGCAGGCGCTCCTGACGGAGGCCGGCCCGCTGGGTGAGGCCGGTGCGCGGTTCCGAGGTCATGAATTCCACTATTCGACGATCATCGAGGAATCCCGGGAACCGCCGCTGTTCGAGCTCAGCGACGCCGCCGGCGCGCCTCTGCCGGGTGCCGGGCGCCGGCGCGGCGCGGTGTTCGGCTCCTACCTGCATCTCATCGACAGGGCGTAGGTCGAGCGTGTTAGGGCTGCGTCGCTGAGTCGGCCGGGGCTGCCAGCGGTGTGCGGTCCTGGATCAGCCGGCGCAGACGCAGGGTGCGCAGGTTGGTGTTGACGCAGGTGCATCGCAGGACGGCGCGATCGCGTCTTTCGTCGAGGATTTTCGCGTCCGCCTCGGCGTCGCAATCCACCGCGGAGAAACTCTTCCATTCCGATTGGGCGCGGCGCAGATCCGGCAGGCGTCGCGAAATGGCGTCGGGGGCGGCACCCGGTACCGGGCTGCTGGCCAGATCGTCGTTCTGGTCGTCGAAATCCGCCTGGATCTGATCCCAGACGCGCGCCAATGCCTGGTCCGCTGCGACCGCCCGTGCCTTCAGGCAGGCATCGTAGCGGTGTTCCGGGCTCCCTTCCGGATTGGCCGCGATGCAGGCCTTGGTCGGCTCGCAGGAGGCTTCCGCCGCCGATTGCGGGTTCTGTTCGGCAGGGGCCGCGCTCCAGGCGTTCACATTCCAGGGCGGCAGGGCCGGAACCAGCAAAGCCACCAGCAAAGCCACCAGCGTCCGAGATCGATCCATCTGCCCCTCCTCCGGATCCGCGAGTGGCGTGCCGGGAGAAGCGTAACGGAACGATCGACGGCCTTCAAACAGCGATGAGGGGCGTGGGAGGGGTCCTATTAACGGCTTGTGAACGTTTTACGCCAATCATGTTCGATTACGTGGCGGCAGATCCGTCGCCGAGTGGAGGATGTCATGAGCGGGGTTACCGGGCTCAGCCTTTATACGCTGACTGAAAAGACGGAAACGGCCCAGCTCGCGTCGTTTGCCAAGACGCCGACCGTCAAGCAAGCGACCGCCGCCTTCTCCGCCGCCGCGCCGACCATTACAACGGTTGACGAGCTGCTCAACAATTACAAGGCGTTGAGCGTGGCGCTGGGTTCGGTCGGCCTTAGCGGCGTGATCAACCAAAGGGCGCTGCTGAAGGAAGTGCTGACGCAGGATCCGAAGGCCAGCAAATCCTACGTCAATCAGGTTTCCGACGCGCGGTTTCGGCAGTTCGCCACGAATTTCGGATCGCTCTCGACCGATGGCGGCGCCAAGCTGAAAAACGCCTCCTTCATTCAGAACGTAAACTCCAACTACGTCCAAAATCAATTCGAGAAATCGATCGGCAAGCAGGACACCTATGTCCAGCAGTCGATGTATTTCACCCGCCTCGCCTCGGGTGCGACGGGCAAGGATGCGATGAACAGCATCCTCGCCGATGCGACGCTGGGCGCGGTGGTGCGCGGTGCCTACTCCCTGCCATCATCGGTCGGCGGCTTCGATCCGTCGGTCCAGAAGACGATGCTGACCGCGCAGGGTTTCGACGTGACGAAGTTGCAGGACCCAGCCTATGTAAAGAACATCGCCGAGCGCTATCTGCTGGTCAACGACCAGAGCGCCTCCAGCTCGAGCAGTTCGCTTCTCAGTCTGTTCAACGGCAGCACCAGCTCCGGCAATAGCATTCTCAGCACGGTCGAAGCCAATACCGGCGGTACCAGTACCGGCACAAGCTCGTCGAGCAACGCCAGCTTGATTAATCTGTTTGCCTGAAAATCTTGGTCGCCTGCCCCTTTGGGCGGCGAACCTGCCCGACCGAAGTGCTGGGCCAGGCGAAGGTGCTGCTCTCCCCATCCTTTCTATAGGGTCGCTTCAAGCGACGGGGACTTCTTCCTCGCGCGCCATGGCGCCGCCTAACAGGTCCGCCAACTGACGGTGTATGGCGATCATTGCTTCGACCTCGGCCCGTTCCGCTTCCGGCGTCATCGAGCGAGATAGGATGCGGTTCACCGCGTCCATTGTCGCTTTCCCCGTGGTTAGCAAGGCCCCGCGTAGATCCTCTTCATAGGGATGGTCCGGATCGATCAAGGCTACGGTAAAGATGATCCACAGCTTGCGCGTGAAAAAGCATGCCTCGATCAGATCCTTGCCGCCGGTTTCGATGCCGCGCGCGAGGCGCGAATTCAATTCATAGATCTGGCGCTGCTCCAGGGATTTCGGCAACTCCGTCCGTTGGATGTTCTGTTGGTATGCATTCAAGCCGGGATGACGGGCCATCGGTGACGGTCCTGTGACGTTGCTGACGAACGGGACGGAAGATGGCACGGCTTCGTTAAATCTCCCTTGCCAGGCGGTAACGAACAGGCCGATGGCACGGGATCTACCCGGCAGATCCGTCTCGGCAATTCCTGCCGGATCCCGGCGGTTGTTGCAGATTTTTCCGTGATACCGCGCCTTCGATGAAGCGCGGCGGTTTGTCCGAAAAATCATTAAACAATTGATATAAATATGTTTTTCGGAAGGGCTTGGGGTTTCCCCCGGTGCTGGCATGGCGGTTGCGCCTGATCTCCCGCCGGCAAGACGTCGGTGCGGGCGGTTCGATACCGCTCCCGCCGGTTACCCTGATCGAGGAGCGTCCCTTTCATGAGTGGCATCACTTCTGCCTTTAATGCCGCTGTCGCCGGCATCCAGACACAGTCGTCAGCGCTTAACGCGATTTCCGACAACATCGCGAACGCCTCGACGACGGGCTATAAGGCCATCCAAACGTCGTTTCAGACGCTGGTCGCCACGGCGCCAGGCGGCTTTTCGTACAACTCGGGCGGCGTCACCAGCAAGCCGGTCCAGACCGTTACCACCCAGGGAACGGTCACCAGCACCGGCATCGAGACCAATCTCGCGATCCAGGGCAACGGCTTGTTCGCCGTCTCCCAGGCCAACACCGTCAGTGCTACCGGCGCGACGACGTTCAGCGGCCAAACCCTGTACTCGCGGGCCGGCGACTTCTCGGTCAACAGTCAGGGCTATCTGGTCAATTCGGCCGGCTATTATCTGGATGGTTGGTCGATCAACCAGACCACCGGCACGGCGGACAAAAATTCGCTGGCGCCCATTCAGATCACTCAGCTTACGGATAGTCCGCAGCCGACGACGACGGTTGCCTACAGCGCCAACCTGCCGTCGAACCCGGCATCGTCGTTGAACGTCAACACGTCGCAGACGACCGGTATCCAATTCGCCCCGACTGAAACCACCGTTTACGATAGCTTGGGTGCGCCCCACACGGTCGATTTCAACTGGACGAAGGTGTCCGGCAACAACGACACATGGACGATGTCGTATAGCTCGCCTGATACCAACATCACATTTCCGAACAACACGCCGACCACGACGGTGTCCTCGACCAACGCCAGCACCGGTGCCGTGACCACGACCACCCTGTCCGCGCCGATGACCGTGGTGTTCAATGTCGCGGCGAATTCGACAACCGGCGAACAGGCCGGCAGCATCCTGTCGATCGATCAAGGGCAAGGTGCTGGACCGGTCACCGGCACGCTCGGGACCGCGGCGACAATCCCCTTGGATGTCAGCTTCGGCAGCACCGCCCCGACCTCGGACAATATCACCGTCAGCTTCGGCAATTACGGGGTAGCGTCAGGGCTCACCCAGTTCACGGGGACGGACATCGCTTCCGTTTCGACGACCCAAAACGGTCTGCCGCCCGGGTCGTTCAGTAATTTGACCATAGACCAATATGGCAAGGTCACCCTGAACTACGACAATGGAGCCAGCCGGTCGGTCTATGAAGTACCGGTGGCGAAATTCAGCGACGAGAACTCGCTGCAGCAGGAGGCCGGTGACGCTTACGCCACGACAACAACCAGTGGTTCCGCCAGCTATGAGACAGCGGGTTCGAATGGCACGGGTACCTTGACCCCGCAAAGCGTCGAGTCCTCGAACAGCGATATCAGTTCGGAATTCACCAAGATGATCCAGACCCAGCGGGCCTACGACGCCAACAGCAAGACGCTGACCACAGCGAACGAAATGCTGCAGACGCTGGAACAGATCATCCATTAACCCGCGCGTCGAAGCTTATCTCTAATCTTCGTTCAACCAGGAGTACGCAATCATGGAAGCACAGACTCAGGAAATCGCCCCGGTCATCAATGCCCTGCCGCTCAACTGGCGTCTGTTGCAGGACGCCATGGCGGAGATCGAAGCGCTGGACCGCGACGAACGGACGGCGGCGCTGCGGTCCTTCGCCCAGGGTGCCGGCGCGGTGGCGGCGATGATCGGCGGCATGTCCGAACAGGCGGCGGTGTCCCGCGCTCTGGTCGCGGCGTCCGGCGAGGACTTCAAGACCGCGCATCGCGAACTCGCGGCCTTGACGGCCGGCGTTTGATCTTAAGCGACGCGATCGCCGAGTAAGCGATACAGGTCATGAGCGACGTAGCCATCTCCAATGCCGCCAGCGGCATCTATGCGACCCAGGCCCAGATCAACACCGTTTCGGACAATATTTCGAACGCGTCGACCCCGGGTTATAGTCGCAAGCTGCAAAGCCAGGTCGATAACGGGCAGGGCGGCGGCACGCAGGTCACCGACGTATCGCGGGCGGTCGACGACGCGCTCTCGGCGCAGGCGAGGAACCAGAACTCGCTGGTCGCCTCGCTCACGGCGCAGAGCACGGCGCTCAACAATATCGAGCAGGTGTCCGGCGATCCGACCGCGAACACGTCCTTGGCGGCGCAGTTTACGCAGCTGAAGAACTCGTTCACGTCGCTGCAGGCCAGCACGTCGGACAGCGCGACGCAAACCGCCGTCATCACCTCGGCGCAAGGCGTCGTGTCGAGCCTCAATACGTTGTGGAAAACGGCGGATCAGTCCAGCACGCAGGCGCAGACCAACCTGGTGTCGAACGTGGCCGCGGCCAACGCCCTGGTGGCGCAGGTGGCGCAACTCAATACGCAGATCGTCGCGTATCAGTCGACCAACACCGATGTCACCTCCTTGCAAGACCAGCGGGATACCGCGCTGAAAAGCCTATCGGGCTATTTGGACGTCCAGGTCTACAATCAGCCGGGCGGTGCTGTTTCGATCTACACGGGCGGCAACCAGGCGATTCTCGACGGCGTGCAGCGGACGCTGACGATAAACGGCACCGGCCCCGTCCAGATCACCGATCCGTCGGGCGTCTCGGTCACCGCGTCGATCAAAAGCGGGTCGATCGGCGGCAATCTCGCGGTGCGCGACCAGATCGTCCCGACCTTCAAGTCGCAGCTCGATGACGTCGCCCGCGCCGTGACCCAAGGTTTCGACGCGATCGCGGCCGCCACACCCGCCGTGGCACCGGCGGTGACCGGCATCTACGACCTGTTCACCGATGGCGGCACCACGGACCTCAACCTGACGACCACCCCGACCGAGGTCAACGGCTATGCCGGTCGCATCACGGTCAACACCTCCTTCGTCGCGACACCGAGCCTGCTCACGAACACGACGACGACCGGCGACACCACGTCGATCAACGCGGCGATCGCGCTTCTGAACAGCACGACGACCAGCTTCACGACGACGACCGGCCTGCCGGCCTCCGGCTCGCTGGCCGATGTGTCGTCGGGCATCATCACCAGCAATTCCGGCCAGGCCAGCGCGACGGCGGCCAACCTCACCAATCAGACCAGCATCCAGACATCGCTCGATCAAAAGGTCGCGAGCGTCAGCGGCGTCAACACCGACCAGGAATTCACCCATCTGACCCAGTTGCAGCAAAGCTATTCCGCGAATGCGAAGGTGCTGCAGACGGCGAAGTCGCTGTTCAACACATTGTTCGCCGCGGTCGGCGGCACAGTGGGCTGAGCTAAGGAGAGAACGGATGAGCGTCGTCGGCACAGCCTTCTGGTATGGCCAGAACACCGCGAATTTGATCAACACCCAGACGCAGATCTCGAAGGCGACCCAGCAGGTGTCGACCGGCGAGAAGACCAACAACTACGGCGATTTGGGCGCGCAGGCGCTGTCGTCGATCAGCCTGGCCGACCAAAAGCAAACGATCGACAATTACAGCTCGACGATCACTCTGCTGCAGATGCGCGCCTCGATGGTCAATCAATCGCTGAGCTCGATCGCCAGCACCGCGACGACGATCCGCGACGACGCGTTGACCGGGATCAACAAGGCCACGGATTTCGCGTCGATCCGTTCCGAGGCCGCGGGCGCCCTTCAGCAGGTGTTCAGCGCGCTCGGCGCGAATATCGCCGGCCGGTTGCTGTTTTCAGGCCAGACGCTCGGGACGGCGCCGGTTGTCGATCCGACGACGCTCGGCACGATCGTGGCGAGTGCCGTGACGACGGCGACGTCCAGTTCCACATCGACGAGTTTCGCCACCGATCTGCTGAACGCCGTGGATACGACGTTGGCGACGTCGGGGACGTATTATACGGGGGGTGCTTCCAGCACCGCCGTCAATATCGGCGACAGCCAGACGGTTACGATGGACATCACCGCCAATGACCCGGCGATCCTCAAGGTGATTTCCGGATTATACGCGCTCGCCAATATTCCGAACCCGTCACCGGATCCGGTGACGCCGCCGGCGATCGATCAGGCGACGCAGACCGCGACCATTCAGGCGGTTGTCCAGCGGCTGACCGACTCGATCGGCGGCGTCAATGATCTGGTGACGAAGAACGGCGAGACGCAGGCGGTGCTGAACACCGCCGCCACTCAGAACGGTCAGGCGTCGACCATACTGGAACAGCAATTCAGCAACATCAATTCGGCCGATCTTACCGCGACCTCCAGCACCCTGACTCAACTGCAGAATCAATTGCAGGCGAGCTACAAGGTCACCGCCGCGGTCAAAGATCTCAGCCTGGTCAACTACCTCTAAAAGCCGTTTGACCGTCGAAGGATAGCCGGCGCTTGACGGCGGCCGCATCCACGGTAGAGGGTTCCGCCCGAGCAATCGGCTTTAGGAACTTTCATGGCACTCAGGTTGAAACTGCCGAAGGATCGGCGGATCGTCATCAACGGCGCCGTGCTGCGCAACGCGTCCGATCAGACCATCTGGATTGAAATTCAAAACAAGGCGTCGATCCTGCAGGAGCGTGACGTCATGCTGCCTGAACAGGCGGACACGCCGCTGAAACAGGCTTACCTGGCGATTCAGATGATGCATCTGGAGCCCGGGCTTTGGGACGGCCATTACCGCGCCTTCATCGCCGCCAGCGCCCTGGCGTTCAGCTTGGATGCCGACCCGGCGGTCTCCGATGCCATTCAGGCGGCCGTGTCGGAGGTTGGCAAGGGCAGTCTACCCGCCGCTCTCAAGGTCCTCCAGAAAATCATCGGCAAGCCCGGCAAAGTGCGTGCCTCGGCCGTCGCCTCATAGAGGTGTGAGCGCAGAGCGCCCTGCCCTTGATGGATGATCGTTTCCCACCGGTGCTCGAAACGGTTTCTTAAGACCTTAGGCCTTATCGTCCCTTCAGGTTCGGCATAACGCCAGACCGTCATCGTCCGACAAGAAGGGACTACATTATGAGTTTCTCGATTAACTTCAACAGCAACGCCACCGCCGCCCTTGAGACCTTGTCCATGACTCAGAAGTCTCTGAGTCAGGTTCAGGGCCAGATCAACAGCGGTTTGAAGGTCGCCAACTCGACGGATAACGCGTCGACCTTCGCCATCGCGCAGACCATGCGTGGCGACGTCGCCGGCCTTAAGGCCGTGTCCGACAACATCAACCTCGGCCAGTCGACGGTCGCGGTCGCCGCGGCCGGCGTCACGCAGATCCAGTCGGCTCTCACGGACATCAAGTCGAAGATCACCTCCGGTCAGGCCTCCAACGTCGACCTGGCGTCGATTCAGAAGGATATCAACTCCGATCTCTCCACGATCAACTCGACCGTCGCCGCCGCCCAGTTCAACAGCGTCAATCTGCTGAATTCGAGCTCCTCCAGCCTGTCGGTCGTTTCCAGCGTGAACCGTACGACGTCAACCGCGGAAGCCTTTGGATCGATCCAGATCAACGGCGCGGATATGTCGACGACCGGCCTCGGCGTCGCCGGCATCTCGGTCTCCGGTGGCGACAGCGCGACCTTCACCCTGGGCAGCACCGCCTCGCTGGCCGCCGGCACCACCTTCACGCTGACCTCGGTGGTTCTCGACTCGACGACCGGCAGCTATGCCACGAACACCGCGGTGTTCGAATTCCAGCCGAGCAACACCTCGACCTCGACCGCTCCGGTCGCGTCCACGGGTACCCCGCCGACCGGCGGCACGTCGGTCTACAACGTGATCCTGGACACCACCGCCTCGATCGGCACGGAAGTCGCGGCGCTTGAGACCAAGATGAAGCTGGCCGGCTATACCGCGACCACGAACACGGATGGCTCGTTCACGGTCACCTCGGCCGGCTCGCTCACAACCGCGAGCACGTCGGCCACCGGCTTCACCGTCGGTTCCATCGCGACCGGTGCGTCTACCGCGCTGGCGGCGATCAACTCCGCGATCACATTGTCGAACACCTTCAACTCGTCGCTCGGCACGGCCGCCAACCAGCTGACGGCTCAGGGCAATTTCGTGACCTCCCTGACCGACACGCTGAACTCGGGTGTTTCGAGCCTGACCGACGCGGATCTGGCGGCGGCTTCGGCTCAGCTGACGGCGCTGCAGACCAAGAACCAGTTGGGTATCCAGGCTCTGGGTATCGCCAACCAGTCTTCGTCTCAGATCCTCTCGCTGTTCCGTTAACAGCCGGAGACGGCGCGGGCTACTCCGTAGCCCGCGCCGATATTATCGGCCGGATCGGAAGATCGCTGGCCATCCTGAGAAGCCCCGCATCCTACCGGATGCGGGGTTTTCTTTGTGTTCATCCCGTGGGGCGATCGGCGAGAGTGGCGGGGAATCCCAATCATGAGCCGTCTGGAAAGAAAGTAATTATTTTCAATGGAATAGTCGCCACCCCCGCGCGAAAGCGGGGATCCATCCATCAGTTGCCTCACTGGTGGAAAGATGGGTTCCCGCTTTCACGGGGATGACGCCTCAACGGTGAGTATGAGAGTGGTTTAATTAGGGGCTTTGTACGCGGACACTTGGCCCAGCCCCATTCGGCCCGGCCCGGCCCGGCCCGGCGGTCAGATGACGAGATCGAGCAGACTACCGCGCGGGAGGATGCGCGATGGCGTTCCGGTACCGCTTACCTGGGCGGCGGCGAGCTGGGTGCTCGTCGGCGTTGTCGTGGCTGCTTGCAGCGTCGATAGGGATAGGGTCGCCGCGAAGCTGGATGAGGCCGACGTCGTTTGGGATGTGGCGGCCGACTGGTTTATGGTCGACCGGTTCGTGGCCGTCTTTGTGCCGGTTGTCGCGGGCGATACCTGCGCCTGAGATGGCTGCCTGGTCGGTGCCGCGCGAGCCTGTAGCGCTTGGCGCCAGGCGTCCGGTAAGCGGGATGAGGTCGAATCAATCGCCATCCCGGCATCATGTCGGGAAAGTGTTGAGGAAAGCTTGCTAGCGGGCGCCGGAAACCGAAAACCCCCGCGTCCCAATGGCGCGCGGGGGTTCGAACGACCCGCTCAAGGGTGGGCTCGTTCGGGTTACCGGAACAGCGAGAGGATCTGCGACGACGTCTGATTGGCGATACCCAGAGCCTGGATGCCCAACTGGTTCTTGGTCTGCAGCGCCGTCAGCTGAGCCGAAGCCGCCGCCAGATCCGCGTCGGTCAGGCTCGAAACACCCGAGTCCAGCGTATTGGTCAGGGAGGTCACGAAATTGCCCTGAGCCGTCAGCTGGTTGGCGGCCGTGCCGAGCGACGAGTTGAAGGTGTTCGACGCGTCGATCGCGGCATTGATGGCGGCCAGCGCGGAAGACGCGCCGCTCGCGATGGAACCGCGGGTGAAGCCGGTGGCCGTCGTGCTCGCGGTTGTCAGCGAGCCGGCCGAGCTGACCGAGAACGACCCATCCGCATTCGTGGTCGCGGTATAACCGGCCTGTTGCATCTTGGTCTCGAGCGCCGCGACGTCCGTGCCGATCGAGGCGCTGGCGTTCAAGATCACGTTGTAGACCGCCGTGCCGCCGGTCGGCGGGGTACCCGTGGACGCGACCGGAGCGGTCGAGGTCGAGGTGCCGCTCGGCTGGAACTCGAACACCGCGGTGTTCGTGGCATAGCTGCCGGTTGTTGAGTCGAGAACCACCGAGGTCAGCGTGAAACTGCTGCCCGCGACCAGCGTGGCGGTGCTGCCCAGGGTGAAGGTCGCGCTGTCGCCGCCGGCTACCGCGATGCCGGCGATACCAAGGCCGGTCGCGGACATATCCGCGCCGTTGATTTGGATTGTGCCGGCGGTCTCGGCGGAGGCACCGCTGGACGCGACCCGGTTGAGGGCGGAGACGACCGTCAGGCTGGTGGAGCTCGAATTCACCAGATTGACGCTGTTGAACTGAGCGGCGGCGACGGTCGAGTTGATCGTGTTGATATCGGATTGGATATCCGACTGGATCGAGTTCAGGTCGACGTTCTTGGCCTGGCCGGAGGTGACCTTGGACTTGATGTCGAGCAACGCCGACTGGATCGTCCCCATCGCCGAGGTGGCGACCGCGACGGTCGACTGGCCGAGGTTGATGTTGTCGGAGACAGCCTTCAGACCGGCGACGTCGCCGCGCATGGTCTGCGCGATGGCGAAGGTCGACGCGTTATCCGCCGAGGTGGCGATTTTCAATCCGCTGTTGATCTGGCCCTGCACCTGACTCAGAGACTTCTGGGTCATATCCAAGGTCTGCAAAGCGGCGGTGGCGTTGTTGTTGAAGTTGACCGAGAAGCTCATGGCGATAGTCCCTTTTTGTCAGGTAAGTGGCAATCCAGCGTAATGCTGTTCCTGTACAATATTCATCTGGTAAAGATTACGAAAATTGTATTGATCTTTTGTTAAAAAGAAACTTCGTTTCTGGAAAGTATTGTCGGTAAAAGTATCGAATCATTAACCAAATTACGCATGGATTTAGCGTCTCTTGGGGGGATATTAATCAATATCTTCGGAGTTTTTGCTGTCGGATCCGTAGTGCCGTCACGGCGCTTGCGCCATGGGATGGGGCGGATGGCGAAGAGAGGGGTCATCGTCGGGGCTCGCTTTCAGATGCTGCGGGCGACGGAAACGGGGGCGGCGATAACCCGGCGCCTGGACACGCCGCCCTGCGCCGAGCCGTAGCACAGGAAGGCGCCGGCTTTTTTGAGGGCGGCCCGCTTGGCGGCTTCGACCACGATGCTGCCGGCGGCGACGGCGACCGAGAGCGCCCGTTCGTTACGGTTCGCCGCGTCGTCGACGCGCTGGGCGACGTCCAGCAACAGGGCGGCGCCGCGGGTCTTGGCCAATTCGTCACGCGGCGTCAGGCGAACCGGTTGCGACAGGCGCTCGTACCGGTTGGCCAGGTTCAGCTTGGCTTCCGCCAGGGCGGCCATCTCCGGGAATTTCGAGGCGCGCACCAGCATCGTCTCGTGGTCGAGCAGCTGTGCCAGTTCTTCGGCGACAACCGACAGCTCGACGATCAGACGGGTCATCTCGGTATCGCCCGCGGCATCGTCGGCATCCGGGGCGGAAAGGGCGATTGCTTCGCTCACTTGGCAGTCTCCTGCAGCGTCATGATTTGTTTCGCGATGGCTTCGGTAAGGCCAAAGCTGCCGCTCTTGGCGGCCGCTTTGCCGTATTCCTGATTGAGCATGGTCCGCCAGGTCTCCTCGCCGTTGCCGCCGCCGGTGATCGGATCGACCGGCAGGTCCTTGGTCATGAGGTCGAAGGACTGCGAGATGAAAAAGGAGGTGAAATCCGCGGCGGCCTTGTGTACTTGCTCCGGCGTTTTCGCTGCCTGGAATTTGCCGGTGGCGCCGCTGCCAGCTTGGGCATTGGTGGCCTGGGCATTGGCGGCCCGGGCGCCGATGGCGGGGGTGCCGAGGGCCCGCGAGCTAAAGGTTGGGGTGCTGGAGATGTCCATGGCGAAGCTCCTCAGCGCACTTCGATATCGGCTTGCAAGGCGCCGGCGGCCTTGATGTTCTGCAGGATGCTGATCATGTCGCGCGGGCCGATGCCGAGCGCGTTCAACGCTCCGACCAGGTCCGCCAACGACGCGCCGCTCTGCACCATCGCCAGCTTGTTTTGCGCCCCCTGATCGACCGAGATGGTGGTGCGCGGCACGGTCGTCGTCGTGGCCCCCTGCGGTGCGAAGGGACCGGGCTGCGAGACCTGCGGCGTCTCGGTGATTCGGACGGTCAGGTTGCCTTGCGCCACCGCGACGGTGCTGATGCGAACATTCTCGCCCATGACGATGACGCCGTTCGCCTCGTCGATGATCACCTTGGCGACCTCGTCCGGCTCGACGCGGATCTGCTCGACCTGGGTCATCAGGCCGACGATGTCGCTCTGTTGACCGGCCGGGACCTGCAGTTCGACGGTGCCGCTATCCAATGCACGGGCGTTCGCGCCGCGCACGACCGCGTTCACGGCCATCGCGATCCGCCGGGCGGTGGTGAAATCCGGATTGCGCAGGGCGAGCCGCAGCGTCGCGGCACTGGCGAGGGTGAAGGCGACCTCGCGCTCGACGATGCCGCCATTGGAGATCTTGCCGGCGCTGGGCACGCCTTTGGTGATGCTGGCCCCGGCACCCTGCGCCTTGAAGGCACCGGTCGCGACCTGGCCCTGTGCCACCGCGTAAACTTCGCCATCCGCACCCAGCAGCGGCGTCACCAGCAGCGTGCCGCCCATGAGGTTGCTGGCATCGCCGATCGCCGATACGGCGACATCGATCTTGCCGCCTTGCCGCGCGAAGGGCGGCAGGGTAGCGGTCACCGCCACGGCGGCGACGTCCTTGGTCTTCAACTGGGTCGACCGGGCATTGACGCCCAGGCGCTCCAACATGCCGATCAGGCTTTCCCGCGTGAAGATCGAACGGGTGATATCGTCACCGGTGCCATTGAGGCCGACGACCAGGCCATAGCCGACGAGTTGGTTGTCGCGCACGCCCTCGACATCGGCGATGTCCTTGATGCGCACGGCGGCGGTTGCCGGCAGCATCGGCAGGGCGATGCCGGCGGCAACGAGGAGGGCAAAGGCGAAACGGGTTCTGGTCATCATGACGCTATAAGTGCGAGCCCTATGCCAGGCCGCCGTCGGCGTCATTAATTGTTTTAAATCAATTAGTTATGGAATTTTTGGGGAGGTCCGCTCCCGGTGCCGGGAAAAATCCGCCCGGCAGATCCTGCCGGTTGCTATGTCGGTTCTGCCGGTTGGCGCCCGTATCGTCAGACGCTGGTGCCGACCTGTCGAGCGGTCAGCGGAAAGCGCAGCAGACGGCCGGTCGCGACCGCGCCGGTCCACCCGGCTTGGGCGATGCTGCGGTGAAATACCGTCTCGATCTGGTCGCGCAAGGGTGTCGTGAAGGGCCGGGCCGTTCGCACATGCAGATCGAGCCGGCGGGGCCGGGTGCGGCCGTCGAACTGAACCGGACCCGACCGCTTCAGTTCGAGTTCGAGGACGAAGCGTCCGGTTTCCAGGCTCCTCTTACCAGCCGAACCATCCGGATCGGCGGTCGACAAATGCAACTGCATCGGTTGCAGCGAGGCACCGGCGAGCCACGGGAGGGTGAGGCTGCGCCAGGCGCCATCCGGCGACCGCTCCGGTGGCTTGCCGATCTGGCTCGCCTCGGCCGTCAACCGAGCCGCGAGGTCGGGATGGCCCTCCGCCATGAGCAGCCGGACCGCGTCGGCCACGACGCTTTGCACGCCATGCCCGCGCACGGCGATCAGCGTCGTCAGGAGGCGGTTTGGAAAGTCGGGGCCGGCAGGGATGGTCAGAAGGGCGCGAAGCTGGCTAGCCAGCTCCGGATGGGTTCGGGCCAAGGCACCGGCCGCGGCCTCGGGCAGGGTGGTATGCGGGATCGCCTCGGCCATCGCCAGGTCTTCCGGCAAGGGCAGGAGCGGCGCCATGGCACCCGCTCCACGCGGTCCGCTCGGCGGGTGCGCCGCCGATTGCTCCGCCGTCATCAGCAGACCGACCAGCAGCCCCGCCAGACCGCCGGCAGGGGTCGCGGTGGGCGACGCCGCGCGCTCCGAGGGAGCCGGAATATTCGCCATCGTGACAGGCGGAGTCGGCGATCGCAGGTCCGACGCAGGGATCTCTGACGTCATGGCGGCCGACGCCAAGGCGGTCGACGGTATCTCCGGTGCCTTAACGGTCGCAGGCCCCGCCTGTGGGACGGGCGTCTGCACCGGCAGGTGTTGGGGGGCGGTCTCGCTCGCCCGTTCAGGACTGGTTGGCGGTGCCACATCGCGCGGGGCTGCGACGTCCAGAGCCGCGTGGTCGGGTGCCGTGTGTTCGGAGGGAGCCGCCTCCGGGGCTACCCGCTCGGTCTTCGCCGCGATCGGGTTTTGTGCCGCCGGTACCGGCGGCGCTTCACCTGGAAGCTCGGTCGTGGGCGCGCGCGTCGATGCGACGGCGGTGGGTGCGGGCGCTACTGGCGCGGCGAGCGTCGGTAGCGCCGTAGGGGAAGACTGGCCCGGTAGTGATGGCGCACGCGTCAAGCCGCCGCTGCCGGGGGCCTGACTCTTCTGACTGTTGGCCATCTCGGCCGGGGGCTGGGCGGCGGGGCCTCGCGCGGGAGGGACCGATCTCGGCGTGGTAGCGGCTTCTTCGGTCTCGGGCTCGGCGACGGTCGTGCCGGCGGCTCGTCGCGGTTCCCTTGCCGCGATCTCGGCCGCCCGGTTTTGCAGCCCCAGCAACACCGCGGTCAGACCACCCGCGGTGCCGAGCGGCGACGCCATTAACCCCGACAGCTGAGCCGGCGGCGCGGGCACTATCGGTTGCGCCATCGCTTGCTGGGGCGCCAGGGCACGACCCGTCGCGGCTCCCGTCCGGCTGACCGGAACCGACGCCAGTGTGGTTGATGGCGTGGCGGCGGGGGTAGAGGTCGTATTCGAGTCCGCCGCTCGGCTCGCCGCAGGGGGGGAGGTCGTGGTGGTAGCCGGGGTGGGGCTCGCCAGGGGCGAGGTCTCCGCGATCTCGTTGGCCAAGGTGGCCGTCGTCGCCGAGAGGATCGCCGCCGGCGCGGTGCCTCGGGCGAAGCCGCCAAATTCGGTGCTCTCCGACCTGGCTTGCGCCGTCGCCACAGCCGGAGTTTGTCCGGGCATCAAGGGCATCGAGGGCATCGGGGATGGCGAGGACGCCGAGGGCGGCGAAAGCTGTGGGGTGCCTGGCGATGCCGGAACGCTTGGTACCGGTGTCGGCGCCGGTACATAAGGCCGTCCGTCTATGGAAAGCAGGACGACGTAGGTGCGGGCCGCGGCGGCCGGCGAACCGGTCTGCCCCGGCATGGCGGCCGGCGGTTGGCCGGCTACGCCCGGTGGGGGATCCGGCAGGGCGACGCGCAGGGCGATGGTGGATCCCTTGCTCAGCGCAACGCCGTCCGGCGGCGTCATGAGCGCCGTGCCGAGCGCGCTCTCGATCGCCACCTGACCATCGGCGGCGACCATCGTCACCACCGCGCGCAGGATTGTGCCGGGCTTGAGATCGCTCGGCATCGGCGAGCCGCTGCTTGCCGGCCGTAACGGCGTCGGGGTCGCTTCCGCTTGGCTCTGATTGCCGGTAGCGCCGTTGTCGGGTGCCGGCGGGATCGGCGCGACGCTGGTCATCCGGGTCAGCCGGGCTGGTCAGCCGGGTCGGTCATAGCTGACCGAAGGTGCGCAGGCGGGCCTTGGGATGCACCTCATTCTGCGACATCACCACGGTTTCCGGTCGGAACCGCTCGACGATCGAGCGGACATAGGGTCGTACCGCCGCACTGGTCATCAGGATCGGCGCTTCGCCTTGCATGGCGTAATTCTCGAAGGTTCTGCGGACGATGCCGATGAAATCCTGCAGGCGGCTCGGCTGCATCGCCAATTGCCGATCGTCCCCATTGCCGACGATCGCCTCGGCGAAGGCCTGTTCCCAGGTCGGCGACAGCGCCAGCAGCGGGATGGCGCCATTCGAGGTATTGGCATCGCAGATCTGCCGGGCGAGGCGCGTGCGCACATGCTCGGTGATGGAAGAAAGATTGCGCGTGAAGCCGCAGGCCTCGGCGATCGCCTCGAGAATATTCGACAGATCGCGGATCGAGACCCGTTCGGCCAGCAGATTTTGCAGCACGCGCTGCACCCCGCCGGTCGAGATCAGCGACGGGATCATCTCGCCGATCAGCTTCTGATGTTCCTTGTCGATATCGGTCAGCAGTTTTTGAACCGCGGCGTAGGACAACAATTCGGGCATGTTGTCCTTCATCAACTCGGTGAGGTGGGTGGTGATGACGGTCTGCGGGTCGACGACCGTACAGCCCCGTCCGACCGCTTCCTCGCGCAGGCTTTCCGCGACCCATTGGGCCGGCAGGCCAAACGTCGGTTCGACGGTCTTTTCGCCGGGCAGGCCGGTGTCTTCGCCGGCGGGGTTCATCACCAGCAGCATCGTCGGCCTGAGATCGCCTCGGCCGGCCTCGATCTCCTTGACCCGGATGACATAGGTATTGGCGGGGAGCTGGAGATTGTCCTGGATGCGGACCGACGGCATGACGAACCCCATATCGCCGGCGAGCTGCCGGCGCAGCGCCTTGATCTGGTCGGTCAGCCGCGCGCCCGCCTTATCGTTGATGAGGCCGAGCAGGCCATAGCCCAGCTCCAGCCGGACCAGATCGATCTGCAGGGCGGTCGAGATCGGCTCGTCCTTGACCGGTGCCGGTATGGCGGCGGCATCGGCTTTGGCTACGACCGCGGCGGCGGTTGCGGCGCGAAGGCGGGGCAGGCGCCAAGCCGCCCCCCCCGATATCGCCGCCAAAAGAAGGAATGGCAGCATCGGCACGCCGGGCAGCAGGGCCAAGGAGCCCATCAGTAGCGAGGCGAGGCCCAGCGCCGAGGGATAGGCGGAAAGCTGACCGAACAGCGCCTTGTCGGCGGAGCCCTGAACACCGGATTTCGAGACCAGCAGACCTGCCGCGGTCGAGACGATCAGCGCCGGGATCTGCGACACCAGCCCGTCGCCGACCGTCAGGAGCGTATAGCTCTGCAGGGCGGCGCTGATCGGCATGCCGCGCTGGACGACGCCGATGATGATGCCGCCGACGATATTGATACCGGTGATGGCGAGTGCTGCCACGGCATCGCCGCGCACGAATTTCGACGCACCGTCCATGGCACCGAAGAAGCTGGATTCGTCCTCCAGATCCTGCCTTCGGCGCTTCGCGGCGACTTCGTCGATGATGCCGGCCGACAGGTCGGCATCGATGGCCAGCTGCTTGCCCGGCAGGCTGTCCAGGCTGAACCTGGCGGCGACTTCGGCGATGCGTCCGGAACCCTTGGTGATGACGACGAAGTTAACCACCACCAGGATGGCGAACACGATGGCGCCGATCAGCGGATTGCCGCTCATGACGAAGTTGCCGAACGCCTCGATGACCTTGCCGGCGGCTGCCGTTCCTGTGTCGCCATGGCCGAGGATCAGCCGCGTCGAGGCGAGGTTGAGCGCCAGGCGCAGCATGGTGGAGATCAACAGGATCGTCGGGAAACTGGAAAAATCGAGCGGTCGCTGAATGAACAGCGAGGTCATGAGAATGAGCACGGAGAAGGTGAGCGACAGGGCCAGCGCCATATCGAGCAGCCATGTCGGCATGGGCAGGATGAGGGTGACCAGGATCGCCACCACGCCGATCGCCAGGGCGATCTCGCCCTTCATGACCGGTGCCGCGGCGCGGCTCAGCCATGGCGGGATCACTATGCCCATCATCCCAGTACCGGCCTCAGCCATTAACGCCGTCCCTGAGCATGAACACCCTCTTTTCGTCGCTTCTGCGTCCTATTAATGCCCTAGGATGGTTAAGGAGGGCTTCACAGCGGGCAAGATTTGCCGGGTTTGTGAGGGGGTGGGCAGGGCCCGGCGGCGCGGCGCGGGGAGCGGTAGCCGGCGTCTTCAACCTTTCCTTAATCACTCCGCGCGACAATTCGATACGCCTCGCGCGAAGGACGATTATGGATCTCGGCTCGATACCGCTTTTCAAGCAACTCACCCAGCGCATGGAACGGCTGGGCGAGCGGCAGGACTTGATCGCGCGCAACATCGCGAACGCGGATAGCCCGGGCTACAAGCCGGTCGATCTCAAGGAAGACTCGTTTCCCGAGCTGGTCGCCAAGGCCGGCCGCTTGGCGATGACGCAGCCGACCGGCGCAAGCGGCACCGGCACGGCGCTGCGCATGCCGATCGCCATGGTCGGCGCCCCGTCGCCGCGGCCCGTGGCGGCCGAGGGCGAGGTCAAGATCAGCGGCAACAAGGTCGATCTCGAAAGCGAGTTGGCACGCCAGGGTGAAATTCAAGGCGCGCACCAGACGGTCATCAACCTCTATCGTCGCCAAGTTGCCATGCTGAAGCTGGCGCTCGGCCGCGCCAGCTGATTGGACGGATTAGATGGACATCAGTGACGCGCTCAAGACGGCAACCTCGGCGATGCGGGCCCAGGGGCTGCGGCTCCGGACCATCTCGGAAAACATCGCCAACGCGGACACTGCGCCGACATCGCCGGGCGCCGATCCCTACCGGCGCAAGGTCGTGACCTTCCGCGAAACCTTCGACCGGGCGACCGGGGCGCCGGAGGTCAATGTTCAGCGTGTCGTGCCCGACACGAAACCGTTCGACACCCGGTACGAGCCGTCCAATCCGGGCGCCGACGCCTCGGGCTATGTCAAGCTGCCCAACATCAACCCGTTGATGGAGTTGATGGACATGCGCGAGGCCCAGCGCAGTTACTCGGCCAATATCTCGGTCGTCGAATCCGCGCGGGCGATGCTGTCGCGCACCATCGATCTGCTGAAAAGCTGATACGGCCGGCATCGCCGGCTTCCCCTCCCTGATCCTCTAGCGCGGCACCTTCGGGTGCCGTCGCTTGTTCTCGCTGGAGCGAATTCCACGGAAGTGGAATCGCTCCAGCTCAATTGAAGCGTGGCGCTATCCGCCGGCTCCGGTGACGGGTTGCTCCCGACCCGGCAGGAAGTGCCCCGCCGATCCGGAAATACCCCGGCAGGAATTACCGAGCCCCGTCCAGGGGTTGTTTTCCGTTCAAAAAATATCCTTTTATATCAAATAGTTATGTGTTTTCGGCCGGAAAAACCCGGCTGGCACAGGGCTCGCAAACTCTGGACTGCGACCACGGATGCCGTGGCACAGACAGGATGTAATATGAACGTCGCCTCCTACGTCTCGATTTCCCGACAGACCGCCCTTTCGCGGCAGATCGACATCGTCGCCAACAACATGGCGAACCTGTCGACCACCGGCTTCAAGGGCGAGAGCGTCGTGTTCCGCAGCATGCTGAAGAACACGCCCGATGGCGGCGCGGTCAATTTCGTGATCGACGGCGGCGTGTGGCGGGACAACAAGCAGGGCTCGATCACCCCCACCAGCAATCCGCTGGATGTCGCCATCGACGGCGATGGGTTTCTGACTGTCGATACCAATGCCGGGACGCGCTACACCCGCAACGGTCACCTGCAACTGGCGCCCGATCGCAAGATTGTCACCGCCAATGGCGATCAGGTGGTCGATGCCAAGGGTAACCCGATCACCATTCCGGAGAATGCCTCGGCGATCGAGATCAGCGCCACGGGGCGCGTCTCGACACCGGAGGGCGGCGACGCCGGTATCCTGGGTTTGGCCAGCTTCGGCAATTCCGCCAGCCTGGTTCCGTCGGAAAATGGTCTGTTCGTCGCGACCGAACCGGCCGCCGCCGAGGCCAGCACCGCCAAGCTGGTGCAGGGTGCCGTCGAGGAATCCAACGTTCAGCCCATCGTCGAAATGACCAAGCTGATGCAACTGCAGCGCAGCTACGAGATCGCCAAGCAGATGACCGACGGCGAGGGCGATCGCTTGAAGAGTGTCATCGATCGCCTCGGCAAGATCACCTGACGAGACCCTAGAGAGAGTTTTACGCCATGCTCGCCATGAATATCGCAGCGACCGGAATGTTGGCCCAGCAGCTCAACGTCGAGGTCATCTCCAACAATATCGCCAACCTGTCGACCACCGGGTTCAAACGCCAGCGTGCGGAATTCCAGGATCTCCTGTACCAGACGACACGTCGGCCAGGCGTCGACTCCTCCGATCAGGGCACCCTGGTGCCGGTCGGTGTCCAGGTCGGCATTGGCGTCAAGACCGCGGCGGTCTACCGGATCAACGAGCAGGGAAGCCTCAACCAGACCAGCAATTCATTGGATCTCGCGATCCAGGGCCTGGGGTACTTCCAGGTCGATCTACCGGACGGCACCACCGGCTATACCAGGGCGGGCTCGATGCAGCTTTCCGCGACCGGCCAGATGGTCACCGCCGATGGTTACGTCGTTCCCGGTGTCGCCACCGTGCCGACCGACACCACGGCGATCACGGTAAATGCCAACGGCCAGGTCTTCGCGACGATCGCCAGCTCGGCGACGCCGACCAATCTCGGACAATTGCAGCTCGCGGTGTTTCCAAACGATGCGGGGCTGCAGCAGCTCGGCAACAACTTGGTGAAGCAGACCGACGCGTCCGGCGCACCGCAAACCGGCAACCCCGGCTCGACCGGCATCGGCACCATTCAGCAAGGTTTTCTGGAAACCTCGAACGTCAATGTCGTGAGCGAGATCACCAATCTGATTTCGGCGCAACGCGCCTATGAGATGAATTCGAAGGTCGTTCAGGCGGCCAACGAGATGTCTCAGACCATCACCAACCTGCGCTGATCGGGAGCCCGTCTTATGAGCATCCTGTCGACCATCGCGCGGCGCAATCTGCGCATCGCCTTCGGCGCCGGGGTCGGCGTTCTGTTGGCCGCCATGGCGCATGCCGAAACGGTGGGCGATGTCGCCGCGGTCTCCAACATCGATGTTCCGACGCTGGCCCGCGCCATTCGGCCCGGCGATATCATCGTCACCGGCGATATCGCCTGGATCCAAGTGCCGCGCGTAAAGCTGAACCCGATGATCGTCACCGACGTAGTCGACCTGATCGGTCATACGCCGAAACGGCCGCTGCGCGCCGGCGATCCGGTACGCAATGTCGACGTTCAGGTGCCGGCCGCGGTCAAACGCAACGACCTCGTCGATCTCTCGATCGCCACACCCTTCCTGCAGATCACCACCCAGGGCAAAGCGCTCGAGGATGCGGCCATCGGTGCCGCGATCCGGGTGCAGAACGTCCGCTCGGGCAAGATCCTGGAGGGCGTTGTGATCGGCCCCGGCCGAGTCGCCATCCGGCCGCCATTCGGCGGTATGCGCTCTTAACACTCCTTGTTCCCGCCTGACGTTACGGATCGGATCCTTATTATGCGCCTCCTTCCTCTGCTGTTTACCCTCGCCGCCGGTACATCGCTTTCGGCGTGTGGGACGGTCGACCGGCTCAGAAATGTCGGCGAGGTTCCCGCCATGTCGCAGATCAAGGATCCGACAAAGCAACCGGGCTATGTGCCCGTATCGATGCCGGTCCCGAACGATGAAGCGATCGTGAGCAAGCCCGGCTCGCTGTGGAAAGATGGTACGCGCGCTTTCTTCAAGGACCAGCGCGCCGGACGGGTGGGCGACCTGCTATCGGTCACGGTCACGATCGCCGACAATGCCACTCTCAACAACGAGAGCACGCGCAATCGCAAGAACGACGACACGATGGGGATGCCGAATATGTTCGGCTTTGAGCAGCAGATTCCCAAGATTTTGTCGAAGGCCGCCAGCGCCAGCACTCTGGTGAGCACGAGTTCGGCCACCGACAATGACGGCAAGGGTGCCATCACCCGGAAGGAGCAGATCAACCTCAAGGTGGCGGCGTTGGTCAGCCAGGTTCTGCCCAACGGCAATCTGGCGATCATCGGTAAACAAGAGGTGCGGGTGAACTACGAGGTTCGCGAACTGCAGATCGCCGGCGTCATCCGGCGCGAGGATATCGACAGCACCAACACGATCTCCTACGAGAAGATCGCCGAAGCGCGGATCGCCTATGGCGGCCACGGCCAGATCTCGGACTTCCAGCAGCCGCGTGTCGGCAGCCAGTTGCTGGATATCGTCGCGCCGTTCTGACCGGCGCGGCGACGTCGCCCACCTCGCCGAAGGGACGCCGATCGCCCTCGATTGCGATTTCTAGTTGGATTTTATCAATCGTTTAGAAAATGGCGTCACGTTAGGGTCTGGGCGGCATTCCCCGCGTCCAGAACCTTGAGTGATCCGTTCTTAATGGAACGACTTGCCACACGCTTCCGCGTTTCCGGATGGTTCTCGCTGCAATCGGGCGCGTTCAGCCTGGTCGCGTTCGTTTGTCTCGCCCTGATCGGTCTCGAGGCTCTCAGCATCTGGAATGCCCGGTTGGACGCTGTCGAGCACGGGACCGAGAACACGACAAACCTGGCACGCGCGATCGCGCAGCATGCCGAGGATACGATCCGGACGGACGACGGCGTTCTGATCGGACTGGTCGAGCGGTTGGAAGGAGACGGGACCGAGCCCGCGGTGCTCGATCGCGTGCGAAAGATTCTCGAGGAGCAGGTCGCGTCGTTGCCGCAGCTCAATGCTCTCGCGGTCTTGGATGAGAACGGCGATGCGATCCTCAGCTCTGTGACGACACAAAGAATCAACTACGCGGATCGCGCGCATTTTCAATTCCATCGCACTCACCCGGACCGGGGACCGCATATCGGGACGCCCGTCCGAAGCAAGGCGCTGAATAGCTGGATCATCCCCGTGTCGCGCCGCTTCAACCATCCGGACGGCAGCTTCGCCGGCATCGTGCTGGCGTCCGTCGACATGGCGTATTTCCAGAAATTCTACGACTCATTCAGTATCGGCCAAGCGGGCTCGATCCTGCTCGCTTCCGCCGACGGGATCTTGCTCGTCCGACGTCCATTCGACGAAACGACCATCGGACGAAGCCTGCTCAATGGCGGGATCTTCCACGACTATCTGCCGAAGGCGCCGATCGGCTCCGCCGAGATAGCGTCGTCGACCGACGGTGTCGTGCGGCTCAACGGCTACCGGCGCGTCGACGCTTATCCGCTGGTCGTCGCGGTCGCCTTGGAGAAGGACGAGATGCTCGCCGCGTGGCGTGCCGATGCATGGCGGCATGCGACCGGCGTCGGCATTCTCGTCGTCATCCTTGGAATGTTGGGCCTCCGTCTGACGCGCCAGATCGGGCTGCGCGAGGAGGCGCAGCGTGCTTCGGAAGCCGCGGCCGAAGCGATGGCGACTACCGCCGCCCAGTACCGTCTCCTCGCTGACAACTCGACCGACTTGATCATGCGGATTGGTCTCGACGGCGTGAGGCGATACGCCTCGCCGGCGAGCAAATCGCTTTGCGGCTATACCCCGGAAGAATTCGTCGGCAACAATATCGTCGACTTCGCCCATCCTGATGACCGCGAAAAACTGCGCACCATCCTTGATCTGCTACGCCATGGTGAGCAACGCGCCGTCATCGAGTCGCGTACTCGGCGCAGGGATGGCAGTTATGTCTGGATCGAATCCACCGCGCAGGTGGTCGAGAACGCCGCGAGCGGCGAGCGGGAGGTGGTGAGCGTCTCGCGTGATATCTCGCGCCGCCGAGAGGTCGAGGATGAGCTGCGCGAGAGCCGGGCTCGCCTGCAATCCATCCTCGATAACGCGCCTGTCGCGATCAGCCTCAAGGATCGCGCGCACCGTTACGTGATGCTCAACAAACAATACGAGGCATGGTTCGGGGTTACCCAGGAGCAGCAACTGGGCCGCGCGCTGCGTGATGTCGGTACAGACGAGGACTTTACCAAGCTGATGGAAGGCATCGAGGATCGTGTCCTGGCCACTGGCACCAATCATGTATCGGAAGTCAGAGAGCCGGATATCGGAACGGCACCCCAATGGACCTTGGTTACCAAGTTTCCCGTTCGTGCGTCGGACGGCGGCATCGTCGGGGTCGGTACTTTCAACATCGACATCTCCGAACATCGGGCCGCCGAGGACGCGCTGCGCGACAGCGAGGAGCGCTTCCGGTTCCTCATCGAAAGCGTTGAAGACTACGCCATCTATATGCTCGACGGCACCGGCAAGGTAAGGAGCTGGAACAGCGGCGCCGAGCGCATCAAAGGGTACCGGGCGGAAGAGATCATCGGGCAGGATTTCTCGGTGTTCTACACCGAAAAGGACCGCGCCGCCGGCGAGCCCGCCAGGGCGCTCGGGGTCGCCTTGCGCCTCGGATCCTATCTCGCCGAGGGCTGGCGCATGTGTAAGGACGGCAGTCGCTTCTGGGCGAGCGTCGTCATAACCGCCGTGCGCAATCCGGCTGGCGACTTGATCGGCTTTTCCAAGATAACCCGCGACCTGACAGAGCGGACGATCGAGGAGGAGCAGCGCCGGGTCATCGTCGAGGCCGCACCGAGCGGCATGCTGATCGTCAACGAACTGGGGGTGATAACGCTCGCCAATAGTGCGATCGAGCAGATCTTCGGCTATGCGCGTGGCGCGCTGATCGGGCACCCCATCGAACTGCTGGCGCCGGAGGGCCAGCGTCTCGGTGACGTCATGCCGTATTCCTCGTTCGCTGCTGACAAGACGGTTCGGGCGGCCGGACGAGATCTGACAGGGTTGCGCGCCGACGGCTCCGAGATACCGATCGAGGTCGAGCTGACCCCAGTCGAAACGCCTCGTGGTCGGATTGCCGTCGTGACGGTCGTCGACGTCACCACCCGCCGAGCCGACGAGCGGGCCCTGCAGGAGGCAAAGGACGCCGCCGAGGAGGCCAATCGAGCCAAATCGATCTTCCTCGCCAGCATGAGCCACGAGATCCGCACGCCGATGTCCGGCGTGATCGGCTTTGCCGAACTTTTGCTCGACAGTACGCTTGACGATCAGCAGCGGCGAAACGCCACGCTGCTGAAGGAGGCGGGCAAATCCCTCTTGGTCGTCATCAACGACATCCTCGACATCTCCAAGATCGAAGCGGGCAAGCTCGAACTCGATCGCATCCCGATGAGTTTGGCGGCAACCGCCGATGGCGCCCTTTCCATTCTGCGGCCCCAGGCGACCGACAAGGGTCTCGACTTGCGTCTTGACCTTGCGCCGGATCTCCCATCCTGGATCATCGGTGATCCGGCCCGACTCCATCAAATTTTTCTCAACCTGTTGAACAATGCGATCAAATTCACGGAGCGCGGCGGCATCACACTCCATGCCCTACGGGAGAACGGCCCCGGCGGGGAGATGGCGCGCTTCGAGATCTGCGACACGGGTATTGGGATTCCGCCCGACAAGCTCAGTCGCCTTTTCCAAACCTTCTCCCAGGTCGACAGCTCGACAAGCCGTCGTTATGGCGGCACCGGCCTGGGCCTGGCCATCAGCAAGCGCCTCGTGGAAGCCATGGGAGGCACGGTCGGCGTCACCAGTGCGCCGGGTGTCGGAAGTACCTTCTGGTTTACGATCGCGCTCGCCGAGACAGCGGCGCCTGACGAGGCGGAGGCCACGAACCGCGGCCATACGGGAGGTGCTGCGCGGATACTCGTCGCGGAGGACATATATATGAATCAGATCATCGTCGACTCACTGCTGCAGGCGGAAGGCCATGAGGTGGTCCTGGTGGGCAACGGCGCCGAGGCGGTCGAAGCTGTTCAAGCCAGTGATTTCGATCTGGTTCTGATGGATATGCAGATGCCTGTCATGGACGGCCTCGAGGCAACCCGGGCAATCCGGGCGCTCAACGAGCGGGTCCGAAGCATTCCCATCATCGCGCTCACGGCCAACGCCATGGCCGACGAGGTGTCGGCTTGCCGCGCCGCCGGCATGAATGATTACATGTCGAAGCCGATCGACCGGAAGGAATTGCTGCGTGTTGTCGACGAATGGACCGGCCGGGGAACCCGATCCGCTGGTGCCGATCCCGTTATCCCGGCTTTGGCAGTGCTCAATAGCCCAGTTCTGCAAGATCTCGAAAATCAGCTCGGGAAAGACAAAGTCGCGCTCTTCGTGGGCATGTTCCGCGAGCAACTCACCAAGCTGATCGCGGCCATCGCCGTCGCGGATAACCCGGAAGACGTGCGGCGGGATGCCCATAGCCTGATTTCCCTGGCCGGCAATCTCGGTTTCACTGAGGTGATGACGCGAAGCCGCGCACTCATGGAGGCCGCCAGACGTGGAACGACCGATCTCGCCGGCCTGATCACGAGCCTCGAACTGGCTGCGGGTCGCGCTCAGTCCGCGATGAGGGCGAGATACCCGTCATAAGGAAGTTGCCGGTGGTTCGCACCCCCACTGACCTCACGGAAAGGCGTGTGATCGGTGACGCTTCAGGCGTCGACGGCGACTGGATTTGTCTTCGGGGAGTCCTTGCCCATGATGAAATTCCGAAACGCGTCCACCTGATAGGTCTGCAACGCGTCAGCCGTCGGGATCTGTCGGGTGACTTTTCCCGAATTCACGTCGACATACTGGAGGATCGTCATGTTGGCGATCGGATCGTAGGTCAACAAAGGACCAGCCACCCGATCCGGTAGCTTGGCAGCCGTGGTGTCCGCAGTCGCGACGGTACGATCCGTCGATACTGGCACTGTGCTCGCCGTGCCTAACGAAGCCACTTGCATTGTGCACTCCTCGCCAGCCGCGCCTTATGCGCTACCCGGCACACAAACTCTTTTCAAGAGCCCCTGATAGCACGTCTCTTGGAGTAAATGCAAGTGAAAACGACATTGCTTCAATAACGGTTAAAATTTCATTAATGCAACCGTTAATATTTTCGTTAAGTGACTGAAATTACGTTGCTGACATTTGTCTTTAGGGAGCCGATTTCAAGCTCGATACCGCTGGTGTCACTTACCACAGAGCTAACCGTACCTTGAGCGAAGTTCGTGGTAGTCAGTGCCTTACCGCTAGAGTCGAGGGCACTGACCGAAAACGAATAGGTTCCGTCGGACATTTGCGTACCCGATGAATTCGTGCCGTCCCAGGTGACCGTCTGGCTTCCCGTCGCCGTGCCGCCGGAGATGGTTTTCACCACATTGCCCGAACTGTCGGTGATCGTGACTGTCGCGGACGCGGCAGTGCTCGGCAGGACGTAGCCCACGGTGGCCGTGCCACTGGATAGGCTGAGCTGCGAACCCTGCACCTCGACGGACTTGCCAATATAGCTGACCGCGGTGGCGGCTTCGCTCGATTTGCCCTGACTGATCAGGGTCGTCAGGTTTTTGTTGGTGTCGATTTGCTGCTCGACCTGGCTGTACTGGACGAGCTGCTGGGTGAAGGTGCTGCTGTCCATCGGTGCTGTCGGATCCTGGTTCTGCAACTGCGTCGTGAGCAGCGTCAGGAACGTATTGTAGTTGCTCGTCAGCGTGGCCGAGGCATTGGTCGACGTCGCCGCGGTCGAACTGGTCGTCGTGGTTTTCGCCGTGTTGATCGCGGCGTAGGCGGCCTGCGCGGAGGCTGAGGATGTGGTCGTGGTCATGATGGCGGACCTTTCTTGCGAAGCTGTTCAGTTCAAGCGCTGATGTCGTAAAGGCGAAGGCTGCTGCCGCTGCGGGTAGGTTGATCGGCGGCGGCGGCCGTCACCGAATCGTCACTGGTGGCGTCGCCACCACCATAGGAAAGGGTCGACGAGCCGCCATTGGAGCGGGGGTTTTGGTCGGAGCCGGTGTCGCTCCGCAAATTGAATTCGAGCGACGCGCTGTCGGTCTGGATCCCGGCTTCTTGCAGCGATCGCACCATCGACGACGCGTCCTGGCGCAGTAAGGCCACCGTCTCCGGCCGATCCGCGGTGAAGCTCGCCTTCACCTTGCCGTCTTTCGACGTCTCCAGCCGAACATCGATGGCGCCGAGCGTTTCGGGGCTGAGCTTCATGACCACGCTGGACGCGCCGTTGGTGACCGCGCGGACTAGGGTCATCCCGACATCGGCGAGCGGCACCTGATTCTGGACCGGCACCGCCTGAGGCGTCGCCGAGCCGCCGACCGCGTTGTCGCTCGACGTGGCGGTCTGGCTATCCACCGAGGCGGCCGCCGCGGCCGTCCCATTGGCGATGCTGGCGGCGGCGTCGGCGACAAGCGGTGCCGCGGCTTGCGCTTCGGCCGGCACAGATTTGATCGCGGCCGGTACGTGTGCTGGAGGGGTGGGCGCGGTCTCCGTGCCATGCGCCGGGGCATGGGCGGCGTGGGCCTGGGCCGGGTCGGCCTTGGTGTCGCCAGATTTGGCCTCCCCGGCCTTGGCGTCGGCCGCGTTGCTGTCAGCGGTTTTACCATCACCAGCCTTGGCGATGCCGCTTTGCTCCTGCTTGGCCGAGTTGGTCAGCTTCACGCCGGGCAGGGTCTGCGTTTTGTTGGTCGCCGCGTTGCCCATCGCCATGGCGGCGGTGTTGGCCGCTGCTTTGAACGCCGCGGCGGTGTCGACGGCGGCGCCCGCGGCGGTCTGCGTCGAACCAGCCGATGTGGTGCCGGTCGCCGAGACCTGAGTCGAGCCCGTCGTATTCCCCGACGTGCCGGTCATCGTCGCGATGAGCGGCTTGGCGGTATCGCTAACCTGTGTCGGCGAAATAATGAAGCTGTTCGGGGCCGCGGCGGCATCCACTTTCTGGGTGATGGATGTCTGGCCGGCGGCTATCGGGGTGTTGGAAGCCTGGGCGGTCGCGGTGGTGGAGGTGCCCGCGGCCTGAGATCCGGCCTGCTGAGTAAGGGTATTCCGCAGTGCCTGGATCGATGCCTGAGCTGTCGAGGCTGCGTTTGAGCCAGCTAGATTTGTGCCAGTTAGGTTTGAGACTGCTAGGCCGGTCGCGGCCGTGCCGGCATCCGCCGCCATCCGCGCCGGCAAGCCGGTCTGTGAAACCGTCGTGGCTGCCGAGGTGGCGGCGCTCGGCGAGGTCGACCCCGCCGTCGACAAGGCCGAGGCGGCGGTCGAGTTCGCGGAAGCAGCCGCGGCCTGGGCCGAGGTCAGCGATTGATTGATCGCCACGGCGCTGTTGGCCGGCAGCGGGGTGAGGGTTGGTGACACGGTGGCGGTGCCAGGCGAGCCGACGGAATTGGTGCCGTCGCTGGTCGGGGCTGTCGTGGAGCCGCTTTGACCCTTGACCAATTTTGTACCGATGGTGGCGGCGGTGCCGGCGATTTTGCTGGCGCCCGTCGAAGCGAAGGTCGCCGCCTGCGCCACCGCTGAACTGCTCGGCTGAACGCGAAACATCTGAGCGGTTTGCTGGGCAAGCGCCTTCTGGGCGGCGAGATCGGTCGACAACGACGTGGCGACGCGGATCGACGAGGCACCCTTGTCGGCGGCCGTGGTCAGTGCCGCGAGGCTGTTGCTGGCCCCGGTCACCGCATTCGCTCCGGCCCCGGTTGCTACAGCGGCGCCGGTCGACGCATTGGCGCCGGCGAGGATCGTATTGGTCGTGGATGCTGTCCCGGTTTCCGCTGTCGACGCGGCCGCCAGCATTCCCGCGAACAGGCCGTTCAGCCCGCTCTGGCTGGTCTTGGCGGTGGTGTCCCCCAGGCTTGTCGGCACTGGAGGAGCGATCGCGTCGATCTGCATTTGCCTCGTCTTTCCCTATCGGGGCCCATGGCTCCGGCAGGGAAGGTCGCAACGGCTATGCCATGCCGTCACGAGGTGTATAAGTATTTGATATTAAAGAAGAAAGGAAATTTCGGTTGCTTTGGGAGGCGGGCTTGGCCGGCAGGATTTGCCGTGTTCACCCATCAAGAATGGCCCTTCAGGTAGAATTTGCCGGGTGCTCGGCTGGCCGTGATGCGTTGGTCGATCATCGTCTCGATCGCCCGGAAAATGCGCGGCACGAACCGCTTCTTGTAGGGATAGAGCACCGGATCGTCGAGATCGTGCACGATCATGCCGGTCTCGATCTCGAAGACCAGCAACTCACCTTCCGGAGTGATCGCGCAGTCGAGGCCAAACCAGTCGAGGCCGACCCGCCGCCCGATCGCCTCGAGGGCCGCCATCACGGTTGGACCCACAAAGCTCGGCATGTCTTCGAGGAAACGCGCCTCTTCCTCGCGCATCCATGCGTGGTGCGGCATGCCCGAATTATAGTACCAGACCCGCCAGTCGGTATGGATGGCGAAGTGGTAGGGCATCGGTTGGCCATCCACGAAGACGACGCGCAGCTTGCGAAACAGCCCGTCCGCCGACGCATAATCGATATAGGGCGCCGCGGCGACCTCGGCATCGACGACGCTCGCCAGCCAGGCGTCGAGGTCGGTTGGCGTGTCGATCCGCGCCAGATCGCGGCCAGCATGGGAATCGCGCGGCCGGATGATGAACGGATAAGTCAGCCGTTGATCGGCCAGCGTCGCCGCGCGCGCACTCGGCGCCAGGGCGTCGCGCCCCAGGCGGGCAGTATGCGGCACCAGGCAATCGGGGATGCCGGCCAATAGATCGGGGACGCGGTCGCGCGACAGCCGGGCGATCAGCGCCGGCTGGTTGAACGAGGCACAGCCGAGATGGGCGACGATCCCTTCGGCCGCGGCCAGGGCCGGGGCGACTTCATCGCATTCGGCGATGGCGGTGAATACCGCGTCGAAGGGCGGCAGGGTCGGCGGCAGCCATGCCTTCGGATCCGATGCCCCGGTCGCGGGCGGCGTCAACCATAGGGTCGACAAATCCGTATCGGCCGGGTCCAGCAGAAACTCCAACGGCATATTCGCCTGCCAATCGCCGGGGACGGCCAGGATCAGCAACCGGCGCTTGGCGACGCCGCTGGCGGGCCGCGTGAACACCGGTTGCTCGGCGATGGCATCTTTGAGGTGCCGGAGGGCCGACGGGCGGTCCCCCAGGATCTGGCAGACCTCGTTAAGCGCCCGCCGCGCCTCGAACGCATCCGACGGAACCGCCAGCGCCTGCTCGAAGGCCGATCTTGCGCCGGCGATATCGTCCAGTGCGCGCAGCGCCACGCCCAAACCCAGCGCCGCACCCGGTAGGGCAGGATCCTCGGCCAAGGCATCGTGCAGATGGTGGACGGTCGATGCGTGACGATTGAGAGCGGCCTCCAATACCGCCAGATTGGCGCGGGTACGCGGGGCCGGACGGTGCATTTTGATGAAATCGTCGAGACCGGCCGCCGCGGCTTCGGTAAGGCCCATGCCGTGAAGGGTGATCGCCAGGGCATTGGCGGATATTTCATCCGTCGGATCGGCGGCGACCGCCTGACGAAATGCTTCAGCGGCCTCAACTGTTCTGCCAAGCGCCGTCAGCGTTTCGCCGGATCGGCGAAGCAATCCGGCGGCGTCTCTATCCTGCAGCGTCATACGTGTTTCCCCACCTTCACGAACCCTTGACCCTAACAGCAAGATCTCAACACGAGATTGACGAGAGCGACCGACTTGGCAGCGGGGCCGTTGGTTGGGGATGACGGCGTTAACTCCGTCTCAACCCTGTTCCAGCGATAATGGCGCACCGATTTGGGAAACAGTGTCTCCATGGATCTTTCCACCCGTTCGACTTCATCTGGCTCCGCCCAACCGATCAAGGGCGCCGATAGCGCCGTGGTGCAGGACATCAGGAAGGCGAGCGCCGCGACGCATGTGGATTTCGGCTATCTGATGGCGCAGGCGGCGCAAGAGAGCGGTTTCGATCCGCAGGCGAAAGCGTCGTCGAGTTCGGCGACGGGCCTGTTTCAGTTTATCGATTCCACCTGGTTGACGATGGTGCGCAAGCACGGCGCCGATCACGGTATCGGCCATCTGGCCGATCAGATCGATACCTCGTCATCCGGCTCTCCGGTGGTGCATGATCCGGTCGTCAAGCAACAGATCCTGAACCTGCGGACCGACCCAAAAATCAGCTCGGTGATCGCCGCCGAATTCGCCAAGGACAACAGCGCCGCCTTGGAATCTGCGCTGGGACGCAAAGCGTCCGGCACCGATCTCTATATGGCGCATTTCCTGGGTGCCGGCGGTGCGTCGGATTTTCTCAGTGCGATGAAGGCCAATAGTTCGACCAAGGCCGCGGACATCCTGCCGGGAGCGGCCGCGGCCAATCCCTCGGTGTTTTACGACCAGGCGACGGGTGCCGCGAAAAGCGTCGCCGACATCTATCAACGTTTCGCCGCCAAGATCGGCAAGGCCGCTCAGTCGTTCACCTCGACCGGCGACGCGTCGGACATGGGGTCGACCGGCGCCGATACCACCGCGTTACGGACCAACTCGCCGACCTTTCTGGCGCAGTTCAAGGCTGCCCTCGGCATCGGGAATGTCGATGGCGGATCCTTGGGCGGCTGGCAGGTCAGCGCGTTGATGGACCGGATGATCATGACCGCCTTGCGCGTCACCGGCGATCCGGATGCCGCCCGGCGCTCCGCCGCGACGACATCGGCCTCCACGCCTGCCGCCGCATCCATCCCTGATAGGGTTCCGGCCGCCGACAGCCAAGCGTCGGCCGGCGAAGTCGCGGCCGCGCCGACGGTCCCGCCCGCCGATCCGTCGGCGAAACCGCGTACCGACCTGCGCGATATCTAAGAGATCGTTTGAGAACGCGGCCGCAAGCTTAACTTGCGCGCTTCGCGGCGGTGTTCACCGGACTGGCCGGCCGTTGCCGGGTGATGCCCATGATCCGGCCGAGGATGGTCGCCACCGCTTTGAATTGCGCCTCGGGTATCGGCTCGTCGACTTCCACGGTGGCGTACAAGGCCCGGGCCAGCGGCGGGTCTTCGATGATCGGCACGTTATGAGCTTTGGCCACTTCGCGGATTTTCGCCGCGATGTGATCGGCACCCTTGGCCACCACGAACGGCGCGTGCATGCGATCCATATCGTATTTCAGGGCCACGGCGAAATGCGTCGGGTTGGTGATGATGACCGTCGCGGAAGGTACCGCCGCCAGCATGCGCTTGCGCGCCCGGCTCAGGCGGATTTGCTTGAGCTTGCCCTTGATGGCGGGGTTGCCTTCCTGATCCTTGTGCTCGTCTTTGATTTCCTGCTTGGTCATCCGCATGCTTTTCATGAACTTCATGCGCTGCCAGATGAAATCGATGGCGGCGAGGGCGCAGGCGCCGATCAGGGCGCCGCGGAAAATCCGGCGCAGTAGTTCGACCATCTCGGCGGCCATCGCCGGCGGCTGCATGCCGGCCAATTGCTGGAGGCGTCCCAATTCAGGCCTTATCACGGTGATCCAGGCAATAAGCGCCACCATGCTGATCTTGACGGCGCCCTTGGTCATTTCCACCAAGCTCGTCGTCGACAGCAGGCGCTTCAGACCACCCAACGGCGAGAGGTGGGAGAAATCCGGTGCGAGCCGGCTGGTCGAAACGGCGAACCGCGTCTGAATGCCGGTCGCTGCTATCGCGACAACGCAGAACACCGCGAAAGGGAGCGCCAAAACGCCGGCGCCCATCAGCATCGCCTGCAGCAGCACCGCGCGCACGCTGGTGGCGTTGATGGGGATCGCTTCCGGATGATCGATGAAGGCGACCAGCCCTTGCGACAACTTGCTGGCATAGCTGGGCCCGAAGGTCGTGACGACATAGGCGCTGGCGAGCAGCATGATCGCGACGGTCGTATCGCGCGACATCGGCAGCTGGCCGCGCGTTCGGGCATCCTGCAGCCGCTTGTCTGTCGGTTGTTCGGTTTTTTGGTCTTGATCGGTATCGCCCGCCATGGCCGACGATTATTGGCCATCATGATTGATAGACGGTGAACGACAGCCCTCATTCACGTGACCAGCTAACACCGTCTCTTATCGGAACATTTCCTCGCGCATTCGTCTTTCACGGAGCAATAGCTGATTTCCAAAGCAAGATGTTCATCGAGAAAGTCGATGAAGCGCGCCATCTCCTTTTTGTCCTTTGTCTGATAATCGATCAGCCAAATGATGCGCCCGCTTGCCAGCGCGTCATCGTCGTCAAATTGGTCACCATGATCGTGATCCGGGTTCAGCTTGCCATATCGCAATGCTTCATCGGCGTCCTTGACCGGCTTTCGATCAACGAAATAACTGACTGATTTGATGATCGCCGGTCCGGGGCCGTTGTTTTCGATCGCCAATCCGACCTTTGCCTTTGGATCAGTGTCATCGTCTTGTATGTAAAAATTGACCAGTGGTTTCATGGATAGATTCCCCTGCTGACGGGCATCTATCCATTGAAGACCAGCGAAGACGACAGCGAACACTGTCACGGTGGCTGAAACAGAGGAGATGATATCACTTGTAGTCATAGCCATGCGCATTTCCTCTGCTCGGTGTGCAAAATCTCGTGAGGCAGAGGGCGGAATCCTACCGGTTCGCGGTTCCGCGCCTGACCAAGGGTTGTCCCGGTTTCAGCCGGCCGGTTTCGGCGATCGACTTCAGGGTCAGGCGGCTGGCCGGGAATTTCGCCGTGGCGATGGTGCCGATCCCGACGGCGCTGTACAGCGTCAGCGTACCGCCATGCATCTCCACCAACCGCTTGGTCAACGGCAGGCCGAGGCCGGTGCCTTCCTGATTGCGGCTGATCGCGTTTCCGGCCTGCCGGAATGGCTCGATCACCCGCGGAAGATCATGCGCGGAGATGCCGATCCCGTTATCCGATATCCGCAGCACCAATTCTCCGGCGGTGTTGAGGGTGGCCCATATCTCGACCTGCCCATCACTCGTCGGCGCGAACTTGATGGCATTGGACAAGAGATTAAGCGCGATCTGCTTTAGCCGACGTTCATCGGCATGGATCGAATGGATGCGCGGATCGATGTCGGCGATCAAGGCGATGCCCACCCGCTTGGCCCGAGTATCCAGCATGCGCATGCTGCTTTGGATCAGGGCGCCGAGGTCGACCGCTTCCTCGGACAGTTCCATCCGCCCCGCTTCGGCCTTGCTGTAATCGAGGATATCGTTGATCAGCTCCAGCAGGTGCTGCCCGCTATCGCGGATATCACCGGCATAGGCATGGTAGCGTGGATCGCCAAGCGGCCCGAAAATCTCGGCGCGCATCAGGTCGGCGAACCCGATAATGGCGTTGAGCGGCGTGCGAAGTTCATGGCTCATGGTGGCGAGGAAATCGGACTTGGCCCGATTGGCCTCCTGGAGTTCGACTTCGTAGACGACTTCCGCGGTGACGTCGCGATACAGCCCAAGATAGGTGCCGTTCGGCATCGGAACGCCGCGCAACTCGACCCATTTGCCGGTCGGCAGTTGCCGCCGCAGTTGTACCGGCTTGCGATCCAGCACCATCGACCGCCGGGTCGCCAGCAATTCGTCGATGGTGACGGCACCATAGTCGCTCCGCCTGGCCAAGGCGTTGTAGAACATCTTGCCCGGTTCGCCACTGGCCAGGACCGTATCCCGGTCGAGATCGAAGAGCTGAAACAGCTGATCATTATGCGCCAGCAATTGCAGGCTCTCATCGATCAATTCGACGCCGTCCGGCATGTTCATCAGGATGGCGTTCAGCAGCGTATTCTTGCGGGACAACTCGTCTTCGATCCGCTTGCGCTGGGTGATGTCGCGGCCGGTGCCGACCAGGCTGATGGGCGGGCCCTTGCCATCGCGCAGCACGCGGAACATCAGCTCGCACCAAATGTAATGTCCGTCGCGATGCCGGATCCGCACGTCGATCACCGATCGATCGGTCAAGTCGTGGCGCAGTCGCGCGATCATCTCCGTCATCGCCGACATATCGTCGGGATGCGTAAGAACGAGCTGGTTGGGGCCGATAAGGTCCGACGCGCGCCAGCCGATTATGTCTTCGACCGCGGGGGACACATAATGCCTGACGCCGTAGATGTCGGTCTGAATGATCACATCCGTCGAATGCTGCGCCAGGAGGCGATAGCGCCTCTCGCTTTCACGCAGTTCCTCTAAGGTCTGGGCGGTTCGGGCTTCCGCGACCGTGCCGCGGCGGACCTGAGCGGTCAGGCGCGAACCCAATACGCCGATCGCGAAGGTGACCAGAAATACCGCAAGGGCTTGCGTTAACGAGTTGTTCCGCCATTCCGCCAGCACCTCGTTTTCGGCGCGGGAGACGCTCGTGATCAGAGGGTATTCGTCCAATCGCGCCGTGCTGACGACGCGGCCAGCATGACTGTTCTTCTCGCCGAGTGGATCGCCTGTGTCTTTATTGTCGACGGCTTGGTCGGCAAAGGAGAGGCCGTGGATCGCTTCGATCTTCTTCGGAATGGGCGGGTATTGGACAAGCGCTTCATTGTCGGCGGTGAAAAGCCCGATGAGGCTGTTTGGCCCGATATTGAGCGTTTTGTAAAATCGCTCGAAATAACCGGCTTGGAGCGACGCTAGAACGACCCCGGCGAAACTGCCGTCAGGATGATTGAACCGTCGCGTCAGGGTAATCACCCAGTCGCCTACGGCGCGCGATCGAAGGGGGCCTTCCATATAGAGGGCCGCACCCGCGTGTTCGTGGTGATAGCGAAAGTAATCGCGGTCCGCTGTGTTAGGGGCCGGGCTATCGGCGGATCGCGAATCGACTATCCAAGTGCCGTGCTCATCGATCACCGCGAGGCTGCGAATCTGCCGTGCCGTCCGTTGCTCGATGATCAAGAGGCGTTGCAGCTTGGATAGGTCGTCCGGACCATACCCATCGTTTTCCGCTCGCTCGGCCACCGCCGCCAGGATCGAATCAGTGCTTTGGATGGCACGCGCGGCATGCTCGGCGAGCGACCGAGCCAGATTTCTCGTTACGATATGGGCGTCGCGCAGAGCGACCTGGCGGCTGTGCCAAATCATCCAGCCATTCAAACCAATCAACGCCACGCAGACGATGACGACGAAAGCTCGTGTCGCCAGCTCAAGCGAAGGCGATGGCCAATTCCGTGGCGTGGGCGGGCGCGTTTGGATGATTTTCGCGTCCATTTGGTCAGCCCATCTTCATGGTTCGGCCATCTTCATGGTTCGGCTATCTTCACGGTATCGGCTCGGGGTGTCCCGAACACGCGACGAATTGGGCGAGGGCTTTGGCCACGTGCTCGAAAGTATCGCCCCAATCGGCGAAGCTTTTCTGACGAAACAGACGGGCGGATGGATACCAGGGGCTGTCCTCGCGCTCCAACAGCCAGCGCCAGCAGCCGTCGAACCGGGACAGCACCCAGACCGGCTTGCCGAGAGCGCCCGCCAGATGGACGACCGAGGTATCCACCGAGATGACCAGGTCGAGGTTGGCCAGCAGCGCCGCCGTATCCGCGAAATCGGTCACCTCGTTCATCCAATCTTCGATGACGAGGCCGGCTGGCGGTGCGTTCAGCTGTGCGGCGCTGCCGCCTTTTTGCAGGCTGATGAAACGAGCCCCCTCGACGGCCGCGAGCGGGGCGAAATCCTCGAGACGGACGCTCCGGCGTAAATCCCAGGCGTCCGTATGCGCCTCGATGGGCTGGGGGGCACCGGCCCAAACCAATCCGATCCTCGGCCGAGGATCATCGCCGAGCCGGTGGCGCCACTGCTCGACCGAGATCGGTTCGGGGGCCAAATAGGGGATCGTCACCGGTATGGTGTCCAGCGTCGTGCCGAAGACGTAGGGCAGGCTCACCATCGGCACATGCATATCGTAAGGCGGCAGGGGCTCGCCCTGCTGAATGATTTGATCGATGCCCGGCACGCCTCGGATCAGCCGCGCCAGCGGTCGTTGTACTTCGACGATTACCTTGAGGCCGCGCGCGGCGGCCATCGGCGCATAGCGGATGAATTGCAGGGTATCGCCCAGGCCCTGCTCCGCATGGATCAGCAGGGTCGTGCCCACCGGCAGCGGCTCGCCTTTCCATTGCGCTCCGCTGAAATCTCTATGGATGTTCTTCAGCGAGGCGCAGCCGGTCCACCGCCATTCCGCCCAGGAGAACCCGGCTTCGTAATTGCCGAGGATCAATTCGACGAGGGCGAGGTTCCATTTGGCATCGGCGAAGTTGGGGTCGATTTCCAGCGCACGCTTCAGATGCACGCGGGCCGCCAGTACGTCCTGCTGGCCGTATAGGACGGAGCCGAGATTGCTATGGGCGGTGGTCAGGTTCGGGTCGAGGTCGATGGCCCGGCGCAGCGTTTGTGCCGCCTCGGCTAGGCGGCCGATGTTTTTCAGGATGCTGCCGAGGTTGCTGTACGATCTGGCATGGTCGGGCCAACGGGCGATGAGTTCGAGGAAAATCGCCTCCGCTTCGGCGCGGCGGCCGGCGTCCCAGACGATGATGCCGAGGTTTTCACGCACATCGATGTTGTTAGGGTCGCAGGACAAGGCGTTTCGCAAGAGGCTCTCGGCCTCGTCGGACCGACCGGCGCGGTGGCACAGCAGAGCCAGCAGGATCGAGGCCGGGGTCAGGTTCGGCTGCAGCCGGATGGCGTCGCGAAAAGCCTGGATTGCCTCGTCCTTACGCCCAGTGGCGATCATGACATGGCCCAGGTTGAGGTAGGCTTTGGCGCTGCTCGGTTGCAGGGTGAGGGCGGTGAGCAGATGTTCCTCCGCCTGTGCCGCGCGGCCGGTCTGAATCAGCAGGATACTCAGATTGATCAAAGTGCCTGCGTTGTCCGGCTGAAGCTTGATGGCCCGTCGAAATGCCACCTCCGCCCCGGTCGACTTGGACCGCATCGCCAGGACGGCACCCAATCCGGCATAGGCATCGGCATTGCCCGGCGTCTGCCGGACCGCGCGCCGAAACATCACCTCGGCGTTGACGAAATCGCCCGCCACGAGACTGGCGCTGCCTGCCCTGATCGGATCGGCGAGCTTCGCCGTTTGATGGTGTCCCAAATCCGTCTCCAGCGAGCTGCCTGTCGGTCCCCATTCCGGCATGCGGCCGCATGATCTCATGAGGCGATTCCGGAATGGAGTTTCAGGGGATTAAGGTTAATTTCTCGCTAAGGCCGTTCATAAACTGTTGGTGGGGCGGCGAACCGGCACACCGCTCGCAAGGTGCTCTCGGTATCAAGCCGAGCCGGCTTCGTCCTCTGCCAGATGCCGGCAAAGGCCTATTGGAGCGAGCGACCATGAGCGATTTCGATCTTATCATTCGGGGCTCGACGGTGGTGACCGCCGCCGATACCACGCGCTGCGACATCGGCATCCGCGGCGGCCGAGTGGCGGCCCTGGCCGAGAGCTTCGGGCCAGGAAGTTTGGGCAGTGCCGCGCGGGTGATCGACGCGGGCGGGTTGCTGGCCTTGCCGGGTGGTATCGACAGCCATGTCCATATCGACCAGCCAAGCGGCGACGACACCAAGATGGCCGATGATTTTCGCTCGGCGACCCTGTCCGCGGCGTTCGGCGGCAATACCACCGTACTGCCCTTCGCCTTGCAGCAACGTGGCCAGCAATTGCGCGCCGTGGTGCGCGACTATCACGCCAAGGCGGCGGGCAATTGCTACGTCGATCATAGCTTCCACCTGATCATAACCGACCCGACCGAGCAGCTGCTGGGCCAGGACCTGCCGGCGTTGGTCAAGGACGGCTATACCTCGTTCAAGATCTTCATGACCTATGACGACATGAAGCTGAACGACCGGCAGATGCTGGAGGTGATGGACGTCGCCCGGCGCGAGGGGGCCTTGGTCATGGTCCATGCCGAGAATTACGACGCCATCAAATTCATGACCGAGCGGCTGGAGGCAGGCGGCCATACAGCGCCGCGCTTCCATGCGAGTTCGCGGCCGATCGTGGTCGAGCGCGAGGCGACGCATCGGGCGATCAGCCTGGCGGAGCTGGTCGATGTGCCGATCATGATCGTGCATGTCTCGGGGGCGGACAGCATGGAACAGATCCGCTGGGCGCAGAACCGCGGTCTCAAGGTCTATGGCGAGACCTGTCCGCAATACCTGGTGCTGACCGAGCAGGATCTGGAAGGCCTCAACATGGAGGGCGCCAAATATGTCTGCAGCCCGCCGCCGCGCGATAAGGCGAGCCAGGCAGCCTGTTGGGCCGGCCTGCAGCAGGGCGTGTTCCAGGTGTTCTCCTCCGACCACTGCCCGTTCCGTTATGACGATCCGATGGGCAAGCTGAAACCGACCGCGCGCACCTCGTTCCGCTGGGTGCCGAACGGCATTCCGGGGGTCGAAACCCGCCTGCCGATCCTGTTCTCCGAGGGGGTGTCGAAGGGGCGGATCGACATCAACCGCTTCGTCGCCCTATCGGCCACCAACCATGCCCGGATGTATGGGCTATACCCGCGCAAGGGCACCATCGCGGTCGGCTCCGACGCGGATATCGTGCTCTGGGACCCCACGCGCCAAGTGACGATCAGCCAGTCGCTGCTGCATCACGGCGCCGACTACACGCCCTATGAGGGGATCGCCGTGACCGGTTGGCCGGTTACCACGATCCTGCGTGGCAAGGTCATCGTCGAGAATGGCAGCCTGACCGGCGAACAGGGCTACGGCACCTATCTGCCGCGCGCATTGTCCGACTACGTGAAGCCGAGCGGGACGTCGGCGTAGACGTTACGCCTCGGGTGAATGCCGGCGGACGCCTCAGCGTCCAGCGCCGTGCCCGCTGACCTCGGCACCATCGCGGGCGCCGAGCCGCACGAAGCCGGTGGTCGATGCCAATGTCACCAGGGCGACCAGCACGAAGACGATGTCGAACCCGGCCAGCGTGACCGATCCGCCGGGGCCGGTCACCATCCCCAGCAGGGCGGCGGAGATGGCGATGCCGAAACCCATCGAGAGTTGCTGGGCGACGCCGCCGAGGCTGGTCGCGGCGCTCATCCGACGCGCGGGGATCTCGGCATAGCTCAGGGCATTGATGCCGATGAATTGGGTCGAGCGAATCACCCCGAACACCAGCACATAGATCACCACCACCCAATGCGGCGTATCGGCCCCGACCAGTGCCAGTCCGGCGATCGCCAGAGCACCGATGACCGCGTTGCCGATCAGAAGGCGGCGGAAACCGAAGGTCCGCAGCAACCGGCTCGCCATGGTGCGCATCACCAGGGCACCGACGCTCATCATGAAGGTCAGCAACCCGGAACGCAGGGGGCTGAGACCGAAACCGAGTTGGAACAGCAGGGGCAGCAGAAACGGCACCGCGTTGAGGCCGATGCGGCAGACGCCGCCCGCGCCGACGCCGATGCGAAAGCTCCTGATCTGAAACAAGGATAGATCCAGCGCCGGGCTGAGGCAGCGCCGGGCATGCCAGCGATAGACCAGCAGGATGGCGAATGCCGTGGCGAAGAGGGCGCCTTCGCCGATTATCGCGCCCGCTCCGGTGTCGCCGACCGGGCGTACCAGGCTTTCGATCGCGAATTGCAGCAAGGCGAGACCGGTGCCGAGGATACCGAAGCCGATGAAATCGAAGCGCGACGGCGACGGCTCCCGCACCTGGTCGATGAACCGGAGCGCCAACGCCATGCCGATCGCGCCGATCGGGATGTTGACGTAGAAGATCCAACGCCACGAGGCATAGGTCGTGAGCAGACCGCCGATCACTGGGCCAAGCGTCGGACCGATCAATGCCGGGATGGTCATGTAGGTCATCGCCGTGATCAGCCCTTCCTTCGGAAAGGAGCGGAACAGGATCAGTCGGCCGACCGGCGTCATCATGGCGCCGCCGAAGCCTTGCAGGACCCGGGTCGCGACCAGCATCGGCAGGCTGGTCGCGACGCCGCACAGGGCCGATCCCACGGTGAAGATGCCGATGGCGGCACAGAACATCGTCCTTGTGCCGAACCGGTCGGCGATCCAGCCGCTGATCGGGATGAAGACGGCGAGGCTCAGCAGATAGCTGGTGATCGCCAGATTGAGCCGCAGCGGGTTCTCATCCAGGCTGCGCGCCATTTCCGGGATCGAGGTCGTGATGATCGTGGAATCCAATTGCTCCATGAAGAACGCGACCGCGATGACCATCGGGATCAGCAGGCGCAGTTTTGGATCGGTCGTGGCGCGGTAGTTCGGTGGAGACTCACTCACGGCCGCCGCGCCCGGCTCGGAATAACTCATCGGTCAGTGCCCGATAGACTGTTCATCACCAAAATACAGACCTAGTTCCATGGCGAATCGGCATCGAGATCAGCACGAACGATGCCAGTATCGCCATCCGCCGATCTGCTGTCTGGCGGAATGTCTCCGGTAACCCCCACGTTACGCAGGGAGCGCCGACTTGCCTCAGGGGCAGAAAATTTCGTAGATTGACATCGGTCATCCCGATGAAAACCACCGGGTATCCGCAGTTTTGCAAGGGCAGGATCATGGCGTTGCGTCGATCGGACCTTTCACGGCGGAATTTGCTGGCGCTCGCCGGTGGCGTGGCGCCCATCGCCTTCGCCGGTTTGGCCGGGCGTTCCGCCTCCGCCCTGACTTTGGAAAAAATGCCGGCACCGATGGCCAAGGCCTATATCGGCCATTGCCAAGTGGATCAGTTTCACGCGGTCTCCGTCGATGACGCGATCGGCAAGTTGAAGGCCGCGGGGATCGTGTTCGACGAGCAGGCCGTGCGCAGTTCGCTGGTCTGCCCGCTTTGCGGCTGCTCCATCGTCGGCACGGCTGAGTTTTCGCCGGCTGCTCCGCCGGCCAAACCCTAGACTCGGCGTTACGGTATCCGGCGATTTCGTCGGAGGGTCCATCCCATCATGCGTTGGCTCATTCCACTCGCGGCCATGTCACTCATATTCGTCGCGACGGTGCCGTCAGCAGCCGAAGCGGCGGTTCATAAATATCAGCGGATGGTGATCGCTCCCGGCATCTATGGCTTGCGGCCCGGCGGATCGTCCGATGCCGAGGCATTTTGCCTGGACGAAGCGCTGGCGGCACCGATACCCGGTGTGGCGTTGTCCCGAGTGGAGGCGGAGGCGTTGGATGCCACGGTCACCGTGGCGGACGCGTCGCCGATCACCCTGCAATCCGCCATCGACCGTCACATCATCGCCGTCGAAGGGCTGGGCGGGCTGGATTTCGCCCATATCCGCCTGAAAAACCTCTTGCCCGACCGGGCGGTGAAGGTCGAGGTCAAGGCGGCCAGCGTCCTGGCGGAAAACGACGACTATCCGATGGCGGATGCGCGAAAATTCACCCCCGCCTTGCGCGACATCGTGCGGCCCCAGCTTGCCCGGAGGGAGGAGGAGGCGGACGAGCATAAGGTGGTGCAGCAGCGGGTATGGACGGCGTTCAACGCGCAGACAGACGCGGCCTTCGCCGAAGCGGACTGGCTGATCACCGCCGGGCCGATGCCACCCCGTACCGCCTGGCGATCGACCGATCTGGACAGATGCCCAAGGAGCAGCACCGTGATCGTTCTCTGTTATGAGGATAAGAGGTAGAGGGGGACTGTTTTTGGAAGCCGACGGCTTGTGAGCCCGGTCACGAGCGGTTCCGCGTCGCTTTCGCGTCTCGGCTGATGTCGTCGGCGCGCAGCCATCCTGGCGAGCCGCGCGGCAGCAACTGAGTGGCGCGGCTGGCTTGTTGGATGGCGGTGCGGATGTCACCCGCCAAAACGGCCTCCTCAGCGAGCGCCAGGGCGGCGTTGCCGATATCGTTGTCGCGGCCTTGGGCGATCGCCAGGAAATGCCAGGCGTCCGAATTGTCGGGATCGGTCCGCACCGCGTCTTTCAGAGCGGCGATGGCCGGCTTCACCAGGCTCGGATCGTTCATTTCCAATTGCACCTGGGCCAGCGAAACGCGGATCAACGAGGCTTGCGGCGCCAGCTTCGCCGCCGTCTGGTAGGGCAGCAGCGCCTCTTTGACCTTGCCGTTCTCGAACAGCATCTGGCCCTTCAGCTCGTTGAAATACGGGTCGTCAGGGTGGTCCTTCAGCAGCCCGTTGATTTCCTCGAGCGCCTTGGGCAGGTCGGGCTTGCGGTAATAGGCGATCGCCCGGGCGTAATGCGCCGGCAGGCTCTGATCGGTCAGGGGATAGCGCTTCATTACATCGGCTATCGGGGCAAGGAAGCCGACCAGTTTCGCCACCATGCGGTGATGCATCATCACGAGTTCGGGCGAATCCTGGGATTTGGAAGCCGGCGATTTCTCGACATGGGCGCGCACCGTGTCGACGCGTTCGGTGGTCAGCGGATGGGTCCGCAGATAGGGATCCTGCCGGGCGGGCAGCAGCACTTCCTGCTTTTCCAGCACCTGAAAGAACTCCAGCAGCCCGCGCGACGACTGATTGGTCTCGTCGAGGAACGTCATGCCGGCCTGATCCGCTCGTGCCTCCTGGCCGACGGAATAGGCCAGCAGCGAGCGGAGCGCCATGCTTTGCGTGCCGAGTACCGCGGCGCTGGCGACCGCGCCACTGCGCGACAGTACCGCTCCGGCGGTGCCCAGCACATAGCCGATGATGCTCTGCGTCGTCGCGTTCTCCAGCGCTTCCTGGCTGCGCGCCAGATGGCCGCCGGCGATATGACCGGTCTCGTGCGCGATCACGCCGATCACCTGGTTGGGCGACTGGCTGCGGGTCAGCAGCCCTGTGTTGATGAACAGCCGTTGTCCCCCGGCGACGAAGGCGTTGATCTGCGACGAATTCACCAAGTTGATCTGGATGAAACTGGCATCCAGCCCGGCGGCGCGCCATAGGGGCGTTGCGAAGGTCCGGATCGTGCTTTCGATCTCGGCGTCGCGGATCAGCCCGACGCCGGTACCGACGCCGCCACTATCCTGGGCGGCTGCCGGACGCGGCGAAGCCGGGGAGGCGATCAGAACAGTCGCGACCAAACCGGCGCACAGCACCTGGCGGAAGGGGCTTCTCAACAACAGCGGCATCCTCTCGATCCGACCCTCATAGTTGAGCCTCCGGCCGAGCGCCGTCAATCGATCCAGACCCCGCCGATCCGACCTGCAAGCCGGTCGCGGCGATCCTTGCCCGCAGCATGGCCTCGAACGCCTCGAAAATCTTCGGCACGTGTTCGTGCTTGTAAGGAAACTGCTCGATCGGGTCATCCAGATGGACGGCCATGGTGGCGTTGGCTTCGAACACCAGCACGCGGCCATCGGCCAGCAGCCCGAAATCGATGCCGCAGAAATCCAAATCCAGGCGTCGACCGATCGCCTCGATCGCCCGCATCGCCCGTGGGCCAAGGACTCCGGCGGGATCATCGAAAAACCGCCGCTCCTCATCCCGCTTCCAGGGCTCGGACAGCATGTCGGCGGAAAAATAATGCACCAGCCAATGCCGCGAGATCGCCAAATGGTAGGCGAAGGGTCGTCGATCGATGAAGATCATCCGGTACTTCCGGTAAAAACCATCGGCCGAGCGGTAGTCGTGATAAGCGGTGATGTAGCATGCCCCGGCATCCGTCACGGCCAAGGATCGGTCCAGCGTTTCCGGCGCGTCGATCCTGACGATATCGGCGCCCCCATGCGCGCCGACCGGGCGGACCAGGATGGGCAACGGGAGGGAGGCTTCGGCGAGTATCGCCGGTGTGATGGCGCCTGTCCGGCGGATGACCGGCGGCACCACGACATCCCCGATCCCGGTCAGCAGGTCCGGCATCAGGTGCCGCTGCGTGCGAACGATGCTCGCCGGCCGGTTCACCACCGGACGGCTGCGTTCCACGACGAAAGGGGCCGCGACGAAATGGGCGGCGTGCTCCAGCGCCGTATCGGCCATGTCGGCATCGCCGATGGCGTTGAACACCAGATCATGGTCCGGCAGAGTCTCCGCCTGCTCCGCCGTCGCGTACTCGATGAACCATTTCAGGCGGGTGGTGGTCGCCGGCGGGAACAGCGCCTCGATCGGCACGTTGCCGGCGCCGGAGGTCGACAGGATCAGCACACGGCGCGCCGGGCCGGGAGCGGTGGAATCCGGCGTGGTGGCGGGTTCGATGAACAGGCATTGCGTGCGGAACGCGCGATCGCGGTGCTCGCGCGCCTCCGCGCCCCGTCCCTCACTATCTAGGATCGCGGCCAGATTCTGATTGGCGGCCACGAAATCCGGGTCCAGAGCCAGGGTCAGACGATACCATTTCGCAGCCGGTTCGAGCTGGCCCGCCATGAAATAGGCGGTCGCCAGATTGTACAGCGCCACCGGCGATCGGGCCTCCAGCGCCATGGCGGCCATGTCCGTGGCCAGCGCCTCGGTCTGCCGGCCGGCGGCGCGGTAGGCCGCCGCTTGGGCGCGATAGGGGGCTGGATTCCGCGGATCGAGCAGGCTCGCCCGATCGAGCGCCGTCAGCGCCTCGCCCGATTCTCCCGCATCGGACAAAGCCGTGCCCAGCTCCAGCCATGCCGTCGCCGAGTTCGGCTCGGCCGCGACCAGATCGCGCCGTTCGGTGAGCGAGGTTTGCCGGACCATGAGCGTCGTTGTAACGCAGTATCGACGCCACGCGATATGGTTGACGATGACCCTGTGGTTACGCGCCCCGCCGATCGACTGAAGCCGCTGGACCGGCCCGCGCCGATCTGCGAAGGGATAGCCTGATCTCCCGCGGGCATCTCGACCCGTGGGCGTCTTCGGAAAGGCGATGGCATGACCGTGAATCCGGCTGATTCGGCGATCTATGGTGGGCTGTTCGGAACCGACGAGATGCGGGCGCTCTTCGCCGATCGCCGTCGCCTGGGCTTCATGCTGGAGGCGGAGGTGGCGCTGGCGCGGGCGCAGGCGGCCTGCGGGGTGGTGCCGCTCAAGGCGGCGGAGCAGATCGCGGCGGCCGCGGATGCCGAACGGCTGGATCTCGCCGCGATCGCCCTGGGCACGACCAAGACCGGCCAGCCGGTCACCGCCTTGGTCGCCGCCCTCACCAAGGCCGCTGGTGCCGAGGCCGGGCGCTGGGTGCATTGGGGGGCCACGACCCAGGACATCGTCGATACGGCCCTGGTGCTCACCCTGCGCGAGGCGTTGACGCTGATCGAACGGGATCTCATCGGTCTGATCGATGCGTTGGCCACCCAGGCGGCACGGCACCGGGATACGGTGATGGCCGGCCGGACCTTTCTGCAGCAAGCCTTGCCCATCACCTTTGGCTATAAATGCGCCGTCTGGCTGGCGCCGCTGCTGAACCATCTGGCGCGGCTCGACGAGTTGCGGCCACGGCTGCTGGTGGCGCAGATGGGCGGGGCCGTGGGCACGCTGGCGGCATTGGGCGCGTCCGGTCGCGCGGTGGCGGAACGCTTCGCCGCCGACCTCGATCTCCATTGTCCGGATGCGCCGTGGCATACCGGCCGTGACGCGATCGCCGAGACAGGCTGCCTGCTGGGCATGCTGAGCGGCAGTCTCGCCAAGCTTGCCAACGACATCATCCTGATGGCCCAGACGGAGGTCGGCGAGGTGGCGGAGCCGGCGGGGGGTGGGCGCGGCGGCTCCAGCACCATGCCGCATAAACGCAACCCGATCGGCGCCTGCCATGTGGTCGCCGCGGCGCGCGGCGCGCAGACGCTGGTTCCCCTCCTGCTCGGCGCCATGGAACAGGAGCATGAGCGGGCGGCGGGCGGCTGGCAGAGCGAAGCGTTGGCCCTGCCGCAGATTCTGACGCTGACGGCGGGTGCTTTGGCGCAGGGCCGCGCGCTGGCGGAAGGCTTCAGCGTCGACGCCGACCAGATGCGCCAGAATCTGGAGATCACCGGCGGCCTCATCATGGCGGAGCGGGTTGCCATGGTGTTGGCGACGCGGCTCGGCAAAAGCGAGGCCCATCATCTGGTCGAGCAGGCCTGTGCCGAGGCGGTCGGTTCCAATCGGCATCTGGCGGAGGTGCTGGCGGACGACGCGCGGCTTGCCGGGGTGTTCGATCGTCATGCGCTCGACCAGTTGGTCGATCCGGCCGGCTATCTGGGCGAGGCCGGCGCGGTGGCCGATCGGGTGGTGGCGCGCGCGCGCGCGGCGCTGGCGGCGCGATAATCGTGAGCTTTAATTGAGCGGGAGCGATTCCACTTCCGTGGAACTCGCTCTAGGTTGGCTGGCACCCGTCCCGGGTCGGCGCTAAGCTGTCGTCATGGGACATAACAGAACCAGGAGGGGGCCGAGTGTCGTTCATCAAGGCTGCTGACCTCGCCGTGCATTACGACCTGTCCGGGCCGGCCGATGCCCCGGTCGTGATGTTCGCGAATTCACTCGGCACCAATTTCCATGTCTGGGACGCGCAACGGGATGCGCTGGCCGGGCAATTCAGGGTGTTGCGCTATGACATGCGTGGCCATGGCTTGACCGACTGTCCCACCCCGACCGACGCGGCGGCCGGCTATACGATCGATCAGCTGGCCGGCGACGCCGTGGCGCTGCTCGACGCGCTGGATCTGGAGCGGGTGCATTTCTGCGGCTTGTCGATCGGCGGTATGGTCGCGCAACGCCTGGGGGCGATGGTGCCCGCCCGGCTCTATTCCCTGGTCCTCTGCGATACCGCCAGTCGGATCGGCACGGCGGCGACGTGGCAGGATCGGGTCGCCGCGATCCGCGCCGGCGGCATGGCGTCGATCGCCGACGCGGTCATGACCCGCTGGTTCACGCCGGCGTTCTTCGAGCGGGAGCCCGCGGCGCTCAGCGGCTTTCGCAACATGCTGGCACGCACCCCCGTCGACGGTTATGCCGGCTGTTGTCTCGCCATCCGCGACGCCGATCTCAGGGCCGATTGTGCGCGCATTACCTGCCCGACCCAAGTCGTCGTCGGCGATCAGGATGCCTCGACGCCGCCCGCCCTGGTGCGGGAGACCGCAGCCTCGATCGCCGGTGCCGACTTGTCGATCATCGAGGGTGCGGGGCATATTCCCACCGCAGAACAACCCGAGGCACTGAACCGCATCCTGTTGCGGTTCCTGTCGGCCTTATGATCCAACAACCGGCGAAGGGGAAGCCATGACCGATCGGCCTGAAGATGGTGTCCATGCCGCGGGCATGATAGTTCGCAAGGCGGTGCTGGGGACCGCGCATGTCGAACGGGCGCAGCGCAACGCGTCGCCGTTCGATAGTGACTTTCAGGATTTCATCACCCGCACGGCCTGGGGCAGCGTCTGGACGCGGCCGGGGCTGGAGCGCAAGACGCGCAGCATGCTGACCATTGCCATGATGGCGGCACTCGGCCATCACGAGGAATTGGCGCTGCATATCCGGGCGACCCGCAACACCGGCGTCACCGCCGACGAGGTCAAGGAAATCCTCTTGCAGGTCGCGGTCTATGCCGGCGTTCCGGCAGCCAATACAGCGATTCGCATCGCCAAGGCGACCTATCAGGAAATGAGCGAGGAGACCAAGTCATGACGATCTTGCCAGGCTATCGGCCCCAAGCGCCGGGAACTCATCCGCCGCTCGATTTTCCGGGCTATGCCAGCACCGCCGCACGCGCGCCGCGCCGCAAGCCGATCCAGCTCGACCACACCTTGTCCGAGATCACCGGCCCACGCCTGCCCAACGCGGTCGCGGCGGCGGATGGCCTCGACCTCACCCATCATGCGGGCGGCGAGGCGGTGGGTCAGCGTATCATCGTCGCCGGCCGGGTGCTCGACGAGGACGGCCGGCCGGTGCCCAATACGGTGGTCGAGGTCTGGCAGGCGAATGCCGCCGGCCGCTATACCCATGCGGGCGATCAGCACGACGCGCCGCTCGATCCGTATTTCGACGGCGCCGGCCGCGTCTTCACCGATGCCGATGGCGCCTACAGGTTCCTGACCATCAAGCCCGGCGCTTATTGCTGGCGCAATCACCCGAACGCCTGGCGGCCGCAGCACATCCATTTCAGCCTGTTCGGGCCAGGTTTCGCGACCCGGCTGATCACCCAGATGTACTTCGCCGGCGACCCGTTGATCCCGCTCGACCCGATGGTCGCCAGCATCCCGGACCCCGCGGCGCGCGGCCGGTTGATCGCCGAGTTCGACCTGGGCCTCACCGAGCCGGAATTCGCTCTGGGGTATCGCTGGGATATTGTGTTGCGCGGGCGCGCGCAGACCCCGATGGAGATCTGATTTGGCTTTCGCGTTAACCCAATCGCAGACGATCGGCCCGTTCTTCAACGCGGTATTGCGCCCTGATGCTTGGTCCGATCTGGTCGGGCCGGGCGCCCAGGGCACCGTCATCCAGCTCGAGGGCCGGGTGATCGACGGCCAAGGCGCCCCGGTGACCGACGCCACGGTCGAGATCTGGCAGGCCAACGCCGCCGGCCGCTACGACCATCCGGAGGATACCCAGGACAAGCCGCTCGATCCGGCATTCCACGGCTTCGGTCGCGCGCCGACGGATCCCGAGGGCCGGTTCCGCTTCCGCACGGTACTGCCCGGCCCGGTGCCCGGCCTCGGCAATGTCCTGCAGGCGCCGCATGTCAACGTATCGGTCTTCGCCCGCGGGCTGCTGAACCGCGTCGTAACCCGGATCTACTTCGCCGGCAACGCGCTGAACGACACCGATCCCGTGCTGTCGGCCTTGTCCGAGGCCGAGCGCACGACCTTGCTGGCGAATCCGGCCGGCGGTGGGGTATGGCAGCTCGACATCATCCTGCAGGGCGAGGGCGAGACGGTGTTCTTCGAGGTTTGATGGGGCACGCTCACTCCAACAACTGCGGCACCAGCTCATGCGCGTTGGCGATGCCGAGCCGCTGATAGGCCCGGCGGCGATAGGTCAGCACCGTGGTCGTCGCGATGCCGAGTTCGATGCCGATCGATTGGGCGGTGGCGCCGAGCAGCGTCCAGGCGCAGACGCTGCGTTCGCGCTCGGTCAGGCCGGGAAAGCGGCGGGTCAGTCTCGGCAGGAGCCGGTCGACGGGCATCGGCGGGGCCATCGGCGCAGCGGCGCTCGGTACGCCCCGCTGCCTTAGCGCCTTCACATGGCTGCGCACCGCCGGCACCGCGATGGCGGCGAAATCGACGAGGCGCCTCAGCTCATCCGAGGCGGTGATCGACCGGCGGTAAAAGCACATGACGTTCCAGCCCTCCGTGGTCGGCCGGGCGATCGCGATCTTCTCGGCAAAGCTCGGCTTGTCATAGCATTGCCAGCGATACTCGATGTCGGGAATGGCTGATGCCAGTACCCGCCGCACCAGCATCGACGGCCGATGCCAATTGCGCTTCAACTCTCCGATCAACGGATCGCCGCCATGGAAGTGATGGGTATAGGCCTCGACGCGCGCCGTCGCATCCGCCCGTGACCCCATCCAACTGAGCGGCAACGGTGCCGACCGCGCCGGCAAGTCGAAGCCGAAAATCTCGTCGACGGCCATCAGCCGGTTCGCGCATTCGAAGAGGACGGTATCCATGGTCGGCGAGCCAACGGCATCCATCAGCGTATCGAACGCCTTGAGATCCACGCTCAAGGTATCGGGCATAGCCATCCACGCCATTGTCGTTCCCTCCGGCCCGCTTGTTCTTCGCGTCGTCAGGTCTGAGGACAGACACCAGACCCCATAGCGCTCAGCATGGCTCAACGAAGAGGGTACACCGGGGGAGGAAACATCGGCAAATGGACCGAAATCTTCGCTGTCGCCGCCGACCCGCACGGCCGATGACGCAGGCGATCTCGACATGAGGGGCGCTCAACCGATGACGGGGCAGCGGGCGCGCTTCGGCTACACGCCAAGAGCCCACACCATCGACGATCCTCCCGAGCAGCGGCGCGTCGTCGTCGTCGGTGCCGGGCTGGTCGGGCTGACCTTGGCGATCGACCTGCGGCGCCAGGGGGTGCCGGTCCTGCTGCTGGAACGTTCCGATACCGTATCGGTCGGTTCCCGGTCTATCTGCCAGGCCAAGCGCACGCTGGAGATATGGGATCGGCTCGGCGTCGGCGAGGCGATCCGGACCAAGGGGATCACCTGGCGGATCGGCCGCGTCTTCCATGGTGGTGGGGAAGTCTTCAGCTTCGACCTGCTGCCCGAGAGCGGCCACAAGATGCCGGCCTTCGTCAACCTGCAGCAATATCACGTGGAAACCGTGCTTCACGCGCGCTTCGCCGAATTCGGCGGGGAGGTTCGTTTCCTCAACACGCTCTCGGCGATCGAGCCGCGCGACGATGGCGCCCTGCTGACGATCGATACGCCGGAGGGGCCTTACCGGATCGATGCCGAATGGGTGGTCTCGTGCGAGGGCAGCCGGTCGACGATCCGGTCCGCCCTCGGTCTCGGCTTCGTCGGGGAGACATTCGAAGACAAATTCCTGATCGCCGATGTGAAGATGCGGCGTGCCGAATTCCCCACGGAACGCTGGTTCTGGTTCAATCCGCAATTCCATGACGGTCAGACGAGCCTGCTCCATCGCCAGGCGGACGATGTCTGGCGGATCGATCTGCAGCTTGGTTGGGATGCGGATATAGAGGCGGAGAAACACCCGGATCGCGTCCGCCAACGCATCGAGACGATGCTTGGCCATGGCGATTTCGATTTCGAATGGCTGTCGATCTACGTGTTCCAGTGCCGTACGCTCGAACGATACGTGCATGGCCGGGTGATCTTCGCCGGCGACAGCGCGCATCAGGTCTCGCCGTTCGGCGCGCGCGGCGGCAATGGCGGCGTGCAGGACGCCGACAATCTGGGCTGGAAGCTGAGGCGCGTACTCGATGGCAGCGCGCCGCCCGGCCTGCTGGAGAGCTATAACGAGGAGCGTCTGTTCGCCGCGCGCGAGAACATCTTGAACTCGAAGCGGGCGACCGACTTCATGACGCCGAAATCGAAGACCTCGCGTCTATTGCGCGACCAGGTTCTGACCTTGGCGGTGCATCATCCCTTCGCCCGCGCTCTCGTGAATTCGGGTCGGTTATCGCTCCCGGCGCATCTCGGCGGCTCCCGACTGAACACGCCGGATGATGCCGTCTGGCAGACGGGTCGGATGGGCCCAGGCTCGCCCGCCGCCGATGCGCCGATCCGCCGAGGGGCGGCGGATGGGTTTTTCCTCGATGTGCTGGGCGACCGGTTTGTCGCGCTTACCACCGATCCAGATGCGCCGCCCTCGATCATGGTCGGCTCGCACCGGGTGGATGTCGTCGTTTTGGGGCGCGACGTCACCGACCCGACCGGCCTCTTGTCCGAGCGCTATGATTTACAGCCCGGTTCCATGATCCTGTTTCGGCCGGATCAACATCTAGCCCTGCGGCGGCGTCAGACCGACGTAGCCGCCTTGCGTGCTGGCGTCGACCGGGCCTTGGGCCGGGAAATCCCGGCATGACCGAGCTGCGCGACACGGCGAATTTCGAGGATGGCGACGCATTCTACGCGGCTTTGGTCGAAGCCATCGATCGGCAGGATGACGATGGCGCCGTGGCCCTTCTCGCGCGCTTGGTGCTGATCCTGGCAAACCAGATCGGCGATCGCGCCGTTTTGCACGCGGCCCTCGACCTTGCCGTCACGAGTGAGCCGCGACGTCCAGTTGCGACGAATCCCGAGACGACCCCATCGGTGCGCCGATCATGACCAGGTCGACCGGTTGATCGACGCCTTCGACCCGCCTTCCGGGGCGGGGGTCGATCGATAGGGTCGGCTGGTAGCCCTGATCGAGTGCCAGGGTGAGCGTCTCGGCGCTGACCAGCGCCCGGGCGCGTTCCTGCTTGGTGTGCTTTTCCAGCTTGGCGGCGAGGTTAACCACCTCGCCCAGCACCGTGTATTCCAGCCGGGTCGTCTCGCCGATGGCGCCGAACAGCACCGGCCCGACCGTCACCGCGGCACAGATCTCGGGAACCGTGGCACCCTCGGATACAGCATAGTCGTGCCAGACGGTGACAGCCCGCTGGATCGCTTCGACCGCGCGCAGCGCATCGGCGGCAAAGGTGGCGGTCGACCGTACCGCGCCGAAACTCGCCAAGATGCCGTCGCCCAGATACTTGTCGATGCTGCCGCCGGCGGCTTGGATGACCGGGACCAGCCGTTGTTGATACTCGCTGAGCAGGCTCATCAACTGCGCGGGCTCCAACCGCTGCGACAGGGTGGTGAAGCCGCGCATGTCGACGAACAGGATCGCGGCGTCGCGCCGTTCGACCATGCCCGGCGCGATGTCCATTTCGGTGGCTCGGATGCGGGCCGCGACTTCCGGCGCGAAGAACCGGGCGAGATCGGCCGAGGCGATCTGGTCGGTCACCGCGTCGACCAGCAGCGCGCGGGAGCGCACGACCGCGAGGGAGAGGATCGCGGTGACCAGCGCGATCGCCACGATCTTCTCGATCTCGGCGCCGACCAATAGGTGGTAGGAGGTGACGTAGTCGCGGTAATCATGGGTTATCGCCATGCCGCCCTCCGCCGTCAGGGCGTAGAGCAGCATGGCGATCCAACCCAGCACGGCGCTGGCCCCCGCCAACAGCACATAGCGCACCTCGAAGCGCAGCGTGCGCAAGGCGATCAGTACGAAGGCGAACATCAGCGTCGGCGCCTTCAGCGACAGGGCGGGCGGCGCCTCGTATTCGAGGTGGTAGCTCCAGATCGTGATCATTAGCACGGCGATATCGACCACGACCGACGCGCCGATATACCAAGCTCGCAAAGCGTTACGGTGGGCGAGCCACAGCCGGACCGCCGTGAACCCCGCATAGAGACCCAATGTCCAGGGTACCGGCTGGAGCATGGTGTCCATCGCGAAGCCCTTGCTCGACAGCGTATAGAGCAACGTCACGATCAGGATCACGCCGGCCTGCAAATAGCCGATGATCAGCTCGCTGGTGGCTTGTTGGCGCTTGACCGCCTGCCGCACCCGCTCGGGCAGCCGCTGGCTCCAGACCATGCGGACGCTCCGCGCCAGGAGACGCGTCGCCGTGTGTCGCGCCGCTACCAGGGCCTTAGCCGAAAACGAGGAGGAGATCGCAACCATCACGCTGTCGGAGGTTAGCAGCTTTCAGTATGCGCGGCCGGTAACATCGGCGTGTAGCTGGCCTATTCGGTGACGCCGGTGCGGCGAGACCGAGGGAAACGCAGGATGGCGCGCGTGCCGACATCACCGGGCACGTCGTCGAACCGTAGACCGCCGCCGTGATCGGCGATCATGCCGCTGACCAGGGCGAGGCCCAGGCCCGTTCCTCTCGATCCGGCCAGGAACGGCTCGCCGAGGTGGGCCTTGATCGCCTGCGGCAGACCCGGTCCACGATCGCGGATCACAAGATCGAGCGCGCCGTCATCGGCATCCTCGAGCGATAGGGTGATCTCGGTGCCCGGCGCATGGGCCAGCGCATTGCCGATCAGGTTGAACAACATTTGCCGTACCATCCGGGGATCGACCCGCAGCACGGGCGGCGTCTCCGGCGCCAGGAAGGTCAGCTGGTTCAGGCTGGCGAATGCCTTGGGGATCATCAGCCGCAGCACGGTATTGATGAGGTCCGGCAGCGAGACGTCCTCTTCCTGAAGCTCGGCCTTGCCGGTTTCGATCCGGGCCAGATCGAGCAGGTCCGAGATCAGACTCAACAGATGCTGCCCGGCATTCAGAATATCGCCGGCCGCCTGGCGGTACCGAGCATCGATCTGACCGCCGAATTGGGCGTCGCGCAGGATCTCGGCATAGCCCAGGATGCCGTTGAGCGGGGTGCGCAATTCGTGGCTCATCGAGGCGAGAAAACTGGATTTTGCGCGATTCGCCGCGGCGACCTCCTCTAGCGCCTGGCGCAGCTGGTGTTCCAGCTGCTTTTGTTCGGTAACGTCGTACCGGGTCGATACCCGGTAACCCGACGACGTCCGCGTCCGTTGCAGAACATCGCATCGTCCGTCTTCCGCCTGGTACTCGAAGCGCCCGGGCTCGAAGTCCCGCATTTCCACAATGCGCCTCGCCACATAGGCCTCGGGATCTTCCGTCGGCGCTATCGCCGTTTTCTCAGGTGACGCGGCCAGCGTCGTGCGTAGAAGCTGTTCGTAGGGCAGCCCCTGCCAGCTGCCGTCGCTCGGGATATGCGGATAGCGCTTGTAGTATTCCGCATTGGCGATGACGAAGCACAGATCGGCGTCGTGGACGACCACCGACATGTCGAGGCTGTCGATGATCTCCTGCAGGAAAACCGCATCGATCTCCGGCGGTGTTTTGGCAGTCATGATAAGAAACCTTGATACGCGGGCTTCTTATTATGCCCTCAAAGCGGTTATCAACCGACTAACGTCTTTCGGGGCCGTCCCAGCGCCTGGGCCGCCGCCCGATATCTGGAAGAGCCGCGATAAGATCGCGTGCCCCGGCCGTTCCGCACGCGACGATCGTCAGCCTGTCGCCGCCGATAGTCGGTCGGCGATCGCCTGCGCGGCGGCGGCGATATCGTGGACGGGACGGCGGCCGATCAGCATGAACGCGTGCCCGGCTCCCGACCAATAGGCGACATTCATGCCGCGACGCTGCTCGGTCCGGACGGGGTTCGCCGGCGCGTTGGAGCGCACGATGCACAACGCCATGGGCCCGGAGCGCGGATCCAGGTAGGTGATCTCCGCCAAGGGTTCGCTGTCATAGAGCAGCATTTGCGAGCGCTTCAGCAGCGCGCCGGGGACATCGACCCCCTGTGGCGTCAGGCCAAGGCCGATCCGGGCGTTGACCAAGGCCAGTTCCTTAGCGCGCAGCTCGGTGTCGGGCGGGATGTCGGCGAGCGTCTCGGCGGTGTAGAGCGATAGATATTGCGCCACGACGGCGCGCCAGTGATCCGGCTCCTCGGCCGGCCGACCGAATGCGATCAGTAGGCGATCCGACAGGGCTCCGGCCGCGACCAGGGCGACGGAGGCGGCAAGGAACCGTCGACGTTCCCAGCCGAGCCGTCTCGCCTGCTTGGTCCCCGGCTGGCCCGGCGATGTCAACAGCGCGTCCAGCATGGTGTTCAGCCGCTCGGTCGGAGCGGCCTTCAGCAAGGGTTCGAACGCCTGACGGAACGGCAGGTTGGTACCGGACAATTCGGCCAGCCGCGCGGCCACCGCGTCGTCGGCCAGGGCCGACCGAACCCGCGCTCGCGCTGGGGCGTCCAGCTCGCCATCGAGATAGGCCACGAGTTGCGCATCGTCGGGATGATCGTTGGGGCCGTACTTGCTCATCGCCCGCCTACCTTGGAGACTGAAACGCCGGGGAGACTGAAGCACCGGCTGAATCGCTCGGCTCCGCCGAAAGGCGGGCACGGGCGGCGGCCAAGCGGCTCATCACGGTGCCGATCGGTACGCCCAACACCTCCGCCACCTCGCGATATGTCAGTTCCTCGACATAGGCGAGGAACACCGTCTTGCGTTGGGCTTCGGGGAGAGCTGCCACGCGTCGCAGCACCTGATCGGCCAGGATGTGCGTTTCCATCGCCGAAGCGCCATCCAGCGTCAGGGCGGTCTCGGCCTCGACGAAGCCCTGGCCCAGGCGGATGCGGCGTGAGCGCAGGTCATTCAGCCAGATGGAATGCAATATCGCGAACAGCCAGCGATCGAGGCGCGAGCCGGGCTCGAATTGCCCGGCCCGCTCCAGCGCCCGCAGGCAGGTCGCCTGCACCAGATCCTCGGCCACGTCCCGTCGTCCGGACAGCACCAGACCGTAGCGCCATAGGCGTGGCAGGAGCCCGCGCAGGCCCACGCGCACGATGCCTCCACGGTCGCCCTCCGAGACGGGCGGCACCGTCGTCATGCGCCGTCCCGAACCCGCGCCGACTTCATGGCCATAGGCCTGGTAAGGCATGGTGTCGACGCTGGCCATCCACCGGCCTCCCGCGCACCCGGCCGTCTCCCCGTCAGGGGCTCAAATCCCTGACGGATCGGCTATGGCCGTCGCAAGGTCCCGATATTCCTCGCATCCCGTGCCGCAGATGCCCTTGATGATGGCGAGCTGTTCGCGGGCGAGGTCCACACGGCCCTTGACGACATAGGCCTCGCCCAAATACTCGCGCACTTTGGCATAGCGCGGATCAAGTGCCACGGACTTCAGATAGTAGCCGATACCCTCGTCGGTGCGCCCGAGCTTGCGGGTGGCATAGCCGCGATAATTCAGTGCCTCGGATGTGTTCGGGTCCTTGAGTGTGTCCAGCATGGCCAGAGCTTCCTCGTAGCGGCCGGCCTTCGCCAGGGCGTAGGCATAGTCGGTCCGGTCTTGGTCGGGCAAATTGCTGCCCTGCTGCTTGACGCATTGCTTGGTTTTGGAATCGTAGACCTCACCCTTCTTGCAAGTGGGCGTGTCGCTGGAATCGTCGCCCATGGCCCGGGCCGGGCCGATCGGAGCCGTGATGGTCAGGGTCATGATGGTCAGGCAGGCGCCGATCAGGGCGGTGGTGAGGCTGAGGCGGCGGGAAGTGATGGCCGGCATGGTGAGGCTCCCGAGTTTCGCGGTGGTTCGGATAGCCAACACCTTGGTCGAAGTTTTATTCGGGCGCCTTTGGAATTTTGTGGGGGTGACGGTCGGTCCCGACGCGCCGCCTGCCGGACCGTCAGGTCGCCAGGCCCAACAATCCCAGGACCTCGCGGCGCAACCGGACCAGTTCCGGGTCATCGCGGTGCCGCGGATAGGGCAGGGCGACCGGCAGGTCGGCGCGGATGCGGGCGGGCCGGTCGCTGAACACGATCACCCGTCCGGCCATCAGCAACGCCTCTTCCACATCATGGGTGACGAGCAGTGCGGTAAAGCCCCGATCTTGCCAGATGCGCACCAGTTCGTCCTGCATCTGCAGCCGGGTGAGGCTGTCGAGCTTGCCGAGCGGTTCGTCGAGGATGAGGATCGCCGGGTCGTTGACCAGGGCCCGCGCCAAGGCCGCCCGCTGGGCCATGCCGCCGGAGATCTGGTGTGGATAGGCACTCGCGAAATTCTCCAACCCGACGAGCTGGAGCGCCTCGTCGACGCGATGGCGCAATTGTTTCAGCTGGCCGCGCGCCTCGAGCCCCAGACCCACATTGGCCGCCACGGTTCGCCATGGATAGAGCGTGGGATCCTGGAACATCAGCACGCGGGATGGATCGGGGCCGTCGATCGGCCGCCCTTCCGCCACGATGCGTCCCTCGTCCGGCAGATCGAGGCCGGCGACGAGACGCAGCAAGGTGGACTTGCCGCAGCCGCTGGGACCGAGCAGGGCGACGAACTCTCCGGGGCCGACACTGAGGTGGACGCGGTCGAGAACCGGCAGGGGACGGCCTTCCAGCGTGAAGGCATGGCTGACGTCGACGATCTCGACGCCCTGGGCGGCGGGCGCTTCCAGCGACGGCGACCCGGTGCCGACCACCGGCCCTACCACCGGACCAGCCCTTTTTGCCAGGACAGCAACCGGTCACGCACGCGGAACAGCAGCGTGATCAAGGTCGAGCACATCACCGCCATGACCAGCAGGGCGGAATACATGTTGGCATAGGCCGCCCAACCTTGCGCCCATTGCATGTACCAGCCGAGGCCGGCCTTCACGCCGAGCATCTCGGCCACGACGAGGACCGAGAACGAGGCGCCGAGACCCATGAACAGCCCGACGAAGACCGACGGCATGGCCGCCGGCACGGCGACCCGGCTGATCAGGAACCAGGGTTTGGCGCCCATCGTCCGCGCCACGTCGTAATAGGCCGTGCCGACCGCGGCGACGCCCGACCAGGTAAGCACGGCGACGGGGAAGAAGGTGGCCAAGGCGATCAGGAAGGTGCTGGCACTATGACTGGACGGGAACACGAAGAAGGCGATCGGGATCCAGGCGACCGCCGGTACCGGCCCGATCAGCCGCAGCGCGGGATGGACCCAATAGCCTATCCCGCGCGACCAGCCGATCGCGATGCCGACCAGGAAGCCCGCGCCGGCACCGAGCAGATAGGCGGGCAACAACAGCCACAGCGACCGCAGCACGCTCTCGCCGAGCCGCGGCCAGTCATCGGTGAACACCTCCAGCATCGATTGCGGTGCCGCGAAGAACGGCCTGGGCAGGAGATCGAGCTTGGCGGTTATCAGCTCCCAGCCCGCGAAGGCCAGGGCGAGTGCCACCAGCCATGGTCCCAGATGACGAAGGATGGGGGGAAGCGGGCGTACCCGATCGGCCGCGAACGAAACCAACAGCGCCGCGCCGATCGTTGCCATGATCGTCGCCAGCAGATCCGTCCGGCCGAGATCGTCGGCATCGGGCCAGAGCGCCGTCAGCGCCGCGGCGCCCAGCCATGCGACCGCCGCGGCCGCGCCGGCGAGCCAGAGGGGGTGACGCGCATCCGACCGGATCAGCGCTCCCCGCGCCGCGCGGACGTCTTCGACGGCACTCATACACTCAACACATCGGCGAACACCTTATCGGCGAAACGCGCCGTGTTGGTGCTGGGCTTGATGACGTGCACGAGCTTCAATTCCTCGGTATAGGCCGCGAGTTCTTCCTTCAGCGCGGCGCCGGTCGGGTGATGATCATGCGTGTGGCTGCGCAACATGGCGGCGAGCTGTGCCACCGGCGTTGGCGAGTATTGCGCGAACAATGCCGCCGCCTCGTCGGGGTTGGCCGCCACATACTCCTGCGCCTCGAGCAGCGCCTGCGTCAGGCCGGCGGCGACCGGGCGTTCGGTGCGGATCAGGGTGCCGGAGATGCCCAGCACGCAGCAGGCGCGATGCTGATACTCGCCGCTGAGGTTGTTGGCGATCTCGCGCAGCCCATCGCGCTCCCGGATCACCCAGGCAAGCGGGTCGCCGAGGGAGAAGGCTTGGATCTCGCCCTTTTTCAGCGCCACGCCCAGCAGATCCGGCGGGAATTGCCGCCATTGGATGTCGTCGTTCGGATCGATGCCCTGCTTCGCGGCGACGATGGAAAAGAAGTTCTTGTCCGGTGCCGCCATATCGCTGACCCCGACCACCTTGCCCTTGAGGTCGGCGATCGAGGCGATCCCTGAGGATGGCGTGGTGAAGAGGCGCATGCAGCCGCCATGGACGGCAGTGGTGATGCGTACGTCGAAACCTTGCTCCAGCGGCTTCAGCCAGCGTAGCGCCATGCCGACCCCGGCATCCGCCTTGCCGGTGCTGATCGCTTCCAGCAATTGATCGGTGCTGCCGCCGAAATTGATCAATTCCACATCCAACCCATGCCGGGCGAAGATGCCGCGCTGGGCTGCCACCGGGACACCCACGGTGCAGATCGCGTTCGCGTTCCAGGTCAACTTCAGCTTGCGCGCGGGGCCGACGGGGCCGACATCGGAGGTGCCCGCGACATGGCAGATCGGCGGGTTCCGCAGGGCCGACAGATCGGCCGGGCTCATGATCGGCGCCGCGATGCTGGAGCTGGTGAAGAGGCGCGTCGCTGCGGCACCCAGCGTGACCGCGCCCACGGCACCGGCGGATCGCATCAGGGTGCGACGCGAGACGCCAAGAGCCCCGGAGGATGGTTTCGGCGAGGATATTTCCGTCATGGCGATATTCCTTGGGCGGAGATGCTTGCTCGGCCCCAAAGCGCTGCGTTGGGACCTTTCAAGATGTTCGCGATGTGAGGTCATTTTGTTTAAATAATAATCTGTAAAATCGACGCTAATATGCTCCATTGTCAAGTAGTAACTCCTGCCAATTGGCGCCTATGTTTGTAGGAAATGTTACTGTTGCGGACATTTATATTGGAAAATTATTCTCCCTTCAGGGGCGGGCTGACATCCCCCTAGCCCGTTCCACCCGGAAACGGGAGGTGCCGATGGCACTTCCGGGTGCCTCGCGGTGTTGTCAGTACGGGCGATGATGCCCACCCGAGATGTTGTCATCATCGCCTGCCAGATTAGATCAACCCCTCTACCCCTTCGCAAGGAGAGCACTCATGTCGGTCGATGTGAAATACACCACCAAGGCGATTGCCACCGGCGGCCGCGATGGCCATTCCGCGACGGTGGATGGCGCGCTCGACGTCACGCTGTCGACCCCCAAGGAGTTGGGCGGCGGCGGTGGAGCGGGTAATAACCCGGAGCAACTCTTCGCCGTGGGCTATTCGGCGTGCTTTCTCGGTGCCATGAAGTTCGTGGCCTCGCAAGGCGGTCCCAAGGTTCCGGCCGATACGACCGTGGCGGCCACCGTCGGCATCGGCCCGCGCTCCGAAGGCGGCTTCGGCATCGATGTGGAATTGGAGATCTCGCTGCCCGGCTTGTCGCCGAGCGATGCGAAAGCACTCGTCGACAAGGCGCATCAGGTTTGCCCTTATTCGAATGCCACCCGTAATAATGTACCGGTACGGCTGAAGATCGCTTGATCGTCCTTAGCGGCAGGAGAGGATTCCATGAAAACTGAAACGATCGACTATTCCGACGGCGCGGTCTCGATGAGCGGCTATCTCGCCTATGACGACAGTCTTGCCGGCAAGCGTCCGGGCGTGCTGGTCGTGCACGAGGCGTTCGGCCTGGGCGAACACGCGATGGAGCGTGCCCGCATGCTGGCAAAGCTCGGCTATGTGGCGCTTGCCGCCGACATGTTCGGCGACCGGCAGCAGGCGGATCTCACCAAGGGCATCGCGTTGATCACCGAGTTGAAATCCCAGCCGCTGGTGCTCCGCGCCCGCGCTGGGGCGGCGATGAAGGCGCTGACCGCCTTGCCACAGGTCGATGCGACGCGTTTGGGCGGCATCGGCTTCTGCTTCGGCGGCACCGTGGTGCTGGAAATGGCGCGTGGCGGTGCCGACCTCAAAGGCGTCGTCAGCTTTCATGGCAGCCTCGAGACGCCGATGCCGGCGGCCCCGGGGCAGGTGAAGTCCAGTATCCTGGTCTGTACCGGGGCGGAAGATCCAATGATCCCGGCTACGCAGGTTCTGGCTTTCGAAGATGAGATGCGCGTGGCCGATGCGGATTGGCAGGTCGTGAGCTACAGCAAGACGGTGCACAGCTTCACCAATCCCGAAGCGGACGGATCGATGATGCCGGCGATTAAATACAACAAGCTCAGCGATCAGCGGTCCTGGTCGGCCATGACCGGCTTTTTGGCCGAGGTCTTCGGCACTCCCTAAACCACGCGCGACCTGTGTCCGGTGCCATTCAGGCGCCGGACATATCGCTTCACGCTTCGAGCCAGGCCCGCACCGCGTCCCGGATGAACGCAGCGTCGGCCGGGTTCTGCACCGGGTTGCCCGCGCGGTGGCCCCAGATGCTGGGGATCGGCCGCAATTCGGCTCGCGCCAAATGGTCGAGTTCCGCCGCGTTGTCCGCGACGCGGAAGTAGAGATCCGTCTCGGACGGCATCAGCAGCACGCGGGCGCGGATCGCGCGCAACGCCGCCGAGAGGTCGCCGCCATGGAGCGGATTGGCGCTGATGTCGCCGGCCTCCCAGGTGCGCAACTGTGCGTAAAGATCGGCGGCGGGTCGGCGGGCAAAGCGTTCCTCCCAATCCGTGCGCAGGAAGGTGTCGAGATCCGGCGCGCCCAGCGCCGAGAGGTGCAGCCCGGCGCGGTAGAAATCCTGGCTCAGCGCCCAGCCGGCATAGATCCGGCCGAAGGCGCGCATGGCCGCCGCCGGCTCGGCCGAGAAACGCCCGCCGCCCAGATGCTCGGGGGCGGCCTCCAGCGTCGCGATCAGGCTGGAGAGAAACACCCGGTTATGCACGGCGGTGCGCGCGCTGCCGCAATTCACGATCGCCCGTTCGACCGCGTCGGGAAAGGCGGCGGCCCAGTGATAGGCCTGCTGCGCGCCCATCGACCAGCCATAGACGCAAGCGAGCCGCGTAATGCCGAATTGCTCGCGCAGCAGACGCCGCTGCGCCTGCACGTTGTCGAGGCTGGTGACCAAGCCCGGCCAAGCGGCGCTGGTGGAGGGGCTCGTCGACAATCCGTTGCCGAACATGTCCGGAATGACGATGAACCAGCGCGTCGGGTCCAGCACGCCCTCCGGCCCGATCAGCCATTCCTGATCGCCGTGCCGGGCAGAGTAGCTGGTCGGGTAAAGCACGACATTGTCCCGCGCCGGCGACAGCACGCCATGGGTTTTCCAGCTCAGCACCGCCCCGGGCAAAATAGCGCCGGATTGCAGGGCGAGGTCGCCGAGGGCGAGGTGGCCCTGCGCTGTCGGCCAATCGGTCATTTTTGGGGCGTCCTTACATGGATGGCCTGGCTCGCACGGGGTAGCCTGGGTGCGAACTCCGGGATCGTTCGCCTCATCATTTGTAGATGAGGTAATCCGCGGCGTATGGAACGCGTTGCTCGGCGTCGACCTGCGGGCAGGGGCCGTTGGGCGCGACGCCGCCAGCCGTGTTCACGCGCTGGACGAAGCGCGCGGTTGCGAGCACGCCGGTACCCGACGACTCCGCCGATAGCAGCAGCCACGGAATGGCGCCGGTGGTTGGCGCGGGCGCGGTCTTCATCACTTTGCCGACAATCTTGGAGCCGTCGACCGCCTCCCAAGTCGGGCCGGCATAGTGTTTGAGGAACACCTTGCCCTGGGCATCGACGAGCTGTGCTTCCGGCGCCTTGAAGGCCCATTCAAGTGTCGAGCCCTGGGCGGCACAGCGATAGATCTGCACCCCCTTGGCGGCGAACGTGCCGATCAGCGCTGTTCCTGCCGGCGGTGCCAACTCGGCCGGAATGTCCTGCGCCACCGCCGGGCCTGCCAGAAGCAGGCCGGACACAAGAAGCAATACCCGCTTATAAGTAGGAATGTATGATATGATGCTTCTCCCATCTCACCGGTACTGACAGATCGAGAAAATGTGTGTTGTGGTCTGAATTTCAACGCAAATCTGACCGGCCTTGATATTAAATCTTCTCCGCATCAGGGCCGATGATACGCGGCCCGGCGCCGCTCCCCGTTGATCCCAGCTGGCGTGATGACCGAACCCTATCAAGCGGCCATGGCTGCTTGAAGCCGGGGTGGCGGCATCCCGTCGAGCGTATGGGAATCGTGAATTCACTGGCGATGCATATGGCCAGTTGACCCCGACGCCAATCCAGGTTTGATCAGCATATCATTGCACTTCTAACGGAGTTGCCTGCCGTGCCCAGTCGGATGAACCTTGCCTTCGACGTCTCGTACATCGCCATGGATGGGCGGTGGCGCATGCCCGGTTCCTGGAGCGGGCGGGTGTTTCCCGATGTCGAGATGTATGAAGACATCGCGCGCATCGCCGAACGCGGCTGCATGGATATGGTGTTCTCCGGCGACGGAACGGGCATTCCCAGTACATGGCGGGAGTCGATCGATGCCGCGGTGGAATGGGGCATCACTTGGCCTCGGCAGGATCTCAGCCCGATGATGACCGCGATGTCGCGGGTGACGCGGCATGTGGGCTTCGGCCTCACCTACGCCTCGACCTTCATGCATCCCTATTACATCGCCCGCTTGATGAACTCGCTGGACCACATCACCGGCGGCCGGATCGCGCTGAATGTGGTGACCTCGACGCGCTTGGCGGATGCCGCGAATTTCGGCTTCGACGCGCTGATGGAGCATGGCGCGCGCTATGAGCGGCTGGAGGAGTTCATCGATGTTTGCCATGCGCTGTGGGACAGCGTGGCACCGGATGCGATGCTGTGGGATCACGCGACGGGCCGGGTGTCCGACCCGTCCAAGGTGCGCCCGATCGACCATGTCGGCCGGTTTTTCAAGGTCAAGGGGCCGCTGAACACACCGCCCTCGCCGCAGGGCCGACCGATCTGCGTTCAGGCCGGCGGCTCGCCGCGCGGCATCAAGGCGGCCGCGCATGTAGCGGATATCGCGTTCGGCGAAAATATGGCGCTCGACCTCCAGGTGAAGCATCGGGCCGCGTTCGACGCGGCGTTGGTGGCGGAGGGGCGCGATCCCGAACGGGTCGGCATCGTCTGGCAAAAGCCCTTGATCGTGGCTGCGACCGAGGCCGAGGCGAAGCGCGAACGCGAGCAACTGCTGACGGCGATCCCGGCCGAAGGGGCGGGCGCCTATCTCTCGCATAACGCGGGCTATGACTTCTCGAAACTGCCCGAGCGGTTCTCGCTCAGGGAGTTGAACGAGATCATCGCGTCGACCCAGGCCTCACCGGTCGGCTTCGTGCATATGCTGGCGCATAACCTGGGCGATACGACGGAACTCACGCGTGCCGAATTCTTCGAATACGGATTGCGCTACGCGACCCATTACGAGGTCACCTATGCCGGATCGGTCGAGCAATGCGCCGACCATCTGGAGGAGGTGTTCGAGGCAACCGGCAGCAGGGGCGGTTTCATGATCGGCCACCCGATCTCGATGCCCGGCGATCTCATCAACGTCGTCGATCTGCTGATCCCGGAGCTGCAACGACGCGGCCGATTCCGGCGGAAATATACGAGGCAGACCCTGCGCGAGACGTTGCAGGACGTCTGGGACTGACTGTCCTCGACCGCTCCAAAGAACGGTCGAGGACGAAGCCATTCAGCGTTGCGAACTCGATCGACGCGAACGCGGTGCCAGCGGCGCCGACGGCGCATGGATGAGGTACGAGAGCAAGTATCCGACCGCCCCGACCCCAATCAGTGAAAGGATCGGGTTTTGGCGGAACGTCCGGTCGGCCATGCGTCCGGCCTGGGCCGACGCGTCGGCGACCGTGTCGCGTAGCTGCTGGCCCTGATCGCGCAGGGTCGTGGTCGCCGTTTCGGCGGCACCAAGCAGCGTATCGCCGGCACGATCCGCGAACTCCGACGCCTGGTGCGCCGCCTGCCATGCGGCTTCCGATACCTGATCGGTGGTATCGCCGAAGCGGCTCTGCAGCTTGCCGGCGGCTTGGTCGAGCTTGCCGTCGAGCTGCGTGCCGACATCGCCGGTCAGGCCGCCATAGCCATCCTTCAGTTTGCCTTTGGCATCGCGCACGGCACCTTCAAGCTCGTTGCTGTTCATGATCTGTCCTTCCCTTCGGCTGCGAACGCGGGGACGGGCTGAGAGGCCGATCCCCGCGCGATGTCGTCGAAACATCCGTCGATCGGCTTTTCCGCAGGTGCAACTGCGAGCCTGGCACCGATCGCTTCGAGATGACCGCTCATAGAGGCAAACCAACGAGAGCAAGGAATGATCCCTCGGAAGCCGGCCCCTCGGAAGCCCGCGCGGCATCGGCCTTAGCCGATTGTTCCGCCGCCCGAGCTCGATCGGAGCGTCTGGAAGAATTTGTCGGTATCGACACTGAAGACGGCCGATTTTGCCGGGCAAATTTTGCCGATCTATTTTGACTGCCTCGTGAGAACTGCGGCAAATCGGCGGAAAAGCACCAGAAAAACTGTCGATTATTACTGGCATATCCGTTGCGTCGTGCATCCGGGATTACTGGAGTTGTCATGACCTCGTTCGTATCCTCTCTCACTCTGACGCAGATCGCGGGTCTGACAACGACCGTCATCAAGAGCCTTTCCGCCAGCGATATCGCCGCGCTGACCGCGACACAGATAAGCGCCTTCACTATTCCCGAGTTCGAGGAGCTGACCGGGACCCAGCTGTCGGAATTGTCGACCGGGCAAATGTCGGGTCTGACGGCGACGCAGCTCAGTGTCTTGACGGTCGGACAAACGGGCTTCAGCGCCGCGCAATTCTCCGTTCTGCTCGCGGATCAGCTTCAAGCCGTCGGGACGGACGTGATCGGGGCGCTGACGACGACCCAGCTCAAGGGCCTCACGGCGACCGAGATGGGCGAGCTGACCACCACCCAATTCAGCGCCTTGACGACGATACAGATCACGGCGCTGACCACGGCCCAGGTCAAGGGCCTCACGGCGGACGAACTGGCGGCCTTGACCACGGCCCAGTTCAGCGCCCTGACCGCGACGCAGATCGGAGCGCTGACCACCACCGGGATTGGCGGGGTGACGACCACCGAGATCGCGGCGCTGACCACGACCCAGATCGCTGGGTTGACGGCGACCGAAGTGGCGTCGCTGACGACGGATCAGCTCGGCACATTGTCGGCAACGCAGATCGCGGCCTTGTCCACGACCGCGATCGGCGGCTTGAACGCAACCGAGATGACGGCGCTGACCGCTACCCAGTTGGGCGCGCTGACGGCGACGCAACTGGCGGCGCTGAGCGCTACCGAGCTCAATAATCTGACCACCACCGAGCTCACGTCGCTGACCACCACCCAGCTTGGCGGTCTGACGGCGACCGCGCTCGGTACGCTGAGCACGTCCCAGTTGGGCGCGCTGACGACGACGCAGATCGCCTCGCTGACCACCACTCAAATCCGTGGCCTGACGGCGACCGAGGTGGCGGCGCTGACGGTCGACCAGCTCGGCGCCTTGGCGGCGACCCAGATCGCGGCGCTGTCCGTCACGCAGATCAAAGGGCTGACCGGGGACGAGGTGGCGGCCCTCACAACCGGCCAGCTTGGTGCCTTGGCCGCGACCCAGATGGCCGCGTTGTCGACCGCCGCGATCGGCGGCTTGACGACTGGAGATATCGCCGCGTTGACGACGATCCAGCTTGGCGGGCTGTCGGCGACCGGGGTCGCGGCGCTGACGACCGATCAACTGGGCACCCTCGCATCGACGCAGATCGCAGCGCTGTCCACCACCGGGATCGGCGGGTTGACGGGCGTCGAGGTCGCGGCGCTGACCACCGGCCAGCTCGGCGCCCTGACGTCATCCCAGATCGCGGCGTTGTCCGTCACCGGGATTGGTGGGCTGACGACGGATCAGGTCGGTGCCTTGGCGGCGACCCAGATCTCGGCGTTGACCACCACGCAGGTCAAAGGGTTGTCGGCGGCCGACCTGGCGGTACTGACGACTGATCAGCTCGGCGCCCTGACCGCGAAGCAGATCGGCGCGCTGACCACCACCGCGATCGGCGGGTTGACGACCGGCGAGATCGCGGCGCTGACGACGACCCAGCTCGGCGGCCTGACGGCAGCCGGGATCAGCATTCTGACGACAAGCCAGCTTGGCGCGTTGACGGCGACCCAGATCACTGCTCTGACCTCCACCCAGCTCCAGGGACTGACCACCGGTGAGCTCGCGGCGCTGAACGCGGGTCAACTCGGCGCCCTGACGGCGTCGCAAGTCGCGGCGCTGACCACCACGCAGATAAATAGCCTGACGGCGACCGAGTTGGCGGCGCTGACGACGACCCAGCTCGTCGACTTGACGACGACGGAAATGTGGTCGCTGACCACGACCTCGGTTGCCGCCCTGACGGCGACGCAGATAGCATCGCTGTCCACCACCCAGGTCAGGAGCTTCACGGCGGCCGATTTCTCGGCGCTGACGCCCAGCCAGTTCGGCGCCCTTACGACGACACAAGTCGCGTCGCTCTCCACGACGCAGATCAGGGCGCTGACGGCGACCGAGGTGACGGCGCTGACCAGCGACCAGCTTGGCGCCCTGACGCCGACCCAGATGGCGGAGCTGACCGCCGCGTCGATTGGCGGATTGACGCCCGACGAGATGGCGGCGCTGACGACGACCCAGCTCGCGGGCTTTACCTCGGATGGGATCGGCGCGCTGACGACGGATCAACTCGGGGCCCTGAGTGCCACGCAGATGACCGCGTTGACGATTACCGAAATCAAGGGCTTGAACGCGACTGACGTGGCGGCGTTGACCACGACCCAGCTTGCTACCATGACCTCGTCGCAGTTCGCGGCCTTGACCCCCACCGCCGCCACCGGCCTGACGCAGATCGAGCTGTCGGCACTGACCACCACCCAGCTCGTCGGTCTGACAACGACCGCGCTCGACGCGCTGAACACATGGCAGCTGGGTTTCCTGACAACGACGGACATCGCGGCGCTGACCACCGCGCAGGTTTGGGGTTTGACGTCGACCCAAACAGCCCGTTTGACATTCGACCAGCTCGGCGCTCTGACGGCAACGCAGATCGCGGCGCTCTCCACCACGGGTATCAGCGGGTTGCAGGATACCGCGGTGGCGGCGCTGACCGCCACTCAGCTCGGTGCCCTGACAGCGACGCAGATCTCGGCCTTGACCACCACCGGGATCAGCGGACTGACCATCACCGAGATCAGCGCGCTGACCACGACCCAGCTCGCTGGCTTGACGGTAACCGAGCTCGGCGTGCTGACGACCGATCAGGTTGGAGCCCTGACGACCACGCAGATTTCGGTGCTGACCAGCACCCAGCTCAATGGCCTGACGGCGACCGAGTTGGGCACGCTGACCATGACGCAGCTTGGCACCCTGACGACGGCACAGATCGCATCGCTCAGCACCACCACGATCCGCAACCTCGCGGATACCGAGATGGCGGCTTTGACCGCCACTCAGTTCGGCACCCTGACGGCGGCTCAAATCAGTGGGTTAACCACGACCGAGCTCGGCAATCTGACGCCGACGCAGATCGCCGCGCTGACCGCCACCCAGGTCAAGGGTCTGACGGCGGCCGAGATGGGGGAGTTGACCACCACCCAGCTGGGCGGCCTGACGGCGACCCAGGTGGCGACGCTGACCGCCACGGAGATCAGCGGCTTGTTGGACACCGAAGTGGCGGTGCTGACCGCCACGCAGCTTGGTTCCCTGACCTCGGCGCAGATCGGCGCGCTGTCGACCACCGGGATCGCCGGCTTGACCACCACCGAGATCGCGTCGCTGACCACGACGCAGGTACGGGGGATGACCTCGACCAACATCGGCGCGTTGTCCCTGGCTCAGCTCGGCGCGGTGACGACGACACAGCTCGCGGTCCTGACCAACACCCAACTCAGGGGCCTGACGGCGACCGAGATGCAGGCGCTGACGTCTACCCAGCTTGACGCCCTGACGCCGACGCAAGTCGCGGCATTGACCACCACCGGGATCAGTCAGCTGGTGGACACCGATCTGTCGGCGCTGACATCCACCCAATTCGGCGTCCTCACGATGACCGAGATCGGCGCCTTGTCGACCACCGCGATCAGCGGGTTGACGACCACCGAGATCGCCGCCCTGACCACGACGCAGCTTGGCGGGATGACGGCGAGCGCGGTCGGCACGCTGAGCGCCGCTCAGCTTGGCACCCTGTCGGCAACGCAGATCTCGGCCTTGTCGACCACCGGGGTCAGTGGCTTGCTGGACACCGAAATCGCGGCGTTGACGTCCACCCAGCTTGGCGCCCTGACCTCGACGCAGATCGGTGCGCTGTCGACCACCGGGATCAGCGGGCTGACGAGCGCCGAGATGCTGGCGCTGACCACGACCCAGGTGAAAGGGTTCTCGGCAACCGGGATCGGTTCGCTGAGCGCGGCCCAGCTCGGTGCCATGGATACGACGCAGATCGCGGTCTTGACCAAAACCCAGCTCAACGGCTTGACGGCGACCGAGGTCGCGTCGTTGACCAGCGCCCAGTTCGGCGCCCTGACGGCGACACAGATCGCGTCGCTGAGCACCACGACGATCCGCACCCTCGCGGATACGGAAATCACGGCGTTGACCGCCACACAGTTCGGTTCCCTGACGGCGACGCAGCTCGGCGCGCTCACACCCGCCTTGCTCGGTGATCTGACGACGGGCCAGATCGCCTCGCTGACCACCACCCAGGTCAAGGGCCTGGCCGCGACCCAGATCGGGGCGCTGACATTCGCCCAGCTCGGTGCCCTGACGGCGACACAGGTGACTGCCCTGACCACGACGCAGGTCAGTAGCTTGATGGATACCGAAGTGGCCGCGTTGACGACCGCGCAGCTCGGCGCCCTGACGGCGACGCAGGTCGGCGCGCTGTCGACCACCGGGATCAGTGGGTTGACCAACACCGAGATCGCGGCGCTGACCACCACCCAGGTGCAAGGGCTGACACCGACCGGGATCGGCGCGTTAAGCGCCAACCAGCTGGGCGCGGTGACGACGACGCAGATCGCGGCCCTGACCAACACCCAGATCAAGGGTATGACGACGACCGTGGTGGGCGCGTTGACCACCGCTCAGCTTGATGCGCTGACGACGACGCAGATCAGTATGCTGACCGCCACCGGGGTCGGCGCGCTTCTGGATACCGAGATGGCGGCGCTGACATCGGCTCAGCTCGGCGCGATGACCTCGACGCAGATTGGGGCGTTGTCCAGCACGGGGATCAGTGGGCTGACCACCACTGAGATCTCGGCGCTGACCAATACCCAGATCAAGGGTCTGACGGCGGCCGAAGTGGCGGGGTTGACCACGACCCAGCTCGGCGTGATGACGGCGACCCAGATCGGTGGGCTCTCCACCACCGGCATCAGAGGCTTGATGGATACCGAGGTCGCGGCGCTGACGCCCAACCAATTCGGTGCCCTGACCTCGACGCAGATCGGTGCGTTGTCGACTACCGGGATCAGCGGGCTTACTACCACCGAGATCGCCTCGCTGACCACGACCCAGCTCGCCGGCATGACGGTGGCGGGCATCGGCACGCTGACGACAGACCAGCTCGGTGCCCTGACGTCGACCCAGATCACCGGACTGACCAGAACCCAGCTCGGAGGCCTGACGGCGACGGAGTTGCAGGCGTTGACCTCGACGCAGCTTGGTGCCCTGACCACGACGCAGATCGCGTCGCTTACCGTCACTGGGATCGGCAATCTGGCAAACGCCGAGATCGGTACGTTGACCACGGGCCAGTTCGGCGCCCTGACGGCGACCGAGATCGGCGCGTTCACGACCACCCTGCTCGGCGCCCTGACGGCGACGCAGATCGCGTCGCTGACCACCGCCCAGGTCAGGGGGTTGAGCGCGCTCCAGATGAGCGAGTTGACCACCAGCCAGCTTGGCGCCCTGACGGCGACGCAGGTCACCGCCCTGACGGCGACGCAGATCAGCGGCTTGATGGATACCGAGGTCGCGGCTCTCACCACGACCCAGCTCGGCGCCCTGACGGCGACGCAGATCGGCGCCCTGTCCATCGCGGGGATCGGCGGGTTGACGTCCACCGAGATCGCGGCGCTGACGACCACCCAGGTCAAGGGCCTGACGGCGGCCGGGATCGCCTCGTTGAGCGCGGCCCAGCTTGGTGCCTTGAGCACGGCGCAGATCGCGGTCTTGACCAGCACCCAGCTCAAGGGCCTGACCGCGATCGAGATGGGCGAGCTGACCACAACCCAGCTCGATGCCTTGACGACGACCCAGATCGCTTCGCTGACGACCACCGGGGTCAGTCAGCTCGTGGACACCGACGTGGCGGCGATGACCGCCGCCCAGCTCGGCGCCCTGGCATCGACGCAGGTCGCGGCCCTGTCGACTATCGGTATCAGCGGGCTGACCACCACCGAGATCAGCGCGCTGACCACTGCCCAGGTCAAGGGCTTGACGGCGACCCAACTCGCGGCATTGACGACGACTCAGCTCGGCGCGATGACGGCGACGCAGATCGCATCCCTCTCCACTACCGGAATCAGCGGGTTGCTGGATACCGATATGGCGGCGCTGACCACCACTCAGCTCGGTGCCCTGACGGCGACGCAGATCGGTGCGTTGTCGACCACCGGGATTACCGGGCTGACCACCACCGAGATCGCATCGCTGACCATCACCCAGCTCGCCGGAATGACGGCGACCGGTATCGGTGTGCTTGGCGCTGCCCAGCTTGGCGCCTTCACGACGACGCAGATCGCGTCGCTGACCGGCACGCAGCTCAAAGGCCTGACCGCGACCGAATTGGCATCCTTGACCAGCGTCCAGTTCGGCGCCCTGACGACGACGCAGGTCGCGGCGCTCTCCACCACCGGGATCGGCAATCTCGCGGATACCGAAATCGCGGCATTGGCCGGCACGCAGTTAGGCGCCTTGAAGGCGACCCAGATCGGGGCGTTGACCGCGACGCTGCTCGGCGATCTGACGGCGACGCAGCTCGCGTCGCTCTCCGCCACCCAGCTCGGCGGGTTGACGGCAACCGAGATGGGCGAGCTGACCACGACCCAGCTCGGCGCGTTGACGACGACGCAGATCACCGCTCTCTCCGCCGCCCAGATCAGGGGCTTGTTGGACACCCAGGCCGCGGCGCTGACGTCCGCCCAGCTGGGCGCCTTGACTTCGACGCAGATCGGCGCGCTGTCGACCACCGGGATCAGCGGGTTGACGACCAGCGAGATCGCGGCGCTGACCAATACCCAGATTGCCGGCATCACGGCGGTCGGGATGGGGACGCTGAGCACCACGCAGCTCGGTGCCCTGACGACAACGCAAGTCGCCGCGCTGACAAGCACGCAGCTCAAGGGTTTGACGGCGACGGAGGTGACGTCGTTGACCACCACCCAGCTCGATGCCCTGACAACCACTCAGGTCTCGGCCTTGACCACCACCTGGATCGGTGAATTGGTGGACACCGAGGTGGCGTCTCTAACCTCCAACGAACTCGGCGCCGTTACGGCGACCGAGATCGGGGCGCTTTCCGCCACCGGGCTAAGCGGGCTGACGACCAGCGAGATCGCGGCGCTGACCAATACGCAGATCAACGGTCTGTCGGCTACCGAGGCGGCCGAGCTGACCACCACCCAGCTTGGCGCCATGACGGCGACGCAGATCGCCGCCTTGTCCACCGCGGGGGTCAAGGGGTTGCTGGATACCGAGGTCGCGGCGCTGACCGCGACCCAGTTCAGCGCCGTGACCGCGGCCGAAGTTGGGGCTCTGTCGGCCATCGGCGTCAGCGGCTTGACGACCACCGAGATCGCGGCGCTGACCGTCACCCAGCTCGCGGGGATGACGGCGACCGGGATCGGCACGTTGAGCGCCACCCAGCTCGGGGCGTTGACGACGGCGCAGATCGCGGTCTTGACCAGCACTCAGCTCAAAGGGCTGACCGCGACCGAGATGGGTGAGCTGACCACGACCCAGCTTGGCGCCATGACGTCGACACAGATCGCGGCCCTGCCGACTATCGGGATCAGCGCGCTCATGGACAGCGGCGTGGCGTCGCTGACGTCCAGTGAGCTCGGTGCCCTGACGTCGGCGCAGATCGCGGCTCTGTCGACCACGGGAATAAGCGGGCTGACGACCACCGAGATCGCCTCGCTGACCAGCACCCAGGTCAAGGGGTTGACGGCGACCGATGTCGCGGGTTTGACGACGGCCCAGCTCGGTGCGCTGACGGCGCCGCAGATGGCGGCGCTGACCATCACCGGGATCGGCGGCTTGCTGGATACCGAGGTGGCGGCACTCACCACGACCCAGTTCAGCGCCTTGACCTCGGCCCAGATCGCGGCCCTGTCGACCACCGGGATCAGTGGGCTGACGACCACCGAGATCGCCTCGCTGACCGGTACCCAGCTCGCCGGCTTGACGGCGACCGGGATCGCCACGCTGACGACGACCCAGCTCGGTGCCCTGACGACGCCGCAGATCGCGGTGCTGAGCAGCACCCAACTCAACGGCTTGACGGCGACCGAGCTGCAGGCGTTGAGCCCGACGCAGTTCGGCGCGCTGACGACGACGCAGATCGCCTCGCTCTCCGCCGCGACGATACAGAACCTCGCGGATACCGAAATGGCGGCGTTGACCGCCACGCAGTTCAATGCCCTGACGGCGATCCAGATGGGCGCGCTGACCACCACTCTGCTTAGCGATCTGACGGCGACGCAGGTGGCGGCGCTCTCCACCACCCAGGTCAAGGGGCTGACCGCCGCCGAGCTGGGCGCGTTGACCACCACCCAGATCGGTGGCCTAACGGCGCCGCAGATGGTGGTGCTGACGGCCACCCAGATCGGCGGCCTGCTGGACACCGAAATGGCGGTGCTGACACCCGCCCAGCTCGGCGCTCTGACGTCGACGCAGATCGGCGCGCTATCGGCAATCGGGATCAGCGGGTTGACGACCACCGAGATCGGGTCGCTGACCACCACCCAGACGCGAGGGCTGACGGCGACCGAGATCGCCGCGCTGACGACAAATCAGATCGGCGCCCTCACGACAGCGCAGATCGCCGGAATGACCAGCACTCAGCTCAAAGGGTTGTCGGCGATCGAGATGCAGGCGCTGACCAGCACCCAGCTTGGCGCCCTCACAGCGGGGCAGATCGCGGCCTTGACCACCACCGGGATCAGCCAACTGGTGGATACGCAGGCGGCGGCGCTGACGTCCACCCAGCTCGGCGCCCTGGCATCGACGCAAGTTGCGGCCCTGTCGACCACCGGGATCAGCGGGCTGACGACCGCCGAAATCACCGCTCTGACCATGACTCAGTTGAGCGGATTGACCGCGACCCAGCTCGCCAGCTTCAGCACGACCCAGCTGGGCGCGCTGACGGCGACGCAAATGACGGCCTTGTCGACCACCGGGATCGGCGGGTTGCTGGATACCGAAATGGCGGCATTGACCGCCACCCAGTTCGGCGCCCTGAAATCGTCCCAGATCGCGGCCCTGTCGGCCACCGGCATTAGCGGGATGACGACCACTGAAATTGGGTTGCTCACCCCGACCCAGCTGCGCGGGTTGACGGCGACCGGGATCGGCGTGCTGAGCGCCGCCCAGCTTGGCGCCCTGACGTCGACGATGATCGCCGGATTGACCAGCACTCAGCTCAAGGGATTGACGGCGACCGAAGTGGCGGCGCTGACCACGACGCAGCTCGGCGCCCTGACGGTAACGCAGATCGCGTCGCTGACCGCCACCGGGATCGGCAATCTGGCAAACACCGAGATCGGCGCGTTGACTAGTGCGCAATTCGGTGCCCTGACGGCGACCGAGATCGGTGCCTTCACGACCGCTCAACTTGGTGCCCTGACGTCGACGCAGATCGCGGCGCTCTCCACCGCCCAGGTCAAGGGTTTGACGGCGGCCGAGATGGCCGCGTTGACCACGACCCAGCTCGGTGCCCTGACGGCGCCGCAGGTTACGGCGCTCTCCACCACCCAGATCAACGGCTTGATGGACACTGAAGTCGCGGCCTTGACCACGACCCAGCTCGGAGCCTTGACGGCGACGCAGATCGGCGCGCTCTCCGCCACCGGGATCAGCGGGCTGACGACCACCGAGATCGCGGCGCTGACCAACACCCAGCTTGCGGGAATGACGGCGGCCGGGATCGGCGCATTGAGTGCCGCCCAGCTCGGCGCGGTGACGACGACACAGATCACGGCTCTGAGCAGCACCCAGCTCAAAGGCCTGACGGCGGCCGAGCTGCAGGCCTTGACCACGACGCAGCTCGGCGCCCTGACGGTAACGCAGATCGCGTCGCTGACCGCCACCGGGGTCAACGAGCTGGCAAACACCGAGGCGGCGGCGTTGACCTCCGCTCAGCTCGGTGCCTTGACGGCGACGCAGATCGCCTCGCTGTCCACCACCGGGATCGGCGGGCTGACGGCCACGGAGATCGCGGCACTGACCACTGCCCAGGTCAAGGGTCTGACTGCGGCTCAGGTCGCGTCAATGACCACCACCCAGCTCGGCGCAATGGCGGCGACGCAGCTTGCATCGCTCTCCGCGGCCGGTATCAGCGGCTTGATGGATACCGAGGTGGCGGTGCTGACCACGGCCCAATTCGGTGCCTTGGCGTCGTCCCAGATCGCGGCCCTGTCCGCCACCGGGATCAGTGGGTTGACGACCACTGAGATCGCATCGCTGACCAACACCCAGCTTGCCGGTATGACGGCGGCCGGGATCGGCGCGCTGAGCACGACGCAGCTCGGTGCCGTGACGACGACGCAGATCGCGGCTCTGACCAGCACCCAGCTCAAAGGATTGACCGCGACCGAACTGGCGTCGCTGACCGCCAGCCAGCTTGGCGCCCTGACGACGACACAGATTTCGGTGCTGTCCGCCACCGGGATCGGCAATCTGGCGAATACCGAGATCGGTACGCTGACCACCACGCAATTCGGTGCCCTGACGGCGGCCGAGATCGGTGCGTTGACCTCGGGCCAGCTCGGTGCCCTGACAACCGCGCAGATCGTGGCGCTGACGACGGTACAGCTCGGCGGCCTGACGGCGGCCCAGATGGGCGCGTTGACCACAACCCAGTTTGACGCCCTGACGACGACGCAGATCACGTCGCTGACAGCGACGCAGATCAGCGGCTTGATGGATACCGAAACGGCCTCGCTGACGACTGCTCAGCTGGGCCTCCTGACCTCGACGCAGATCGGGGCCTTGTCGATCACCGGGATCGGCGGGCTGACGACCACCGAGATCGCGGCGCTAACCACCACGCAGCTTGCCGGCATGAGGGCGACCGGGATCGGCGCGCTGACCACGACCCAGCTTGGTGCCCTGACGACCACGCAGATCGCGGCCCTGAGCAAAACCCAACTCAGTGGCCTGACGGCGACCGAGGTGGGCGAGCTCACTACCACGCAGCTCGGTGCTCTGACGACGACCCAGATCGCGGCTTTGACTGTCGCCGCGATCACTGAATTGGTGGACACCGAGATGGCGGCGCTGACGGCGGCGCAGCTCGGCGCCCTGACCTCGACGCAGCTCGGCGCGCTGTCGACCATCGGGATCAGCGGGTTGACCACCACCGAAATCACCGCGCTTACCAATACCCAGGTCAAGGGTCTGACGGCGGCCGAGATGGCGGCGTTGACCACCACCCAGCTCGGCGCCCTGACGGCGACACAGATTGCGTTGCTGTCGACCGCCGCGATCGGTGGGTTGATGGATACCGAAATGGCGGCGCTGACCGCCACCCAGTTCAATGCCCTGACATCGTCCCAGATCGCGGCCCTGTCGACCACGGGGATCAGCGGGTTGACGACCACCGAGATCGCCTCGGTGACCAACACCCAGCTGTCGGGCATGACAGCGGCCGAGTTCGGCGCCCTCAGCACCACGCAGCTCAGCGCCTTGGGTACGACGCAGGTCGTGGCCTTGACCAGCACCCAGCTCAAAGGCCTGACAGCGACCGAGCTGGCGGATTTGACCACGACCCAGCTTAGCGCCCTGACGGTGACCCAGATTTCGGCGCTCTCCACCATCGGCATCAGCAATCTGGCGAATACCGAGATCGGCACGCTGACCACGACCCAGTTCGGCGCCCTGACGGCGACGGAGATCGGCGCGTTGACCGCGGGCCAGCTCGGCGCCCTGACGACGGCGCAGATCGCCGCGCTGACGACGACACAACTCAGCGGCCTGACCGCGGCGCAGATGGGCGAATTGGCCACCACCCAGTCCGGTGCCCTGACGACGACGCAGATCGCGTCGCTGACCACGACGCAGATCAGCGGCCTGATGGATACCGAAATGGCGGCGCTGACGACCGCGCAGCTTGGCACCCTGACGGCGACGCAGATCGGGGCATTGTCGACCACCGGGGTCAACGGACTGACGACCGCCGAGATCGCCTCGCTGACCACGACCCAGCTTGTCGGAATGAGGGCGACCGGCATCGGCGCGCTGACCACGACCCAGCTTGGCGCTCTGACCACCACCGAGGTCTCGGCGCTGACGACCACCCAGCTGACGGGCCTGACCTCGGACGAGATGGCGGCCCTGACCACGACCCAGCTCGGTGCCCTGACCTCGACGCAGATCGGCTCGCTCACAACGACGGCGATCGGCGGGTTGACCACGAGCGGTGTGGCGGCTTTCACCACGACCCAGCTCGGCGCCCTGACGGCGACGCAGATCGCGGCGCTGTCCACCACCGGGATCGCCGGATTGACGACAGCCGAAATCGCGGCCCTGACGACGGCTCAGGTCAAGGGCCTGACAGCCACTGGGGTGGCGGCCCTGACCTCGGCCCAGCTCGGCGCCCTGGTGGCGACGCAGGTCGCGGCGTTGTCGACCACGGGGATCAGCGGATTGACGGCGACCGAAGTGGCGACGCTGACGATGACCCAGCTCGGTGCCTTGACGGCGACCCAACTCGGAGCCCTGTCTACTACCGGGATCGGGGGATTGACGACCGCCGAGATCACGGCGCTGACGACGACTCAGCTCAAGGGTCTGACCACGACGGGGATCGGTGCGCTGACCACAACCCAGTTCGGCGCCCTGGATACGACGCAGATCCCGGCATTGACGACCACCCAGATGGGCGGACTGGCTGCGACCGAGGTCGCTTCCTTGAGTGCCGCCCAGCTCGGCGCGCTGACGGCGACGCAGATCTCGGCGCTGTCCACCACCGGGGTCGGCGGGTTGACGGCGACGGATCTGGCGAACTTGACGACGACCCAGCTTGGCGCCCTGGCGGCGACCCAGATCGCGGCGCTGACCACGACCGGGATCGGTGGGCTGACCGCCAACGAAATCGCGGCATTCACGACCGGCCAGGTCGCGGGTTTCACGACCACTGAAGTGGCGGCGTTGACGATCGCCCAGCTCGGCGCCTTGGCGACGACGCAAGTGGCGGCTTTGACGACCACCCAGATCGGCGGGTTGACGGCGACCGAAGTGGCGGCTTTGACGACCACCCAGCTCGGCGCCATGACATCGGCGCAGATCGGGGCCCTATCGACGACCGGGATCGGCGGATTGACCACCACCGAGGTCGCGGCGCTGACCACCACCCAGATCAAGGGGCTGACGGCGACGGGGATCGGTGCGCTGGCCGCGACCCAACTCGGCACCTTGGCCGCGACGCAGATCGCGGTGCTGAACGCCACTCAACTGCAGGGCCTGACCGCGACTGAAGTGGCGGAACTGACGACCACTCAGCTGGGCGTTCTGACGGCGACGCAGGTCGCGGCACTGTCCACCGCCGGGGTCGGTGGATTGACGGCGACGGAAGTGGCGGACTTGACCGCCGCGCAATTCAACGCCCTGACCGCGACCGAGATCGGGGCGATGTCCACGACCTTGCTGGGCGCCTTGACGGTGACCGAGATCGCGGCGCTGACCACCACCGAAGTCGCCGGCTTCACGGCGACCGAGGTGGTCGGGATGAACACGACCCAATTGGGCGCACTGACGGCCACACAGGTTTCGGCGTTGTCCACCTCGGGGATCAGTGGATTGACGCCGACCCAGGTGGCGGATTTGTCCACGACCCAGTTCGCCGCGCTGACATCGACGCAGATGGGAGCTTTGTCGACGACTGGGATCGGTGGATTGACCACCACCGACATCACGGCGCTCACCACCACCCAACTGGGCGGCTTGACGGCGACGGGGGTGGGCTCGCTGACCACCACCCAGCTCGGCCTCCTGACGGCGACGCAGATCGCCGCCTTGTCCGCCGCCGGGGCCAGTGGCTTGACGGGGACCGACGTGGCGTCGCTGACCACCACCCAGCTCGGCGCCCTGACGACGACCCAAGTGGCGGCCCTGTCCACCACCGGAGTGGGCGGGCTGACGGCGACGGAAGTGGCGAACCTAACCGCCGCCCAGTTCGCCGCGCTGACGTCGACGCAGATCGGGGCGTTGTCGACCACAGGGATCAGCGGGCTGACGAACACCGACATCACGGCGCTGACCGCCGCCCAGGTGGCCGGCCTGACGGCGACGGGGACCGGCGCGCTGACGGCGACCCAGCTCGGTACCCTGACGGCGACGCAGATCGCGGCCCTGTCCACCAGCGGGATCAGCGGCCTGACGGCGACCGAGGTCGCGGGCTTGACGACGACCCAGCTTGGCGCCCTGACCGCGACGGAAGTCGGCGCGCTGTCGACCACCGGTGTCGGCGGGTTGACCGCGACGGAGGTGTCGAACCTGACCGGGGCACAGTTCGCCGCCCTGACCACGACCGAGATCGGTGCGATGTCGACGACCCTGCTCGCCGCCCTGACGGTGACGGAGATCACATCGCTGACCACCAACGAGGTCGCCGGCTTCACGGCGACCGAGGTCGCCGGGATGACCACGACCCAGCTCGGCGCGCTGACGGCGACGCAGGTTTCGGCGCTGTCAACTTCGGGGATCAGCGGATTGACGGCGGCCGAGGTGTCGGATTTGACCAACACCCAATTCGCCGCGCTGACATCGACGCAAATGGGGGCGTTGTCCGCGACCGGTGTCGGCGGATTGACGACTACGGACATCACGGCGCTGACGACCACTCAACTCGGTGGCATGTCGGCGACCGTCGCGGGTGCGATGACCGCAACCCAACTCGGTCTGCTGACCGCGACGCAGATCTCCGCCTTGTCCACGGCCGGGATCAGCGGCTTGACCGGTACCGAAGTGGCGGCGCTGACCACCACCCAATTCTCGGCCCTGACCGCGACGCAGATCGGAGCCTTGTCGACGACGGGGGTCAGCGGGTTGACGACCACGGAAGTCACCGCGTTGACCACGACCCAGTTCGCCGCGCTGACCTCGACGCAGATTGGCGCGCTGTCCACGACGGCGGTCGCCGCCTTGACGACCGCGGAAGTCGCGTCGCTGACCACATCCCAGATCACCGGGTTGATGCGCATGCAGCTGAGGACCTTAAGCACGGCCCAGCTCGCAGTCCTCACGGCGACATTGGTGGGTGCTCTGACGCCGACTCAGCTCTCCAACCTGACCGCCACCGAACTGGATGCCCTGAGCGCGACCCAGTTTGGTGCCCTGACCTCGACGCAAATCGGCGGGCTGACCTCTACTACCTCCGATGGGCAAATCGGCGGGCTGACCTCCACCCAGTTCAGTGAACTGACCACAACCGAGCTGACATCGTTGACGGCGGATCAACTCAGCGGTCTTACGACGACGCAGATCGCGGGGCTCACCACGACAGTGGTCGACGCCTTGACCGCGACCCAGATCGAAGCGCTGAACGGCACTCAGATCGATGCCTTGACGCAGACCCAAATCAATAGCATGACGGCCGATCAGGTAGCCGCGATGAAGGTCGCCGTGTCGTGAGATGTGGGATTTGGTGGGAAATGACAGCTTCTCCGCAGCGATGAGCCGGTCCTCGGAACGGAATTTGAGCGTCTCGGAGCTGATCCAGACGGTCGAGACACTCAAGCTGGGGGGAGAGACAACCCGCGTCGTGGCGCTCTATGAGACCTGGGTCCGGCACAACCAGGACAATCCCTTGCTTTACGCCGTTCTTTTCAATTACGGCGTGGCGCTGACGGAGACGGGCGACCTGAAAACCGCCCGAGAGTGCCTGGAGCGGGCGATCTCCCTCAATGCCGAGTTCATGCCCGCTTATATCAATCTCGGGCGGGTCCTCGAGCGGCTTGGGGCAAACGGTCCGGCGGTGCTGCAGTGGTCCGCCATGGTGGACAAGCTGGTGGGGATCACCGGAACAGCCATCACCCACAAGATAACCGCGCTCAATCAAATGGCGCGTGTGCTGGAGGCGGGGAACCAGGACGCCCCCGCCGAGGCGAGGCTGCGCCAGAGCCTGGATATCGACCGCGATCAACGGGAGGCGGTGCAGCATTTCCTGGCGCTTCGGCAGCGGCAATGCGAATGGCCTGTCGTGGCACCGTGGGATCGGGTGAGCCGGAAAGTCCTGATGGCGGGGATTTCGCCGCTTTCCATGGCCGCCTATACCGACGACCCCATGCTGCATTTGGCGGCGGCCTGGAACTACAACCTCTGCGACGTTGGCGCCCCCGCGGCCACGGGGGTGGCGTCCCATTGGGCGGCGCGCGAGACGAGGACGTCCGGACCGCTGCGCATCGGCTATCTGTCTTCCGACCTGCGGGTCCATGCGGTAGGCCATCTCATGGCCGAGGTCTTCGAGGTGCATGACCGAAGCGCTGTCGAGCTGTTCGCCTATTATTGCGGCCCCGCGGCCGCGGCCGACGACCCGATCCAGGCACGGGTCAAGGCGGCGGTGGATCACTGGGTTTCGGTGAGCGATCTGGACGATGCCGCCGCCGCCCGCCGGATCGCCGATGACGGTGTCCAGATCCTGGTCGACGTCAACGGTTATACAAGAGAAGGCCGCACCAAGCTGCTTGCCCTGCGGCCGGCACCGGTCATCGTAAACTGGTTGGGCTTTCCCGGCAGCATGGGAAGCCCGTATCATAACTACATCATCGCCGACGACTGGATCATCCCGCCGGAAGACGAGATCTATTACTCGGAATCGGTGCTGCGTCTGCCGTGTTACCAACCCAACGACCGCAAACGGGTCGTATCAAAGCGCCAGCCGTCGCGCCAGGACGCCAAGCTTCCCGCCGACGGGATGGTCTATTGCTGCCTGAACGGCACGCATAAGATCTCGCGTTTTACCTTCGAACGCTGGCTGACGATCTTGAGCCGAGTTCCTGACAGCGTGTTATGGCTGCTTGGCGGTGCCGAAACGGCGCATGAGCGGCTGCGGAATTTCGCCAGCGAGCGCGGCATCGCACCGGATCGGCTGATCTTCGCGGAAAAGCTGGCCAATCCTGATCATCTCGCACGGTACCCGCTGGCCGATCTGTTCCTCGATACGACACCCTATGGGGCGCATACCACCGCTTCGGACGCGCTGTGGATGGGCGTGCCGGTCCTGACGCTGAGCGGCCGCTCCTTCGCCTCGCGGGTATGCGGCAGCCTTCTCCGTGCCGCCGGGCTCCCCGAATTGATCTGCACCTCGCCGGAGGAATATGTCGATCGCGCCGTCGCCTTGGGCAGGGACAGGGCGATGACGCGGCTGTATCGGGAAAGGCTGCTTGCCGGACGGGATAGCTGCACGCTGTTCGACACGGCGGCGCTCGTGCGCCGGCTGGAGGAACTCTACGCGAGGATGTGGACCGAATATCAGGACGGACGTCTGCCCAGGCCGGACCTCGCCAATATGGACGTCTATCTGGAGGTGGGCAGCGAGCAGAACCATGACGAGGTCGAGGTCCAGGCGATCAAGGATTACCGCGCGTGGTGGCGCGATAACCTGGCGCGCCGTCATGAATTCCGCCCCATCCCCCCGGATAGCCGGCTTTGGACGGAGGCCGGCATGACCGGCGCCGCTCGACGAACCCCTTAACGTCCTGGCGGCGGATCAGCGGGATATGGTCGCCGAACTTCTGGGGATAGAGGCCGAGTAGCCGATGGCGGTGGACGCCCTTCTCCTCGGCCATCTTCAAGACGCTATTTGGTTGCCCAGAACCCGGCCTGCAACGCCGCGGCCTCGTCTTCCAACAGCGGGCCGACCACCTCCACACGGCGCTGTCCGGCATCGAACACCACGCGGCAGGGCAGGTCGAGCGTCGGGTTTTCGGGATGAGCGCCGGTCTGGCGTTTCAGGCCCGCCTCGGACTGACCGTAGACCACCCGCCCGATCCCGGCCCAATAGATCGCCCCGCTGCACATCGCGCAGGGTTCGGCCGAAACATAGATCGTGCAACGGGCCAGGATGGCCGGCGCATAGGTCTTGGAAGCACGGGTGGCCAGCAGGCGCTCGGCATGGGCGGTCATATCGCCGCCCTCGGCGGTATAGCCGTTGCCCTGCTCCAGCAGGATGGTGCCATCCGGCCCGACCAGAAGCGCACCGAACGGATGGTCGCCAGCCGCGCGAGCACGTTCGGCCACCGCGAAGGCCGCGCGCAAATGGACAAGATCCTCATGCATCGCCGGACTCTCCTTGCAAGGGTGCCGAAGGCTGGCTGCCGGCCGAGTGCCCGGATGGCTGTAAGGCTTGCCAAATCCGATCGACCCGGATCGGGGTGGAGAGAAACCGCACGCCGGTCGCATCGCGCACCGCGTTGGCGAGGGCCGGTGCCACCGGATTGAACGGCGCCTCGCTCATCGATTTTGCCCCGAACGGCCCCAACCGGTCCACTGTGTCGGCAAACAGTACCTCGGTCGGCGGCACATCGGCGCAGGTCGGAATATGATAGGTGCGCAATGTGCTGTTGGTGACCCGTCCCGCCTCGTCCAGCCTCATCGCCTCGTACAGCGTCGCCCCCAAGGCCTGTGCCACGCCGCCTTCGATCTGTCCGCGACACTGCATCGGGTTGATCACACGCCCGGCATCGGCCGCCTGGATGCTGCGCAGAATGCGCAGCTCCCCGGTCCGGGGCTGCACCGCCACTCGGAACCCATGCACATTGAACGCGACCGAGCGCGGCGTACCATCGCAGCGGCCGCTCGCCTGCAACGGCCCCAAGTCGGCGAGCGCCAGCCGATCGGTGCCCGCCACCACCGAGTCCGGTTCCAGCGTCATGCCGGAAGCCGGTCGCGCCAGGAGTGCCGCGGCGCGTTCAAGCAGCAGCACCCGCAGCGCCTCGGCGGCCCGCAAGGTGGCGGTGCCGGCCACCACCGTGCCGGTCGAGCCATAGGCCCCGGTGTCGTGGTCCACCGCATCGGTGTTCGATTGGCACAGTCGGATGCGCGAGGGCAGGGTGCCGAGCACCGACGCGGCGATCTGGACGTGCACCGTGCTGGTGCCGTTGCCAAACTCCGCCGTGCCGACCGCGAGATCGAAGAGACCATCCGGGGCCAGGCTGAGCCGTGCCTCGGCGATGTGACCGCGAGGCGGAATGGTGTCGATCATCGACAATGCTACCCCTTGCCCGACCAGCCAGCCGGCGGGGGCCGCCGTCCCACCCTCGGCCAGGCCGCGCTCGACCAGGGTCAGGCATTGGTCGAGCCCGTAGCTGCCGTACTGCACGTCAGGGGGTGCTTCATCGAATGAGATCATCGGATCGCCCGGCCGCACCACATTGCCTCGGCGGAACGCGATCGGGTCGAGATCGAGCCGGCGCGCCAACTCGTCCATCGCGGATTCGATCGCGAACACGGTCTGGCTGAGCCCATAGCCGCGAAAGGCCCCGGCCGGCACGGTGTTCGTGGCAACCGCGTAGCCGTCGATCCGCTTGTTCGGGCAGCGATAGACCGCGACCGACTCGCTACAGCCGTGGAACAGGACACCGATGGCGTGGTTGCCATAGGCGCCGGTATTGGACAACACCTCCATCCCGATCGCGGTCAGCACCCCGGTGCGCGTGGCGCCAAGCCGCACCGTGATCTGCATCGGATGGCGCGTGGTGGTGGCGCAGAACTGCTCCTCGCGGGTCAGCTCCAGCTGTACCGGCGCGCGGCAGCGCAGGACCGCCAGCGCCACGATGTCTTCGACCAGCATTTCCTGTTTGCCGCCGAACCCGCCGCCGACCCGTCCCGCTTCCACATGCAGCTGAGCGAGCGGCAGGTCGAACAGCCGGGAGAGCGCCCGGCGCGTCAGAAACGGCGTCTGGGTGCTGGAGCGCAGGCAAAGCCGCCCGGCCTCATCCAGCCAGCCGATCGCCGCATGGGTTTCGAGCGCCACATGCTGCGTGCGCTGGGTCTCGAAGCTCGCTTCATAGGTGACATCCGCCGCTGCGAGCCCGGCGGCCAGATCGCCGATGCCGCCATGCAGCTCGGCCACCAGATTGGGTGGCCCGCTACCGGCAGCATTGTCCGACGCGGGATGCAGCGCCGCCGCCGGATCGAACACCGCCGGGAGGACGTCGTAGACTACCCGCAGCAGCCGGCAACCCTGCTCCGCCGCCGCTTCGGTCTCCGCCACGACCGCCGCGACGCGCTGGCCGACAAAGCGCAGCGTGTCGTCGAGAACCCTTGTGTCGAACGGGTCGTCGGTGGCGTGTTCATGCTGTGCCGTCGAGAATTTTCGCTGCGGGGCATCGTGGTGGGTCAGCACGGCGCGCACGCCAGGCAATGCCAGGGCCGCGGTATTGTCGATGTCGAGGATGCGGGCATGGGCATGTGGCGACCGCAATAGCTTCATATGCAACAGGCCGGGCACCGCGACATCGAGCGTGAAGCGCGCGCTGCCCGTCACCACCTGCGGCCCGGCCGGCGCGGCCAGGCTCTGTCCGCAGGACTCGCCGGCCGTCGCTCGCTCCACATGGGCCACACCTCGGATCGCGTCGGTGATCGCGCGATAGCCCGTGCAGCGGCAGAGATTGCTCTTCAACGCCTTGGGCAAGGCCGCCTGCTGCGCCTGATCCAGACGGGCCGCGGTCATGATCATGCCGGCGGTGCAGAAGCCGCATTGGAAGCCCTGGGCCTCCAGGAACCGCGCCTGCATCGGGTGCAGCGTGCCATCCGCCGCCGCCAGCCCCTCGATCGTGGTCACCTGCCGGCCCATGGCCCGATGCGCCGGATACAGGCAGGATTGCACCGGCTCGTCGTCGACCCAGACCGTGCAGGCGCCGCAATCGCCGGTATCGCAGCCCTTCTTCACGCCGAACCAGCCCTCCTGACGCAAAAAGCTGCGCAGGCACTGGCCGGGACGCGGTCCGGCGGAAATGGCCCGGCTGTTGACCCGCATGGTCACGGCCCCACCAATTCCTGGCGGATTTCCTCGGCGAAGAGCAGGCTGATATGGCGGCGCCATGCGGGATCGCCATGCATGTCGTCATGCCATAGACCGGGGCCGCTCACCGCCGTGTCGATCCGCGCCGCCAGCGTCGCCTGGGAGGGGGGAGCGGCGAAGGCGAGGCGGATCGGCCGGGTGGTCGCGGCGGTCAGGGTCAGCGCGAAGCCTCCGGCGCAGTCGCGCGTGCCGATCAACAGGATCCCCGACCGGCCGAGCGGGGTCAGTGACATCTGTCGAAAGGCAGAGCGGTCCTGCAAGGCGGCGAGCGGCAGCAGCACGCTGCGCAGGATCTCGCCTTCCGCCAGCGCCGTGCGGCGGTCGCCCCGCACCAGATCCACCACCGGCAGATGCCGCTCGCTGCCATCCGGACACCACAGCGTGGCGATCCCGCCCAGGGCCGCGGCCAGGGCCGTCATCGGCCCGGCGGGGAGTGCCAGACAGATATTGCCGCCGACCGTCGCCGCGTTCCACACCTTGAACGAGCCCAGCAGAGCCTCGCAGCATCGGCCGATCAGATCGGCGGACCGCCAGCCGGGGGGCGGCACGAAGCGCGACAACGCCGCGATGCCGCAGGTGCCGGCGATGTGCAGCCCTTCGGCGTCCACCACCAGGTTCGCCCAGCCGAGGGCCGCCAGATCGACCAGCCGGTGGAGGTCGGGCTGCGGCTCGGAAAACAACCAGGTGCCCCCGCCCAAGACGGCCGTATCGGCCGCCCATGCCGGCAGCTCCGCGCGCGTGCGCGGCAGCAAGACGGACTGGATGGTATTCAGGTCCATCAGCCGGTCGGCTGGAAGGCGCGCCCGAGCATCGCCGGGCGATGCAGCCTGATCCGACGCCGATCGCGCGAGATCAGCACCAGCACCACGACGGTGCCGAGATACGGCAGGGCGGAGAGCAGCGCCGAGGGCACCGGCACGCCGAGGCCCTGTACATAAAGCGACAGATACATGATGCCGCCGAACAGCCAGGCGCCGATCAGCAGCCAGAACGGCCGCCATGCGGCGAAGGTCACCAGCGCCAGCGCCACCCAGCCGCGCCCGGCGATCATGTCCTGCGCCCAGAGGGGCGTATAGGCGAGCGACATGTAAGCCCCCGCGAGGCCGGCCATGGCACCGCCGAACAGGACTGCCAGATAGCGGATGCGAATCACCTTGTAGCCGAGCACATGCGCCGCATCGTGCTGGTCGCCGACCGCGCGCAGGATCAGTCCGGCATGGGTGCGCGCGAGGAACCACGCCACGGCGCCGAGGCTCGCGAGCGCGACATAGACCAGCGGGTCGTAGCGGAACAGCGCCGGGCCTAGTACCGGCAGATCGGACAAGACCGGGATGCTCAGCTTGGGCAGGGTGGGAGCGGCGATGCCGACATAGCCGGCCCCCACCAGCGCGCTGAACCCGCGTCCGAAGATGGTCAAGGCGAGGCCGGTCGCGGTTTGGTTGGCCTGCAAGGTCAGCGTCAACACTGCGAACAGCAGCGACAGCGTCATGCCGGCGGCGACCGAGGCGCAGAGCGCCAGGCCGAGGTTCCCGGTCTCGTGGGCCGTCGCAAAGCCGGCGATGGCGCCCATGAGCATCATGCCCTCGACGCCAAGGTTCAGCACCGCGACCCGTTCGACCACCAACTCGCCGGTCGCGGCCAGCAGCAGCGGTGTCGCGGCGGCCATGATGCTCACCAGCAGATTGATCAGGATGGCCGTCATGGTCCGGCGCCCTGTGTGATGGGGGCTTTCGGGGGCAGGGCGGCTGCTGTGGCGTGGCGCGGCCGCCAACGCAGTCGGTGCAGGATCAGCACGTCCGAGCCGAGCAGGCAGAACAGCAGGATCCCCTGGAAAATGCCGGTGATCGCATTGGACATCCCCAAATTGATCTGGGCCGCGTCGCCGCCGAGATAAGTCAGGGCCAGCAGCACGCCCGCGGGCAACGCCCCCAGCGGGTTCAAGCGTCCCAGAAAGCCCACGATGATCGCCGTGAACCCATAGCCAGGACTGATCGTCGTGGTGAGTTGCCCCTGCGTGCCGGTCACCTCGAACATTCCGGCGAGCCCCGCGAGACCGCCGCTGATGGCCATCGCGACCCAGATCAGGCGGTTCTCGTTAAATCCCGCGAAGCGCGCGGCGCGCGGCGCCTGGCCCAGCACCCTGAGCTGAAACCCGAGGACGGTCTTGCCCAGCACGAGCCAGGCCACCACCGCGATCACCGGTGCCAGCACCAGCCCGAGATGCAGGTTGCTCTCGTCGAGCAGCCGGGGGCCAAGGGCGGCATCCGAGAACAAGGCGGTCTGGGGAAAGCCGAACCCCTCGGGATCGCGCCACGGGCCGGTGACCAGATAGATCAACAGGTACTGCGCCACATAGGTCAGCATCAGGCTGGTCAGGATCTCGTTGGCGTTGAAGCGCGTTCGCAGCCAGGCCACCACCAGCCCCAAGCACGCGCCGCCGAGCAGGCCGGCGAGCATCAGGGCCGGAAACAGCACCCAGGCCGGCGCATCGGGGGCCGCCAGCGCCAGTCCGCCGGCGGCGATGGCGCCCAGGGTGAATTGCCCCTCGGTGCCGATGTTCCAGACATTGGCGCGGTAGGCGAGCGACAGCCCCACCGCCATCATCACCAGGGGGGCCGCCTTGACCGCCAGCGACACGAGGCCGTCCGGTGCCACCAGCGGCGAGACCAGAAAGGTATAGACGGTCAATGCCGGCGGGCGCCCCATGAACGCGAAGATCCCGCCCGAGATCAGCGCGGTCAACACCAGCGCCAGCACCGGCGAACCCCAGCTCCAGAACGCCGACGCATAGCCGCGTGGTTGCAGGCTAAGCATCCGCCCTCTCCTCGGTGGCGGCGGAGACGCCCCCCATCAGCAGACCGATCCGCTCCAGCGAGGCCTCACGCACCGGGATCGGCTCCGACAACCGGCCGGCGGCGATCACGGCGATGCGGTCCGCCAGCAGGAAGATCTCGTCCAGATCCTGCGAGACGATCACCACCGCGGCGCCGGACGCCGCCAAGCCGATGATCGCCTCGTGAATCGCCAGGGCCGCCCCCGCGTCGACGCCCCAGGTCGGCTGGCTGAGCACCAGCACCGCCGGATCGAGCAGCACCTCGCGCCCGACCAGGAATTTCTGAAGATTGCCGCCCGACAGTGATTTGGCCAGGGCCTTCGACCCGGTGGTCCGCACATCGAAGCGGCGGATCACCAACTCGGCGAACGCGTTGGTCCTCTGTCGATCTATCACGCCGAGCCGTACCAGCGCGCCGGGCAGATGGGCCGATAGAAATGCATTCTCGGCCAGCGACATAGTGGTCACCGCGCCATGCCCGTTGCGTTCCTCCGGCACGAAGCATCCGCCCAGCCGGCGCCGCTCGTGCGGCCCCATATGCCCGGCCGGAACCCCATCCAGCAGCACGGTTTCCGGCCGCCCGGCCAGCGTTTCGCCGGAAAGCGCATCCATCAGCTCGCCTTGCCCATTGCCGGCGATACCGGCGATGCCGAGAATCTCGCCGCCCGCCACGCTCATCGAAATCGACTGCAACGCCGTCCCGAACTCGCTCCCCGCGCGCAGCGTCAGGTGATCGAGCACCAGGCGGGGCTTGCCCGAGGGTGGTGCCGCTCGGCGCTCGGCGGCTGGCTTCAACTCGGCGCTGAGCATGATCGACGCTAGTTCCCGGGCGCTCTTCTCGCTCGGGGTGCAATGCGCCACCACCCGGCCGAGCCGCATCACCGTCGCCGCCTCGCAGAGTGCTCGGACTTCATCCAGCTTGTGGCTGATATACAGGATCGAACAGCCCTCGGCGGCGAGGCGCCGCAAGGTGGCGAACAGCGTCTCCGCCTCCTTCGGTGTCAGCACCGAGGTCGGCTCGTCCATGATGAGCAGTTTGGGATTTTGCAGCAGGCATCGGACGATCTCGATCCGCTGCCGCTCGCCCACCGACAGATCATGCACGGTCCGGCCGGGATCGACGGGCAGGCCGTAGCTGGTGGAGATCTCGACGATCCGATCGTACAAGCCGACCCGATCCTTCGCATCGTTCAGCCCAAGCGCGATGTTCTCGGCAACCGTTAGCGCCTCGAACAACGAGAAATGCTGGAACACCATGCCGATGCCGAGGCGCCTCGCATGCGCCGGATTCTGGATCGCCACCGGCTCGCCCTGCCACATGATCGTGCCGGCATCCGGGCGCATCACCCCGTAGATGATCTTCACCAGCGTGCTCTTGCCCGCCCCGTTCTCGCCCAGCAACGCATGGATCTGGTTGCGGCCGATGGTGAGATCGACGTGATCATTCGCGACGCAGCCGGGGAACTGCTTCACGATCCCGGCGAGGTGTAACAGCGGTCCGTTCATGCAGCGGGGCCTTTCAGGGGCGCGGGCCAGCAAAGCGCCTCAAACAGGGGCCCCCTCTATGTCAACTTGCCTTCGACGCCTTGCACCAGCCATTGCATCGCGTTCAAGGCACCATCATCCATCACCACGCCGGCCGCGACCTTCTGCGCGCCGGACTGATCCAGCAGCGGTCCGACGAACACCTTGTTCGTGCCCGCGGTGATATCGGCCACCAGCTTCGTCGCCACGCCGGCCACCTCGGGCGGCATGTTGGTGAAGGGCGACATGCCGAGCATCCCGCTGTCGAAGCCGCCCCATATGTCGGCGCTCTTCCAGCCGCCGTCCAGCACGTCACCGATACGCTTGATATAGTAGGGACCCCATAGGTCCACGCTGGCGGTGAGTTGGGCGGTTTCGGCGAATTTGGCCATATCGGTGGATTGGCCGAACGCCTTGATTCCGCGACCGGCGGCGGCCTGCAGCGGTGCTGGGCTGTCGGTGTGCTGGGTGATGATGTCGCATCCCTGGTCGATCAAAGCCTTGGCAGCGTCGCCTTCCTTGGGCGGGTCGTACCAGGAATTGACCATGATGAATTTCAGCCGGGCTTTGGGATTGACGCTCCGCATGCCGAGGGTGAAGGCATTCAGCCCCTGGACCACCTCCGGTACCGGTACGGACGCGACGTAGCCGGCGACGCCGGTCTTGCTGAGATGGCCGGCGATCACGCCCTGCACATAGCGCGCCTGATAGAAGCGGATGTTGTAGGTCGAAACATTCGCGTCGCGCTTGTAGCCGGTCGCATGCTCGAAGAATACCTTGGGGAAGCGCTTGGCCACCTTCAGGGTGTAGTTCATGTAGCCGAAGGAGGTCGTGAAGATCAGCCGATGCCCGGAATTCGCCAGGTCGGCGATCACCTTCTCGCAATCCGGCCCCTCCGGCACGTTTTCCACATAGGTCGTCTTGATGCTGTCGCCGTATTTCGCGACGGCGGCACGGCGGGCGACATCATGCTGATAGGTCCAGCCGAAATCCCCCACCGGACCGAGATAGACGAAGCCGACCTTGAGTGGCTCCGCGGCGACGGCCCGCCGGGCCAGGCTCGGCAGGAGCGCCGTGGCGGCGCCCGCCCCCAACAGACGACCAAATGTCCGACGTTGCATTACTTTCCTCCGATCAGAACTAACGGCTTCACCACGATAAAAAATCTGTCCTTCCGGGTGTTCGGCAAATATTTCACCTGGCCGTCGACCTTATTGTGTCAGTACTCGCAATCGGCGCTCAAATATGCAAGGGGGGTGCCAGCGGAGGGCGTGGCGATGGGCCGCCGGCCTGGCGTGCGGCGTGCATAATTCACGACGGTGTATGGCTGCCCGACGGGTGGAGGCAGGGATTATGAACGGCGCTCGGTTCAGCCGACAGTTTCTCATCAGGCGACCGTTTCGGTGACGGCCGCGCCCTTGATCGCCCGCTCGCTCGACGAACTGGAAGCCGTCGTGCGCCGCGATCTCGCCTATACCGACTATCCGGCCCATCCCTGGGTGCCGGCGCACCAACATGACGGGCAAAGGCCGCTCGACGTCGCCATCATCGGTGCCGGCCAGGGCGGCATCGGCACGGCGTTCGGTCTGCTGCGCGAACAGATCACCAATATCGAGGTGTTCGACCGCAATCCTGAAGGGCTTGAAGGCCCTTGGGTCACGTTCGCGCGTATGATTACCTTGCGCACGCCAAAGCACGTCACCGGACCGGATTACGGTGTCGCCAGCCTGACGCCGCGCGCCTGGTACGAGGCGAAATTCGGCGCCGAGGCCTGGGCGGCGCTGGGCAAGATCTCCCGCCAGGAGTGGCAGGCCTATCTGGGCTGGTTTCGCCGCGTGGCCGGCATTCCCGTGCGGAACGATACCGAAGTCACGGCGATCACACCGGATGCCGACATGCTGCGACTGACGCTGGCGACGCCGACCGGCATAGTCGAACGCTATGCCCGCAAGGTTGTGCTGGCGACGGGTATCGACGGCAGCGGGCGTTGGCAGATTCCGGATTTCATCAGCGGTACCGTCCCGCCGGAGCGCTTCGCGCATACGGCACAGGACATCGACTTCACGCCTCTCGCCGGCCGACGGGTCGGGGTGCTGGGGGCCGGGGCATCGGCGTTCGACAACGCCGCGACGGCGTTGGAGGCGGGCGCCAAATCGGTCGATCTGTGCCTCCGGCGGCGCGACATCCCGCGCATCAACCCCTACCGATGGATGGAATCAGCCGGCTTTCTGGGGCATTACGCGGCGATGCCGGACCTGCTGCGCTGGCGCTTCATGCGGCATATCTTCAATCTCAACCAGCCGCCACCGCAGGACACCTTCTGGCGCTGCCGCAACCATTCCAATTTCGCCTATCACACGGCCTGCCCCTGGACATCCGTCGCCATGCAGGGCGAGGACATCGTGGTGGCGACGCCGTTGGGCGAGATGCGCTTCGACTTCCTGATCGTCGGTACCGGCTTCGCCGTCGATCTCGGCCTACGCCCCGAGATGGCCGTGATCGCCGGACACATCGCCACCTGGGCCGATCGCTTCACCCCACCCGTCGGCGAGGAGAGTCCGCTGCTGTCGGGTCACCCCTATCTCGGCGACGCTTTCCAGTTTACCGAGCGGGTGGCGGGCACCGCCCCCTATCTCGCCAATATCCACAACTTCACCTTCGGCGCGACACCCAGCATGGGTCTGTCGGGCGCCTCGATCAGCGGCATGAAATACGGCTTGCGCCGGCTCGTCGCCGGCCTGGCGCGGGATCTCTATGTCGGCGACACCCAGGCGCATCTGGACAGCCTGCTCGCCTATGTCACGCCCGAACTGGTCAGCACCGAGCGCGAGGATGCGCCGTCGCCCGCCGCCTGAACCGACTCATCCGTGCAGGGTCGCCGCCGCCGCATTCTGACGCCGGATCAAGCCGGCGAGATCCAAGCCCGGGATCGCCCCCTCCTCGACTACCCACTTTCCCGCGATCATGACGCGATCGGCCCGATGCGCCCCGGCGAGCACCAGGGCCGCCAGCGGATCGATGGCGCCGGCGAACCGCAATTCGTCCAAGGTGAACAGCGCCAGATCGGCCGCCGCCCCGGGTTCGATCACGCCGAGCTCCGGGCGGCCCAGACAGCCGGCCGAGCCGGTCGTCGCCCAGCGCAGCGCGTCACGGGGTGTCACCTGGGCGACGCCATAGCGGCCACGTTGCAACAGGAAGGCGGCGCGGACTTCCTGCATGAGATTGGACGCGTTGTTGGAGGCCGACCCGTCGACGCCTAACCCGACCGCGACACCGGCGGCTTCCATCTCGCAGAGCGGGCAATGACCCGATGCGAGAATCTGGTTGCTGCACGGGCAATGCGTCACGCTGGTTCCCGCCGCCGCCAGCCGGGCGATCTCGGCGCCGCTGAAATGGATGCCATGCGCCAGCCAGGTCCGGTCGTGCAGCCAGCCGCATCGCTCCAGATAGTCGAGCGGAGAGCAGCCATGCATCGCCTCGCAGAATCGGGCTTCGTCATGGGTCTCGGCGAGATGGGTATGCAGGCGCACGCCCCGGCTGGCGGCGAGCTCCGCGGTCCGGCGCATCAGCGAGGTCGACACGCTGAACGGCGAGCAGGGCGCCAGGGCGATTTGCACCATCGCATGGGGGCCGGGTTGGTGGTACCGGTCGATCAGCCGGGCGCTATCCGCGAGGATCGTATCCTCGTCCTGGACCACGCTGTCGGGCGGCAGGCCGCCATCCCGCTGCGAGCGGTTCATCGATCCACGCGTGAGCATCACCCGCATGCCGAGACGCCGGGCCGCTGCGATCTCGATGTCGATCGCCTCCTCCAGGCCGGCTGGAAACACGTAGTGATGATCGGTCGTCGTCGTGCAGCCCGACAGCAGCAGCTCGGCCAGGGCGACGGTCGCCGCGCAGTCGAGCAGGTCCGGCGTCAACCGCGCCCAGATCGGATAGAGGGCGGTGAGCCACGGGAACAACTCCCGATCCAACGCGGCCGGCGTCGCCCGCGTGAGCGTTTGATAGAAATGATGGTGCGTGTTGATCAGACCGGGCAGCACGACATGGCGGCTGGCATCGAAGATCGCATAACCCGGCGTCGCAGGCTCGGCGCCGACGTCGACCGTTTCGACGATCCTGGCCTTGTCCACGACGATGCCCCGTGCGGCTCCCTCGGCCAGGATCGCGCAGGGATCGCGGATCCAGAGCGGTGAGGTCACGAGGCCGCGCGGTACGGATGGGTTTGCAGCCAGTGGCGGGCGATGTCGATGCGCCGCGCGATCCAGACCCGCTCGTGACCCTCGATATAGTCGATGAAGCGCGCGAGCGCGGCGATGCGGCCGGGCTTGCCGACGATGCGGCAATGCAGGCCGATGGACATCATCTTGGGTGAGGCGGCACCCTCGGCATACAGCACGTCGAAGCTGTCCTTCAGATAGGTATAGAACTGATCGCCGGAGTTGAAACCCTGCGCCGCCGTGAAGCGCATGTCGTTCATGTCGAGCGTGTAGGGAACGATCAGCTGCGGCTTGCCCCAGATGGTGTCGTAATAGGGCAGGTCGTCGGCGTAGGAATCGGCGTCGTAGACGAACCCGCCTTCTTCGACCACCAGGCGCGCGGTGTTCGGGCTGGTGCGTCCGGTGTACCAGCCCCGCGGGCGCTCCCCGGTCAGGCGTCGGTGAATGTCGATCGCCCGCGCCATGTGTTCGCGTTCCACCTCTTCGGCCACGAATTGGTAGTTGATCCAGCGATAGCCGTGGGAAGCGATTTCCCAGCCGGCTTTCAGCATGGCGTCGACAGCTTCCGGATGCCGCTCCATGGCCATGGCGATCGCGTAGACGGTCAGCGGCAGGCGGCGTTCCGTGAACAGGCGCCAGATACGCCAGAACCCGGCGCGGCCGCCGTAATCATAGAGGCTTTCCATGCTGACGTGACGCATGCCCGGTATCGGCTGCGCCCCGACGATTTCCGACAGGAACGCTTCGGACGCGGCATCGCCGTGGAGAATGGAATTCTCACCACCTTCCTCGTAGTTGAGCACGAACTGCACGGCGACGCGCGCGCCGCCCGGCCAGCGCGGGTCGGGTGGGTGGGCGCCGTAGCCGATGAGGTCGCGGGGGTAATCGGGGGTGTTCATCTGCGTCATGGGACGACCTGCATTATGGGATGGCCCTCATCCGCCGCGATAAGTCGAATACCCGAAGGGGCTCATCACCAGCGGCACGTGGTAATGCGCATGCGGGTCGCCGATGCCGAAGCGCACCGGCACCTGGTCGAGAAACGGCGGATCACCCGTCGCGACGCCGCGCGACCGGTGATAATCGCCGACGAAGAAGACGATCTCGTAGCTGCCGGCGGACAGCTCGGCGGCATGCAGCAAGGTGGCCCGCCCGCCCGCGTCGAGAATAGCCGCCGTCGCCGGTGTCGGGTCGGGCGCCAGCCGCCGGAATTCGACACGCATCCCATCGGCCGCGGCGCCGCGCGCCGTGTCCAGCACATGGGTCGTCAATTTGCCGACCATAATCCGACAATCCTCTTTGATGCAGGCGGGCCTCTTTGATGCAGGCAGGCCCTTGATGCAGGCGGGCCCCTCGATGCAAGCGGATGGAGCAAGCGCGGCGGCGTCATGTCTGTCGGCAGAAATCCAGCAGCCTGATCCGGGCGATCTCGCCGATCTCGCGGAGGGCCTGTCGCCGTTCCGCCAGCGGATCGAGGTCGAGGCGGCGCTGAAATTCGGCCAGGATCGAGGTCTTGTCGTGGTGCCGGACGCAGATGATGAACGGGAACCCGAATTTTTCGCAATAGGCTTGGTTGAGCCGCTGGAACAGCGCGTATTCCTCGGCGGTTAGCTGGTCGAGGCCGGCGCCGGCCTGCTCGCGCGTCGATTCCGCGGTCAGGGTGTTGGCGCGCGCCGCCTTGCCGGCGAGGTCGGGATGCGCCCGGATCAACGCGAGTTGGGCCGTGTCCGTCGCCCCGGTCACCGTCGCCACCAGCGCGTCATGCAATGCGCCGATCGTCGTGAAGGGGCGTCTTTCCCAGGTTGCTTCGGCGATCCAGGGGGAATGCTCGAAGAGCGGGCCGAGAACCGCGACGAACCCGGCGCGGTCTAGGGCGTTCAACGCATCAAGGCTCGGCAAGGCGCTACCCCGTTCTGTTGAAGGCGAATCGTGGCGAAAAGCACGGGCGAGACCGGATCAAGCTTGTCGGTGTTCCCTATCAGCGCCGTTGGGGGCTTGAATAGGCTGTTCAGGGGCCGGAACAACGGCTCGCGGTCAACGCCTGGGCTCCTCTATAGTTCTCTCGACCGCCGCTGTTGCCGATGAGGTGAGCAGGAACAGGCGGTTGGGGCGCAGCGGAAAGGGGCGAAAGCCGAAGCCCTCATAGAACGCCGCCGCGCGATTTTCGCACTCAGGCAGGTCAAGACGCTCGCAGAAACATGGCGGCATCGTTCGTTCTGATGCTCCGGGCGGAGCCATCGCCGGCTACTACACCTTGTCTTCGACGGCCGTGATGCCGTCCGACCTGCCGGGGGAGGTCATCCGCAAGCTGCCGCGCTATCCGCTCATCCCGGCAACCTTGCTTGGCCGGTTCGCGGTCGATCTTCGTTATCGTGGCAAGGGCTACGGACGCTTCCTGCTCGCCGATGCTCTGCTCCGATCCGTTCGCAGCGAAATCGCATCCTTTGCCGTTGTCGTGGATGCCAAGGATGACGATGCCCGCCGCTTCCATGAACGAGAGAGTTTTTTGCCGTTTCCCGACCAGCCGATGAAGCTGTTCCGTGCGATGGCGGATATCGCAGCCCTGTTTGACTAGGCCGACCCGCGCTCCTGCGCCCTAACGGGACCATCGGCCATGAAAAAGCCCAGCAACTCATTGAAGCTGCTGGGCTTGATCTTGGTGGAGCCATGCGGAATCGAACCGCAGACCTCTACAATGCCATTGTAGCGCTCTACCAACTGAGCTATGACCCCAATCACATGCGGGATCGCTAATACGCGATGCCCGTATTTGGGAGCGGCAACCTAGGTAGGGCCAAGCTCCGAGGCAAGGGAAAAATGCGCCCCTTGCTCGAACCTTGGCAAGGGGCCGTTAGCGCTCCTCTTCCTCGTCGACATTCTCGATGACCTCGGCCATGTCGTCCTCGTCCTCGCCCAGTTCCGAGGCGTCTTCGATCATGTCCTCGTCTTCTTCCTCGGCCTCGTCCGCGACAACCACCTCGTCCTCGACGATCTCGGCCTCCTCGACCTCGATATCCGGATCGGCTTCGGCGACGGCGACCGGCACGGCTTCCTTCTCCGCCACGGCGGCGGTGCGGGTGCGCCGTGTCTTCAGGAATGCCTCCGGATCGTATTCCGTGTGGCATTTCGGGCAGGTGATCGGGTCATGCTGCAGGTCATAAAAGCGCGAGCCACAATTCTGGCAGATGCGCTTGGTGCCCCATTCGGGTTTCGCCACGGGGTTGCTCCGTCGTCGCTATGTCGGGTAGGTGAAGATATGCCAGTGTCTGACGTGACGCTATGTCAGCGCCTGGCGAGCGGCGGCAATTGCCATGATCGTCGTCGCCTGTCAAAGCAAAATGCCGCGATGTCGGTAAGCCGACCCACGAATTCTAGGAGTACACCACGTCGTGACGTCCGTGCAAACGCCGCTTACCGCCCGGCGATCCGGCCCGCTGACCGGCCGGATCGCCGTGCCTGGCGATAAATCCATCTCGCACCGGGCCCTCATGTTCGGCGCGCTGGCGGTCGGCCGCACCACGGTCAGCGGCCTGCTGGAAGGCGAGGACGTGCTGAGCACGGCCGCCGCGGTGGCCGCCCTCGGCGCCACGGTGACGCGCACCGGGCCGGGTGCCTGGTCGATCGACGGCGTCGGCATCGGCGGCTTGGTCGAGCCCGATCGCGTGCTCGACATGGGTAATTCGGGTACGGCGGCACGCCTGTTGATCGGTTTGGTATCGACCCACCCGATCACGACGTTCTTCACCGGCGATTCGTCGCTGGTGCGCCGCCCGATGCAGCGGGTGACCGTGCCGCTGGAACGCATGGGGGCGGGTTTCATCACCCGTGCGGGGCGGATGATGCCGCTGGTCGTGCAGGGCTGCGAGGCGCCGGTACCGATCGAATACCGTTTGCCGGTCGCCTCCGCCCAGGTCAAATCGGCGGTGCTGCTCGCCGGCCTCAACACGCCGGGCCGCACCAGCGTGATCGAACCCGCGGCGACCCGCGACCATTCCGAGCGGATGCTGCGCGCGTTCGGCGCCGAGGTGACGGTGGAGGAACTGGGCGACGGCGCCCGCCGGGTCACGGTGACCGGCCAGCCCGAGCTGACGCCGGCCGTGATCGAGGTGCCGGGCGATCCGTCCTCGGCGGCGTTCCCCCTGGTCGCGGCCCTGCTGACGCCCGGCTCGGAGGTCACGATCGAGGGCGTCGGGCTTAACCCGTTGCGCACCGGCCTGCTGGACACGCTGATCGAGATGGGCGCCGCGATCGAGATCCGGAACCCACGTCTGGCGGGCGACGAGCCGGTCGGCGATTTATACGTTCGAGCGGGCATTTTGCGCGGCATCGCGGTGCCGGCCGAGCGCGCGCCGCGCATGATCGACGAATACCCGATCCTGGCGGTGGCCGCCGCCTGTGCCGAGGGCACCACCGTGCTGCACGGGTTGGAGGAACTCAAGGTTAAGGAAAGCGATCGGTTGGCGGCCGTCGCCGGCGGCCTCGCCGCCTGCGGCGTCGCCGTCACGGTCGAGGATGCCACCTTGACCATCCAGGGGCTGGGTGGCCCGCCGCCGGGCGGCGCCCGGATCGCCGCGCGGCTCGATCACCGCATCGCCATGGCCTTCCTGGTGATGGGCATGGTTGCCCGCGCGCCGGTCGAGATCGATGACGGTGCCACCATCGAGACCAGTTTTCCCGGCTTCGTCGACCTGATGAATGGCCTCGGCGCCTCTATCGGGACACCATGAGCCGGGACACCATGAGCGTCGTCGCGATCGACGGACCGGCGGCGGCCGGCAAGGGTACGCTGGCGCGGCGCCTTGCCAAGCATTTCGGCCTTGCCTATCTGGATACGGGCAAGCTGTACCGCGCCACGGCCCTGCACGTGATTGAAGCGGGCGACGATCCGGCCGATCCGGCGGCGGCGCGCCGCGCCGCCCTGGCGGTCCGGCCCGATGAGCTCGCCAATCCGCGGCTGCTGGACGAGGATGTCGCGCGGGCGTCCTCGGTGGTCGCGGCGGAACCGGGGGTGCGGCAGGCCTTGCTGGCATTCCAGCGCGGCTTCGCGGCCGCCCCACCGGAGGGTACCCGTGGTGCCGTGCTGGATGGACGGGATATCGGCACCGTGGTCTGCCCCGATGCCGCGGTCAAACTCTACGTCACCGCGTCGGCCGAGACTCGGGCGGCGCGGCGAGTGAAAGAGTTGCGGGATCGCGGGGTGGAGAGTATAGAAGCAGCCGTTTTGCAGGATCTGCTGGTGCGGGATCAACGCGACGCGTCGCGCTTGTCCGCCCCATCAAAACCTGCCGAGGATGCGATCGTGCTCGATACGACGCATCTGGATGCTGACGCGGCATTCGCCATCGCGGCCGATCTGGTCGGGCGGAAACTGCGTCCGTGGTCCGCCGAAGGTCCCTCGCGGGACTAGGGCGACCACCCGGCAAACGACGTTTTTACGGGTCATCACCGCCGCGCCCGATCTTGTCGGCGGTTGACCGGTTCGCCTTGATCCCCGGCGGTCCGGTCTTTCTTGTTTGGGATCAGGAGAGCCGATGGCTGTTGAAACTGAGTTCGCCGAACCCTCTTTCAAGGAGAGTTTCGCCGCACTGCTCGATGAGTCGCTTGGAACGTCGAGCAGCCTCGAGGGGACCGTCGTTACCGGTCGCGTCGTGTCCGTCGAAAACGACATGGTGCTGATCGATGTCGGCCTGAAATCCGAGGGGCGGGTGCCCTTGAAGGAATTCGCGACGCCGGGCAACACGCCCGAGATCAAGGCGGGCGATACCGTCGAGGTCTATCTGGAGCGGATGGAAGACAAGCACGGCGAGGCACAGCTCAGCCGTGAGAAGGCCCGCCGCGAAGAGGCTTGGACCCAGCTCGAAAAGGGCTTCCAGGCGAACGAGCGGGTCACCGGCGTGATCTTCGGCCGGGTCAAGGGCGGCTTCACCGTCGACCTCAACGGCGCCGTGGCGTTCCTGCCGGGCAGCCAGGTCGATATCCGCCCGGTGCGCGACATCACCCCGCTGATCGGCACGCCGCAGCCCTTCCAGATCCTCAAGATGGACCGCTCGCGCGGCAACATCGTGGTCTCGCGCCGCGCGGTCTTGGAAGAAAGCCGCGCCGAGGCCCGATCGGAACTGGTCGCCAACCTGAAGGAAGGCCAGATCCTCAACGGCGTGGTCAAGAACATCACCGATTACGGCGCGTTCGTCGATCTGGGCGGCGTGGATGGTCTGCTGCACGTCACCGACATCGCCTGGCGCCGCATCAACCACCCGTCCGAGGCGCTGAATATCGGCCAGTCGGTCAAGGTGCAGGTCATTCGGTTCAACCCGGAGACGCAGCGCATCAGCCTGGGCATGAAGCAGCTCGAAGCCGATCCCTGGGACGGCGTCGAACTCAAGTACCCGGCGACCGCGCGGTTCAAGGGTCGTGTCACCAATATCACCGACTACGGCGCCTTCGTGGAGCTGGAGCCCGGTGTCGAGGGTCTGGTGCACGTCTCCGAGATGTCCTGGACCAAGAAGAACGTCCACCCCGGCAAGATCGTTTCGACCAGCCAGGAAGTGGAAGTCATGGTGCTCGACGTCGATCCGCAGAAGCGGCGGATCAGCCTCGGCCTCAAGCAGACCCTGGCCAATCCGTGGGATGCGTTCGTCGAGAACTATCCGGCCGGCACCGAGCTGGAAGGCGAGGTCAAGAACATCACCGAGTTCGGCCTGTTCGTGGGCCTGCCCGGCGATATCGACGGCATGGTTCACCTCTCGGACCTCGACTGGGCACGCCCGGGCGAGGAAGTCGTCAACGAGTACAACAAGGGCGACATGGTCCGCGTGAAGGTGCTCGATGTCGATATCGAGAAGGAGCGTATCAGCCTCGGCGTCAAGCAGCTGGCCGAGGATCCCTATCAGGAGGGGATGTCCAAGCTGAAGAAGGGCGACGTCGTCACCTGCACGGTCACCCAGATCACCGAGAACGGGATCGAAGTGCTCGCGACGGACGGCATGCCCGGCTTCATCCGCAAGGCCGAGCTGTCGCGGGAGCGCAGCGAGCAGCGTCCCGACCGGTTCGCCATCGGCGAGAAGGTCGACGCGAAGATCACGGCGCTCGACAAGGCGACCCGCAAGCTCACCCTGTCGATCAAGTC